>JBAZNB010000012.1:0-14857 GCA_041649435.1 Minisyncoccota bacterium | reverse complement strand
CTTATGATACTGACATGCAACCTGATTTTGACGATCTCCGCTTCACTTCATCAGATGGCACCACCGAACTAAGCTATTGGCTAGAATCAAAAACAGATTCCACCACTGCCACGATCTGGGTTAAAATTCCAAGCCTTGCTTCTGGAGACAACACCATTTATATGTATTATGGCAACGCCTCAGCGACCACAGCTTCTAATGGGGATAATACCTTTGAGTTCTTTGATGATTTTAATGATGGCACTATTAACAATAGTAAGTGGACCACGAGCGGTCCGAATAATAGCGAATCAGGCGGAGAATTAAGACAGGTTAATACCGGTGGCGATACCATGTCTTCAATTCAATCGCAATCTTTATATGGAGAAAATTATTCTATTATTGGAAGAGTAAAGCTTGGCTCTGCTTCTTATACTCAATATTTGTTTGGTTTTTCTGATTCTGAGTCTACTGGCAACGATATAGCCTTATGGAATTCTTGGCAGAATACAAGTTATTCTTTATTTGCTTATAACGGAAACGCTCATGAGGGTACGGCTGGCGGAGCATCTTATGTTACGCTTTCTACTAATTATAGAAATATATATATAAGAGCGGAAGTAATTCGAGCTGGAAGCGGAAACTCAATTTTGTCGGTTAATGGATCAACATTAACAACTAGAAGCGGATCATATACCGGAAATGCTGCGGCTTATTTTTATGGATCTTATGCGGTAAATGACAATAGTTATTTAGATTGGGTTTTTGTTCGGAAATATGCTTCTGAGCCGACTTCATCGTTTGGAGCTGAACAAAATAATTAAAACTTAAAAAACATGGATTCTTGATTCAGGTTTTTTTATTTGTTATAATCAATTTATGAACGAAGTTGAAAAAAAATTAGAAACAATTAAAAACCAAGCCCTCTTTCTAGAGGGCTGTCTTTGACTTAAACGGAAAAAAAGAAAAACAATCAATTCTTAAAAAACAAACAGAAGATTCTGCGTTTTGGAATAATCAAGTTGAGGCAATAAAAATATCTCAAGAATTATCTGAAATTGATGAAGAGATAAACTTTTTTGAACAAATAAAAAAAGAGATAAACGATATTGCGGAATTTTTAAAAATAGAAGAATCAGAAGATTTAATGAAAGAAATATCTTTTCGTTTGAAGGTTTTGGAAAAAAAAATAAAAGATAAAGAATTTCAATCAAGTTTTAGTGGAAAACATGATCAAGGCAACGCCATCCTTTCTGTTTATGTTGGTGCAGGCGGGCAAGATGCGGAAGATTGGGCGGCCATGCTTTTAAGAATGTATCAAAAATATTGCGAACGAAAAGAATTTAAAATGATAATTATTGATGAATCTTTTGGAGAAGAGGGTGGGGGCGAAGCGAAACAGGGAATAAAATCAGCGACCATAGAAGTTAAAGGAAAATATGCTTACGGTTTTTTAAAAAAAGAAACCGGAGTTCATCGTTTGGTAAGAATATCTCCTTTTTCTGCCCAAAAATTAAGACACACTTCTTTTGTTTTGGTTGAAGTTTTGCCAGATTTAGCAGATAATAATGAAGTGGAAATAAAATTTGAAGATTTAAAAATTGATTTTTATAAATCATCAGGCCCAGGAGGGCAATATGTGAATAAAAGGGAATCAGCAGTTCGATTAACCCATTTGCCAACCGGAATCGTGGCTACCTGTCAGTCAGAAAGGCTTCAAGGAAAAAATAAAGATAAGGCAATGGCGATTTTAGCCGGAAAGCTTTATCAGTACGAGGAAGAAAAAAAACAAAAAGAAATAAAAGGGATAAAGGGCGACAAAATTAGCGCCAGCTGGGGAAATCAAATCAGATCTTATGTTTTACATCCCTATAAATTAGTAAAAGATTTAAGAACAGAAACAGAAAGCACTGATCCAGAAAGTGTTTTAAACGGAAATTTAGATGCTTTTATTGAGGCAGAAATCAAGCCGATTAAATAATTTAAAATTTTAAACTATGATTGAATTTGAAAAAGTAAATAAAAATTATTATCTTAATTTAGCCAAGGGCGCAAAGCCTGCCTTAAAAGATGTTTCTTTTAAAATAAAAGATGGGGAATTTGTAATTCTTTGCGGTCGTTCTGGAGCTGGAAAAACCACTATTTTAAAATTAATTTCTTGTGAAGAAAAGCCAACAAGCGGCCGAGTTTTATTCGATAAAAAAGATTTATCAATGGTAAAAAAAAGCGAAGCTTATTTAATCAGACAAAAAATAGGATTTATCTTCCAGGATTTTAAACTTTTATCTTATAAAACTGTTTTTGAAAATATTTCTTTCGCCTTGGAAACTCTTGATTATAATGAGAAAAAAATTAAAGACGAAGTAATGCAAGTGATTGAATTGGTTGGTTTGGAAAATAGAATTGCTTGTTTCCCAAATGAACTTTCAGGCGGAGAACAACAACGGGTTTCAATTGCTCGAGCCCTAATTCATCGACCAGAAGTAATTTTAGCCGATGAACCAACTGGTAATTTAGATCCGTATAATACGAGAGATATTATTAAAATACTTTTAAAAATTAATGAAGCAGGATCAACTGTTATTCTTTCAACCCACGATAAAGAAGTGGTTAATTCTTTAAAGAAAAGAGTTATTACTTTGAAAGATGGAGGAATTGTTCGCGATGAAGAAGAAGGGGTTTACTTTTTATAATCAATTTTATCGCCATAATTTTAAATGGCAAAAAAACAAGAAATGGCAAAAAAACTATCTGTTATAAAGTTATTCAAAAATGGGTGGAATTATTTATGGCGTCAGGGTTTTTTATCTTTTGCGACCGCTTTGGTTATTTTTATTACTGTGGTTTTGGGCACTGTGTTAATTATCGGTAATGGTGGGATTGGATTTATGACCGACAAAATAAAAGATAAAATGGACATCTCAATTTATTTTAATGATCAAATTTCTCGAGACAAAATTTTGGAAATAAGAGAAGAAGTAATAAAATTACCAGAAGTTAAAAAAGCAGATTATGTTTCTTCGGAAGAAGCATATACAAATTTTAGTAATGAGCATCAAGACGATAGCTATGCTCAAACTTTAGAAGCCATTGGCAGCAATCCTTTTTTACCAGCCCTAGTTATTCAAGCAAAAGACCCTTTGAATTATAAAATTATTTCCGATTATTTTAAAAAAGAAGAATTTAAAGATATTGTTTATGAGGTAGATGATTATCAAAGAGCTTTTGCAATCGAAAGGCTTAATGATTTGGCCAAAGGAATGAACAGAATGGGAATGGCTCTGACTTTGTTTTTAAGTTTAATCGCTTTAATTGTTACTTATAATACTTCTCGCTTAAGCATATATTCCCAAAAAGAAGAAATAGAAATTATGCATTTAGTGGGAGCAAAAAATAGTTTGGTTCGCGGACCATTTTTAGTCCAAGGATTTTTATGTGGCCTATCGGCAGCTTTTTTATGTTTTATTTTATTCTTGGAAAGTTTATTTGCTTTTCAATCTTCGTTTCAGAATTTTTTCATGGGCTATAATCCTTTTCAATTTTTTATTTCTAATATTTTATTTATTTTCTTGGCGCAAATTTTTATTGGTGCTGGCTTGGGCTTGCTTTCAAGCTATTTTGCTGTTAGAAGATATCTTAAGGATTAATTATTCTTTTTGTTTGTTTGGCGCCAAGAATAAAATCTGGCGCTTATTTGCGGGATCGTCTAATGGTAGGACTACGGACTCTGAATCCGTCAATCTTGGTTCGAATCCAAGTCCCGCAGCCAATCCAAATAAATCATCCTATTTCAGGGTGATTTTAATTGGAAAGCATGTGGTCTAGATTTGGATTCGAACGTGCAGGCCTGACGAGGCCGAGCGGGGCCCGAGCGCGATTTCAACAGAAATCAACGACGAGGGCGAATCCAAGTCCCGCAGCCAATCCAAATAAATCATCCTATTTCAGGGTGATTTTAATTGGAAAGCATGTGGTCTAGATTTGGATTCGAACGTGCAGGCCTGACGAGGCCGAGCGGGGCCCGAGCGCGATTTCAACAGAAATCAACGACGAGGGCGAATCCAAGTCCCGCAGCCAATCCAAATAAATCATCCTATTTCAGGGTGATTTTAATTGGAAAGCATGTGGTCTAGATTTGGATTCGAACGCGCAGGCGCTCCGCCAGCTGGTGGGGGTGCTGAGCATTGTTTTATTGACATAATATTATATATATTCTATAATATAATATAGATTTCCTTTACAATTTATTTTGAGGTTGTTGTTGATGAAAACAGCGCTATTCGTCCCAGGCTTCTTAAAAGGAGCAAAAGACGTAAAAAAGGCACAGTTATATGCTAAGAAAGTAGAAAAAATTTTTAGCCAATATGACTGGAAGATTATGATGGCTGATTGCTATCACGGAGCTTGTAACGAATCAATCAACGCTTATTCGCGTCGATTAGCAGACCAAATTGCATGCGTTGATCCGCAAGCAATTATTGCTCATTCAATGGGAACCTTGGTAGTAAGAGGTTCTTGGAAATATAATCGAGAATTTTCAGGTCCGATTGTATTCGTTGAAGGGCCGAATGCAGGAGTTTCTTGGTGGAAACTTTTACTCTTTGTAAAAAGATATCCAATCTGGCGAGCAGCGATGAGGGACACCATAAAAGAAAGTTCTTTTATGAAAGATATAAAAGAGGACAATATTCCGAATTTTAACAAGCTGCTTGAAATTCAAGGAAAATTTTCTCAAATTTTTTTAGCCCGCAATGTTTTTGTGCCATTAGAATACGCCGAGCGCTTGGAAAAATTTCCGCTTCTCGGTCATCGCGCTATTATCATTGATGAAGACGTGATAAAAACGATAATTAATTTTATCAATAGTTAAATATTTGGAAGCAAAACTTCCAAATTTTTTTATTCTTTTAAATGTTTCCTATTTTTTCAATTTTTTGATATAATATTTTTAATAATATAAAAATTATAATTTAAACAAATGAAATCCAAGCGCCTTATTGCTTTTACTCTAATCGAGCTCTTAGTAGTTATTGCTATTGTTGGCATTCTTTCAGGCTTTGTCTTGGTTTCTTTGAATTCAGCCACCAATCAAGCCACTGACGCCAGACGCAAATCCGATTTATCCCAGATTGTCAAAGCTTTGTTGGTTTACAATACTTCCAATCCAACTTATCCCATTGAAACCTGTGCCATTGGCTCAACTTGTTCGGAAACTGTAAACAATGCTCTTGGTTCAGCTGCTTCAATCACTGGTCCAAACAATACTTATTACACCTATTCTTCTGACGATGGAACTAGTTTTACTGTTTCAACAATTTTATCTGATACTGATACGTATTCATATAATCCCGAAACTGGATATGCTGAAACTCAAGAAATTGAATATATAAGCACATGCATTTCAGAAGGAGGATTGACTTGTACCGAAACAACAGATGGTTCATATATTATTTATAGTTTTACATATTCTTCTGCGCCTGGCTCTTTAACTTGGACAGTTCCATCAGGAGTGTCTTCTTTAGAATATTTAGTTGTTGCTGGTGGCGGTGGAGGTGGAGCTCGCCATGGCGGTGGAGGTGGAGCTGGTGGGCTTTTAACCGCTCCAGATTTTTCAGTTGTTGGCGGAACTGAACATAGTATTGCTGTTGGAGCAGGTGGAGCTGGAGATGCAAACACCAGTTCTTCTTGTCATAGGGGTGGAAATGGAGGAAATTCTATATTTAGCACTATTACTGCTACTGGTGGCGGTGCGGGTGGAGGAGGAGATACTTGCGCTGGTGCTGCTGGAGGATCTGGCGGTGGATCTGCTGATAGGTTTGTTGCCGCTGGCGGTACTGGCATTGCTGGGCAAGGACATAATGGAGGAGGCAGTACAGGACAATTTATTGGAGCGGGTGGTGGTGGCGCTGGTGAAGCAGGACATGTTAGTCCAGCCCAAGGAACAGCTGCTCCAGGAGGAGATGGAGTTCAATCAAGCATAACAGGAAGCACAATTTATTATGCTGGTGGCGGAGGAGCAGGAATGGCTGATTCTCTTGGTGGTCTTGGTGGTGGAGGGCGAGGACATATGTCTACAGCAAAAGGAGAGAATGGGGTAAATGGCCTTGGTGGTGGCGGAGGAGCTACTGATGAAAATCTTAGTCTTCCAGGAGGAAATGGCGGATCAGGAGTTGTTATTCTTCGTTTTCTTCATCCGTAATTTAAAAAATATTTAAAATATTATAAAAAGGATATTTAGAATTTAGATTCTAAATATTTTTTTGTCTTGATTTTTAACATTTTTTAGGGTATTTTTTTTATAAATAAAATGATATAATGTTTCTTATCCATGAAATACGAAAAAGTTAATCGTCCTTGGGGATGGTATCGTATCCTCGAAAAAAAAGAAAAGCTTTGGATTAAAATAATCTTTGTCAATAAAGGAGCTCGTTTAAGTTTGCAAAGCCATGAAAACCGATCAGAAATTTGGGCAGTTTTAAAGGGAAAAATTGATACAGTGGTGGGAAATAAAAATCAAACTTTTGGTATTGGCGGAATTATCAAGATTGGCAAACAAGAAAAGCATCGTTTGGCTGGTTTAAAAAATTCTTATATTTTAGAAATTGCTTTTGGCCGTCCTCGAGAAAGAGATATTATTCGCCATGAAGATGATTATGGCCGAGCTTGATTATGAAAAAAGAAATTAAAAAAACAATTATTGTTGGTTTAAGCGGGGGAATAGACTCGGCGATTTCTGCTGGAATTTTGAAAAAACAAGGATACGATGTTATTGGCGTTACTATCAAAATGGGCAATAAAAAAACTGCCAAATTAGGGGAAAATACCTGTTTTGGATTAAGCGAAAAAGATAATTTTTCTTTAGCAAAAAAAATCGCAAAGATTTTAGGTATTAAACATTATATTTTTGATTTATCAAGCGAGTTTGAAAAATATGTTTTAAAATATTTTCAAAAAGAATATTTGGCAGGACGAACTCCTAATCCTTGCGTAATTTGTAATCAAAAAATAAAATTCGGATATTTGTTTGATAAAATTATAAAATCTGGAATTAAATTTGATTATTTTGCTACTGGCCATTATGCTCAAATTAAATACGATAATCAAAAGAAAAGATATCTACTTCTTCAAGGCAAAGATCAAAAAAAAGACCAGTCTTATTTTCTTTATCGTTTAAGCCAATCCCAATTAAAAAAAATTAAATTTCCTTTAGGAGAATACACCAAGAAACAAGTTAAAAAAATGGCTAAAAATTTTGGATTGCAAGAATTGCTTCAAAAAAAAGAAAGCCAAGATTTTGTTAGAGATGGAAACTATGGAAAAATTATCGGGAAAAAAGGATTAAAGCCTGGAAAAATAATTGATTTTGAAGGCAAAATTATCGGCAATCATCAAGGCTTGATTAATTTTACTGTCGGCCAACGCAAAGGTTTAAATATTGGAGGATTAAAAGAACCTTATTACGTCGCTTCTCTTAATTCTAAGCGTAATGAAGTAAAGGCTGGAAAAAAAGAACAGATTTTTTCTCAAGAATTTGAAATTAAAAATTCTAAATGGGTTAGTTTTCGGAAATTAGAAAAACCAATTAAAGCGAAAGTAAAAATTAGATCTGGATCGAATTTTTTTGATTGTCAAATCCAGCCATTGAAAAAAACATTTAAAATCAAACTTTTCCAGCCTGCTTTTGCTGTTGCAGTCGGCCAATCTGCTGTTTTTTATCAAAAAAACGAAGTTTTGGGAGGGGGAATTATTCAAAAATAAAAATTGGCGATTTTTTTATTTTTGGGCTATAATGTTTTTAAACAATATGGATTGTATTTTTTGCAAAATAATCAATCAGGAAATTCCTTGTTTCAAGATTTATGAAGACGATTTTGTGCTTTCTTTTTTAGATATTAATCCAGTTGCGCCAGGCCACACTTTAATTATTCCCAAAAAGCATTTTGAAAATATATTTGAATGCGAAGAAGAATATTTATCAAAAATAATTTCTGTGGCGCAAAAAATTTCTCAAAAAATAAAAAAACAAGGTATTGGCGAAGGTGTGAACTTGTATCAGGCAAACGGAGCGATAGCCGAACAGGTAGTGCCTCATTTTCATTTACACCTTATTCCTCGAAATCCAGGGGATAATATTAATTTTACTGGCCAAGGAATGAAGCCGATTAGCAAGCCAACCCAAGAAAATTTTAAAAACATGAAAAATAAGCTTAGTTTAAAATAATTTTGTCTAATAATTTATTTGAAAATGAAAAAGAAAATTTTAAAATCAAAATCAAAAAATATTTTGTCCCCAAAAAAGAAATCTCTTTTTAAAAAGCCGATAAAAAAATCAGTTGGTTTTAAAAAAGCAAAGCCAAAATTAAAAAAAACAAAAGTAGCAAAAAAAACAGTGAATAAAAATTCGAAAACGCACGACGAAAATTTTGACAATGCTAAAAAAATAAGAATTAGAATTGTTGGTATTGGTGGTGGTGGAAGCAATATTGTTTCCGAATTAAGCAAGAAACTTAAAGATTTTTCTTCTCAAAAAATAGATTTTTTAGCTGTTAACACAGACAACCAAGCTCTTAATTCATTAACTAAAAATATCAAGACTTTTTCTTTTGGCCAAAAATTAACTCGAGGCCTGGGCACAGGTCGAGATGTGGAATTAGGAGAAAGGGCAGCTCGGGAAGATTACGAAAAGATAAAAAACTTATTATCAGAAGATCGTGACCTATATGTTGTTATTTCTTCTTTGGGTGGAGGAACAGGAACAGGATCTTCGCCGGTTTTTTCTAAGGCGATTAATGATTTGGGTATTCCGGTGCTGGGAATATTTACCATGCCTTTTGTTTTCGAGGGCAAAAAGAAAATGGACGATTCTTTGAAGGCCCTAGAAAAAATGAAAGAATATTTTAACGCCTATATGATTTTGCCAAATGAAAAAATCTTTGGCTTGGTAAAAGAAGAAATATCTTTTACTGATTCTTTGAACCTTTTAAATAGCCAATTGGCCAATTCTTTAGACGGATTATTGCGGGCGATATATTCTCCTGGCCTGATTAATATTGACTGGGCAGATATTAAGACAATTTTAGAGGGCAAGAAAAAATTAGCCTATTTAAACGTAGTCAAAGGAAAAACAAATCAGAATATTGATGAGTTTATTAAATCAATCTTTAAAAATCCGATTTTAGATTCTCAATTTAGCAATGCAGAAAATATAATGTTTAATATTGAAGGGTCAAAAGATCTTTCTTTGCAAATTTTGGCGCAAATTAGTGATAAAATAAATGAATTATCCCCAAATGCAAAAATAATTTTTGGAATTAACCAAAATCCAAAAATGAAAAACGAAATCAAAGTAACTATTTTGGCAACAATCAATCAGGAAAAAAATGAAAAAAATATTTTAACTGGCCGAGGGAAAAAGAAATCAAAAAATCAAAAACAAATTTTAACAAAAAAAGAAATTTTAGAAAAATCAGAAAAAACAGGCAACCGTTCCCAATTAAGCGAAAAGCCTATTGAAATTATAAAAAAACAAGATATAAATAAAAAACAAGATCAAGTTGAAGAAGAAAAAGATATTAGAAGAAATGCCCTAGAAGCTAAGGAGGCCGAGCGTCGGGCTATTGAAAAAGAAGAGGAAGATGAAAAGATTTTTGAAATTCCTGCTTTTTTAAGAAAAGATAATAAAAAATAAAAGTTATGAAAAATGAAGTTAAAAAAGCTATTTTTCCTATAGCTGGATTAGCTACCAGGTTTTTACCTATTTCTAAGGCAGTTTCAAAAGAACTGATTCCTTTGGCTGACAAGCCTTTGGTTCATTATAACGCCGAAGAAGCTTATTTGTCTGGAATTGAAAAAATCCAATTTATTATCAGGCCGGGGCAGAAAGAAGTTTTAAATTATTTTAAAAAAGACGAAGCCTTAGAAAAAAGGCTGGAAGAAAATAATAAGATTGAAGAATTAAAAGCCTTAAAACAATTAGAACATATTTTTGGAAAAATTAATTTTTCTACTGCCTTGCAAAGAACTCCTCATGGAAATGCAGACGCTATTTATAAAGCAAAAGATTTTGTAAAAAACGATGCTTGTGCGATCAGTTTTTGCGATGATGTTATTGATTCGGATGTTCCTGCTTTAGCGCAAATGATTGAAGTATTCAAAACTTGCCAAAGGCCGATTATGGCTCTAAAGGCTCTTCCTGAAGAAAAGTTATCAAAATACGGCGTGGTGGAAGTAGAAAAAGTAGCCAATAGTTTTTATAAAATTAAAAAAATGGTTCAAAAGCCAAAACCAGGGCAAGCTCCTTCTAATTTGGCCTTTGTTGGCCGATTAATTTTAACTCCAGACGTTTTTGATTATTTAGGCGAACATAAATCAATGATGAAAGATGATTATTGTATTGGTCAGGTTTTAGGTAAGATGGCCGAAGAAGGAAAGCCTTTTTATGGATATGAAATAAAGGGCGATTGGCTAGAATGTGGAAATAAATCTCTTTGGTTAGAATCTTTTATAACCCTAGTTTTAAAGCATCCGGAATACGGAGAACAAGTAAGAAGATTTTTAAAGCAAAACAATAAATGATATATGATGTTGCCATTTTAGGTGCTGGCCCGGCTGGATTAACAGCTGGAATTTATACGGCCCGACAAGGAGCGAGTGTAATTTTAATTGCAAAAAACTTAGGCGGACAAATGACGCAAAAAGCTGTGGCTATTGAAAATTATCCTGGTTTTGAAAATATATCCGGGCTTGATTTAATTCAAAAAATGGAATCGCAGGTTCAACGTTTAAAGGTGCCAATAAAAAACGAAGAATTTTTAGATTTGGAAAAAAATAATGAGATTTTTAAAATTATTTTGAAAAATGGCGAAATAATCGAAGCTCGTTCTTTAATTTTAGCCTCTGGATCTCAACCAAGAAATTTAAATGTGCCTGGAGAAAAAGAATTTATCGGGCGAGGAGTAAGTTATTGTACCACTTGCGACGGACCGCTTTTTCAAGGAAAAGATATTGCGATTATCGGAGGCGGAAATGCCGGATTTGAGGCGGGTTTATTTATGAGTATTTATGCGAATAATATTTATATTTTAGAATATAATGATTTGGTTGGAGCGGATAAAGAAAATCAAGAAAAAGCCCTGGATTTAAAAAATATAAAAATAATAACCTCGGCTGAATTAAAGGAAATAAAGGGTGACAATTTTGTAAGAGAAATTGTTTATTTTGATAAAAACGAAAACAAAGAAAAATCTTTATTAGTAAGCGGAGTTTTTGTTCAAGCGGGTTGGCGTCCAGCCTCTTCTTTTGCAAAAGACTTAGTGGATTTAAATGAAAAAAAAGAAATTATAATTGATCACAAAACAATGACCACAAAAACTCCCGGAGTTTTTGCTGCTGGAGATGTAACTGATAGCCAGGTTAAACAAATAGTTTGTGCTGCTGGTGATGGAGCTAAGGCGGCAATTAGCGCTTATAAATATTTACAAAAAAAATAAATGGAAAACGCTATTATTAAATCAATAACTGCTCGCGAAATTTTAGATTCTCGGGGTAATCCTACTGTCGAAGTAGAATGTACCACCAAAATAGGAGCTTTTGTTAGCAGTGTTCCTTCCGGAGCTTCAACTGGAGAAAGAGAGGCGCTTGAATTAAGGGACGGCGGCGAAAGATTTGGCGGAAAAGGAGTTTTAAAAGCTATAAAAAATATTAATGAAGTAATTGTTCCAAAATTAATTGGTTTAAATGTGGTAGAGCAGAGAAAAATTGACGAAATAATGATTGATCTTGACGGTACACCGAACAAAAGTAATCTTGGCGCCAATGCCATTTTGCCAGTTTCAATGGCTATTTGCCGTGCGGGAGCAAATTTTAGAGGCTTGCCGCTTTATCGACATATTGCCGATGCTGCTCAAAACAGAAATTCTCTTTTTTTACCAAAAGGATTTTTTAATATTTTAAACGGTGGCGCCCATGCCGGCACGCAATTGGATTTTCAAGAATTTATGATTGTTCCCGATAGCTCAAGTTTTGCTGAAAATCTTAGAATTGCATCAGAGGTTTATTATAAATTAAAAAAAATATTATTAGAAAAATATTCTTCTTCAGCTATCAATGTGGGCGATGAAGGTGGCTTTGCTCCAGCTATTGATTACCCTGATATAGCTTTAAGCTTGATTAAAGAAGCAATTGAAAGGGCTCATTATTCTGGTAGGATAAATATTAATTTAGATGTTGCTGCTTCGCAATTCTATGAAGAAAAGACAGCAAGCTATAAGACAAAAATGGGAATCATGGATTCGGATGATTTGGTTGATTATTATGAAAATCTTCTTAATAATTATCCTATTATTGGAATTGAAGATCCTTTTAGTGAGAATGATTGGCCAGGATTTATAAAAATTGTTGAAAAATTAGGGAAAAGAATAATGATTATTGGAGATGATCTTTTAGTTAGCAATAAACAATACATTAAAGAAGCAATCAAGAAAAAAGCTTGCAATGCTGCTCTTTTAAAACCTAATCAAGTTGGAACAGTTACCGAATTAATTGATTCTGCACAAACAGCAAAAAATAATAATTGGCAAATTATAGTTTCTCATCGTTCTGGAGAAACAATTGATGACTTTATCGCAGATTTAGCTGTGGGAATTGGTGCAGATGGCATAAAGTCGGGAGCTCCAGCCAGGGGGGAGCGATTAAGCAAGTATAATCGTTTATTAAAAATAGAATCAGAATTATTTTAAAAATAATAATAAAAAAATAAAAAATATGTTAAAATTTTTTAAAGAGTTTAAAGAGTTTGCCGTTAAAGGAAACATCATTGATTTAGCTGTAGCTGTTATTATCGGTGGGGCTTTTGGGAAAATAGTTTCTTCTTTGGTGGCTGATATTATTATGCCCTTGGCTGCTTTACTTACCGGAGGGTCAAGTTTTAATGATTTAAAAATAATTTTGCGCGGTCCTTTAATGGAAGGGGAAAATGTTTTAAGAGCAGCTGTGGTTATGAATATCGGAACTTTTATCCAAAATATTGTTGATTTTTTAATCATTGCTGTTTCAATCTTTTTAATGATAAAATTAATTACCAAATTAAAAGAACAAGTTGTTAAAGAAGAAAAACAAGAAGAAAAATCAGCTCCTGATTCAAAAGAAGTTCAATTACTTGTCGAAATCAGGGATTTATTAAAAAAACAATAAAATATCAAATGAAAATTAGATTATTTACAACACCTATCTGTCCATATTGCCAAACATTAAAAAGATTTTTAGAAGAAAAAGGGATAGAATTTCAAGTAGTTAATGTTTTGGAAGATAAAGACGCTCAAGAAGAAATGATTTCTAAAACAAATCAAGCAACAATTCCTGTTTTAGATATTGATGGGGAGTTTATCGTTGGTTTTGACCGAAAAAAAATAGTTGAAAAACTTGGAATCCAAGATTAGAAATATTGACAATAATTTAAAATAGTTTATACTTTTAAGTAGGTATTTAAATGTTAATAATCAGCTTGGCGATTGCAATGGCTTGCCTTATCTTCGCGATAATATTTATCGGAGGATGTGCTATTTGGGGATTGTTTTATGTCCATTATCGGTTCACAAACTGGTATCAGCAATGGAGAAACGAAAGCCAAAAAAAAGTTGAGTGAGAAGAAAAAAGAAGAGACTAACGTCTCTTTTTCAATTAAATTATTGCTTAAATAAAAATTTAATAGTAAAATTAAATAAAATAAAAATAATTTCAATCTCTATGGCGAAAAAAATAGCTATCAATGGTTTTGGTCGAATTGGCCGAACTGTTTTAAAAATAATAATAAATGAACTTGAGGGCATAGATGTTGTGGCAATCAATGATTTGACTGATCCAAAAACTTTGGCCCATCTTTTTAAGTATGATACAGCTTATGGAATTTATGGCGGAGAAGTTGATTTCAATAAAGAAAATATTATTATCGATAAGAAAAAAATAAAACTTTTTTCTGAAAAAGATCCATCAAATCTTCCTTGGAAAGAAATGAAAATTGATCTTGTTTTGGAATGTACAGGTTTATTTACTGATTTTGAAGGAGCCTCAAAGCATTTGCAAGCAGGAGCAAAAAAAGTAATCATTTCCGCTCCAGCCAAATCTGAAGAAATTCCTTCTTTTATTTTAGGAATAAACGAAGATAAATATAAAGGGGAATCTATTATTGATATGGGATCATGTACAACAAATTGTTTGGCGCCGGTAGTAAAAGTATTAGAAGATGAAATAGGAATTGTAAATGGATTTATGACCACAGTTCATTCTTATACTAACGATCAACGAGTACTTGACTTGCCACATAAAGATTTGCGCCGGGCAAGAACAGCGGCCGCTAATATCATTCCCACAACCACTGGAGCAGCTAAGGCAATTGGAAAGGTTATTCCTTCTGTAAAAGGAAAACTTAATGGCGTGGCCATTAGGGTTCCAACACCAGTAGTGTCATTAATTGATTTAGTTTGTGAGCTAAAAAGAGAAACTAGCGTTGAAGAAATTAATAATTTATTTAAGAAAAAAGCTGACTCGGGAAGATTTTCCGGAATTTTAGGAGCCACAGAAGAGTTGCTTGTTTCGTCTGATTATATTGGAAATTATTTTTCTTCAGTTGTTGACTTGCCATCAACTATGGTAAATAAAAATATGGTTAAAATAATGGCTTGGTATGACAATGAGTGGGGATATTCAACTCGTTTAGCAGAAATGGCAAAATTTATTATTGATAAATAATTTGATTTAAACAAATGAAATCCAAGCGTCTTATTGCTTTTACCTTAATCGAGCTCTTAGTAGTTATTGCGATTGTCGGCATCTTATCAGGCTTTGTCTTGGTTTCTTTGAATTCAGCCACTGATTCTGCCAA
>JBAZNB010000011.1:0-15292 GCA_041649435.1 Minisyncoccota bacterium | reverse complement strand
CCAGCGTTCATCCTGAGCTAGGATCAAACTCTCAATAAAAATTAAATTGAGAAATTCAATTCAAAAAAAGAATAGCGGAACAACTCTAAAAAACTTACGATAGATTTTAGATATTCCTAAAACTATTAATGCTTAAAATATGATGATTGCTGTTAAAATAAATTTAACTATTTAGTTTTCAAAAAACTATTTTAGACAAAGACAATGTTAGCTTGGAACTTATCATTTGTCAACCCTTTTTAAAAAGCTGTTTTAGCTAAACAGCTTTATTCTTTCAAGTTTAAATTATGGCTTTTAATGGTGTTTATGTTATTAAATAAAAAATCTCCTTCAAATTTTTTATCTTTTAAAAATAATGGAAGCCAATATAAATCATCAGGCCACATTTGAGAAAAAGGGATATCAATGATTTCAAACCATTGTGGCTTCATTTCTTCAGTTTCTTTTATATTTCCAGAATATCCTAAAATTTTAAAAATATGGACTTCCATAATTTTTCCAGTATCCAGATATGTAAATTCTAACACTCCTTTTTTTTCAAGATTGTCTGCCATAATTCCACATTCTTCAAAGATTTCTCTTTTTGCCGAATCTTCGATTGTTTCTCCTGGTTCAACTTTTCCTCCAAATCCATTCCACCTCCCTTCGCCCCAACCTCTTTTTTTCAAACCTAAAAGAATTTTATTGTTTTCAATTAAAAAACATAAATTTAAAATTTTTTTCATATTTTAAAAATATTATTATGTTTTTATTTTATCTTTAAAATGAAAATTAATCCATAAAAAAAGCAACAAATTTTTTGTTGCAATAATTTTTTAATGGATAAAATCTTTAGCCAGAGAAATGGTTAAGGGGCTGTTAATAATTAAATCAACAGTTCCGGGCAAAAACCTTTCTTGATTTTTCCCACTAAGATTCAACGCGATTTTGAATTCAGCATTGTTTTCAAAATCAGAGGGGTCGTCTCCAAAAACAATAATCTCGTCTGGATCATAAATCCTTCTGATTTTTTCAAGATGCTCTTGCTTATTTCCATCTTCTCGACCAAAAACCAGAACAACATTCAAGCAAGAAAATTCCGGCTTTTTCAATGCCTTTTCAATGCTGTCAGCAAATCCTTTTGACGAAACAAAAATTTCATAATTTTTGTTTTGACAATAACACATCAATTCAAGCACGCTTGAATTGGCCTTGGCGTTTTCAATTTCTTTCCGAAAGATCTGATGACAATCAGCCACCATTTCCGGAGAAAGATAATCTTCTAAGAATGGATCTTTGATAATTGGAATAATTTTTTTTGGGCTTATTCCAAATTTTTCACAACACTTTTCAATGCCTTGTTCGGCAAAAGGTTTTGTCAAACAATCTTCATAGTCAACGACTATGGCTTTTGTTTTTTTCAAAATAACCACCAATTAACTTTTGATAAAATAACATAGCTTAAATAATTGGTCAAATTATATAACAGATGGATTCGATGCTTTGATTTATACGGCAGACGGATTCGCCCTTCTAATTTTTCTGGTGAAATTGCACTCAGGCCGGCCTCGGCGGCCGTCGCGCCTGTGGCTTCGAATCCGTCTGCCGGTGAAACACAAAACCCGCAAAAGCGGGTTTGTGTTTCACATGAGCCGGCAGACGGATTCGAACCCCCGACCTACTGTTTACAAAACAGTTGCTCTACCACTGAGCTATGCCGGCGTATTGTTTTCTTTATTTTTGTCTTGATCTTGATTTTGTTCTGGCTCTACTTTTTCTTGTTCTCTGTTTTTTTGTTTTTCAAATTGTTCTTGGTCTGTTTTTGTTTCTATCTTTTTTTCTTTGTTTTGTAAGGTTGATTTGATATCCTTCCAGTAGTCATCAAAATCTGTTTTGCTTTTATCGGTTTTTTGTTTTAAGCTTAAAAGCAAATTTAACATTTTGTTATCAGCCTTGATAAAAAACTCTCTCATTTTAAGAATTGTCTTTTGTAAAAAATCATAAAAATTAGGAATCCCTCCTTTCCAATAAATCGTTGCTTTTTGCTTGATTTTTTCTTTTATTTTTTTAACAGGAATAATATTTTCTTTGGGCGGTAAATTTTTTAATTCTGAAGTTTTTTTTGAAACAATCCAAACAAGAAATAAAAAACTTATTACCAAAAGCGATCCTGCTAATATTTCAAAATTCATAAATTACGAATTTTTTGACTAAAATATTTTCTCCAACTTTCGCAATATATTCATTTATCAAATCCTTAATCGTTTTACTGTCGTCTTTAATCCAAGGTTGAGAAATCAAACAAGTTTCTTTTTTAAATTTTTCTAATTTTCCTTTTATAATCCCTTCTGCTATTTCTGCACTTTTTCCCATTTCCGCAGCTTGAGCAGTAAAAATTTCTGTTTTTTCTTTTAAGTCTTGATCAGGAATCTCGTCCTCTTTTACATAATCTGGTTTCATTGAAGCAATCTGCAGGCATATTTCATGGGCTAAATTTTCAAAATCATCAGAACGGGAAACAAAATCTGTTTCACAAGCAAGATAAATCATTACTCCTAATTTTTTATTAGAATGAACATAAGTATGCACAATGCCTACACCAGCTTCTCGTTCAGCTTTTTTTAAAGCAACTGCCGCTCCCCTTTTTTTCAAAATTTCTTTTGCTTTTTCAAAATCATTATTTGACTCTTCTAAGGCTTTTTTGCATTCAGCGAGAGAAATTAAAGTTTCTTCGCGAAGTTTTTTTAGCAAATCTAAATCTGCCATAGTTTTAAATTTAAAAATTATTATTCTTTAACCAAAACTTGTCTGATTTTGTCCAAAATATATTGAACCGAGGTATATGCGTCATCATTTCCTGGAATAGGATAATCAACCAATGTAGGATCGACATTTGTGTCTGCAATAGCAATTATTTTTACTCCTGTTTTTCTAGCTTCTTCAATGGCAATAATGTCTCTTTCAATATCCATTACAAACATCAATCCTGGCAATTCCTCCATGTCTTTTATTCCGTGGAATTTAAGATCCATTCTTTCTAATTCTTTAGCCATGGTTAAACGTTCTTTTTTAACGTATTTTTTTGCAAAATCAATTTCTTTTGTTTTCGCTTCTAAGTCTTTAAAATAGTTAATTCTTTTTCTAATTTCTTTAAAATTAGTAAATGTTCCCCCAATCCATCTTTGGCTTACATATGGTGATTTTGTCTCTTCAGCTACTTGTTTAATTAAGTTTCTAGTTGCTACCTTAGTGCCTACAAAAAGGATACTTTTACCAGCAATTCTATTTTGAACGATCAAATCAAGAACTTTTTCCATCATTTTGATGGTTTCGTCTAGGTCGATTAAATAAACTTTATCTTTTTGTTTAGCGATATATGGCTTCATTTTAGGATGAAGTTTGGATTTTTCGTGTCCAAACCCAAGACCAGCCTTGATCATTTCGTCAATCGAAAGATCGTATTTAGTCTTTACGTCTGTTTTTGTTTCTTCCATTTTTTTATTTGCCGAACAGTCCGGCTTTTTTATTATTATTTTTTATTATTAAACAAATTAAAGCATCAATTTTTGATGCAATTAAATATATAACATAATTAAAAATTAAAGGCAACCCCGAAAGATATTCAAATATTAATTTGATAAATTTTCCTATCCCCCCTTGATTTCAAACACTTTTTTTGCTATACCTTAATTATTAAAAAATAATCAGATTTATGAAAAAAGAAATTCATCCAAAATATTTTGAAAAAGCCAAAATTCATTGCGCTTGCGGTGCAATTTATGAAATCGGCTCTACAGTTGAAAATATGGAAGTAGAAATTTGTTCTGCTTGCCATCCTTTTTATACGGGCAAAGAAAGAAGCTCTGATAAAATTGGCCGAGTTCAAAAATTCAAAGAAAGGCTTTCGCAAAAAAAGGAAAAACCTGTTAAAAAAACTCGAACAAAAAAAGAAAAATAATTTGTATTTTAATTTGATTTATGTCTGAAGAAAATCAAAAGATAAATGCGGTTATTATGGAAATAAGAGCCGGCGTCGGAGGAGAAGAAGCGGCTCTTTTTGCTAATGACCTTTATCGAATGTACTCCCGCTATGCTTCAAATCAAGGATGGCAAGTGGATACTTTTGATATAAAACAAACTGATATTAATGGAATTAAAGAGGTTATTTTTGAAATTAAAGGCCAAGACGCTTACGCAAAATTAAAAAATGAAGCTGGTGTTCATCGAGTTCAACGAATTCCAAAAACCGAAAAATCAGGAAGGGTTCACACTTCTACTGCTACTGTTGCTGTGTTGGCCAAGCCAAAATCAACGGAAATAAATATTCGCCCTCAAGATATTCGCCAAGAAACTTGCAAGGCTGGAGGAGCTGGCGGGCAATATGTAAATAAAAGAATGACATCAATCAGGATTGTTCATATTCCTACTGGCACAGTGGTAGAATCTCATGCCGAACGAAGCCTTTTACAAAATAAAGAAAATGCTATGTCTGTTCTCGCTGCCCGACTCTTGCAAAAACAGCAAAAAGAACTAGAAGATAAAGTTATTGGTGCCAGAAGATCTCAAATAGGATCAGCCGGCCGGGAAGAAAAAATAAAAACCTATAATTTCCCTCAAGACAGAATTACTGATCACAGAATTAATAAAAACTGGCATGATATTGAAGGAATGATGAATGGAAAAATAGAAAAAATGATTGATAAAACAAACGAGGCTCTAAAATAAAATATTTTTATTTTTAAAAAACAAGGACAACTTCCTTGTTTTTTGTTTTAAAATTTACTTGCTTTCTAAAAAATAAAATGCTAAATCTTAATCAGCCCTTTTCCAAAATCAGGGCAAGGAAACAAAAATGGATAAAAAGTTGCCATTTGTTTTGGCTCTTGCGATAGTTTTGGCCTGCTTCGCCATTATTGCTGGATGCACTAACCCAAGTACTGGACTACCTCCTTCGGAAAATCCCAAAGATTATTTCCCGATGGCGCCTGGAAATCAATGGGATTATAAAATCCAAATTTACGAAAACACTCCATTGTTCTACCAAGAAACATCTTGGCCAATGGGGTCAGAAAAATCCATAGGATATTCCAGAAGAGGAATCTATTACAAGGCAGAGCCTGGAGAAACATATGAATTATCTTTAAAAGTAAAGGGCTCAGCGCCCAAGCAGGGACCGTTCCAAATCGCCAAAGGAGTTGAACTAGAGGTTCTAAAAGACAGCTTGCATATCTTTGATGATGATGTTACTGGAATATTCTGGGCACCTTTTGAAGATCGATTCCTGGTTAATCAAGTAGTAACTTATTCTCCTAACTCAATCAGCGCTCCTCATAATCCATGGGGTGGATGGGGTCAAGAAGACGGACACTCGCTAAGAATTATTTTCTTTGCTGAAAAACCAGGAGTAGCCATCAGCACCGGAACAAATACTGACTCTACCCTGTTTGATAGTGTTGATTATAATGTTCCTGGATATCAGGGGGCTCCCTGTCTGCATTTTATCAGAGAAGTAAAGGCTGACGAGAATCCTTCAGAATTAGGAAAATTCTTTACCGAAGACATGTGGTATGCCAATGGCAAAGGATTGATTCGGCTAGAACAAAAAATCGAAGGAAAAACATCAATGGTTTGGACTTTGGAAAAATTTACTCCAAATTCCTGATTTTTTAAAAACAAGCTTTGGCTTGTTTTAAATTTGACAAATTATAATTTTTTCTTTAAAGTTGATTTAGTAAAAATTAAGCGTTGGTAGTTTAACGAAGAACCCTTGTTTACAAGCAAGAGATCCCGGTGCAAATCCGGGCTAACGCATTCTTAGGAACAGAAAAAATCTGTTTCTTTTTTTATATTCAAAAACAGGAACTATGTCCTGTTTTTTTTAATTTATTGTTGAGCTTGTTTTAAAACATCCAAATCGTCTTGATAATCAGCTGCTTTTTTCATTACACTACTGGCATAGCTTGAACCAGCTGTGGTGCAAGAGCCAGCATAATATCGACAAGCAGCTGTGCGCTCATTAGTCAATGCTCCGTTATCTTTTAATAATAAAGCAGAACCAAGAAAAGCATCGTTGATAGACCAAGGGTTGGCTGGTTTTCCAGTGATAGATGAAATTTTTTCGTCGTAAGCGTCCCAAGTTTTTGGAATAAATTGTGCCGGACCCATTGCCCCTCCCCAGCCATAAGGCGATCCTTTTGAATACATTGGAATCCAGCAGGAAACAGATGTTTTTTGAGGATCAAATCCTAATTTTGCGACAATTTGTAAAAATATTGGAACATCTCTGGTTGGATTCATTACTCTAATTTTAGCATTACCTTTTAAGTCTGTACCATTTCCAGTAGTAAAATTAGTTACATAACATTGGCCAACATTACCTCCAAATTTTTGATCTTTATAAGATTCTTGATGAATAATAGCTAAAATAAAAGCTGCTCTCACTCCAGTAATGCTTTCTGCATATTGGGCTAATTTTACTGCTTCTCCAAATTCAATTCCTTCGCTTTTCTCGCCCACTAATTCAAATAATCGTTTACTTATTTCCGCTGCTTTTTTCTCAATATTTTCTTTTTCTTTTAATTGAGCTTGATATTGGGCTTCAGTTAAACCAAGATAATATTCTTGATCTTTTTTAGCTGCCGCACTACTGGCTTTTTGCATTCCCTGAACAATAACAATATTTTTCAATTCTTCCGTTTCTTGTTCTAAGTTTACTTTTTTTGTTTCTAAGTTTCCTTGCAACTCCATGTAGTTGCTTAAAACTTCATTATTTTTTGCATCTAAAGTTTCAAAATAAATCATGTTGTCAAAAAATTCAGACAAGCTTTCACTGGTAACCATGATTTCAATAAATGATTTTTTATTTTCTTTTTGAACTGCGCGAAGAATTTCTCCCATTTTTTCTTTTTGTAAATCAATAGCCGAAACAGTCTTGGTAATTGATTGCTCGGTGTCTCCGATTTGAAAACCTAAACTTTTGATAGAAAGCTGGGATTGAGTAATTTGATAATCTAAATTTTTGATTTGCGCATTTATTGAAGCAATTTTGTTCTGCAAGGTCTTTTTTTCCGCTCCAGTTTGAGTTAGTTCTTGCTGGATTTTAGCCGCTTGATCATTAAAATATTCCAAACATTGATTACAAAGTGCTTGGCATTCTTCTTTGCTTAAATTATTACATTCGCTTTGCCAATCTCCAGACTCGCAAATAACAGCCGGATCATATGCTTGAACTAAAATAACAGGAAAAATTATTCCTGTTATTAAAAGGCTTAAAAAAATATTTCGATTTAAAAATTTTAAAAGAATTTTTTTAAACATTGAAAGATTAAAAGTGTTTATTCTTTTACTTCTTCTTTCTTTTCTTCTTTTGCTTCTTCGGCTTCAACTACTGGCTCTGGAATTTTTCCATCAATTGGCTTTGAAAGTTCTTCATCAACATTTTCCGGCTCAGTAACTTGGATTACTATTTCTTCTGGCTTGTCCATAACCTTTACTCCGGCTGGAATTTTTAAATCTTTTACTAGAATATAATCTTCAAAAGTATTTAAACCGCTTACGTCAACTTGGATTGAATTAGGAATATCTTTTGGCAGAGCTTTAATATGAATTTCTTTGATATTAGTAATCAATGTTCCTCCTAGGTTTTTTACTGCCGGAGCCTCGCCAACTACTTCCAATTCGATTTCAGTTTCAACTTCTTCTTTAAGGTTTGGTTGATAAAAATCAATGTGGATAAATTCAGAAGTTAAAGGATCTTCTTGGGTATCATAGATCAAAACTGAATATTCTTTACCGTCTAAATTTAAAGTGATTAAAGTTTCTTCGGCAATATCATAAGCTTTTGTAAATTCTTTTTTGTCTACTTGAACCATAACATTTTCTATGCCTGGCCCATATAAAATAGCTGGAATATTGCCTTGTTCTATTTTTTTTCCTTGTCTTGTTTTAGCTTGTATACTAATCATATATTTTTTATATCTATTTATTCAAACCCGTAAGGTGTAGGGTTTGGGATTCCACGTATAATCATTATATACATTTTTTCTTATTTTTCAACCCTTTAATTGTATCGTCTCTATAAGACAATATTTCTAATCCGAATTAAGTATGGAAGGATAAAATAAAAATGTTTAGGGGTTCCTTCGTGTCGGTTTCTGGTGAAACCGCACTCAGGTCCCGGCTCAGCGCCGTCGCGCTTCCGCCCTTGATTGATTACAATCAAGCCCCTAAACATTCTTTGATTAATTACAATTAAACCCCAAATAAGTATTTCCCCAAATATTTGATTAGACTGAAAAATATTTAATCAATATTTATTCGGTTGTTTTACCGTCAAATTCATCTTCAGTGTCAGCCATTGCTTCTTCTTTGCTACTATGAATAACTTGATCTTTGTGTTCTGGCGGAGAATAAATTGTATAAAGTTTTAAATCGTCCGTGTCAGAAATATTAATTACATTATGTTTAGCTCCTGCGGGAACAATTATCGCTGAACCGTCTGAAATTTCTGTAGAAACGTCATCAATTACTACCAATCCTACACCCGATTCAATTCTAAAAAATTGATCCAAGGTGTGAATTTCTTCTCCAATTTCTTCTTTTGGAGATATAGACATTAAAACTAATTGGCTGTGTTTTCCGGTATATAACACTTTACGAAAATTTTTATTTTCTAAAGTATCTTTTTCAATATTTGAAATAAATCCTTTCATATTTTTATTTTATTTAAATTAATTATTAACTAACAAAATAATTATAGCTTTTTTTAAAAAGATTGTCATTAATTAAAATTTTCGATTTGAACCTTGATATTTTCTTTTTTAACCAAATAATTATCTTTTTTCGACAAAACTCCAGAAACCGCTCCTTGTTCTTTAAGTGCATATTTAGAATTAGCTAACCCAAGTCTAATACAATCCTCAATTTTTTCATTGCGCATTAAAGCGGAAACAAATCCTGATCCAAAAGCATCGCCCGCCCCAGTTTCATCTATTACCTTAAAAGATTTTGTTTTTGCTTTATAAATTTTATTATTTGCCGTTACTGTCACTCCTTGTTCACCCTTAGTCATAATATTAATTCCCGAGTGTATTAAATTTAATTTTTTGATTATTTTTTCTTCATTGTTATAATCAATTCCAGTCAACAAAGAGGCTTCTTCTTGATTTAAAATTAAAACATCTATTTGGGCCAACCATTGTTTTATCTCTTTTTCAGCTGATTTTATTTGCGAATTTCCAAAATTGGCAACGATTTTCGCATTATTTTTTTTAGCGCAAGAAATTATCACTTGTGTCATTTTGCTAAGTTCTCCAGACAAGGGAGCTAAATAAAACCATTTTGTTTTTATTTTCGAAAAAAAATCTTGTTTAACTAATAATTCCGAAGCGCCACGATATACTAAAATCGTTCGGTCATAATTTGGATTATCTAAAATTACAGAATTATTGGTTTGTTTAAGTTTTGTTTTTTTTACTAAATCAAAATTAATCTTTTGCTCTTTTAAATATTTTATAATCTGTTCTCCAAAGATATCATCACCAATTGTTCCGCAATAAGCTGTTTTAAATCCCTGTTTTTTAAAAGTAGTGGCAGTGTTTATTCCTCCTCCTCCCAAACTAAAATACACTGAAAAAATATCTATTTTTGAACCAAGATTAAAACAATATGCTTCTTTGGCCACTGATTTTTCGTCTTTTTCGATATTTGCTTTGGAAATCAAAAGACTCATATCTAAAGTGGCGGAACCGAATGTAACAACATCAAACATAATAAATTATTATTTATTTGGATTAATTTTTGATAAATTAAAAATTGTTTTAATGACTGTGTCTGGATTTAAAGAAATGCTTTCGATTCCCTGCTCCATCAAAAAAGCAGCAAAATCTAAATAATCAGAAGGGGCTTGACCGCAAATTCCGCAATATTTTCCTTTCTTTTTACAAGCAATAATCACTTTTTTAATCATTTCGACAATTGCTTCGTTTTTTTCATCGCCGACATAAGATATTTCTCCATTATCTCTATCTAACCCCAACATTAATTGAGTTAGGTCGTTACTACCAATGCTCATTCCATCAAAAATATCTAAAAACTTTTCGGCCAAAACAACGTTGGAAGGAATTTCACACATTACATAAACTTTAATTTGCTTATCAAGGCCAAAACTTTTAATTAATTGACGAACCTTTTTCCCTTCTTCTAGGGTGCGGCAAAACGGAACCATAACCGCGATGTTATCTAATCCATATTCTTCTCGAGCTTTTTTAATAGCTTCGCATTCCATTTTAAAAGCTGGTTGAAAATTCTGGTCAATATATCGACACGCTCCACGAAAACCAATCATTGGATTTGGCTCATCTCCTTCAAATAATCTTCCTCCAATCAAATTTTTATATTCATTGGTTTTAAAATCAGAAAATCTAACAATGACTGGACGAGAATAAAAAGCACAAGCAATTTGGGAAATTCCTTCTGCTAGCTCGGAAATATAGTATTGTTTTTTATCTTTATACCCATACGAAAGATCTTCGATTTTATTTAATTCTTCTTTAGAAAATTCTCCTTTCTTTTTTAATTCATTAAAATGATAAAGCGCCAAGGGATGAATTTTTATTTTATCAGCAATAATAAATTCTTCTCTTGCTAATCCTACCCCAGCTACTGGCAAAAAAGAATTTTTAAAAGCTGTTTCCGGCGTGCCAACATTGGCCATAATTTTTACTTTTAATTCTGGAACTTTGGCCAAATTATATTTTTTTACTTCAAAATTTATTTTTTTATCATAAATATATCCCCTTCCTCCCTGAGAACAATCGACTGTAATTTCCATTCCATTTTTTAATTTTTGCGTAGCATTTTTTGTCGCTACAATACAAGGTACGCCCAGTTCTCGAGAAATAATTGCAGAATGGCAAGTTTTTCCTCCTTCGTCTGTAATAATCGCCGAAGCCATGGCCATTAAATTATTCCAGTCAGGATCAGTCATTTTTGTAACTAAAATATCCCCTTTTTTAAAATTATTCATTTTCTTGATATCGGTGATAATGTTTACTTTTCCAGTTCCTATTTTTTCACCAATAGCAATTCCTTCAATTATCGGCTTCTTAATTTCTTTGGGGATATACTCTTCATAAACTTTTTCCGTTTTAGCTGCATAAACAGTTTCCGGACGAGACTGAACAATAAATAATTTTCCAGTTTTTCCATCTTTTGCCCATTCAATGTCTTGGGGAGCACCATAATGTTCTTCAATAATACAACCCCATTTGGCTAAAGTTAAAATATCTTTATCATCAATTGAAAATTTTTCTCTGTCTTTTTTTGGAACTGGAACTTCTTTAATACTTCCCCCTGCTTGATAAATATATTTGCGATCTTTACGTCCCATATTTCTTAAAAAAATCGAGCTAAACCCTTTTTTTAGCGTGGGTTTAAAAACATAAAATTCATCTGGCGTAATGTGCCCCTTAACAATCATCTCTCCCACTCCATAAATAGAACTAATTAAAACCACTTTATCAAAGCCACTATCAGTATCCAAGGTAAACATAATTCCTGATGATCCCAAATCACTTCTAACCATTTTCATAATTCCACTACTTAAATAAACTCCTAATTGTGGAAAACCTTTTTCGTATCGGTAAAAAATAGCCCGATCTGTAAAAAGAGATGCGTATGATTTTAAAATCGCTTGCAAAACTTGTTTTTCCCCACGAACATTTAAATAAGTTTCGTGCTGTCCGGCAAAAGAAGCGCTGGGCAAGTCTTCGGCTGTGGCCGAACTTCTAACCGCTACATCGGTATTTGGTCCATATTCCTGGCAAAGTTTTTTATATGCTTTTAAAATTTCTTGCTCTAAATCCTTTGGCATTTTTCCTGTTAAAATAAGATTTCGAGCAGCCTTGCCAGCAGTTTGAACGCTCAATAATTTTTTGGGGTCAAGTTTTTTAAAAATTTCTTCTAATTTTTTATCAAATCCATTATGGCGTAAATAATAACGATACCCTTCGGCTGTTACTACAAATCCATTAGGAATATTTACCCCTTTTGCGGACAAACGGGAATACATTTCACCCAAAGAAGCGTTTTTTCCGCCTACATAATCAACATCGCCCTTTCTTATTTCCGAAAACCATAAAACATTTGATTCTTTTTGCATAAATAAATTTATTTTTTAACAAAAAATACTTATTAAACTAATAATTAAAAACATTAATAATAATATAATATCTAAAACAATTATCAAACTATTTCCTTTTTGAAAATATTTTGAAAACATCTTTTATTGTTTAGTATTATTTAGCAGAAGACATTAAAAACAACGCAATCACCACAACTGCAATAACAAAAATAATATCGAGAATAATAATTAAAATATTTCCCTTAGAATTAATTTTATTAAACATTTTATTTTTTAATAATTAAACTACTGATTGCTTGAATTGCTCTTTTCGGATCATTATAGTTTGGAATTTTATTTTTTTCCAAATAATCAATTGCTTCTTGAACCAATTTTTTCCCAACAAAACAAGAAACAATCGGCTTGTTAGGAAACTGCTTATGAAGCTCAACGATAATTTTAGCATTTTCCATTGGGTCTGTCATTATTTGAATCGCTTGCATAACCAAAAGGCCTTTGATGTTGTCTTGCCCCAGCATTGTTTTTATTGCAATTTTATATCTTTCAGGCAAAGCATCGCCCATTAAATCAAGTGGATTTTTTTTCGTTGACAATAATTTTAAACGAACATCTTTGTCAAGGCTAATAATTGATTTTTTAGAAATCTCGGGCAAAATTATTCCCATTTCTTCGCAAAAATCAGCAGCCAAAACCCCTAGCCCTCCCCCGTTAGTAATAATTCCAAAACCGTTTTCAGCAACAGGCTGAAAACATAAAGCTTTTAATTTATCAAAAAAATCTTGCAAACTTTCTGTTTGAATAATTCCAGCTTGTTTAAAAGCAGCTTTGTAAATCTCATAATCAGTTGATAAAGCGCCGGTATGCGTTGTTGCTGCTTTTTGTCCAGAAATTGTTTTTCCTGCTTTGATAATAACGATTGGTTTTATTTTTGAAACCTTTTTTGCAATCGTCATAAATTTTTGGCCGTCTTTAATTGATTCCAAATAAATTCCAATGACTTTTGTCTGTTTGTCGTTTTGAAAGTATTCTAAAAAATCAACTAAAGAAACATCGGCCTCGTTGCCATAAGAAACAATTTTACTAAATCCAAAATTTTCATCCGCAGATTTATCTAAAACTGCATCAATAATCGATCCTGATTGGGACAAAAAAGCAATATTTCCAGTTTTTGGATGAAGCGGAGCAAAAGAAGCATTTAAATTGTTTTGGGTAGAAATAATTCCTAAACAATTAGGTCCAATTAATGGGATTCCGGCTCGAGAAACCAATTCAACTATCTTATTTTGAATTTTTTTTCCTTCTTCTCCTGCTTCGGCAAATCCGCTAGAAATAATTACAAGCCCTCCTACTTTTTTTTCGCAACAATCTTTAACAATTTCTAAAACTATTTTTGCTGGAACCGCAATAATTACCAAATCAATATTTTTTTTAATATCAGTGATTTTTGCAAAACTTTCTTGTTTCGCTATTTTCTTATCAAAAGGATTCACATAAAAAACATCTCCCTTGAAAAGAGATATATTTTTAACCAAACCAAAGCCAACAGTTTTAATTTCATCTGAAGCTCCGATAATAGCCACGCTTTTGGGATTAAAAAATTTATTTAATTTTTTTGTTTTTGAATTTATCATATTATCAAACGAAAATCTGCAACTAAAACTTCTTTGTCATTTGCCATTATGGGGTTAAAATCCAAAGAAAGAATGTTTTTTTCTTTTATTGCCAAATTAGAAATTTTTATTAATAAATCTGTTAATTTTTTAATATCTATGCCCTTTTTCCCCCGATAACCCTCTAACAATCGATAACCTTTTATTTCTTTAACCATTTCTATTGCTTGTTTTTTATCAATTGGCGCAATTCGAAAAGAAACATCTTTTAAAATTTCAATAAAAATTCCGCCCAAGCCAAACATCACAATCGGACCGAATTGATTGTCCCTTTTCATGCCCAAAACAAGTTCACTTCCTTTAACCATTTCCTGAACCAAAATTCCTTCAATATTTTTCAATTGGCTATTGGTGCTAATTTCTTTCCAGGCTTGATTAAATTCTTCTGAATTTTGGATTCCTGTTTTTACTCCACCAATATCAGATTTGTGAAAAATAATTCGAGAATGAATTTTTAAAACAACTGGAAATTTTATTTTTTCAGCAAAAGCCAATGCTTTTTCTTGAGAATTAAAAATTTCTGTTCGACAAAAAGGAATTTTATATTTTTTTAATATTTTTTTTGTTTCTTCAAAGCTTAAAATTTCCATAGCAGATTAATTATACCAAAAAAATTAAAAAATGAAAAATATTAAAATTAATTAATAATAAAAATGTTTGGAATTTAAATTTCCAAACATTTTTTAAAAAATAAAATCTTAATTGTTTTGCTCAGCGCCAAAAGATGAGGTTGGTTCAGTGGCAGTGTATTTTCTAGATAACACCCAGTCAACAGCTATAGTTCCAGAAGTATTACCGTAAACAGATATATCAGCATAACAATCATCGATAAAATATGCTGATGTTTTAACCACATTATTTGTATTGTTTATATACCATGATGCGTTTCCGGGTCTTTTTAGGGTTAATCGAATCCATGTATTAGCAAATGATGTATTGAGTTCATTATAAGTCCCGAAATACCAAACACCACCATTAAGAATATCGTATCGTGCGCCTTTGTCAGATTCGGTATTTGAAAAAGCAGCACGTAAAACTTTTCCTCCGCCAGTTGCAGAAAAAGTAAGGGCAGAAGGTTTAGAATTTCCTATATATGTAGATTTTATATAAGTTTCTAATATTAGCCCGTTATTTTTACTGGAAACGATAAGACTCGTAAAACTTCCCCATCCACTACTACTTGGCGTAAATGTTAAAATAGAACTCGCTTGTGTTACTGTTCCATACCCCGTTTTATTCCATTTATTCGTATCAATCGATGCGCTATCAAAATGATCAAAGAACTCAAAGGTATTATCCCCATTAGAAGCAGTAGCAGCAGAAGCATTGGCATAATACATGTAAATGGTGTTGTCTCCAGAAGCCAGGCTTGGGATTTTAACCCAGATCGTGGCAGTGGTGGAATCTGTTTTTGATTCTAGCCAATAGCTTAGTTCGGTGGTGCCATCTGATGAAGTGAAGCGGAGATCGTCAAAATCAGGTTGCATGTCAGTATCATAAG
>JBAZNB010000010.1:0-15855 GCA_041649435.1 Minisyncoccota bacterium | reverse complement strand
GAGAGTCCATATCAACGGCACTGTTCGGCACCTCGATGTCGGCTCATCACATCCTGGGACTGTAGAAGGCCCCAAGGGTTTGGCTGTTCGCCAATTAAAGTGGTTCGCGAGCTGGGTTCAGACCGTCGTAAGACAGGTTGGTCCATATCTACCACAGGCGTCGAGTCTTGAGGAGAGTTGTCCTTTGTACGAGAGGATCAGGATGAACAAACCTCTGGTGTATCAGTTGTCGCGCCAGCGGCACCGCTGAGTAGCTACGTTTGGAAGGGATAAGAGCTGAAAGCATCTAAGCTCGAAGCCTACTCCAAGATTAAGACTCTTACCCAGGTTAAAGACTATGACCTTGATAGGAGGCAGGTGTAAGTTCTGTGAGGAATTGAGCCGAGCCTTACTAATTGGGTATTATACTTTTTGACTAGCAATTATTAGCTTTATTCTTTGTTTATATTTATTATTTCTATTTAAGCAACTCCTTTTTATTTTTAATATGGGGATTTTGCCGAGAGTGCTCCACCCGATCCCTTTCCGAACTCGGAAGTGAAATCTCTCATGGCCGATGATAGTGGATTCCGCGAAAGTAGGTAGTCCCCGTATTAAAGATTGAAAGGAGTTTTTTTGTTTGAAAAAATATTAGCCAAAAATAAAAAATTAAATAATTAAGCAATTAAGCAAAAAAATAATATTTAACAGAATGTTTGGGGGCTTGATTGTATTCAATCAAGGGCAAAGCTGTGACGACAGCGAGCCGGGCCTGAACAAAACTTAAAACTTTAACAGAATGTTTAGGGGTTAAACCCCCAAACATGAGCCTGAGAAAAATCTCACCAGAGATTTATTCGAAGGAAACCCCCAAGCATTCATATATAAGCCATTAGTTTTACTTATTGACAGGTATATTGTTATATTGTATTATTAATTTATTAAATAGTTCTTTGGAGGAAAAAAATGAAAGAAGGAGTTGTTGAACCGGCCGAACCGGCCGAACCGGAATTAAGACCTTTGATTATTGCATCAAAGGAAGAACAAATCCAGGAAAAATTGTTTGCACTTTTCTATCCTGCTACAAACGGCAATCTTGGCCGACGCAATGAGAAACTGGCTCGTCAAATCGCGGATTTGATCAAAAAAAATCCCGAATTGATCTGGGTTATGATTGACGAACTGGAAAAATATCAGAATGTCGAGGAATGGGCGCACCTTAAAAATGCGCACCAGAGAGTTAAAGAAATTTTTCAAATTCTGCAAAAGTTTTCTTTTTTAAAAGGTTCGCGGTTTCGAGCCCTTGCCAGGGAAATGGAAAATTGGCCAAACGAAGACTTGAGAGCTTTTCAAAGCTTTGCTCTGGGGTTTTTTCCAAATTCTCATGCCAAAGCTTGGGAAGGAATCGTGTCCTTTAAAAAACAGGATAATCCCTGGGATTATCATTTGTAATTTTTTTAAAACGCTTTCAGCGTTTTTTAGTTTGATTTAGAAAATAAATTATGGTAATAAAAAAATAGTTCTTAAGGAGTGTTAATTATGAGATGCAAAGAAAGGTGTGGAATTAGTTTTTGGCAATGCCAAGGGAAAATGGTTTTTCTTCTTTTGGTTTTACTTGTAACAATGATTGTGATTATAATTTTTTCTTATTAAAAGAGCTTTGCTCTTTTTTTGCTTTTTTGGAATTTTTGTTTATAATAAAGCTATGAAACTGGGTTTTACTAAAAAATCGCTTTTAATAATTTTAGCAATTGCCGTGATATTCTTAGGCTTTAATTTTTGGGGTGGAAGTGGAATTAAAAGTTTTATTTATAGTCAATCTTTAAATTGGCAATCTTTTTTTTGGAAACAAGGAAATGACCTTATTTTTGGAAATAAAGATCAACAAGAATTAAACAAGGAATTAATTCAAATTAATCAAAGACTTTTATCTCAATTGGCGGATTTAGATTCTTTAAAAAAAGAAAATCAGGAATTGCGCCAAGCTTTGAATTTTGATCTAAAAGAAGATTTTAATTTGATTATGGCAGAAGTAACGGCTAAAAATAATATTAATATTGGTAAAATTTCTTATGGAGATTCATTATTAATAAACAAAGGAGCGAAAAATGGAATTAAAAAAGGATTTGCTGTTGTCTCGGGGGTTTCAGGAAGCAAAGTTCTTTTAGGGAAAATAGTTGATGTTTATGATAATTTTTCTCGAGTTTTAATGATTTCTGGAAAAGAAAGCATAATCGATGTTCAAATTCAAGATAGTCCTAATTTTGCTTTAGCAAAAGGGCAGGGAAATCAAAAAATTGTCTTGGATATGTTTCCTAAAAATGAAGAACTAAAACAGGGGGCCTTGGTAATGACCAGCGCCCTAGGAAGCGCTTATCCCTCTGGTTTAGTAATTGGAGCTATTGGAGAAATTAGCAGTATCGATAGCGAGGCCTTTAAAAAAGCGGAAATAAACCCAGCCTATAATCTTAATACTCTTAACACAGTTTTTGTAATAAAAAATATCATTGTCGCTAATGAATAAAAAAAATATAATTCTTTTTCTAATAATCGGTTTTATTTTTTATTTTTTAGCAATTGCTCAAATTAGTTTTTTTTCGTTATTCGAATTTTTTTTGTTTAAAATAAATTTCTCTTTGCTTCTGTTTTTTCTAATTTGTTTTTTTGAAGAGTCAAATAAAATTTTAAGTTTTTTTTGTGCATTTTGGACAGGGTTATTTTTAGATATTTTTTCTAGTTCTTATTTTTTTGGATTTTTTACGATTTTACTTATGGTGTCAGCGGTTGTTATAAAATTATTTTTGTATCGATATGTTAAAATTCCGTCGTGGCAATGGCTATCAAAAATTCAAGGTTAAAAGGGTTGAGCACGATATTAAAACCGAAGATATCTTTTTGGATGCAGCAATGCAAAAAAAAAGAGATCAATATAAAAGCCCTGGTTATGGTCAAATAGAAACAGCGCTTTCTCAAAAAACATTTACTTTAGTTTATGGGGCTTTTCTTTTAGTAATTATTTTTTTTGGTGCTTTTTCTTTTTATCTTCAAACGATCAAGCACGATTTTTATGCTGAGAAATCAGAAAAAAATAGATATATTTCCGGAATAATTGAAGCTGAACGGGGAATAATTTATGATAAAAACTTTAATCAATTAGTTAATAATATTCAAGTTTTTTCTTTGGTTTGTAATTTTTCAGATTTACCCGAAGATCAGGATTTATTAAAGACCGAGATTTCTTTTCTCTCTCGGCTTTTGGAAATTTCTGAAGATGAAATTAGGCAAAAAATCGAAACAGAGAAAAATAAAAATAATAATCAAGCTATTATTTTCAACAATTTAAGTATTAATAAAATTATTATTTTAGAAACAAAAAAAGATACTTTGCCCGGATTTGGCGTAATAAAAGAAAGTACTAGAAATTATGCTGATGCAGAAAGCTTTTCTTTGCTTTTGGGTTTTGTTTCCAGAGACAGCAAGTCTGGACAATTAGGATTAGAAAAGCAATACGATGAATATTTAAAAGAAATTCCAGGAATTTTTGAAAAAAAGAGAAAACAAGAAGGCGAACAAGCAGAAGAAAAAATTATTAAAGCGCCAGAACCAGGAAATAATCTTGTTTTAAATATTGATATGGATTTGCAGAAAAAAATCAGCGAATTTTTAAAAAAAGATTTGGCAGATTATAAAGCCAAGGCTGGATCTGTGGTGGTGATTGATCCAAATACTGGAGCAATTTTATCTTTGGTCACATTGCCTTCTTTTGATAGTAATATTTTTTCTAAAACTTTGTCGGCTGAAGATTATAATAAAATGATTAACAGCGCTAATACTTCTTTTTATAATCGGTCTATTTCTGGAGAATATCCAATTGGTTCCACAATTAAACCAATTATCGCTTCAGCTGCGCTTCAAGAAGGAATAATTACTTCGAAAACTATTATTAATGATGATAAGGGCGGTTTGCTTTTAGGAGACGGAACATTTAAAAAAGACTGGGCAATTCATGGCTCAACTGATTTGAATAAAGCAATTGCCGAATCTTGCGACACCTATTTTTATATTGTTGGTGGAGGGTATCAAAATTTTAAAGGTTTGGGTATAGACAAAATTGATTATTATTTAAATGATTTTGGCTTAGGGGAAATAACCGGTATTGATATTCCAGGAGAAACCTCTGGTTTTGTTCCTACGGCAGATTGGAAAAAAGAAAAAACAGGAGCTAGCTGGTATCCAGGAGATACTTATAATATCAGTATTGGACAGGGATATATGAAAGCCACGCCCTTGCAATTAGCTATTGCTACTTGTGCTATTGCTAATGGCGGAAAATTATATGTCCCTCAATTAGTAAATAGTATTTTGGATAAAAACAATAACTCGATTAAAGTTTTTGAACCAGAAATATCAGGACAAGTTTCTATTGATTCCAATTATTTAGAGCAAGTGCGTACAGCCATGAGACAAACGGTTTTATCAGACGCTGGAACAGCGCGAAGCTTGCAATGGATGCCAGTTAGTTCAGCGGCAAAAACAGGAACAGCACAAACTGGAAAAAATGAAATTTATCACAATTTAATTACTTTATTCGCGCCATACGAAAATCCAGAGGTGGTTATTACCATTGTTGTTGAAAGCGTTCCTTACGAAACAGGAGTAGCCAATTTATTGGCCCGTCAAATAATGGAATATTATTTTGATCCTAACAAAAACAAGCCCGTTGATAATAATAATGAAAATCAAGAGGATTTAAACAACGAGGCTCCACCAGCAATTTTACCTGATGGAGAGCAAATTTCCAATTAAATTCAAGGGCTTGATTTCTAAAAAAGATATGCTATGCTTGAAAACAATAATAAAACAAGGGGCGTTCAGCCGCCCTTTTTAAAAAAACAAAAGAATGGATAAGTATTTAACTAAAGAAGGTCTTGAAAAATTAAAACAAGAATTAGAGCATCTTAAAAAAGAAGAAAGGATAAAAATTGCCGAAGAATTAAAAGAAGCTATTTCTTTTGGTGATTTATCAGAGAATGCAGCCTATGACGAAGCTAAAGAAAATCAAGCTTTTTTAGAGGGGAAAATTGTGGAATTAGAAAAATTAATTAATAACGCCAAAGTAATTGAAGAAAGTAATGGTAATCAGGGCTGGGTTAAAGTTGGATCTTATGTGACTGTAGACGATGGAAAAGAAAAAATTGAATATCAAATCGTAGGCGAAGAAGAGGCTAATCCTATTGAAAAAAGAATTTCTTTTAAGTCTCCATTGGGTCAAGCATTAATGGAAAAACCAAAGGGTGCAGTCGTAGAAGTAAAAACCTTAAAAGGATCAATTAAATATAAAATCGTTAGCATCAAGTAATTAAAAAATTAAAACCGCCTCTTGGGGCGGTTTTTAAATAATTTAATTTGATTTGCTTTCAGGCCTTAATTTTGTTATTATAAATAAAATTTAAATAATATTTATTTAATATGTCTACTGTAGAAGAAATTAGAAATAATAGGATCGAAAAACTGAAAAAAATGGAAAAAGAGGGAGAACCGGCTTATCCCTTGGAAACAAAAAGAACCCATGAAATAAAGCAAGTAATTGCTGATTTTGATTCATTGTCTCAATCAGAAACAGAAGTTATTTTAGTCGGCCGAATTCGTACTTTTCGTTTGCACGGAGCTTTATGTTTTCTTGATTTTGAAGATGGAACTGGAAAATTTCAGGCCTTTTTTGCTAAAGACCGAGTCGGAGAAAAAGGTTTTAATGATTTTATTGAAAAATTTGATATCGGTGATTTTATTCAAATCCGGGGAATTTTGTTTGAGACAAAAAGAAAAGAAAAAACCATTCAAGCTGTTGATTATAAAATGCTTGCTAAATCATTAAAGCCATTGCCCGAAAAATGGCACGGTCTGAAAGACACAGAAGAAAGATTTCGTAAAAGATATTTGGATTTGCTTTTTTCTCCGGAAACAAAAGAGAAATTTATTATTCGTTCAAATTTTGTTACCGCAATAAGAAAATTTCTTAATAATCGCGGATTTTTAGAAGTGGAAACTCCGATTTTGCAAACCATTTATGGTGGAGCCAGGGCTAAGCCTTTTTTAACGCATATCAATGCCATGGATTTAGACGTTTTTTTAAGAATCTCTCCAGAATTATATTTAAAAAGATTGTTAGTGGGCGGTTTTGAAAAAGTTTATGAAATCGGTAAGTGTTTTCGCAATGAAGGGGTTGATAAATTTCATAATCCTGATTTTACAATGCTTGAATTTTATTGGGCCTATGCAGACTACAAGCAATTAATGAAAATCACCGAAGAAATGTTGAAAGAGATTTTAACAAAAACAATCGGCACTTCAAAAATAAATTATCGGGGGGAAGAAATTGATTTTGGCCAAGAATACGAGCGCATTGAATTTTTTGCTTTATTAGAAAAATATGCTGGGATAAAATATCAGGATTTAAACGAGCAGGCCTTGCGTCAAAAAGCTATTGATTTGGGAATTGATTTGCCCGAAGGAGCAGATAAGCCAAATATTGCGGATGAAATTTATAAAAAATTATGTCGGCCAAAAATTATTCAGCCTTGTTTTGTAATCCATCACCCTTATGGCTTCCAGCCGTTAGCCAAGGGCTTAGACGATGAAAAATTAGCCAGTTTTCAACTAGTGGTTGCTGGGGCGGAAATAATTAATGCTTTTTCCGAATTAAATAATCCAGTAGAGCAAAACGAAAGATTAAAAATTCAAGAAAAGTTATTCAAAGGGGGATTTGAAGAAGCTCAACGCTCAGACGAAGACTTTATCGATGCTTTGGAATATGGCATGCCTCCAGCAGCTGGATTTGGAATGGGAATTGATCGAATTGTTTCCATGATTACGGATTCAGCATCTTTACGAGAAATAATTTTATTTCCAATTATGAAAAATAAAGAGTAAAACGCAAATTCGCGAAATTACATAAAAAATCAAAATATGTTAGACATAAAATTTATTAGAGAAAATCCTGGAAAAGTAAAAGAAGCCATTAGAAAAAAAATGATTGATTTTGATGTTGATAATTTTTTGGAAATTGATCGCAAAAGACGGGAGATGATGCAAGGTATTGAAGAATTGAATAAAATAAAAAATCAAGCCAATAAAGAAATTCAAAACGCAAAAGACAACGAGCAACGTCAAACTATTATTTCCCAAATGCAGGAGCTGGACCGTAATTCAGATAATAAAGAACAAGAATTTAAAAAAATTGATGAAGAATTTCAAAAACTATTACTTTTAATTCCTAATATTCCAGACGAATCAGTGCCCGAAGGAAAAAGCGATGCGGATAATGTTGAAGTAAAAACTTGGGGGAAAATTCCGCAATTTAAATTTACGCCCAAAGATCATATTCAGCTGGTTAAAGATTTGGACTTGGTTGATTTTGAACGCGGAGCCAAAGTAGTAGGATTTAGGGGATATTTTTTGAAAAATCAAGGATTATTGCTTTGTTTAGCAATTTGGAATTATGCTTTAGATTTATTTATTAAAAAAGGTTTTATCCCAATGGGAGCGCCTTCTTTGGTTAACGAGTCAGCTTTAATTGGAACTGGTTATCTTCCTCAAGCTAAAGACGAGGTTTATGGTACAACTGATGGAATGTATTTAGCTGGAACTTCCGAAGTTCCTTTAATGAGCTATCACGCCAATGAAATTTTAAAAGAACAAGATTTACCTATTAAATATGCTGGATTTTCTCCTTGTTTTCGAACAGAGGTTGGAAGTTATGGGAAAGACACGCAAGGAATTTTTAGAGTTCACGAATTTATGAAAATAGAGCAAGTTATTTTATGCAAGAACGATAAAGAAGAATCAGTTCGTCTTCACGAGGAGATTACAAAAAATTCCGAAGAAATATTACAAGCCCTAGAAGTTCCTTATCATATTGTTTTAAATTGCGCTGGTGATTTAGGTTTGGGGCAGATTAAAAAATATGATATCGAGTGCTGGGTTCCATCACAAAATAAATATCGCGAAACCCATTCTTCTTCTTATTTTTTTGATTTTCAAACCAGAAGATTAAATATTAAATATCGAACCAAAGACGGAGAAACAAAATTGGCATATTCTTTGAATAATACCGGAATCGCTACGCCCAGAATTTTAATGTCTTTATTAGAAAATCACCAACAACCCGATGGAAGCGTAAAAATTCCTAAAGCCTTGCATAAATATTTAAACTTTAAAGAAATAAAGCCGAAAAAATAAATGGAAATCAAAGATGCGGAAAATAAAATTTTAATCAACGGCTTAGAGGTTAATTATACCGACTTAGGAGAGGGCGATACGATAATTATTTTACCAGGATGGGGGATGAGCAGTTTTTATTGGTTTTCTATTTCTCAAAAATTAGCCAAAGCTGGATTTCGAGTAATTGCTTTTGATTTGCCCGGGTTTGGAAAAAGCAGCACTCCGGCTGAAGTGTGGGGCAATAATGAATATGTTGATTTTGTAATGGCTTTTTTGAAGAAGAAAAATATTGAGCGATTCAGTTTGATTGGCCATTCATTTGGAGGATCTTTAGCCATTAAAATCGGTGCTTGCTACAAAGAAAAAATAATGAAAATTGTTTTTTGCGATGCTGCTTTTGTGCGCCGGCAAAGATTGAATTTCCGCCAGAAAACTTCTAAATTATTGGCTGGCCTAATTCCGCAATCATTTAAAAAACTTCCGGGTTTGCAATTTTTTGAAAAAATTGTTTATAAAATTGCCGGTGTTTCTGATTATTATCGTGCTAGTCCGATGCTTCGGGAAATTTTTAAAAAAGTTGTTAGCGAAGACACCTCTTATCTGGCTCCAAAAATTTCAGCCCCTTGTTTGATTGTTTGGGGAGAAAAAGATTTGGCCACTCCTTTGGAAGACGGCATTCTTTTAAACAGCTTGGTGTCTAATTCTTATATGAAAATAATTCCTGAAGTAGGGCACAATCCTTATCGAAAAAAAGAAAATGAATTTTTTGAAGCAGTGGAAAAGTTTTTAAAGAATTAATAATTTTTTAAAGTTAATTTTATATTAGTATGTTGAACCTTGTTTTCCAATTTTGGCCATTAATCGTTTTATTTGTTTTATTTTTTTGGCTTGTTTCTCGAACCAAGGCTATTTTATTTTGGACCTATTTGTGGCAACTAAAAAATTATCATTTTGGCCGATTTTGGGCACATTTTTCTACAAATGACGGCCGTCAATCAATTTACAACAAGCTTATCTTAATAAAAATAATTTTTTTAGCTGTTTTAATCAGAATTATTTATTCGCTTTTTTTCCAAGTTCATTTTTTAGGAATCCAAATCAATGAAGCCCATGGCTGGAGCGTTATGGCATTGATTTTTATGCTTTATTCTTTTGAAGGCCTTTATTCTTTAAGATCTTTTTTTAAAAAACAAGCCAAGCTTCCAGAATTTACTTCTAAAATTATTTTTTTATTGCCTTTGATTTTTATCCCTTTGGCAATTCTTGGCACTGTTTTGTTTTCTTTGGCTATTAAATCTTTTCAAGACAATTTTTTTAATATCTTTACCAATAGCGCAATTTTTTCTTTAATTATTTTGGCCTTTGATCTTGTTGTTCCAATTGTTGTTTCTGTAATTATTTTATTTTTTCAACCCATAACAATAATCTTAAGAAATAAAGTTATTGAGCAGGCAATGGAGAAAATTAAATCTTTGGAAAATCTTACAATAATCGGCATTACTGGAAGTTTTGGAAAATCTTCAGTAAAAAATTTTTTGAAAACTGTGCTTTCCGAATCTTTTCGAGTTGTTGCTACTGAAAAAAACAAAAATTCGGAGATGGGTATTTCCGAAACAATTTTAAACCAATTAAATAATGAGCACGAAATTTTTATTTGCGAGATGGGTGCATATAACCGGGGAGGGATTAAATTATTATCAAAAATTACTCGTCCCAAAATAGGAATTTTGACCGGAATTGGAAATCAGCATTTGGCAACTTTTGGATCGCAAAAAAATATTACTCGGGCCAAAATGGAACTAATCCAGGCCTTACCAGAAGAAGGTTTGGCAATTTTAAATTGGGATTCCGAGCCGGTTAGAGACAACTTTAAACATAATAAAAATTGTTTAAAATACGGACTAAATCCTGGAAACGATATTTGGGCTGATGATATTAAGATTGAAAAATTTTCTCTTTCTTTTACCGCTGTTTTTAAAACCGGAGATAAAATAAAAATAAAGCTTAATTTATCAGGTGGTCATAATATTATTAATCTTTTGCCTGTAATTGCTTTAGCAAAACGGCTTGGCATGGAAAATAACGAAATTTTGGCTGGTTTGGAAAAAATTTCTTCAGATTCAAATGGATTAAAATTATTTAAAAATAAAGATGATTTTTATGTTGCCGATTCTAGTTATTCGGCTAATTTTCATGGCGTATTTGCCCATCTTGATTATTTAAAAGTTTGGAAATCAAAAAAAATATTTGTAATGCCTAGCTTGATAGAATTAGGCCGGGAAGCAAGCAGATTGCACCATGAAATGGGAAAAAAGATAGGTGAAAATTGTGATTATTTAATTATAATTTCTGGTGATTATTTTTCTGAATTAAAACAAGGCGCAAAAAGCGCTGGAATGAAACCAGAAAATATATTTTTGATTCCTTCTCCTTTGGCACAATATGAAAAAATAAAATTATTAGCCAAAAAAGATGATCTTGTTTTTTTGGAAGGCCGGGCTTCTTCATATTTAATCGAAAAATTATGCGAAAAATAATTTCCATTTCTTTATCTCCAAACACAGAAAAAGACGATGTTTTTTTGGCTCTGCGTCTTGTTTTTCAGCCTTGGAAATGGAAACAAGGCCAAACTGTTGAAATTTTGGAAAAAAATTTTCAAGAGAAAATGGATCTTGGCCAATGCTTTTCTTTTAACAGCGGAAGGTCTTGTCTTTTAGCTGCTTTTTTTGCAATCAAAATAGCCGAAGGTGACGAGATAATTGTTCAGTCATTTACTTGTAATGCTGTAATTAATCCAATTTTAAAATTTAAAGCCAGGCCGGTTTATGTTGATATTGATTCTAATTTAAACATGGATTTAAGCAGGATTGAAGAAAAAATTACCTCAAGAACAAAAGCTATTATTGTTCAGCATACTTTTGGCTGGCCAGCTAAAATCGAAGAAATAAAAAAAATTTGCGAAAAACACAATTTGATTTTAATTGAAGATTGCGCCCATGCCTTGGGGGCGAAAATAAACAATAAATTCTGCGGTTCTTTTGGAGATGTTTCTTTTTTTAGTTTTGGTCGGGATAAAATAATCTCTTCGGTTTACGGAGGAATGCTTTGCGTGAATAAAAAAGAATTAGCTTTGGAAATTTCTAATTTTTCTAAACAAACAAATTATCCTAAAAATTCTTGGATTTTCCAACAGCTTCTTCATCCGATTTTAACGAACCTTCTTATTCTTCCATTTTACGGAATGATTATTGGCAAGATTTTTATGGCTCTTTTTGTAAATTTGAATATTTTATCAAAATCAGTAACTAAAAATGAAAATCAAGGAATTCTTCCAGAATATTTTCCCTATAAACTTCCCAATGCCTTAGCGGTTTTAGCCTTGAATCAATTTGAAAAGCTGGAAAAATTCAATATTCATCGCCGAAAAATTGCTATGTTTTATAATAAAAAATTAGAATCAATTTCTGAGTATAAGATTGTTTTTTCTGGTTTGGAAAACAATGATTATCCAATTTATTTAAAATATCCGCTTTTAACCAAAGATAGCAAAAAAATAATCCAGAAAATGAAAAATAACAATATTTATTTAAACGATGGATGGAGGGATTCAGCGATTATGCCACCAATGACTAATTTGGAAAAAATGATTTATCAACCCGGTTCGTGTTCTTTGGCCGAAGGAATTGCTAAAGAGATAATTTATTTGCCAACTCATATCAATGTTTCTCTAAGTCAGGCTGAAAAAATAGTTGATTTGCTAAAAAATTGAATTATCGTTAAAATAAAGAAATAATAATAAAAATAAAACAAAAAACTATGGGCATGTTTGATAAACTAAAAGATTTAAAAAAATTAAAAGATCTTGATTCTGAATTAAGCAAAGAAGTTTTTGAAGCAGAAAAAGAGGGCGTTAAAATATCAATGAACGGCCGATCAGAGATAATTAGTATTTGTTTAAATTACGATTTGCCAAAAGAAAAACAGGAAACTATTTTAAAAGATGTTTTAAATGAAGCTGGAAATAAATCAAAAATGGCAATGGCTCAAAAAGCCGCTCAAATAACCGGGCTTGGCCTTTAAAAATGAAATTTTTACCAACTATTACTACTACTAACGGATCGAATTGGAAAGAAAAATTGAAAGAAATCAAAAATTTTGGGCTAACAGAAGTAGCTCTTTTTCCAACTTGTTTAAACGAAGAAGAGCGTAAAGAGCTTTATTCTGAAATTTTAAAAACTCCAATCAGGCAAATTCCACTTGTCCATTTAAGAAGCGATATGAAATTATCTGAATTAGAGTATTTAATTAAAAAATACGATACTCAGATCTTTAATGCCCATTCGGAAAAAGCATATCCTATTGATCCTGATTGGAAAAAATATCATAACATTATTTGTTTGGAAAATACCCCTCGAGTTTTTCTAAACGAAGAAGAAATTAAAAATTGGGGCGGAATTTGTTTGGATTTTAGCCATTTAGAAAATGATCTTTTGCTAAACGAAGAAAAATATAATAGTGATATTGCGATTATTGATAAATATCCAATCCGTTGTAACCATATAAGCGCAGTAAAAGAAAAATTCTTTTTAGATGAACAAGGGAAAATGCAATATACTAGCCACACGCTTAATAATCGAAGCGAGCTTGATTATCTAAAAAAATACCCTTTTGAATATTTTTCTGATTTTTGCGCTATAGAACTTGACAATAGAATTGCGGACCAATTAGAAGCGATTGAATATATTAAAACCTTGCTTCAGGGCCGAGATTCTCAAATTAAAGATTTGGGATTTTAAAAAATGATTGTTGAAGAAACAAAAGATAAAGAGCAATGGGAAAGTTTTTTACAAAAAGTAAAAGAAAAAACTTTTTGCCATTCTTATAACTGGGGCGAATTCAATGCCGCAATGGGGGATCAGGCTTGGCGTTTTTTTGTCAAACAACAGTCGGATTTTTCAATTATCGCGGGAATGCAGGTGTTAAAAATTTCTGCGCGCCGAGGAAAGTTTATTTTTGTTCCCATGGGCCCAGTTATTTTAGATGAAAAAAGAACAAAAGAAATAATAGCAGTTTGTTTGGAAAAATTAAAAGAACTAGCGCGCCAAGAAAAAGCCTCTTTTATTAGAGTTAGTCCGATTCTTTTAAGAACACCAGATAATGATAAGATTTTTAAAGATTTAGGTTTTTTAAATGCGCCGATTCATATGCATCCAGAGCTTACTTGGGAATTAGATTTAAGTCCCAAATTAGAAGATCTTTTAAAAAACATGCGTAAAACAACGCGCTACTTAATCAAACAAGGAGAAAAAGATCCTGATTTAAAAATAATAAAAAGCACAAACGAAAAAGATTTAGAAGATTTTCAAGATGTTTATAAAATAACAGCCGATCGCCATTCCTTTACTCCTTTTTCTTTTAACTATTTAAAAAAAGAATTGGCGGCTTTTAAAAAAGACCAAGAAATAGTTATTTTTTCCGGGCAATACAAGAATGAAATAATTTCTTCCGCTATGGTTATTTATTGGTCCGAGAAAGCTTTTTACCATCAGGGGGCATCTTCTTTAAAGCACCCCAAAATTCCAGCTTCTTATTTAATTCAATGGGAGGCAATCAAAGAAGCAAAAGCTAGGGGATGCTCTCATTATAATTTTTGGGGTATTGCTCCAGAAGAAGATCTGAATAAAAATAAAAATCATCCTTGGTTTGGATTAAGTATGTTTAAAAAAGGATTTGGAGGATACAAAAAAGAATATGTAAGAACAAAAGACTATCCTACATCTTTTTTTTACTGGTCAACCTATATTTTTGAACAAATTCGTAAAAAAAGAAGAAATCTCTAAAAACAAGAAATGAGAAAAATAAAAAGAAAAATTAAAAATATCAGAAGAAGAAGGAAAAAACAGACTTTTCTGTCAAAATTTTATTTTTCTTTAATTGGAGGATTTTTGTTTTTGGGTATTTTGGGGTATGGATTTTTTTATTTTTCTTCTCAATTTACAATCGGGGACGTTAAAAGCGCCAGCCTTTCCGATTCTTCTGAAGAAAAATTAGTAGAAATCATTAAACAAAAATTAACTTGGTCTTTTTCTTTATTTGGTCGAGAATACTCTTTTAATAATTTTTTAATTCCCCAAAACAAAAAATTAAGTTTGATTTTGTCTGAATTTCCGGAAATCGAAAGTATTGATATCAAAAGAGATTATTTGCAAAAAAATATTTTGTTTGAAGTAAAAGAAAAGCAACCAATTGCAATTTGGCAAGAGAAATATAATGAAAGTAATTGCTATTTTGTAGACAAAAACGGTACTTTTATAAAAAATTGTGATTGTTTTTCTGCTGATGGCTTGGTTCTTATTAGCGAAGAGAATAATATTTGCAATCAAGACCTAGAATTTAAAAAAAATATTTTAGCGCAAACCAAAAATTTAATTAAAAAAATAGTTGAATTAAAGATTTCTTTTGATAATTTGTCTTTGTTTGCCAAAGATAAAATTTCTTTTAATTTAAGCAATGGATGCCAGATATTTTTTGATCCATCTGGAGATTTGGATTGGCAGGTAGAAAAATTAGTTACAGTTTTGGGAAAAAGCCAGTATTTTGATAATTTAGATAATTTAAAATATATCGAATTAAGATACGGGAATACTGCTGCATTGTGTCAAAAAGGGCAAAAATGTGCTTCTGAATAAATAAAAATTTCAATTTTTTGAATTTTTAAAAAAATCGGCAAAAATAGCCGTTTTTATTTGTTTATAAACAAAAAATAAGAGGGACGATTCATGTATTGACAAAATTATGTATATCTGTTATATTATAAAATATCAAAATGGATAAATAATAATTAAACATAATTAATCAAGTTTTTTAAGTAATTTATTTTATAATAAAGTAAAAACACACTTATGGAAATCTTAAAATATTTTAGAAACAAAACCATAGTTTCTATATGCTTGACTGCTCTTTCAGGCGTTTTGCTTTGTTGTTCTTTTTTTCCTTCTAAGATAATGGCCGCTTCTTTACCAGATCTTATTGTCTCTGATTTTTATTACGACGGAGGATATATTATGGTTCGTTATTGTAATAATGGATCCGGAACAGGAACTGGAGACTTTTTAGTTAAGCTTCGCAATAATGGAACTGGACAAGAGTTTGCAGGAAACTATAATTATCGATTTGCTGTTCCTGGGCCTGGCGTTTGTACGGTAACAGGCGGAATTACTTGTAATCAAATAGGAGTAAATTGTGGAAATATAGTTAATCTTACTGCTACTATTGATTGGGAAGGCAGGGTTGCAGAAACAAATGAAGGCAATAATTCTTTAACTAAATCAATTGGAACCACTCCTTATAGTGGTCAATGTACTGATACAAATTGTTGTTCTGCTGTTAATGGTGTCTGTGGATCATCTAATGGAGGCACCTTTAGCACTGCACCAACTACTAACTTATGTAACACTGGAACATTTTCTGGAATAACTGGATCAGGTCCTTGGTTTTGGTATTGTTATGGATCAAATTGTGGAACAAAGGCTAGTTGTTCTGCTCAGAAAACTGCTCCTACTCCTATAAACGGATCTTGCGGATCATCTAATGGAGGAACTTTTAGCACTACACCAACTACTAATTTATGTAACACTGGATTAGCTTCTTCTGTTT
>JBAZNB010000009.1:0-16085 GCA_041649435.1 Minisyncoccota bacterium | reverse complement strand
TTTGTAAAATCCAAAACACTATAATCATTAGACTCCCCTTTTTTGGTCATTAAGTTACAAATAAATATTTTCTTCGCTGGGCTGTTTATAATCGCCTCTTTCATTCCTTTAATTAATAAAATTTGCAGAATTGAAGAATATAAATCTCCTGGACCGATAATAATAGCATCTGCTTTTTCTAAGTTACGTATAGTAATAGGACAAGCATTGGCTTCTGGAACTAGAAAAATTTTTTTTATTTTTAAATCGCTATTATGCTTGGGAATATCAATATTCGCTTCTTTAATAATTTCTTCTCCATTTTCCAAAAGAGCGTGTAAATGAGAATTAGTAATAGTGGCTGGCAAAATTCGATGACGCTCTGATAATAATTCATTTATTTTTTCAAAAAAATTACGGTAACTATTATTTTTTAAATAAAGAGCAGAAAGCATGATATTAGCCAAAACATGACCAGCTAAACATCCTGTTTCAAATCGATATTTAAAATATTCTTTTGTTTCTTCTGGCCAATCAACTAATTCTAAAAAAGATCTTCTAATATCGCCAAAAGAAATAGTATGATAATCATCTCTAAGCTTTCCGGCCGATCCTCCAGAGTCTAAAACCGCTGAAATAACCGCTATTTTATGTTTTGTTTTTTTTAGTTCCGAAAGAACGGCTTTGGGCATAGCACTTCCCCCACCAAGACAAACTATTCTTTTAGGATTACTAAAAAACATAAAAAAGTTAAATAATCTGTTTATAAATTTCTTGTTCAAAAACCGGTCTTGATTTTTTGTAAATAATTCCTAAAGGAATTTTGCCTGTTTCACCATAATCCCATTGATTGGCTAATTCTATTGCAAATTCTTCTAATTCGATTTTATTATTTTCCGGTTCGTATACTTTTTCGTTATAAAACTGAATATTGTTGTAAAAAGAAACGCAAGGCTGTAAAACTTCAACAAAAGAAAATCCTTGATGTTTTGAAGCCTGAATAATTATTTTTTTTAAAGAATCGATTTTAGCAGAATAGCCTCTGGCAATAAAAGATGCTCGTGACGCAATCATTAGTTTTATTAAATTAAGCGGCTCTTCAACGCTACCAAAAGGGGTAGAAATCCCTTTATATCCCTCTGGAGAAAGCGCGGTAAATTGCCCAGTTGTCAAAGCAAATAAACGATTATTATGTAAAATAATATTAATATCAGAATTTCTTTTTGCCGCATGGATAAGATGGGAAATCCCTTCGTCAAGCAAAGCTCCATCGCCGATAAAAACAAAAACTTTTAAATCCGAATTAGCTAATTTAATTCCTTCGGCTGTAGTAACGGATCGGCCATGCAAACCAATTAAGCTATTTAAATTAAGATAATCTGCGATTTTGCTATTGCACCCTATATCGCCAACAACTACTATTTTTTCTTTTTTCCATCCTTGAATAATTAATTCATCAATCGCTGCCTTAAAAGCAGTAAGAATCCCGAAATTCCCGCAACCCGGACACCAAGTATTCGGACATTGAGTTTCTAATTTGTTATTTTGTTTATCCATTTTATTAAATATATTTTTTTAATTTTCTTTCTAATTCTTCAGCAAAAAAAATTTCTGAATTATATTTTAATATTTTTTTGTCTACCTTGATTCCATTAGCTTTTAAAAGCCAAGCCATTTGTCCAAGAGAATTAGTTTCAACGCAAATAACTTTTTGAACCCCAAGTAAAGCTTTCTTTATTTGTTTTTCAGGAAAAGGAGAAGCTAATAAAGGCTGAATTAATTTCAATCCTAATTTTTCAGCCACGCCTTTTGCCGCCAAAACAGTAGACCCCCAAGCGATTAAACAAATTTTTGATTTTTTATTTCCAAATATTTTAACCGCCGGCAATGTCTCGGCTTCTTTTTGCATTGCTTTAAATTTTAATAAACGCTTTTCTTGCATTGCTTCAATAGCTTTTTTATCTTCTTCAACAGAAATTCCATCTTCGTAATGTTCATAACTATTAGCTTTAATTATTGCTTTTGTTTCTCCTGGATAAGCCAAAGGAGAAATTCCATTTTTCACAATCTTGTATCTTTTATACTCCCCTTTTTTATCCCAAAGGATTTCTTTTTCTTTTTTTACTTGATTAAAAACTTTTTTTTCAATAGAAAAAGTTCCTTCGGAAACATCTTTATCGGTTAATAAAATTGCCGGAGTTTGATATTTCCAAGCTAAATTTAATAATTTCCCAGACCAATAAAAAGATTCTTCGGCATTAGAAGGCAAAGCAATAAATTTTTCAAAATCTCCATGGCCAGGATGCAAAACAAAAAGAAGATCGCTTTGGGCACCGTAAGTAGGCACGCCAGTAGCCGGTCCCATTCTTTGGCTATTAATTGCCAAAAAAGGAATTTCTGCTTGAGCGGAAAAACTAATAGTTTCAACCATTAAAGCAAATCCCCCTCCCGAAGTTCCCACAGCTGATCGTTGGCCGGCAAAAGCCGAGCCAATTGCTTCGCTGGCAACAGCAATTTCATTTTCTAATTGCACGGCTAATAATCCTAATTTTTTCTGATTTTGGGCTAAATAATGTAAAATTCCAGAAGCAGGGGTCATAGGATAAGCAAAATAGATATTCAATCCGGCCTTAGCCATACCTTCGGCTGTGGCTTCGTTCCCAGTCATTAATAATCCAGAATGATTTTTAACTTTTTTTATTTTTATTCCATTTTTAGGAAAAATTGTTTGGTCATAGGCCAATTTAGCAATTTTCAAATTTTTATCTTTTTCTTTTGCTAAATCCTCTATTAATGTTTTTTGAAGCAAATCAAAACCTATTCCTATGCCTTTGCTTAATCCAGCCAACAAAGCAGTATTAGCCATAATGGGCATTCCTTCGCATTGTTTTAAAATATTGTCCGCTGGGATTCCAATTCCCTTTTCTTCAATTTTATTGCTATTAAAAAATAATAATCCATCTTTTTTAAGCTTGGCCTTGTGCTTTTCTATTGTTTTTTTATCTAAAGCCAAAAGAAAATCTATTTTTTCTTTACGGACTGGATCCTTTTTTTCTGAAACTGTAATCTGCGAAAAATTATGACCACCCCTTATTAAAGATTGGTAATCATCATAAATATAGACATAATAACCTAACTTATTAAAAATTTTGGCAATCAGCAATCCGGCCCTTCGACTTCCTTGTCCAGCTGCTCCGCCAACGATTAAAGAATATTCTTGATTTTTCATATGTTAAAATTTTATCATAAAAAACAAGCAAATAAAAGCCAATTGATTTGGCTTTTAAAAAAATAAAATCAACCCCAGTTTAGAATATTTTATTCAACTGTTACACTTTTCGCTAAATTTTTCGGCTTATCAATATTTCTTCCTAATTTTAAGGCTAAATAGTAAGCGAACAAATGCAAAGGAATTACTGAAAGAATTGGAGTAAGCATTTCTAAAGTTTTGGGAATATAAATAACATCATCAACAATTTCTTTTATTTTTTCATTCCCCTCGCTGGCAATAGCAATCACTTTTCCTCGGCGAGCTTTTATTTCTTCAATATTGCTAATCATTTTTTCATAAACAGAATCTGAAGGGCAAATTGCAATTGTTGGACAATTTTCATCAATCAAGGCCAAGGGCCCGTGCTTTAATTCTCCTCCGGCTGATCCTTCGGCATGCAAATATGATATTTCTTTTAATTTTAAAGCCCCCTCTAAAGCAATGGGATAATTATATTTTCGGCCAATAAACCAAAAATCTTTATAATTTTTATATTTTTCTGCAATTTTTTTTATTTGCTCAGAATTGCTTAAAATTTTTCTAGCTAAATCAGGCAAGCGAGCCATCTCAAAAATAACTTCTTTTCCAGAAATTAAAGACATTCCTCTTTGTCTGCCTAAATAAACAGCAATCATGATTAATGTAGTTAGTTGTCCTAAAAAAGCTTTAGTTGAAGCTACAGCGATTTCCGGTCCAGAGCGAGTATAAACTCCAGCCTCACTTTCTCGAGCTTGAGAAGAACCAACAACATTTGTTACTCCCAAAGTTAAAACTCCTTTTTCTTTCATTTCTCTTAACGCAGCCATAGTGTCGGCAGTTTCTCCAGATTGAGAAATAAAAATCGCGGCAGTATTTTTATCAATAATAGGCCGGCGATATCTAAATTCAGAACCAACATCAGCTTTGCTGGAAATATCAGCCTGTTCTTCAAAAATATATTCTCCAATTTTACCAGCATAATAAGCTGTTCCGCAGCCTACTAAAATCAAGTTATCTATTTTTCTTAATTTTTCTTCGACAGAAAACAATCCTCCCAATTTAACATTTCCCTGTTCGAGTATTAAACGCCCTCGCATTGCATCTTCAATTGTATTAGGCTCTTCCATTATTTCTTTCAACATAAAATGCTCATAACCTCCTTTTTCCGATTGTTCAAGATCCCAATCAATTGTTTCGATTTGCTTTTCCATTTCTTTTTCCTCTTTACTGATAACAAAGCCCTCTTCTGTTAAAACCGCTACTTCCCCGTCGTCTAAATTTATAATTTGCCGCGTTCGAGTAATAATAGCAGAAGGATCTGAGGCCACGATAAACTCATTTGTTCCAACCCCAATAATTAAAGGAGAAGACATTCGAGCAACAACTAATTTTTTAGGGTCAAGGGTAGAAATAACAGCCAACCCATAAGTTCCCCTAATCTCCTTTAAGGCGTTTTTTACTGCTTCTTCTAAATTTCCCTTAAAATATTTTTCGATTAAATGGCTGATTACTTCTGTATCAGTTTCGGATTTAAAACAATGACCCTCTTCTTTTAATTTTTGCTTTAATTCTTTATAATTTTCTACAATGCCATTGTGAACCACAAAAATTTCATTTTTACAATCAGGGTGCGGATGGGCATTTTCTTTTGTTACCTCTCCGGTTGTCGCCCAACGGGTATGTCCAATTCCAATATTGCCAGAAATATTATCAAAATTTTCCGAATTGTCAGAAATTTTACCAATCGCTCTATATAAAAAAGAGTTATTGTTTAAAACACAAAATCCGTAGCTGTCATAACCGCGATATTCCAATCTTTTTAACCCAGACAAAATTATTGGCAGGGCTTTTTTTGAACCAATGTATCCAACAATTCCGCACATAAATTATTAAACAACTATATTTATTATTTTATCAGGAATGTAAACAACTTCCTTTATTTTTTTTGCTTGAAGCCATTGCTTTACTTTTTCGCTCTGAAGACATATTTCCAAGGCTTGATCTTTTAATATTCCGCCATTAATTTCAATTTTGTCTCGAACTTTTCCATTTACTTGCACAACTAAAATAATTTTATCTTTTATTATCAGGCTTTCGTTTACTTCTGGCCAAGAAGACAAAGCCAAGCTAGATTGATTACCAAGTAATTTCCAAATTTCTTCGCAAAAATGAGGAGCAAAGGGAGAAAAAATCAAAATAAATTTTTTGATTGCTTCCAAGCCAAAATCTTCTTTTTGTTCAAAAACAAAATTAATATATTCCATAAAAAATGCTGTACAAGTATTAAATTTCATTTTTTCGATATCTTCGGTTACTTTTTTAATTAATTTTTCTGTTTCTGAAATTACTAATGCCGAAGAATTTTTATTGTCTTTATTTTCAACCAATAAATCCCAAGTTTTATTTAAAAATCGAAAAACGCCCTTAAGTCCTTGGGAATTCCAAGCAATTGCCTGATCAAAAGGGCCCATAAACATTTCATATACCCTTAAGGCATCTGCTCCGTATTCATTTACAATTTCATCTGGAGAAATCGTATTGCCTTTTGATTTTGACATTTTTTGACCATCATGAGCCAAAACTAAACCAACATTTCTTAATTTTTGAAAAGGCTCTTTTGTGGAGACAACGCCAATATCAAATAAAAATTTATGCCAAAACCTAGCATAAAGCAGATGTAAAACCGCATGCTCTGCTCCACCAACATATAAATCAACCGGAAGCCATTGTTTTTCTTTATTTGAACTAACAAGCTCTTTCTCGTTTTTAGGCTCAAGATATCTTAAATAATACCAACAACTTCCCGCCCATTGGGGCATGGTATTGGTTTCTCTTTTGGCCGAACCATGACATTTAGGACATTTAACATTTACCCACTCGCTAATGGCTGACAAAGGAGATTCCCCTGTTCCGGTTGGCTCATATTTTTCTACTTCTGGTAATTTTAAGGGCAAATCCTTTTCTTCTAAGGGAACTATTCCACATTTTTCACAATGAATAATAGGAATGGGCTCACCCCAATATCTTTGACGGCTAAAAACCCAATCTCTTAATTTATAATTAATTTTTTCTTCAGCTAATTTTTGAGATTTTAATTTTTCACCTATTTTTTCTCTGGCTTGTTCAGAGCTCAAACCATCAAATTCCAAAGAATCAAACAAAATTCCATCTTCAGTAAAAGCATTTTCAAAATTTAATTCTTTATCATTGGGCTTGATTACATATTTTATTGGCAAATTATATTTTTTTGCAAAATCAAAATCGCGCTCATCATGCGCTGGTACAGCCATTACCGCTCCAGTGCCATAATGACCGAGAACATAATCTGCAACAAAAATTTTTACTTCTTGATTGTTAATGGGATTAATCAAAAATAATCCTTTTATCTCTATCCCTGTTTTATCTTTAACTTCACTAATTCTTTCAATGTCGCTTTTATTTCTTGCTTGATCCAGATATTTTAAAACATCTTCTTTGTTTTCAATATCGTTTATAAATTTTTTCAATAAATCATGTTCAGGAGCCAAAACTGCATAAGTACAACCAAATAAAGTATCAGCCCTGGTGGTAAAAACCGCCACTTCTTCTGGTCTGTCTTTTAATTTAAAAATTAATTCCCAGCCATTGCTTTTCCCAATCCAATTTTTTTGCATTTCTTTTATTTTTTCCGGCCAATCCAAAAAAACTAAATCTTCTAATAAGCGGTCAGCATATTCGGTAATTTTTAAAACCCATTGTTCGATTTCTTTCTTTGTTACCAAGCTGCCACATCTTTCACAGGCTCCGTTCACCACTTCCTCATTAGCTAGCCCAGTTTTACAAGAAGGACACCAATTAATAGGTAATAATTTTTTATAAGCCAATCCTTTCTCATATAATTTTAAAAATATCCATTGTGTCCATTTATAATAATCAGAATCAGTTGAGTTTATTTCTTTCTCCCAATCATAACTTAGCCCTGTTATTTGCATTTGTTTTTTTATATTGGCAATATTTTTGGCAGTAGTAATCGACGGATGAATTCCTGTTTTAATAGCAAAATTTTCAGCCGGCAAACCAAAGGCGTCCCAACCAATTGGATGTAAAACATTAAACCCCTGCATTCTTTTTGTTCGAGCAACAATATCTGTAGCCACATAGCCCTTAAAATGCCCGACATGAAGGCCTAATCCAGAAGGATAAGGAAACATATCCAAAACATAATATTTTGGATTTTGAGGATCTTCTTTTGTTTTAAAAATTTTATTATTTTCCCAAAATTCCTGCCAATTTTGTTCTATTTTTTTCGGTTCGTATTTCATTTTCAGATATTTAAATAATAATCATTGCTAAAATTCCCAAAACAATAGCAATTGCAATTTCTGTCCAGTAATAAAAATCGTCATTAATCGTTTTTTTTAAAAAAACCTTTTCAAGTAAAGGCTTGCTGAAAAGCACAACAACAAAAAATCCTAACCCAACCGTGAGCCCAAAAAGTAATTTTCTTATTAATATTAAAATTATTCCTATTTTTTCCATTTTCTTGATTTGGCTTTAGAATAACATGGCCTTAGGTATTTAGCAATTATTAATTAATTTGAAGTATTATAAGATTTTAAATAATTTTTTGGCATTATCAAGGCAAGAAACCAGCACTTGGTTTTTAGAAATTCCTTTTAGTGAAGCAATTTGACTGGCAATAATAGGCAAAGATAAGGGACTATTTCTTTGTTCAAATCCAGGGGGGGATAAAAATGGACAATCGGTTTCTAATAAAATTTTATCTAAAGGGCATTTTTTAATTGTTTCATTTATATCTAATTTAAAAATAATACCATTAATACCCAAATAAAAACCCAAATCAATCAATTTTTTAGCCTGCTCCCAATTACCAGTAAAACAATGAACCACTCCTTGATTTTGAGTATTTTTTAAAATTGGAATTAATTGATCAAAAGCCTGACGACAATGAATAATTATTGGCAAGTTTAGTTCTTTGGCTAAGCTTAATTGCTGAATAAATATTTTTACCTGTTCTTCAGCTATTAACAATCTTTTTTCTTTGCTTTTGGGCTGATTCCAAAAATCAAGACCAGCTTCACCAATCGCAACTACTTTCTCATTTTGCGCTAATTTTTTATAAGCAAAATAATCAAATTCCTGCTCTTTTTTTTCTAAAGAATCAAATTTTAAAAATTGTGATTTTATATTTTGAGGATGCAATCCAACTCCAGCATAAATATTGCTGAATTTTTTTGCTAAAACAATAGCTTGAGAAGATGTTTCTAGATTAGTTCCTGGATTTATTATTTTTATCCCCTGTTTATTGCATTCTTCAAGTAAAATCTCTCGATCAAAATCAAAATCTGAAAAATCAATATGAGCGTGCGTATCAATCATTTTGAATTCTAGGAAAAAGAGATTCTCCTTTTTTAGGATTATAAATTCCGTTTTTTTCGTTTAAGCCAAATAACATTTTTTCCCCTGTTTCTGGCAAAAACGGACTTATCATTTCTGCAATGTTTTTTAAAACATATAATAAATTAGAAAATATTTCTTTCTGTTCTTTTTCATCAATTAAGGCCCAAGGCTTTTTCTCTTCGATATATTTGTCTGAAGAAGAAATCAATTTCCAAACTTCGGCCAAGGTTTCGTTTAAATTGATAAAATTATCATGATAATCTTTTTTAATTATTTCCACCTCTTTTTGAGTGTATTCGTTTGGACTAATTTTGAAATCTTTATTTAATCCAGCCTTCTCGATCATGGTTAAGGTTCGAGAAAAAAGATTTCCAAGTCCGCTTGCTAAATCAGAATTATATCTTTTTTTAAATTTTTCAAAAGTAAAGTCTCCGTCTCCAAGAGCTGGAATTTCACGTAACAAAAAATATCTTACCGCATCGGTTCCGTATTTTTCTACTAAACCAAAAGGGTCAACTACGTTTCCAATTGATTTTGACATCTTTTGTCCGCTAACAGTAATATAACCATGGCTAAAAATAGCTGTCGGCAATTTTAATCCGGCCGACAAAAGCATTGCTGGCCAATAAATAACATGAAATCTAGTTACCCCTTTTCCGATAGCGTGCAAGCGGGTTGCTTCCCCTTGCCAAAATTTCTGAAATTTTGATTCTTCTTTGCTTCCATAACCCAGGGCAGTAATATAATTTGCCAAAGCATCAAACCAAACCCAAATTTTTTGATCTCCGTCACCAGGAACATCAATTCCCCATCCTTTTGCCCTTTCTGCTGAACGAGAAATGCAAAAATCCTGCAATCCAGAATTAATAAAGCTTAAAAATTCGTTTTTTCTAGTCTCGGGAATAATTTTTAATTCATCGGTTTCGATTGCTGTTTTTATTTTTTCTGTATATTTAGTTAAATTAAAAAAATAATTTTCTTCTTCGACTAATTCCGGCTTTGTTTTATGTTCCGGACATAATCCGTCTTCAGTTAGATCTTCTTTTTTATAAAATTCTTCGCACCCAACGCAATATAATCCAGAATATTTTTTTTTATAAATATCTTTTTCGCAAGCTTGCCATAATTTTTGCGCTCCTAAAAAGTGCCTTTTTTCCGTAGTTCTAATAAAGTCATCAAAAGAAAGATTAAGCGCTTTTTTCATGGCATAAAATTTTTGAAAATTTTGTTCAACTAGCTCATTTGTTGAAATACCTGCTTTTTCAGCGCTTTGTACATTTTTCAAACTATTTTCATCTGTGCCAGATAAAAAGAAAACATCATCCCCTTTTGTTCGATGATAACGAGCTAAAACATCGGCTTGAATTTTTTCTAAAGCATGTCCGATATGGGGAGCTCCATTAACATAATCAATAGCAGTACTAATAAAAACTTTTTTCATAATTATTCCTGATTTTTTTTATAAGCAATATAATTTTTTAATGTTTCGTAAATAACCGCTCCCAAAGGAATGGCCAAAATCGCACCGACCGCGCCCAATAATTGCCCTCCAATCAAAATAGAAAGTAAAATTAAAAAATTAGGAATACCAATAATTTTATTTGAAATAAACGGGGTCAAAAAATTATTTTCAGTAAATTGAATAATAATAGAAATAATTAATATCAAGCAAGCAATCGTCCAAGAATTTAATAATCCTAAAGAAAATAAAATTAAAGACGCTAAAATCGGACCAATTAAGGGCACTAAATTTAATATTCCACAAAGAATACTAACCGAAACCGTAAATTTTATGTGAAGCGCAAAGCAAGCAATAAAAGTCATTATTGCCACAGCAATACAAGAAATTATTCGACCCCCAAACCAGCCCATTACTTGTTCCTGGCTTTTTTGCCATGATTTTAAAATATCTTCTTCTAGTTTTTTTGGAGAAAAACTTCTTAAAATTTTAACAAAATCGCTTGTTTCAATTGAAAAGAAAAATGCTAAAACAAAAATCGTAACTATTGAAACAAAAACATTAAAAAAAGAAGAAATAAATTTTAAAATCACTCCAGAAAAATTAAGAATATTGTTTCCGATCCCGGGATTATTTTTTAAAAAATCAGCAAAATTAAAAGAATTTAATCCAAGCTTAGAAATATTATTTGAATAGCGAAGATAATATTCGTTGAAATTTTGAGAAAAAGATACAGTTTCCGATACAATTGAAGGAAAAATAGCATAAAAAACACCAACAACTAAAAATAAAAATCCAGCATAAACTAAAATACCAGCCATAACCCTTGGAAGGCGCTTTTTTTCAAAATAAGAAACTGCTGGATTGAAAATAATAGAAACAACCAAGGCAATCAAGGCCAATAAAAGAATGTTTTTAATTAAAAAAAGAAAATAAATTAAACCGACCCCTAAAGCGATTTTAAAAATTACAGACCAACCAACATCTAATTTAAAGGCAGTGTTTATGTTCATATTTTTTATGATTTAAATTTTTAATAATTTTCTAAAATTATCTTGATTTTTAAATTTTCCAATAATGGCTAAATTTAATTTTTCGGGAACAAAAATTTCTTTAGCTACATCTTGGATATCTTTAGCGGTTACTTTATCTATTTTTTTAAAAATGTCTTCGATTTCTATAATTTGTCGACGCGATAATTCTTGGTTGGCATAAAATATCGCTCGAGAAGAACATGATTCCAGGCTTAAAATTTCTTGCCCTTTAATATAATTTTTTACTTTTTTCAGTTCTGCTTGACTAACAAGTTTATTTTTTATTTTTTTATATTCTTTGAGAATGGCTGAAATCGCTTGTTCGGTTTTATTTTTATCTACTCCGACAAAAGTAGTTAAAAACCCAGTATCACTATTTAAACTAATAAGGGTTTGGGAATCATAACCTGTGCCTAATTTTTCTCGGATAGCTTTGAACATTCGAGAACTCATCATTCCTCCTAAAATTAAAGATAATATTTCCAAAGCATATCTTTTTTTGTGGAAAATATTATATGCCCTTACTCCTAATGCAATATTCGCTTGTTCTATATCTTTATATTCAATTTTGATTTGGGGAGTTTTCTGCTCTTCTTTAACTAAAGCCCTTTGTTTAAAATCGCTTTTTTTAATTTTAGAAAAACTTTTTTTAATTTTTTCTAAAACTTTACCTTCTTTAATGTTTCCAGCTACGCAAATTACAATATTTTTTGCAACATATTGAGATTGAAAATAGTCTAAAATATCCTTTCTTTTTATTTTAGAAACCGAGTCAATCGTACCGGCAATATCCCAGCCAGCCGGCTGATCTCCATAAAGCAAATCTTTCCAAATATCATAAATATGCCTTCGAGGGTTATCCAAATACATATTTATTTCGCTAATAATCACTCCTTTTTCTTTTTCAATAGCTTTGGTTGGAAAAAGAGGATGAAAAAACAATTCAGAAATCCAATCAATTATTTTTTCCGTGTGATTAGCGGCCGCATAGGCATAAATTCCAGTTTGTTCTTCTCCAGTAAAAGCACTATAAAAAGATCCGATTTCATCTAAAACTTTACTAATTTCCATCTGATTTTTAAATTTTTTCGTACCCAGAAAAAAACTATGTTCTAAAAGATGAGAAATTCCGGAATTTCTCTTTGTTTCGTATTTTGATCCCGTGCCAATTAAAAATAAAATAGCAACTGCTTTTGTTTCTTTTTGAGGCGCGATAATTACCCTTAATCCATTTTTTAAAATAAATTTTTTGTGCTTCAATTTTTTCATTTTCTTTAATCAAGTTGAGAATAAAATTAAAAATCTTTCTTTTTTAAAATTTTTTTAGTTTTCTGTTTTTCTTTTAAAGATTGGAGCTTTTTTTTCATTTCTACCATTTTTATTTCTCGATTTACAGTTAAATCAAAAAACTTTTCTAATTCTTCCATTCGACTCTCCATTTCTTTTTTTGTTTCTTCAAATTGCTTTTTTAAAATTAAAGATTCTTTTCCTGTTTTATTTAAAGCATTAATTAAGTCAATAAATTCTTTGTCAACGCTGCCGGTGGCAAAAATTTTTTTGTCACCTTGGGATATGCCTTTAATAAATTCTTCGGCCTCAAAAAAAGATTTAGAAATATAAGCAAATAAAATCCTATCGATAATAAGCACCATAACAATTCCAGAAATTGAAAGAAAGGCAATATTAACACTAAATGGAAAAACACAAATTAAAACAATGATTGTTGTGACAATAGGAAAAACAAATAAAAAATAAAACTTTGAAGCAATGCTGTCAAAATTTATATCTGGAACTTCTCCTTCAGCTTCAACAATTTTTTTTCTTATTATTTTAATTATTGAAAAATTAGCTTGCTCAGAATAAAAAGAAGCAAAAACTGCAGATAAAACCGTGGCTACTGTTCCGCCTGAAAAAATTATCAAAATGTCGCTGGGGCAAATATTGGTAAAAATTCTCATTGCTATTCCTACTATTACGGTAATAATCAATCCCCCCCAAATAATTGAAAGAAAATTAGTGCGGCAAAAATGAACTAAGTGATAAAAAGTTTCTTTTATTTCCTCTAGGCTCAAATCTTTTTCTAAGCTCCCTGATTTTATGTTTTTGTTGATTATATTTGTTTCTTTTGATCCTAAGCCCATATCCCCCATTCTTAATAAAACAAATAAGGCCGTTAAAGTTAAAATTGCTAAAACAAAAAATGAAAAAAATGGCAAAGCATTGGGAGTGTCAAATTGAGCGGTAGTAATAATTAAAACTCCAGCAAAAAAACTACACAACCCAACCCAACCAATAATAGGCAAAATTATTTTTAAAGTGTGAGGAATTTTTATTAACATATTTTATTTTAACTTATTAGTAAAATAATCTAAAAGATTATCAAGGGAAATCCTTTCTTGAACCATTGTATCCCGATCTCTTACTGTAACAGAATCATCTTCCAAGCTTTCAAAATCTATGGTCACGCAATAAGGTGTACCAATTTCATCCTGGCGTCGGTAACTTTTTCCAATATTGCCGCTAGCATCAAATTCGCACATAAATTCAGAATTCAATAAAGAAAAAACTCCTTCGGCTTTTTTCATTAATTCTGGTTTATTTTTTAATAAAGGAAAGATGGCTATTTTTATCGGAGCTAACCGTTTATCTATTTTTAAAACAATTCTTGTTTCCCCATTTACTTCTTCTTCGGTATAGGCATTATCTAAAAACATTAAAAATAGTCTGTTTAATCCAGCCGAAGTTTCTAAAATATGAGGCAAAAATCTTTCATTCGTTTTTTCGTCAAAATAGGTTAAATCTGCACCAGAAAACTTAGAATGCTGAGATAAATCCCAGTTGCCTCGAGCATGGATTCCTTCTATTTCCTTAAATCCTCCTAAAGATTTAAAATTGTATTCTATATCATAAGCCTTTGAAGCATAATGGGCTAATTTTTCATGTTCGTGCCATTGGATATTTTCTGAACTAATCCCATACTCTAAATACCATTGCCAGCGGACTTGTTTCCATTCTTCGTATTTTTCATCCATTTCTTCAGGCCTTAAAAAATATTGCATTTCCATCTGTTCAAATTCACGGGTTCGAAAAATAAACTGCCTGGCCACGATTTCATTTCTAAATGCTTTTCCTGTTTGAGCAATTCCAAAAGGCAATTTCACCCTTAAAGAATCCATTATATTTTTATAATTTAGATAAATTCCCCCACAAGTTTCTGGACGCAAGTAAACAACTTCGGCTTCACTCAAAGAATCTGTGGGAGAACCAAGATTAGATTTTACCATCAAAGAAAATCTTTTTGCCTCGGTTAAATCAGTTGAACCGCAAAATTGACATTTTAATTTTCCTAACTCTCTTAGTTTATTAAGTTCAAGATTAATAAATTCTAAAGATTCTTTATCAGCATTAATATTAAATAATTCTAAAATATGATCAGCTCTCATTCTTGATTTGCATTTTTTACAATCAATCTGAGGATCATCAAAACTATCAATATGACCAGAAGCTTTCCAAGTTAAAGGGTGCATAAAAATAGCACTGTCAAGCAAAACAACATCTTTTCTGCTTTGGACCATGTGCTTTAACCAAGCATTTTGAATATTATTTTTTAATAAAGCACCATAATGCCCATAATCATAAATAGCGGAAAATCCGCCATATATTTCTGATGATTGAAAAACAAATCCTTTTCTTTTGCAAAACGAAGTAATCTTATCTAAATTATCTTCCATAAATTCGATGTTTATTTTATATTAATCTTTTTTTGATTTTAGCATATTTTTAGCCTTTCGCAACCAAAACCAAGAGAACAAAAGAAAACAAAAATGTTTGGGGGTTTAACCCCCAAACATTCTTTAAGACAATATTAAAATAAATATTTTTTAAGGCTGTTCGCTTCCCCATGCGGAAACGGTTGGCTCCGGATTGTTATATTTTTTAACCCTTACACAATCATAATAACCAGTCATTGGAGAAGCTCCTACCCATTGGTAACTTGTAAGATTAAGCGCTTTAGGAGCTGTTGCTGTCCAGGTAACAGTCCAGTCTGATACAGTTGTCACAGAAGAAAGCTGGCTCCCTCCAGAAATTCTTATATAAAGGCCTGCCCCGCTTCCAATGCTTGTTATTTTTGCATCAACAATAACCTGAACAGATGATTCGTTTATGGTTCTTGTTATTCCACAATCAGTGTCTGCTGCTGGTTTAACAATTTTTGCTGAATAAGTCCTTGCTCTACTTGACCATTCAGTTGATATTGAAGCAGGATATGAAGGATTATACTGACTCCATTTGCTTAAATTTCCATTTTCAAAATCATCAAAAAATACAAACGTGTTATCTCCATTAGAAGCAGTGGTGACAGAAGCATTGGCGTAATACATGTAAATGGTGTTGTTCCCTGAAACAAGGCTTGGGATTTTAACCCAGATTGTGGCTGTAGAAGAATCTGTTTTTGATTCCAGCCAATAGCTTAATTGGGTAGTTTGGTCTGATGTGGTAAAGCGAAGATCGTCAAAATCAGCTTGCATGTCAGAATCATAAGCCACGGTTAGTTTAACTTGATAATTAGTTAAAGCAGAACCGGAATTAATGGTAATTGGTTTTCTTTTACTGTATCCAACAAGTCCTTGTCGAGAAGCAGAACAATTAGTATTAGATCCCCCGTTTTGGCCATTGCAAGACCAATTGGTTGTACTTCCAGAACTAGGAAAAGCAGGAGTGGTTGGGACAGCTGTCCCAGCGGAACAAAAAGTATCAGAACCATAGGAAGTATCAGTGAATGAATAGGTTTTGTTGGCTGTGCCACAAGCACCGTTAACAGGAGGAGCTGTTGCCGGGAAAGCAGCAGTCACGACTCCGGAATTAATTGGATTTGAATCAGAAGTTGCTCCGGAAACAGTAAAGAAATTAGCGCTCACGCCCGTAAACGTGTAGCCAGATTTAGCAGTTAAAGTAATCGTGG
>JBAZNB010000008.1:0-27795 GCA_041649435.1 Minisyncoccota bacterium | reverse complement strand
CACGAAAAATTAGACGAAAAAACAATATTCGAACTCACAAAAAAGCCCGTAGATAAAGAGAAAAGCAGAGCTTTTGGCTCTGCTCATCCCATATGGCTCCGGTGGTAGGATTCGAACCTACAACCTAATGCTTAACAGGCATCCGCGCTACCATTGCGCCACACCGGAATATATTGTTTTAAAAATTGCCTTCCTTTATATGTTTTAAGTTGTTTTTCTCTAGTTAGCGCTGCTTTTCTATCTTCCACTTCTTCGTTATAAATTGACTCCCAAATCCCGTCAAATCGAGCGGTATAACTACCTTTAAATTTGCCATTGTTATGAAACTCTAACCTGCTAATTAAATCGTTCGTTTGTCCGATATAAATTTTATTGTGTTTGCGATTATAAATCGCGCAAACATAAAACATAAGACACTTTTGCGCTACCTCCGCCTCCGCCAGTTGGCGGATGGCGGAGCGCCACTCCGCCGATTTGGCGGAGGAATAATAAAAAAAACACGAAACATATGGATAATATAACTTAAAAAAGTTATTTTTTCAACCCCTTTGGCTTAATAAAAATGTTTGGGGGTTAAGCCCCCAAACATGTTTGTATTTTTAAATTTAATAGCCTTCGAGTTTTTTAACATCTACGTGCTGACGAATTTTTTCAATAGCCTTGGCTTCAATTTGTCTTATCCTTTCTCGAGTTACTCCAAACTCCTGCCCTACTTCTTCTAAAGTATGGCTAACTCCGTCTTCCATACCAAAACGCATACATAATATTTTTTGTTCTCTTTCGCTAAGATCAGAAAAAATTTCATCTAAATGTTCGCGCAAAAGCTTTCGGCCAGCCTGGGCAGCTGGTGATTCTATTTTTTCATCTTTGATAAATTCTCCTAAAACGCTGTCTTTTTCATCTTCACCAACCGGAGTTTCCAAAGATACAGCTTTTTGTGATATTTTTTCTAAATGCCTAATTTTTTCCACTTCTAAACCCATTTCCGCAGCCACTTCTTCAGCTAAAGGCTCGCGATCTAAATCTTGCAATAAACGTCTTTTGGCTTGGGTATATTTAGTTAAAGTTTCAATCATATGCACTGGAATTCTAATTGTTCTTGCCTGGTCAGCCAAAGCTCTGGTAATGGTTTGTCTAATCCACCAAGTAGCATAAGTAGAAAATTTATAACCTTTGCGCCAATCAAATTTTTCCACGGCCCGAAACAAACCGAGATTTCCCTCTTGAATTAAATCTAATAATGTTAAATTTGGAGAACGGCCAATATATTTTTTAGCAATAGAAACAACCAAACGTAAGTTAGCTTCAGCAAGTTTTCTTTTTGCATCTAAATCCCCGGCTTCAATTCTTTTGGCAAATTCTTTTTCTTCTCGAGCAGTGATGGGATGAATTTTTCCAATTTCACGCAAATAAGATTGAACAGAATCAATCTTACCAGTGCTACTTTTCTTTCTTCCTTTTTTCTTAGGCGCTTTTTCACTGCCATAATCCAAATATCCTTTTGACTCTTTTAATTCAATGCCGGCTTGTTCAAATTCAGAAAACATACTATCAAGCTCGATAATATTTTCTTCGATGTTTGGAAAATAAAAAAGTATTTCAGAAAAAGTGATAAATCCCCTTGTTTTTCCTTTTTTCATTAAAGCTTCTAATTTTTCTGGCGTAACAACTACAGGGCTTTGGACTTTCTTTTTCTTCGGCTTGGCAATTTTAGTTTTTTGAGATTTTTTAGTTAAAACTTTTTTGATTGGTTTTTTAACTAAACGAGATTTTGCCTTAGCTTTCAATATTGGCTTGGCCCTCTTCTTTTGTTTCAGCAATTTCTTGGCTTTTGGCTTCTGGCGAGGCTTGGTTTTCAGCCGAATTTTCGGCTTGGCTTTCTTCACTTTGGGCTGGTTCTTTTTCTTGGATTTGATTTTCATTATTTTTTTTGTTTATTATTGTTAAACTATTAAATTCTTCAAGGAGCTTTTGGAGAGTTTCAAAATCGCCTTTGGCCTCACATTCTTTTATTTTCAAGGACAATTCGCGGCGATTATTTTTATTAATTAAATTATGCCTCTCGGCAACACATTTTTCCAGTTCCAATTTCAAGTCGTCAATTTCTGCTTCCACTTCTGATTTTAAAATTAAATAATTTAAAAGATCAACAGCTGGTTGCGAATCTTTTAAAGTATTTATTAATTCATCATTAGTAATTTCCGGATTTTCAATAATTTTTAATAAAATTTCCCGACTAGGCGAAGAAAAATTATTTACTAATTCTAAGGATAATAAAGAAATATTGCTTCTATCTAAAAGCACAAAGAAAATAGCTTGCTCTTCAAGTAAATCTTGCTTAGTGCGCACGATAGGATTTGGACAAGCTGAAACGATTTCTTTTGGTTCATATTCATTAGTATCTTCTTTTATTTTTTCCATTTCCCGACGCAAATCAGCTTCTTCTGCCCGAACTGTAGCTGATAATTTATTTAGCCAATGGGATTGCTCTACAGAATTATTTATTTTTTTAAAAACAGGCAAAAGATCGGCAATGATTTTTTTCTTGTCCTCGATTGAATCAATGTTTCTATTTTTTAAAGCCAAAGCAAAATAAAAATCATTGGCTGGCTCAGCAGATTCAATCATTTGCTTCCATTTAGCATCTCCTTCGTGAAGAATAATATCAGCTGGATCTTTTTCATTGGTCAAAGGGATTACTTTTATGTTAAAGTCCATTTTTTGAGCCAAAGCAATACCTTTTTGCGTAGCTTTATTGCCAGCTAAATCCATATCAAAAGCCAAAACTAAATTTGGCGAATACCTTTTTATAATATTTAAATGCTGGGAAGTCAAGGCAGTGCCAGAAACAGCCAAACAATTTTTAAATCCAGCCTGATGAGACATAATACAATCAACGTTTCCCTCAACTAAAATACAAAAGTCATTTTTTCTTATTTCCAATTTTGCTTGATCAATTCCAAACAAAGCCCGGCTTTTATCATAAAGCAAAGTATTGGGAGTATTTAAATATTTTGCTTCTTTTTCATCGTCTTTGCCAAAAATCCGGCCCGTAAATCCAGTAACCTCTCCGCTGAATCCACGAATAGGAAACATAATTCGGCTTCGAAAACGATCAAAAAATTTATTATTTTCTTTGGAAATCGCTAATCCGGCTTTAATAATATCTTCGCGCTTATATCCTCGACCAATTAAAAAATCAGATAAATAAGACCAGGATTCTGGAGCATAGCCTATTCGCCATTGATCAATTGTTTCTTGTTTTAATCCACGAGAAAATAAATATTCTTGAGTTTCTTTTCCTTTTACGCTTTTTTTGAAATAAGCTTCAAAAAAACGAGTAGCCATTTCGCAAATATTCAATAAAACCTGCCTTTCGCTTTTTGTTTTTTGCCAATCCCCTGTTTGAGATTTTAATTCTACTCCAGCCCGAGAAGCTAAAATTCGAAGAGCATCTCCAAATTCAATATTTTCAATTTTCATTATAAATTTAAAAATATCTCCTCCCTCGTTGCATCCACCAAAACAATGCCAAATCTGACGAGCCGGGGAAACAAAAAATGACGGGGTTTTTTCTGAATGAAAAGGACAGCAAGCTCGATAATTAACGCCTGCTTTTTCCAATTTGACATAACTTCCCACAACATCCACTATGTTTAGCCGGGATTTTATTTCTTCAATTTCGTTCATAATAAAAATAATATTTTAAAATCATTCCCATTCGTCTAAAGTTGCTTTAATTTGAATTTCTCGATCGTCTCTTAAAACTTTCAAAGTAATAGTTTGATAAGGCGAATAGCTGGAAATTATTTTAGCTAAAGTATTTTTTTTGTTAATTTTTTGATTATCAAATTCTAAAATAATATCTCCTGCTTTAAGCCCAGCCTTGGCTGCTGGGGAACCTGGAGCAATCGCCGGCTCATTAGCGCCCGCGCCCTTAGAAATCAAAGCCCCATAAGAAACTGGCAAATCTTTTTCTTCAGCTAGGCTTTTATCAATAATAATATACCTTATTCCTAAATATGGATATGATATTTTTCCTGTTGACTTAACTTGCTCAATATCTTTTTTGGCTTTATCAATAGCAATAGCAAAACTAATTCCTTCTCCAGTTTGTGAAGTAGCTGTATTCACACCAACAACTTCGCCGTTTAAGTTCAAAAGCGGACCACCAGAATTGCCAGGATTAATAGCTGCATCGGTTTGAATAATATCTTCTAATGTTTCGTTAGTGCCCTGAGTGCTGCTAGCCGTAATAGTACGGCCTAAACCAGAAATAACTCCCACAGAAACTGTGTTTTGAAACTGACCCAAAGCATTGCCAATAGCAATTGCTGTTTGTCCAATTTGAATATTGGCAGAAGATCCTAGTTTTGCAGGTAAAAAAACTTTATCGCTTTGAATTTTAATAATTGCTAAATCTTGAACCGGATCAGTAGCAATAATTTTAGCCGAATATTCACTTCCTTCAAGATCAACAATCGTATATTCAGCATCAGCATCAGCAACAACATGCTTATTGGTTAAGACCAATCCATCGCTGGAAACAATAAATCCTGTACCAGCCCCAACTTCTTGTTTTTCGGCTCCGATTTCTACTTTTTCTGGAAGATTAAAAAGTCCAAAAGGATCAAGCAAGTCATCGCTTGGAGTTTGATATTGATAAACAGCAACTTCTTTAGTGACAATAATGCTGACAACTGAAGGAGAAACATTTTTTACTGCTTCAATAATTTTTTCTTCTTGCGTAGTTTGCGGTTCGTATTTTATTCCTGGCTCTTCTTGGATATTCTGCAAATTTGTTTTTTGAAATTGAGCTTGACCCATTTCTTGGTATAAAAAATATCCAAAAATAAGCCCAGCGAAAATCCCAATAATAAAAACAACAAACAACCAGATTAAATTATTATTTTTAAAAAAATCAATTGTAAATTTTTGTTTCGGAGCTTCAAGTTTTTTTAAATTAAACTCCGGTAATTTATAAATTGACATATTACCTATTTAATTTATTTTTTATTATTATCGTAATGATTAAATTTATAATCAAAAATTCTTCCGCTTTTTACTGGCCCTAAAAAAATCATATGTAGTCCGCATAAAAGATATTTTCCGCCGGTTCGAAAATATCCATCTTTATCAAATCGACGTGTGGGCATATACAAAGATATTCCTTTAATAATATCAAACTCTCCCAATTTCGCAGCCTGCTGAACAAAATAAATATCTTCGGCTAATTTTATTTTTGGATCAAACCCCCCTACTTTATTAAAAATATCCTTTCGAACCATTATTCCCATCGCGCCCATTGGAAATATTTTTTTAAGTATTTTCTGCTGGTAATTATAAAAAATGTTCAAAATAAATTTATTCAAAAGCAAATTGCTTTTTACTGGATAAATATGATAAGAAGCAACTCCTAAATTATTTTTTTTAAAATCAAATAATGATTTTTTTAAAAAATCAGGCGAAATTTTTACATCAGCATCTAAAAATAAAATAATATCTCCTTTGGCAATTTTCGCTCCATTGTTCCGGCCTTCGGCTGGCGATCCTCCATCGGTAATCCGACATCCGTATTTTTCCGCTACTTCCCTGGTTTTGTCCGTGCCTTGTCGATCGGCGACAATAATTTCTAAATCTTTAATTTTCTCGCTTAAAAGCGCTTCCAACAAAATCGGAAGCCTTTTTTCTTCGTTATAAGTTGGAATAACAATACTTAGCATAAATTGATTTAATTAATATTATTCGGAAAAAACTTTTTTAGCCTCTTCCCAATATTCTGGATGGCCTTGTTTAGTCTTCATCCAATGCCACCACTCTGCTCCCCAAAAATAATAAGTATCGATTCCTGTATCTCTGGCAAATTTTATCGCTTGCTTAAAATGATCAAGGCTCATTGTTTTTTCCTGTTCTTTTAAAGAAGCATTCATAATGGAATTACGACACCAGGGTTCGGCTTGCAACTCAATGCCAATGGCTTTTTTATGATAAATTTGTTTTACTAATTGGGCTCGACGGGAATAAAACATTGGGGTAAGCCAAGGATTATAAGAAAAATACCCCTTAACTTGTTCTTGCCAAACATTTCGATAGGTTGTAAATCCTACCAAATCGCCGATTTTAGCAGCTTTATTCCAAGTAGAAATTTCTCCACTATCAGTAATTATTATCGGCCGAGCAGGATCAAGCTGTTTTACTAAAAGCACTTCTTTTTTTAAAAAGCTTTCGTCGGACCAAGGACAAGATCCAAATTTAAAAAACGGCTCATTTTCTACTTGCCAAGCGGAAATATTAGAATAATCTTTGTAGTGAAAGACGATTTCTTCTAAATATTTTAAAATTTCGTTTTGTTGCTCTTCTTTGTTTAAGTTCCAAGCCCATTGAGGCAAATGACATTCTGGCCAACGCGGAGTTTTCATTCCAATGGCTAAAATAAGATTAACATCCCTTTTTTGCGCTTCAATCACCTGCCAATCTAAATCTTTAAAATCATAAACATTGTTTTCTGGTTCAATTAAATCCCAATGAACCGATATTTTAATATTTTTTGCTTTTAAATCATCTAAAATAGCCAAATAATTTTCTTTTGGGTCAAGCTCTAAAAAGTCAGATTGTTTAACAGAAAAATTAACTCCCCAGATAATTTTCTCTGCTTTTTTTGGCGAACCGAAAAATAGCCAAATAATCAAAACTAAGAAAATAAAAATTGGTAAAGCAATCAAATATTTTAGAATAGTTTGCATAGCTTGATTATACCAAAAAAGCTTGATTTTTCAATGCTTAAAATTAATAGAATAAAAGCGCTAAACCAAGGACAATAATAACAATTGATAGCACTTTTTGAATAACCGTGCCCTTGGAAATATCTTCTTTTAAAATTTTGGGGATAAAAATTGTGCAAAGAATAGTAAAAATAAAAAGAAAAATATATTGCACCCCTCGAAGAGCATTAATAATCGCTAAAAAAGCAATCGGAGCCAAAGCAATTGCCCAGCTTTGAAAAATTGTAGCAAGTCCACCAGCCCCCTGAAAAAGAACAAAAAGAATTCCTGTGCTGGCTTTAGTTATTTTTCTTTTTCCAAAAATATCTTGATAAAAATTTTTATTCAATAGAAGGCTTAAAGAAAAAATAAAACTGAAAATCCTAATCCAGATAAAACCCTGCCAAAAAGGCATATCTAAATAAACAAATTTTGAAAAAACAAAATCAAGGGAAAATAAAACTGCCGTGGCAAAAGAAATTTTCAAACTTTCTTTGCTAAACAAATCTCCTGTTTTATCTAAACTGATTAAAATAGTTCCGATTAATAAAAGTAAAAAAGCAATCATTCCTTTTGCGTCTAAAAATTGAGGCCCCCAAAAAAGACAGGTTAAACCAAAAATAATCACTGGCTGAATAGCGCCAATGGCTGGAATAACTCGAGAAACATCAAACTTTTCTAAAGCACTAAACATTCCATATAGTCCAAAAATATAAATAATAGCATCTAAAATAATCCAAAAAATAGTAAAACCAGATGGAATTTCAAAACCAACAAACGGAATCATAAAAATTGCCAAGATATTAAAGACTCCGACAAAAAAAGTAAAAGCTCTAGGCCGAGGAGATTGGCCAAGGACAATCTTGTCTCCCAAAGACGCAATTGCAAAAGCAAAATAACCAAGGATAGCAACAATTAGCCAAGAATAATCCATTTATTTAGAAATTATTTTTTTGATATTTAAAACACTCAATTTTTCTCCTTCAATAAAACCCTCCATAGCAATTTCGGCAAGATATCCGGAACGAAGCCAATCAAAAATCCATTCCGAAGCATAGTTTGGATTTCGCTGTTCAATACCAAATCCATGCATTAAAAGCCACTCTTTATTAAAATCTTCTTGCGAGCCAATAGTTGGAGCAATAATAATAGGAATACCCAAAGCGGAATAAAATGATAACTCTGAAGGCTTTGTCCAAAGAAGATCAGCCTTGCTAAGCGCTTGATTGAAAGCATCGAAATAATCTCCGAAATTATCGGCAAACAAAACTTCAATATTTTTTAAATTCTCCATTCGTAATTTTTTTATTTCTTGTTCAAAATAGCGCTTTATTTTTGTTTTCACTCCCGCCACCAAAATTATTTTCATTTCCCGAGAAACAATTTTATTTTTAAACTGATCTAAAAGATTTACTCCAATCTCTTTTTGCGCTCCAGCTCCGCCTACGGCAAACATAATAGTAAGCGGATGATCCGAACCGGCTGGCAATTCACCTAAATGAGTTTTAATTAAAGATCCGTAATTTTTTTCATAAGATTTTTGAGGATCTAAATTGGCCAAACGATTACGAATATCATATTTTAAAAGCGACATGCTTTCATTGCCAACACAAGCCATTGGCAAAGGATATCCAGTAAGAAAAATATTCTCTTTCGGGATTCCGTAAAGCATTAAACGTTGCTTAGTTCGCTCGTTAGGAGTTAAATATTTTATCCTGGTTTTATGAGGTAATAACGGTGCCCAAGCCCGGCTAACATCTGCATCGCAAACCACACAATAAATATCTCCCGGATAACGATGATATTCGGCCATAAAAGCAGTAATAAAAAAAGTAGAGATAAAAGGCTTTGGCTGTTCGCCTTGCTTTGGCCAAACCATTTTAATTAAATGATGCCCCCACCCTTTGGTTAAAAGATTATAAGTATTTCTTTCTACAAAAGTTGCTCCAGATAAATCTCGACGCGGATAAAAATCAAAAATCTTTTGCGTTCGATCATAAATTTTAAAAGCCCAATCCCCGATTAATGGAAATCCTTTGAATCGAGAAATAAATTCATAAAAATTACGCGAGCTTTCCCAAAGAAGCCGATCTTTGTCGGGAATTCCTTCATAGTCATTGGCATTGATAATTTTATTATCCACAGCCAATTCGCGCAAGGCATAAGCAGTGCGCTGATGACCATAGCCCATATTAATTGAAACAACCCATGCTTTGGTTTCCATATTAATATTATTATAATGCATTAAATAAAAAAAACAAATCAAAAATCCATTAAATTGCTTATTTAAAATGGAACAAATTCATTCTTTTTTCTATATTTTAAAATAATAAAAATATAAAAAAGATAAATTAAAACCGCAACAAAACCGCTGATTTGAAAGTTTAAAATTGCCCAAGGAATTTGAGCGCTAAAATCCACAACAAATAAAAGATAACGAACCAGCCAAAAGCAGAAAAAAGCAAAAAACGATCCCAAGAAAGGAATTATTATGCCAATCAAGGGAAAAAGAAGCCCTAAAATCATCAATCCGGGCAATAAAGAAATAATCAATAAATTACTTAATAAGGAAATAACCGAAACATATCCAAAATTAAAAATCAAAATCGGCAAAGTAGCAATTTGGGCACTAATAGTGGCAAAAATTATTTCTTTTAAGGTTTTAAATTTTTCGTTTGGACGAGAAAAAAAATATTTTAAAATAGGAAGTCCAAAAATTAGCCCAGCAATAGCCAAAAAAGAAAGCTGAAAACCAAGATCGTATTTCAAAGCCAAAGGATTTTGCAGAAGAATTAAAAACCCAGCCAAGCAAAGCGTGCGTTCGCTATAAGCTGTTCGATCAAATAATCTAGCCAACATCAAAAGACAGCCCATAATCCCAGACCGCACAGCCGAAGCCATTCCTCCAGCCATTACTACATATAAAATTATTAAAATAATAGAAAATCCAGCAGCTTGTTTTTTCCAAAAACCAAAAAATAAAAGGATTTCAAAGGCAATGGCCGAAAATAAAACAATATGCGTTCCAGAAATAGCAATAGCATGGCTTAACCCAGTTTGGGAAAGTTTTTGCTTTAGCTCTTCTGGCATTGCCCCGCTATCCCCTAAAATCATGGCTTGAATAACTGAAGCTTCTCGCAAGGGCATATTTTTTTGAATTTGCTCCCTCATTTTTTCTTTTAAAGAAAATATTTTAATCAATAAAAAAGAAAAAAATTCGGGTTCTGAATTTTGTTTTTTGGTAATCTCCGGATAAGCCATTGTTAAAACAACACCCTCTTTCATTAAATAGCCCTGATAATCAAAATTATCTAATTTTTTCGGAACTCGAGCCATTCCCTTTGCTTGGATTAAATCATGATATTTAAAATTGAAATAATTATTTGTATAAATAATAGCTTGACCTAATTCTTGGCCTTGGTTGGAAATTTCTTCGTCAGCTTCATTAATAATTTTTCTAACTGAAATAATAATTTTTAAATTATTATATCCTTGTAGGGGATCCCGAATAATGGGACCGATCAAAGTAATATTTTTTTCGTCGCTCTTAATTAAAATATTTTCTGAAAGTGCTAAAAATTTTGCTTGAAAAAACCAAACCCCAAAAGCAAAAATAATTAAACATAAACCAAAAATTCTAAAATATTTTTTAGAATAAAAAACACCGCCAATTAAAAGGCCAATAATCAAAAAAATAATAATCAATTTAAAATTTATAGTTTTTGAAAAAAAACAAAACGAGGCGCCAAAAATGCCAGACATAAATGCCAGGCAAAGTAATAAAAATAAATCCGATTTGCTCATTATAAAAATTTTCTTTTTTGCGCAAAAATTTTAATGGAGAATAGTCCGGCCAAAAATCCTCCGAGATGAGCAGAATAAGCCACCATTTCCATATTTTCCAAAGGCAAAGAAAAAAATTGATATAAAAACCAGATAATAATAAAAACAAAAACCGGGATTGAGGCCAGAGTCCAAAAGAAAATTATCGGAATAATTGATTTTATTTTATTTTTAGGAAAAAGGACTAAATACCCGCCCAAGATTCCGGAAATAGCTCCAGAGGCACCGATAACCGGAATACTGCTTGAAGCGCCGGCAAAAGAATAAACAATAATAGCTGTTATTCCGCAAAATAAATAAAAGCAAAAAAAACGGCAATGTCCAATTTTGGCCTCTAGATTATCTCCAAAAACCCAAAGGAAAAGCATGTTTCCCAGCAAATGCCAAAAATTAGCATGCAAAAACATTGAAGTAAAAATAGTATAAAACCGCCCGTCAAAAAAATTATTTGGAGAAAATCCAAAAATATTAATATAAGTTTCGATTTCTTGAAAAGTATAAAAAAATAAGATTACGTTCAAAAAAACTATTCCAGCGGTGATAAAAGGAATTCGGCCCTTTCTTTTATTTTCATCATAAAGAGGAAGCATGGTTATCTTATTTTAAAAAACTTGAATAATAATGAAATTTCTTTTTCCAGGCTTTCTAAAAATCCGTCTGGATAATTAGGATTAATTGAATTAAGAATTAAATCAATTGTTTCTTTGTCGTTTCGAAATTGCTGAAGAAAATATCGATTGGCCGGAGCGATATCTTTTGCCATTTGGATAATATCTTCGCGAGTATGAAGCCCGGGCACGATTGTTGATCGAAATTCATAATCTATTCCTGATTTTTTAATCAAATCAATTGATTTTTTAATCTTTTCAATCGGCAAACTAACGCCAGTAAAATAATCGTATTTTTCTTGAGTTAAGGGCGCTTTTATATCCATGGCAATATAATCAATCAATTTTTCATCAATTAATTTTTCTAACATTTCCGGATTACTGCCATTGGTATCTAATTTTAAATAGAATCCCAAATTTTTTATTTTCCGGCATAAATCAGGCAAATCAAGATTTATAGTTGGCTCACCACCACACAAAACTACTCCTTCTAAAAGATCTTTTCTTTGTTCTAAAAAAGAAAAAATTTCAGCTTCAGAAATTCGAGGATGATTTTTAATGCTTTCCGGCAAAACCAATTCTTTAGAATAACAAAACGGGCAACGAAAATTGCACCCGGATAAAAAAATCGTGCAAGCAATCTTGCCCGGATAATCAACCAAGGTAACTTTTTGCAATCCGCCGATTAAAGCCATTGAATTTATTATTTTAGAAATAAAAGATTGGCGCTTAGAAGCGGACATTTAGTCCGCTTCTTTTTTAAAAAATTTAAGAAAATATTAAATGTCCTTAATATTAAATTCTTTTCGCTCTTTAAATTCTTCTTGTTTGCCTTCATTCCACTGGGAAACGGGACGCAAATAGCCAACTACACGGGAATAAACTTCGGTTTCTTGAAAATTATTTAAGCTTTTGCTTTTTTGGTAACAATCATTACATTTAAAAATAGACTTGTCGGTGCCATCTGGCAAATTATATTTTAATAACTGGCCATTTACTATTTCATTGGCCTCATTGATGTTTATTTTACAACCGCAATCATGGCAAAAAAATTTTGGTTCCATATTGTTTGATTATAAAAATTGATTAATTTTTATTATTTATTTTTGCAAGAGAAGCTTTAATTTTAAATTCTTTTCGCTCTTTAAATTCCTGCTGCTTGCCTTCATTCCACTGGGAAACAGGACGCAAATAGCCAACTACGCGGGAATAAACTTCGCAAGGCTGTTCAATAGTACATTTTGGACAAGTAAAATGTTTTCCGGAAACATAGCCATGAATCGGACAAATGGAAAAAGTAGGGGTAATGGTAATATAAGGCAAACGATTTTTCTCAAAAATCTTTTTTACCAAACTTTTTACAGTTTGAATATCGGCAATTTCTTCGCCCACAAAAATATGTTCAACTGTTCCGCCAGTATATTTACATTGGATTTCGTCTTGAAGTTTTAATTCTTCAAAAATATCATCTGTAAAGTTAACTGGCAACTGAGTAGAATTAGTATAATAAGGAACTTTTTTAGTACCAGAAGTGATTATGTCTGGATATAATTTTCGATCCTTGTTAGCCAAACGAAAAGCAGTTGATTCGGCTGGAGTAGCTTCTAAATTATAAATATTTCCGGTTTCAGCTTGATATTCTTTTAATCGATCTCTCATAAAATCCATAATTTCTAAGGTTAATGCTTTTCCTTTTTTAGTACCAACTCCTTCGCCAATAAAATTAAGCAAAGCTTCGTTCATTCCTGATAATCCAATAGTTGAAAAATGATTGGCAAAATACTGATTTTTTGCTTTTTTCACGCTTTCTAAGTAATGGCGGGAATAAGGATATAACCCCTTAGAAGTAAATTCTTCAATAGTTTTTCTTTTTATTTCCAAGCTTTCTTTAGCAATATCCATTATTTTTCCTAATCTTTCAAAAAATTCTTTTTTAGTTTTAGATAAATAACCAATTCTTGGTAAATTGATGGTAACAACTCCAATACTACCAGTTAATGATCCTGATCCAAATAATCCTCCTCCTCCTCGATTGCTTAATTCATTCAAATCCAATCTTAATCGGCAACACATAGAACGAACATCTTCAGGCTTCATTTCAGAATTGATGTAATTGGCAAAATAATTAATTCCATATTTAGCTGAAGCTTCAAACAACGGATCCAAAGCAGGATCGTCCCAAGGAAAATCTTTCGTAATATTAATAGTAGGAATTGGGAAAGAAAACGGTCGACCACTTCTATCCCCTTTAATCATGGTTGCATAAAAAGCTTTTACCAGCATTTTCATTTCTTCGGCAAACTCACCATAAGTTTCTTTTTGGGGATTACCTCCAATAATAATCGGCTGATTGGCAAATACAGCTGATGGTTTTAAATCTAAAGTAATATTAGTAAACGGGCATTGGAATCCAACTCTAGTGGGCACAGACATATTATACATAAATTCTTGAATTGCTTGCTCTACTTGGGCATAACTAAGATTGTCATAGCGGATAAACGGAGCCAATAAAGTATCAAAGTTTGAAAAAGAAACCGCCCCTGCTGCTTCTCCTTGCAAAGTATACATAAAGTTAACGATTTGGCCCAAAGCAGAACGGAAATGTTTTGGCGGGGTTGATTCTACTTTGCCCATTACCCCTCCAAATCCATGAAGCAATAAATCGTACAAATCCCAACCCACACAATAGCAAGAAAGGGTGTCTAAATTGTGTAAATGAAAATCTCCAGATTCATTTGCCTCTCGAACTTCTTTAGGATAAATTTTATTCAACCAATATTTTTTAACAATATAACTTACTCCATAATGATTCAATCCTTGCAAGGAAAAAGTCATATTGGAATTTTCTTGAACCTCCCAGTCCATTTTTTCCAAATAGTCGTCAACTCGATCAACTGCTTCTTCGCTAATTGATTGCGCCTCTCTGATTTTTCTTCTTTGTTCTCGGTAAAGAATAAAAGCTTTCGCTGGTTCAACTTCTCCCTCTAAAATTAAAACTTCTTCAATAATGTCCTGGATTTGCTCCACATTAGGAATTTCCCCAGGTTTAAACCTCCTGTTGAGAATATCAAGAACTTTATTGGATATCTTTTTGCTTTTTTCGCCATTTCCTTTTTTGGTTGCTGTAATCGCCTTGAAAACAGCGTTTCTGATTTTTTCTTCATTAAAATCAACAATGTCTTTATTTCTTTTTTCTACTTTTAAAATTTTATTTATCATATTGGTATTTCTAACCCTCTCTCAATTGCTGTCAATTTTGACATTCATAAAAGAAGATTTGTTATTATGCCCTGCCAAAGCCTCGACCGGGACAGATTTATTATTTTTTATTTTTCCGTACTGGTGGCGATAATCGTAATTCTGATTTCGTCTTTTTTAAGAGACTTGTCAAAACAAGCGCCAAAAATTATTTTTGCTTGAGGCGATATTTTCTTTTTTATCGCTTCAGCTATTTTCTTTACTTCGGAAAGGTATAAATTATCCGTTCCAGAAGAAACATTAAATAAAATTCCGTTGGTTTTTTCCAAAGAAAAATTATTTATTGGTGAATAAATTGCTTTTTCGATTGCTTTTAAGATTCTATCTTTGCCTTCGGCTCGACCAATTCCGAAGTAAGCGGTTCCTCCTTTTTTCAAAATTTCTTTTATATCAGCAAAATCTAAATTTAATATTCCAGGATTTAAAATAACATTACTAATACTTTCAACTGCTTCTTTTAAAAGCTCATCGCATTTTGCAAAAGCATCTTCCACTGATGATTTCGAGGGTACTAATTCGATTAATTTATCATTTGGAATCACTACAATCGTATCAATAAATTTCTCTATTTGTTCTAAACTAGTTTGGGCAATTTTTTTTCTTTTTCGGCCTTCAAAAGAAAAAGGCATTGTTACTACTCCAATCGTTAAAATTCCGTTTCTTTTTGCCAATTCTGCTACAATCGGCATGGCCCCAGAACCAGTTCCACCTCCCAGCCCAGCTGTTAAAAAAATAATATCCGCGCCCTTTAAAACCTCTTCTATTTCTTTAATGTTTTCTTTGGCAGAAAGATTTCCTATTTCCGGTTTCATTCCTGCTCCTAATCCTTTGGTAGTTTTTTCTCCAATTCTTAATTTTAAATGCGCGTTTTTTCTTTTTAAATCTTGCGTGTCTGTATTAATACTGATTAGTTCAACATTATTAATTCCAGCCGAAAATAATCGAGAAATAGTATTTCCTCCAGCCCCTCCTATTCCAATAACTTTTATTTTTGTTGCCGTCATTTTAAGGCGCTAAGTTTTTAATAAAATTAATAATTTTTCTAAATATTTTTCTTAAAATTCCCTGTTCGTCTATTCCGTCTGATTGAGGACCATCTTCTTGATCTTCATCCATTACTAATCCGCAAACCGTGGCAAGAGAAGGATCCATCACCTGATTATTAAGTTCTTTAGGAAAACCAATTCGACAAGGCAAATTAAATTCTTTTTTTGCTAAATCAACCATTCCCGGCAATTTCGATCCTCCTCCGGTTAAAACTATTCCACCCGGCAACAATCCTTGCTTACCAGCTTTTTTAATTTCTTCAGCTATTAAGCTATAAATTTCATCTACTCGAGCATTTATTATTTTTTTTAAATCTTTTTTGGAAAAAACAAGCACATTACCTTTTTCTTTTTTTGCTTTGATTTTTTCTATTTTTTTAAGTCCTTTGCCAAAAGTTTCAAAAATCGCATCTTCAATATCTTCTTGTTTAGAAACCTCTTCCTCTTCTTTGGCAAATAAATCAAGATTGATTTCTATTTTTTTAGGGCCAGAATCATTATCAAGGCACGATCCATATTCTTTTTTGATTTGTTCGGCAACTTCGATTTCAGTTTTAAAACCAATGGCAATATCATTTGTAATATTAGCCGAACCGATTGGAAAAATCGCTAAATTTAAAAGCCTTCCTTCTTCATAAATACTAACGCTAGTTGTAGAAGCACCAATATTAATCAAAGCTACTCCTAATTCTTTTTGCTGAGGGGTTAAAACTGAACGAGCATCTGCTACTGGGCAAGCGATGATATTATTGGCATCAATATCCAAACCAGCACCAACTCCTGATTCTATTACGCTTTCTAAATCAGAAGAAAAAACAGAAAGCAAATAGGCTTCTAATTCCAATCTGGTGCCGTGCAAATTTAAAGGATCTTTCACGTCATGCTCTCCATCTAAAATCCATTCTTTTGGATAAACATCTAAAATTTCTTTATTGGTTGATTGTAAATTAACAGCTCGCACATTTTGATAAATCCGGTCAATGTCTTCTTGGGAAACTTTTTGATCTGCTCGAGCAACAACTACTACTCCCCGGCTAGGAAATAGTTGCAATTTACTTCCATTAATACTTAATAAAAATTCTTGATGATTTAATTTTTTCTGATCTTGGGATTGCTCCATCTTTTCAACCAAACTTTGAATTTTTTTTGCAACCTCATTGATGCTTTTAATTCTTCCTTTTTGAACTCCGAATGATTTTATTTTATTCAAAAAAAATGTTTCCAAAATTTTTCCAGTTTCAAGATCTTTTTTTACAGCCAAAATTTTGATTGTATCAGTTCCAATGTCTATTCCAATGACAATTTGTGTTTTAGCCATAACTTTTTAAAATTTAAATAATGAAAGATATTTTTCCTGTTTTTTAATCATTTTTTCAGCAGCCAAACCTCCTTGCTCGTGTTCAAAACCGAGAAGATGAAGAATAGCATGGATAAGAACCCTTATTAATTCTTTTTTAAATGGTTCTTTCGATTGCTTGGCGTTTTTTTCAACCTCTTTTAAGCAAATGATTATTTCTGGCTCAAAAAAATCAAATTGTTTTTTGGTTTTTTTGATTTCTCCGAAAGAAAGTACATCAGTTGGCTTATTTTTACCCCGATATTTATTGTTAAGCTTTTTAATTTCTGCCGAAGAAACCAAAGCGATTGATAAATTTATTCTAACTTTGATTTTTTCTTTTTCTAAAACTTTTTCAGCAATTTTTAATAATAATTTTTCATCGATTTCTTTCTTTTTTTCGGTAAGATTATTAATTGCCAACATTTTAGTACTCCCATTTTACTAAATTAAAAAATTTATGGCAAGCCCTTGCCATTTTCTTAAAAATCATCTTAATTTTACGGAAAAAAATCAAAAAAATAATGATTTTTTCAAATTATTTTTCCAAAAATATTTTTTAAAAAAATAAATAAAAAAATCCGCTTTAAATTGCGGATTTTTTAAAAAATAATTTATTCGCCGATCATTTCTTTTACTATTTTTCCCACCAAATATCCATCTGCACGGCCTTTGGTTTGAGGAATTACTTCTTTCATCACCAAACCAATGTTTTTTTGGCCAGTTGTTTCTAGTTTTGCAATAACATCTTCTACTATTTTTCTAATTTCTGATTCTGTAAGCTCAACTGGAAGATATTTTTTTAAAAAATCAAGTTCTTTTTGCTCGCGCTCTACCAAATCAGGACGGCTTCCCTCTTCGAAACTAAAAATACTGTCTCTTCTTTTTTTTGCTTCAGAAATAATCACTTCCATTATTTCGTTGTCATCTAGTTTTTCTCTCCGATCTAAGTCTACTTCGGTTAAGCCAGATTCATGGGCAGCAATATATAAACGTTTATCTTTTTGCTTATTAACGATAGAAGACAAAAGCATTCTTAAAACAGAAACAGCAATTTCGTTTTGAGCTTTTTGCGCTTCTATTAAATCTTTTTTAATGTCTTCAATTTTCATATTTTTAAGCTGATTTACCCATTTTTTTAATTTTTACAAACTCTTTCTTTTTTTCTTCTCTTACTAAGGCAGCCCTTTGTTGCAAATTTCGGCTTTTGTTTCTTTTGGTAAAACGCCTTTTTCTGGCTTCAACCAAAATTCCGCTTTTTTGCACTGCCTTGGTAAAACGATAGACTAAAGATTGAGAAGTTTCTTTTTGTTGTTTTTGAATTTTCATATCTCTTTTATTTTAATCTTCTTTTAATCTTTGTTTTATTTCTTTTATTATTTCTTCTTGAGAAACTTCGGATTGCTTTCCCGATTCCATATTTCTCATCATTACTGTTCCCTGCAAAGCTTCTTTTTGCCCGATAATAAGAACATTATTGATTCCTAATTTGCTAGCCAATCCAATTTGAGCCTTAAGAGAATCTTTACTGAAAGATTCAGCAACTCGAATATTGGCCCGCCTTAATTCTTCAATAATTGCCAAACTTCTTTTTTTCGCTAAAGGGCCTATTTGCGATAAAAATACTTGCGCAGGAGCTTTGGCTTTGAATTTATAATCCCTGGACTTCATTAAAGCAATAATCCTTTCCACTCCTCCGGCTATACCACAGGCTGGAATCAAAGAATTACTTCCAAGCATCTTTGCTAAATTATCATATCTTCCCCCTCCTGACAAGGATCCTTGGGCTTTTTGTTCTAAATCAGTTGGCTCTATTTCAAAAACAGTTTTGCTGTAATAATCCAATCCTCGAACTAAATGTGGATCAAGAATATATGGTATTTTCATTTCTTCCAAGTATTCCAAAACCTCTTTAAAGTGGGTATGGCAATGTTCGCATAAAAATTCTAAGCTTTGAGGCGCAGAGTTTATAGTTTCTTGGCATTTTTCATTTTTGCAATCTAAAATTCTTAAAGGGTTTGTTTTTAAACGCTTTTGACATTCTGCGCAAAGCGTTGATTTTTTTGATTTTAAATATTTATTTAAAGCTTTTCGATATTCAGGCCGGCAATTATCATCGCCAATAGAATTTATCCTAATAACAAGATCTCCTAATTTTAATTCTTGAAAAATAGCATAAGACAAAGAAATCAATTGAGCATCAGCCAAAGCATCTTTTTCTCCTAAAATTTCTGCTCCAAATTGGTAAAATTGTCTGTATCTTCCTGCTTGAGGACGTTCGTGACGAAAAAATGGACCATAATACCATAATTTTATTGGCTGGGGCAAAGATTGGAATCCATGCTGAAGATAAGCTCGAACAATGGGCGCAGTTCCTTCTGGTCGAAGAGTAAAAATGTCTTTTCCTCCTTTTGTTTTAAAAGTATACATTTCTTTTTGAACAATATCCGTACCTTGACCTACTCCCCGGCTAAACAAGTCAGCACTTTCTACAATCGGAGTGTCTATTTTTTTAAAATGATAAAAATCAAAAACCTCTTTAACTGCTTGAAAAACAGCATCATAATAAGGCTGATCTTCTGGTAAGATGTCATGCATTCCTTGAGGATTTTGAAATTTAGGCTTACTCATATAATTAATAAATCGGTGATTTTCTTCCAGTTATTGTTTCGAAAGGAGAAAGATGGCAAAAAATTTTACCAACAATGTTTTTGCCTGGCAAAACTCCCCAAATTCTAGAATCAGAAGAATTGTTGCGATTATCTCCTAAAACAAAATATTCGTCAGATCCCAAAACAAGAGGATTCATATTGTCTATTCTTTCCCATGCTTCAAAAACAAGCGTAGGCAAATAAACGCTCTCGTCTAATTTAAAAGTGTTTTGATTATTGGTTATAAAAATTTCTTTATTTTTTATTTCTACTGTTTCTCCGGGCAAACCAATAATTCTTTTAATATATTTGAAATTCTGATTTTTTGGATATTTAAAAACAACCACATCCCCTCTTTGCGGAGAATTGAATCGATAAGAAACTTCATCAATAATAAGATAATCAGAAGAATGATAATTTGGCTCCATTGATTGGCCATTTACCACAAACGGCTGAAAAACAAAAATTCTGATCGGCAAAACTATTAAAAGTGCGATCAGCGCAAGTTTTCCAATGTCCCAAATGTTTGCAATTGCTTTTTTAACTTCCATTTGTTAATAATATACCTTAAAACATTGATTTTGCCAATGGCTTTTGCCAAATCAAAAGAAAAAAAGTATAATCAATTATATATGATTTTGATTATCGGCCTGGGCAATCCAGGAAGCCAATACCAATCTACTCGCCATAATTTAGGTTTTATGGTTTTAAACGAATTACAAGAATTAGCTGGATTTTCCGCTTTTGAATTTGCAAAAAAATTTAATAGCTTTGTTTCTCAGGGAATTTTAGCAGAAAACGAAGCAATCCTTTTAAAGCCTCAAACTTTTATGAATGAATCAGGAAAAGCGGTAAAAGCAATAGCTAATTTCTATAAAATCAACGTTAAGGATATATATGTAGTTCATGATGAGGCAGATGTTGAACTGGGAAAAATAAAAATAAGCCAAAATGCCAATTCTGCAGGACACAAGGGTGTTCAATCTATTATTAATGAATTAGGCGTTAAAGAATTTACCAGATTTAGAGTTGGTATTGACTCAAAAAATCCTGATTATCAAAATCGCATCAATTCTCAAGGATTAGAAAGTGTTGTTTTAGAAAATTTCAGCTCAGAAGAAATTCCTTTAGTTGATAAAATTATAAAAGAAACTGCAGACACAATAATCGCTACTATTAAAAAAAACAATGGATTTTCTGATCCAAAAGATATCAATTAATCATGATTTTTTCCCCGATTCTCTTCGGACGATTAAAAATCCTCCCCAAGAATTATATTATTGCGGAAAAATAAATAAACAAGAAAATTGCCTGGCAATTGTTGGTGCTAGAATTTGCTCAAAATACGGGCAAGAATGCTGTTTGGAAATAGGAAGCCAAATTGTTGATGCGGGACTAACAATTGTTTCTGGCTTAGCTAAGGGTATCGATTCTTTCGCCCATTTGGCAGCTTTAAGAAAAAACTCTCGGACAATCGCTGTTTTGGGAACAGCAATTGATAATATCTATCCAAAAGAAAACTTGCCCTTAGCCAAAGAAATTTTAAAAAATAATGGATTGATTATTTCTGAATATGCACCTGGCCAAGCAACTGCACCATATTCTTTTGCCGAAAGAAACCGCTTAATTGCTGGTTTGGCCTTAGGGACACTTGTAATCGAGGCTAAAGAAAATTCTGGATCATTGTTAACTGCAAAAGCAACCAAAGAACAAGGAAAAAAAATTTTTGCTATCCCAGGAAATATTCATTCAGAAACCAGCAAAGGATGTCATGCCCTGATTAAAGACGGAGCTAAATTAGTTCAAAATAAAAATGATATTTTACAAGAACTAAAAATAAATAGTTTGCCTCTTTTTCTTAAAAATGATAAACCTATCACAGAGATTTCAAGTAATGAAGAAAAAATTCTCAAAACCTTAGAAAAAGAACCACTTCAAATAGAAGATTTAATTAAAATCACTGGTTTAGCCCCAAGCAAAATAATGAGTCTTCTCTCGGTACTAGAAATAAAAAATAAAATTATTGATTTAGGCGATAATACTTATTGCTTAAATAGAAATTAAAATGGATTTAATAATTGTTGAAAGTCCAACCAAAGCGAAAACTTTAAAAAATTTTTTAGGCGCTGACTATACAGTGCTTTCTTCATATGGACACATTCGCGATCTTCCAAAAAGCGATTTGGGTATTGATTTAGAAAATAATTTTAAAATTAAATATATCATTCCAATTAAGGCTAAAAAAAATGTAACTTTGCTAAAAAAAGAAGTGGCCAAAAGCGATTATATTTATTTAGCCACTGACCCGGATCGCGAAGGAGAAGCAATTTCCTGGCATTTAATGGAGGCTCTGGATTTAAAAAAGAAAAATAATTTTAAAAGAATAACTTTTCACGAAATAACTAAAAACGCGATTGCCGAATCATTAAAAAAACCCCTGGAAATAAATCAAGATTTAGTTGATGCTCAGCAAGCTCGACGGGCATTAGATCGAATCGTGGGTTATAAATTATCTCCTTTTCTGTGGAAAAAAGTGGCAAGAAATCTATCGGCTGGAAGAGTTCAATCTGTGGCCGTCCGCTTGATTGTTCAAAGGGAAAATGAAATTAAAAATTTTCAAAGCGAAGAATACTGGTCTTTGGGCATTGTTTTAAAAAAACAAAATGAATCAGCTGAATTCGAAGCAATTTTATCAAAAATTAAAAATCAATCAATTCCTAAGCCAGGAATTAAAACCAAAAAACAAATTGACGATATTTTAAAAGATTTAGAAGGGGCGGAATATAAAGTTTTTAATTTAGAAAAAAAAGAAACTAAAAGAAATCCCCTTCCTCCTTTTACTACTTCAACCCTTCAACAAGAAGCTTCTAAAAAATTAAAATTTCCCGCCAAAATGACTATGCGAGTTGCTCAAGATTTATATGAAAAAGGTTTTATCACTTATCACCGAACCGATTCCCTTAATCTTAGCAATCAATCGCTATCTCAAGCTAAAAATTTTATTTCCAAAGAATTTGGAGCTGAATATTGTCTTGAATTTCCAAGAAAATTTAAAACAAAAAATCGGGCCCAAGAAGCCCATGAGGCTATCCGACCAACGAATGCGGAAAATACTCCAGAAAAATTAAGCCTAGAGCCACGCCAAGCCAAGCTTTATAAATTAATCTGGTCACGCTTTATTGCCAGTCAGATGAGCCAAGCGGTATTTGATTCATTAAAGGCAGAAATTATCGCCAATAATGATTATCTTTTTCAGGCTAATGGATCTTTGTTAAAATTTGACGGATTTTTAAAAGTTTATCAAATGAAATATGAAGAAACCGAATTACCGGATCTAACAGAAAATGAAGTTTTAAATTTAATAAAATTAAAACCCGAACAGCATTCTACCCAGCCTCCAGCCAGATATACCGAAGCTGGATTGATTAAAGAAATGGAAGCTAATGAAATCGGCCGACCCTCCACCTATGCTCCAATTATTTCTACAATTCAAGATCGAAATTATGTCCAAAAAAATGAAGATCGAAGATTTGCGCCTACGGAAATTGGGATAATGGTAGATGAAATTCTTGTTAACCATTTTCCAGAAATTGTAGATATAAAATTTACCGCCAAGATGGAAAAAGATTTAGATAAAGTTGCTCAAGGAAAAGAATCCTGGATAAAGGTTTTAGAAAAATTTTATAATCCTTTTGCTAAAAATCTAGAAACCAAATACGCAGAAGTAGAAAAGAAAAAAATTGAAGCAGAATTAGTAGAAAAAACTTGTCCAAAATGCGGAAAACCATTGGCCATTAAATTTGGACGATTTGGAAAATTTTTAGCTTGCTCTGGTTTTCCAGACTGCCGACACACCGAACCACTGGAAAATAAAACCATCAAAACCGGAGTGATTTGTCCAAAATGCGAACAAGGTGAAATTATTGGTAAAAAAACAAAAAAAGGAAAAATATTTTATGGCTGTTCCAAATGGCCTGATTGCGATTTTGCCCTTTGGGACAAACCAACCGGAGAAAAATGTCCAAAATGCAATGCTTTAATGGTAGAAAAGAATAAAAAAATAAAATGTTCGAACAAAAATTGTAAATAAAAAACGGCTTAGCCGTTTTTTATTATAGTTTATTCAAATCCATGCCTGATTAAAAGAGAATAATCAGGATTGTCTCCAATTTTTCTTGATTTTTCGGTAATGTCATAATATGTTTTTGCTTGTCTTAAAACCAAGCTTGTTTTTATCAATCCAGAATTATAAGCTAAATCATCAACAAATCCGGTAAAAATCAATTCCCAAGAAAAAGGCAAGGATTGGGCTCTAAACCTGTTAATGTGTTTAGCTAAAACAGAGGTACAGTTAGCTGTTGCAGTATTATACCATTTTGGATTTTCTTTTAAATCATTTATTTCTATTAACATATCCACTAAAAGTGCACTTCCTTGTTCTTTGGTAAGACTAGATGGAAAAAGAATTACCTTGTTTTTTCGGATATTAGTGCGAACCAAAAAAGCATCGTGCTCATCAGCTACTACATAAAACAAAGAATATGATCTTAATAGTCCGGTAAAAGCTTCGTATTTTTGATGTTTTTCAGTTCTGGCTTCAATACTAATAGTTAAATAATCGTTGTTTTCAAATTCAAAACTTAAAAATGTATGGGCTGCATATCCGAATGGTTCGAAAATAAACCAAACCTTTTTTACTTTGCTTAAATTATAAACCTTATCATAATAATCTGGACTGATAACATTTTCTTTTTCATCATAACGAAAATTTCTGATGTTTTTTATCAAAGCCAAATTGCCATTAAATTCTACTTCCGGTATTTTTTGATAAATCAAGGGCCAATCCCCCTGATTGGAAGGATCTTTAAAAAATTGCCCGATAAAAAACCCGATAAATAAAATTAAAATTAAAATTCCAGCTATAATAAAAAATCTTTTTTGCATAATTTTATTATAACAACATTAAAAAAATAAAAACAGCTACAAAGGCAGCTGTTTTTAGATTTGGCGTTTCGGCCCGAATGGTTAAATTAATTTTTATGAAGCGCTTTTTTCAACCAATTCTTTAATTCGGTTTCTGTGTTGAATTCAACCACAAACTGAATCTTTCCTTTTTTGCTTTCTATTTTTATCTTATCGTAATTTAAGTATTCTTTCAACCTTTTTTCAAAAAAATCTTTATTTGGAACAGAATAAGCTTCGTTGATTTTATTTTTTATAACTTTTCCGCTTCGATACGCTTTTTCCACGTCACGAACTGAATAATTATTATCCAAAATTTCTTGAAAAATTTGCTTTTGAAGGCTTTCTTCTTTTACTGCCAATAATGCCTTGGCATGACCTTCGGTTATTTTTTCTTTTTTCAAAGCTTCGATTATTTCTTTCGGCAAACTTAAAATTCTTAAACTATTGGCCACTACTTCCCGACTTACTCCAGCAACTTGAGCAATTTCTTTTTCTAATAAATTAAATTCTTTTCTTAATTGCTCATAAGCTTCAGCTTTATCAATAGGATTAAGATTTTTTCTTTGAACATTTTCAATTAAAGCAATCTCTAACTTTTCTCGATTGCTTGGACTTTTGATGATAACTGGTATTTGTTTTAATCCTGCTCTTTGGCTAGCTCGCCATCTTCTTTCACCAGCAATAATTTGATATTCCACAATTATTCCAGTAGGAACCTTTTTTTCTATTTTGTGAACAATAATAGGCTGTAAAACTCCGTATTTTTTGATAGATTCAGCTAAGGCATTTAACGCGCCCTCATCAAACTCTTTTCTGGGCTGATAAGGATTTGGTTTGATTTTCTCTATTTCAATCCAAAAAATAAAATCTTTTTGAGATGATTGTTGATTTGTTTGCTGGCTATTTGATTTTTTTTTAGGAATCAATGATTCCAATCCTTTTCCAACCATTTTCTAATAATTTAATTATTAATTTTTTTATTGCGAAGAATTTCTTTATTTTCTTTATAAACTATTTCCCGAGCCAATTCACGAAAAGCATGAACTGCACTGGAATTAGGAGAATGTCTAAGAATTGTCCGTCCATAAATTGGAGATTCCGATAAAGCAACAGTTCGTGGAATTACAGTATCAAAAACATATCCTGGAAAAGTTCGGCGCAAATCTTTGGCAATTTTTTGAGAAAGCCTGTTTTTTCGAATATACATGGTTAACAATGCTCCTAAAATTTTAATATTTCTTTCCAAGTTTTCATTAATCATTTTAACATTATAAATAAGCTGACTTAAACCTTCCATGGCTAAATATTCGGCTTGAACCGGAATAATAACTTCATCACAAGCAACTAAAGCGTTTAAGGTGAGAATGCCCAAACTAGGCGGACAATCGATAATTACAAAATCATAATCATTTTTGACCATATCGATTACTTCTTTTAATTTAAATTCTCGATTATCCATACTTACAAGCTCGATGTTAGCTCCAGATAAATTATGCGAAGTGGGCATAATATCAAAAGACAAAAAAGGAGTCCTTTTGATTATCTCCCGAGGAGAAATTTGACCCATTAAAGCTTCGTAAAGAGAATCGTTTAAATCTCTAGGCTTGATTCCAAGAGAAAAACTGGCATTAGCCTGAGGATCTGCATCAACCAACAAAACTTTTTTTCCAAAAGCCGTAAGAAAAACCGGCAAATTGACAGCCACAGCTGTCTTACCTACGCCTCCTTTTTGATTGGCAATAGCAATAACTCTGCTCATTGTTATAATTTTAACATAATGATTTAAAATTTACAAACAATTATTTTTATGCTAAATAGATTATATATTTAATTATATCTATTAATAATTAAATTGCCTAATTGGCCGGGGTGGCGGAATTGGCAGACGCGTAGCACTCAAAATGCTATGGGAGCAATCCCGTGAGAGTTCAAGTCTCTCCCTCGGCACCAATCTAAAATCAGAGAGGATATTCCTTTCTGATTTTTAATTAAACTTGCTTGAACTATCATAATAAATATTATATTATCACTTTATTAAAGGCCGGGGTGGCGGAATTGGCAGACGCGTAGCGTTCAGGGCGCTATGAGAGCAATCTCGTGAGAGTTCAAGTCTCTCCCTCGGCACCAATTATTCTATATCTTGTTCTACTTTCTGCCCAGGAAAAGTTATTTTTTCAGGCCAAATCTTTCGGCCAGGATAAATCAAAGTTCCAATTCCAGTTTTAACATTATCCCCAATAATAGCTCCGAATTTTTTTCGTTTCGTATCAATTATTTTTCCTTTTATTTTTGTTTTAATTGTTTCGGAATCATGCCTTAAATTGGCAATAATAGTCCCCGCCCCCAAATTACATTTATCTCCAATTATTGAATCACCCACATAAGACAAATGGGCTACATTAGTTTGATTTCCGATAATAGAATTTTTAATTTCCACAGCATTGCCAATATGACAATCATTGCCAATAGAAGTGTTGGGCCGTAAAAAACAATTCGGTCCAATTAAACAATTTTTTCCAATATAAATCGGCCCCTCAAGATAAGCTCCACTTTTAATTATTGTATTTTCGCCAATTATTATTTCCCCTTTTAAAAAAGCATTTTTTTCAATTTTTCCTTTATTTTCTTTTTTTAATTTTTCAAAAAGCAAAGGCATGGCATCAAGAATATCCCAAGGATAAGACGCTGGAAACCAATTTTCAGCAACAGCAAAATATAAAGTATTTTCTTTAATAAAATTTTTAATATAATCAGTAAATTCATATTCTCCGCGAGGAGATTTTTTTATTTTAAAATCAAAAATCGATTTGGGTAAACAATATAAAGCAGCGTTTACTAAATTAGTTGCTGGATTGTCTGGCTTTTCAATTAATTCCTTTACTTTTCCTTCTTCTGCTGAAATTACGCCAAAAGCAGAGGGATTTGAATGTTCTTTAACTAAAACACTTGGAAAACTGGAAATAACTTTTTTAATATCTTCTTGAAAATAATAATCGTCTCCATTTAAAAGTAAAAATTTATTTTTTAAATATTGACAAGCTGCTTTTGCCGCTGATCCAGTTCCCGTCGGCTCAACTTCCAAATATTTAATTTTTATCCCTTTATAATCATTGCCGATTAATTCTTTAATTTTTTCTTTTTTATAGCTTACAATCAAAAAAACTTCATCAACCATACCCACCAACTGATTAAGATTGTGCTCTAAAATAGATTGTCCAAAAACAGAGAAAAGGGGTTTTGGCCTGGCAACAGACAAAGGAACAAATCTAGTGCCGATTCCGGCGGTTAAAATTATAGCCTGCATGTTAAATTAATTTTATAATTTCT
>JBAZNB010000007.1:0-28670 GCA_041649435.1 Minisyncoccota bacterium | reverse complement strand
TGAGAGGGACGAAGTCGTAACAAGGCACGGGTAGCGGAAGCTGCTCGTGGATCATTTATTTTTTTTAAAGTTGTCGATTATGATTAATTCGCGAGTGATCACTGAATTAATCATAGGGCTATGGCGCGCTTGCCTTTAAAAGCGAGCTAATAGCGGAACAGCTCTAAGAAACTAACTTAATCTTAAAATATCTCATGAAAACTAAAAGCCCTTTCCAATATCGGGTTTTTCGGTCTTTATACAAAAAGGCTGCTTTTGCTATGTGCAAGGAATGTTCTAATTTTATCGATTTAAAATCAAAAATTCTTGATTTTGGATGTGGCTCGGGAACTATTGGCAATGAATTTAAAAATTATTTTCAGGCTGATATTTTAGGAATCGATATTATTGACAATAGAGTAGAGGACATTCCCTTTAAAAAATATGACGGAAATGATATTGCTTTTTTGTCAGACAATTCTTTTGATGTTGTTTTGATTAATTACGTTTTACATCATACTCCTGATCCAGTAAAAGCCTTGGAGCAAGCCTGTTCAAAATCAAAAAAAAGAATTATTATTTATGAAAACTTGCCCGAAGGGTTTTTTTCCAAGATTTTTTGTCGATTGCACGGAATTTCTTTTGGTGTAATTTTTCAAAAGAATTTTATTTCTGGAAAGTTTTTAACCGAAAAAGAATGGCAAAGAGCATTTCAGGATTTGAATTTGAAATTAATTTATGCTAAAACTAAACCTGGATTAAGTTTAATGAAAACAAAATTATTTGTTTTAGAAAAGGGTGTGTAGCTCAGCTGGTTAGAGCGCGTCACTGATAATGACGAGGTCCCTGGTTCGAGTCCAGGCATACCCACATTTGTATTCTGAGGATACCCGTTAGGGCATCCTCAGAATACAATAATAGTTAGTATTCCTGGACGAGAAGCCGGAAGGAAACAATATGAGTGCGAAGCACGAATGTTTCCTGAGGCCGGGGTGAAGAATTTTTGCAGAGCAAAAATTACTGAACCCGAGTCCAGTACAATAATGGTTAATATTTGGACTTAAAGAGAAGGACGGCGAGCCCGGCCTGAAGAAAATTCCAAAAGGAATTTATCTGAAGGCGAGTCCAGGACATACATTGAAAATATTTTTGGGTGAGTCCAGTGCCTAAAAAAATTTGGGCCCATAGCGCAGTTGGTAGCGCGCCTCTTTTGCAAAGAGGAGGTCAGGAGTTCGAATCTCCTTGGGTCCACCAAAAAAACCCGCTTTGGCGGGTTTTGTTTTTGGTAGGAGATTCGAACTAAAAGCGATAAGCTAAAAGATAATTGTGGCGGATAATTCCAGCCATTTTTATTTGACTTTTGATTTTAAGCTGTTATATTTTGTTTAGTAAATTACCGAGAGGGAAATTGTGAAAATCTGCCTCACAAAAGTAACAAAAGCAATTTTTACTGGATCAAGCAAAAAATTTATAAGAATTAAATTTTTTGACAATTCCAAAGTAAAAATTAGAACTGACACTTTAAACATTAAGTGGGTTGAATCGAAAATCGAAGCCTTGATTTTACAGAATGAATCTGAAAAGCTAATTGCTTTTGCTCTATGCAAATCTTTTTCCCATAATCAAGGGGCGCTTTCTGCCAATGGCCCGTTTTGTGCTTTTGTTCCAGGGAAAAAAGAAATTTTTATTCAGAATTTCAGCGGAGGAACAAATGATTTTAAGCAATGGCTGTCTGAATACCTTGAGATCATTGATCAAAGATCTGGTTAAGAAAAGCGAGAAAAATCGCTTTTTTTAAATTTTAATTTTTATTTTTTAATAATTTTTGTTATAATAAAAAAAGAAAAATCATTATGCCAAAAACATTGAAGCGATTGCTTATTATTTTTATTATTGTTGTTATATCTATTGGAGCTTGGGCTTATTCTCGGGCGAATAATTCAGATATTATTTTTGGAGAATACGAAAAAAGTCCAGACGTTTTTGTTTCTGACAATAATTACGCTTTTACTTATAAAGATAACAATGACCGCTCTTTTGTTTGTATAAATAAAAATATTTATGGGCCCTATAATGACGCCAAAATAACTTCTTTGGCTAATCAAAAATTTGGATTTGTTTATGCTGGGCTAGATTATAATGACTGGTATATCAATATCAATGACGATATTTTTGGCCCCTATCAAAATGCAGGCGAAGTTTCGGTTTCTAATAATAGTTTTGGATTTTCTTACCAGCAAGATAATCAATGGTATGTGAATATTAAAAATAATATTTATGGCCCGTTTTCTTTGATTAAAAATGTAGCTGTTTCAGATAATAATTTTATTTTTGTTTACCAAGAAAACAATCAAGATTATCTTTTTATTAATAATCAAACTCGGCAGGCCCCGGGAATTATTGAAAAAGTTTTTGCCAATCAAAACGGCGTAAGTTATGTATATGTTTTGGGCGGAGAAAAATATGTTTATTTTAATAATCAAACTTATGGATCTTTTAATGTATCGTCTCCAGTTTTTTTGTTTGAAAATGGATTTGCTTTTTGGTATCTTGACCAAGGAAATGTTTGGATAAATTTTAACGGAATGGTTATGGGCCCGTATGAATCAGTAAGTATTTTAAAAAATAGCCAAGATATGGCTTTTTATTATAAAAAAAGCGAAAACAAAAGTTATTTTGTTTCCACCAGTACTAAAGCGGCCGGCCCTTATAAATATGATTTTGCTAAAGGATCGGCGTCTCAAAAGAAAATTGGGCTTGCTTATATGAAAGGAAATAGCTGGCAAGTTGTAATTATGCCTTTAAAATAAAAAAATTTATGAAAATTAAAAAATATTTTTTAACCATTTCTTTATTTTTATTTTTTATTGCTTCTGAGTGTTTTGCTGCTTCAGGAGTATTTTTAACTTACCCGCAAGGCAACGAAACTTTTATTAAAGACAATGATTATTCTTTAACTTGGGATTACGATAAACCAATGAAGGGAAATATTGTTATTGATTTAATTTATGAAGTTCCAAGCACAAAAACAATCAAAACTTGCAATTTAGGCAGAGCGCCTATTCAAGATAAAAAATTAATATTTAATTTAGGCAAATTGCCTAAATGCGCTGATCTTTTAATTCATAAAGGATCTTATCAAATCTTTTTGCATTCCGCGGTCTATTATCAAGATACTGGCTATTATGTTGATTTAAATATAAAAAGCAATCAATTTACGATTCGTTTTAATTCCGATGATATTTGCGGATTAGCAAGTAAAGAAAGTTCGGCAGTTTTGCCAAGTAAAAATTTATGTAATTATGGCAATTTAACTAGCAATGTTTCTGCTTTTAATGAACAAAATATTAATGATGGCCAATGGCATTGGACTTGTAATAATATTTTTTGTTCAGCCGATGATTTGAACAAAAATTTAAAATTAAAATTTAAAGCTACAGAAATAATAAATTTTACTGGAGAACTAAATGATCCAGATTCTTTAGAGTATTGGGCTGAGGGCGTTTGTAATCTTTTTGTAGTACCAGCTGGATATGATTTGATTTCTTGCGAGGAACAATCTTTGGGTGATTTTGCTAAACACGGCGGAAAAATTGATTCTTTGGTCATAAAAATAAAAATAAAAAAGCCTGTTTTGTGTATTCAGGCCTATTTGCCTGTTTGCGGCAAAAACGGCAAGACTTATTTAAACGATTGTTATGCTTCAAAAGAAGGAGTAGAAATACTTCATAATGGTGGCTGCACTTTAAAAATAGACGGCATTTGTGGTTCAGCTGATAAAGGATCTTTTAGTGAAAAGCCGTCAATTAATTTATGCCGATCAGGAATTGCTTCTGCAGTTAGCAAATATTCTCCTTGGAATTGGACTTGCGAGGGAATTAATGGGGGAATAACGGATAAATGTTCAGCTTCTGAATTGGTTTCAAAAAAATTAAAATTAAATTCTTCTGTTTCAGATTTAAGCAAAATGAGCAGGGCAGAATTATTGGAAATTCTGTTAAAATTATTAGCCCTAAAAGGAAATTAATTTTAGTTGTTGATAACTTTATTTCTCGATAATTGATTTTATGGTATATTTTATTAAGAGAATCATATTATAAATTAATGTTTCACTACCTTCTTTTTTATCTAATTGTTTAAAACAATGAAATAAAAAAAGAGGAGTGTGATTCAAAAATATGTTTCAAGATTGGTCAATTATAACCGCCCAAGGGGTTCAATCATCTTGGGAAAGCATTTTGCTTTTTTTGCCTAAATTTTTAGGCGCAGTTATTGTTTTTATTATCGGCTGGATTATTGCTATTTGGCTGGGAAAAATAGTTTCTACTGTTTTAGAAAAAATAAAATTTAATGATATTTTTTCCGGAACAGGTTGGAAAAATGCTTTTGAAAAAGCAGAAATAAATATTACGCCCTCTGATTTTATCGGAGCAATTGTTAAATGGGTCTTGGTAATTATTTCTTTGATGATTGCTACTGATATTTTGGAATGGCTAGCTTTCTCTTTGTTATTAAATCAAATTATAACATGGGTTCCAAACTTAATAGTGGCAATTGCAATTTTAATCGTGGCAATTATTATTGCTGATATCTTGGAAAAAATGGTTAAAGCCAGTGCCCAAAAAATGGGAGTAAACTTTGTTAATTATCTTGGATTAGGCATTAAATGGGCTATTTATATCTTTGCTATTTTAGCTGCTTTGTTGCAGATTGGAGTAGCATCGGCCATTGTTAATACTTTAATTATTGGTTTTGTGGCTATGTTTGCTTTAGCTTTTGGATTATCTTTTGGATTGGGAGGAAAAGATATGGCTGCTCGCTTGTTAGAAGATTGGCGAAACAAAATGACCAAATAAAATAAAGAGACTTTTTAATAATAAAAACCCGTTTGAAAAAACGGGTTTTTTATTTTCAGTTCTTCAAGTTTTTGGTATAATATCTTTAAGAAAAAATTAAAACAATCTTAAACATATGTTTCTTCAGACGGATCTTTATGGATAGGAACTGCTAATGCTGGATCAAAAATATATTGTGATTGGGTTTTTATTTGTAAATATACTGCCACAGAACCAACATCATCTTTTGGCGCTGAACAAAATAGTTAAAAAATATTTCATTAATTTTATTTTAATTTAAGATATTAATTTTTTATTTCAAAAAATAAAAACATTTATTAATTAGTTGACCGTTTTATTTCTATTTGCTAATTTATATTTATGACATCTAACGAATTAAGAAATAAATTTTTAGAATTTTTTAAAAAAAGAGGGCATACTATCGTGCTCTCATCTTCTCTTTTGCCAAACGATCCGTCAGTTTTGTTTACTACAGCCGGAATGCAGCAATTTTCTCTTTATCTTTCAGGAAAAAAAGATGTTTTAGCTGATTTTGGCAATTGTCATCTGGCCAGTAGTCAAAAATGTTTTCGAACCGGAGACATAGAAGAAATTGGCGACGATACACATCATACTTTTTTTGAAATGCTTGGAAACTGGTCTATCGGCCAAGACGATAACGGTTATTTTAAAGAGGGGGCAATTAAATACGCTTTAGAATTTTTAGTTGATGAACTAGGTTTAGATAAATCTCGTTTTACAGTTACTATTTTTAAAGGCCAGGGGAATATTCCAAAAGACGAAGAAGCAGCTCAGATTTGGAAAAAATATGGAATTGCTTCAGACAAAATAAAAGAATTTGGCAAAGAAGATAATTTTTGGGGGCCAGTTTCAGATATCGGGCCATGCGGGCCTTGCTCGGAAATACATTATGATCGAGGAGAAGAATTTGGCTGTGGTCGGCCAGATTGCGGACCTAGTTGTGAATATTGCAAAAGATTTGTAGAAATTTGGAATCTTGTTTTTATGCAATATAATAAAAACGAAAAAGGCGAATACGAATTATTGCCTCAAACAAATATTGATACTGGAATCGGATTTGAAAGATTAGTTGCCTTGCTTGCTCAAAAAAAATCAGCTTATGAAACAGATATTTTTTCGAAAATAATTGAAAATATTGAATTGGCTTCCGGTAAAAAATATGAAGAAAATAAAAAACAGTTCCGCATTGTGAGCGATCATGCTCGATCAGCTTCGTTTTTAATTAGTGAAGGTGTTCGGCCTTCCAACGTGGGCCAGGGATATATATTAAGAAGAATTTTAAGGCGGGCTATTAGATATGGAAAGTTGCTTGATTTGAATCCTGGGTTTTTAAATCCATTAGTAGATTTAACAATTGAAAAATATCAGGAAATTTATCCAGAACTATTATCAAGCAAAGAAAATATCAAAACAGTTATTGCCGAAGAAGAAAAAAAGTTTGAAAAAACTTTACAATCTGGTTTAAAAAAAATTCAAGAATTATTAGAGTTAAAATCATCTCAAGAATTAACTAGTGAAGAAGTTTTTGATTTATATCAAAGTTATGGTTTCCCAATTGAATTAACCGAAGAGATTGCTTTGGAAAAAGGTTTTAAAATAGATAAAGGCGTGGAAGAATTATTAAAAAAACACCAAGAATTATCTCGCGCTGGTGCTGAAAAAAAATTCGGAGGGGTGGGTAAAGATGCTGGAGAGCAGGGGGCAAAATTTCATACCGCAACCCATTTATTACATTCGGCCTTGCGAAGCTTATTGGGCGAGCAGGTTCAGCAAATGGGATCAGATATTAATATGGAGCGTTTAAGATTTGATTTTTCTTATTCGCAAAAATTATCACCTGAAGAAATTAAAAAAATAGAAGATTTAGTTAATCAAAAAATAAAGCAAGATTTAATAATTGAAAAACAAGAAATGCCCCTAGATGAAGCTTTAAAATCAGGCGCTTTGGCATTTTTTAAAGAAAAATATCCAAATTTAGTAAAAGTTTGGACAATTTTTAATCCTGAAACAGGCGAAGTTTTTAGCAAAGAAATTTGTGCTGGGCCACATGCGGAAAAAACAGGGCAATTGGGTTGTTTCAAAATTATAAAAGAAGAAAGCAGTAGTGCTGGAGTTCGTCGAATTAAGGCTGTTCTAGATTAGCTTGTCTAAAATATAAAATCAGCGTAAGATAAAAATAATGCCTAAAAGAATTTTTGATATTATTCCTCCTGAAGAAATTGGCAATGTTCGCACAGATACAGAGGCTTGTTTTGATTTAAGTAAAACCAGAGCAACAGAAGTTTATGTTAATGTTAAAAATCCAAAAAATAAAAAATTAGGCGGTTTTTTCAAGTGGATTTTTTTTGTGATAATCGGCATAGGTATTATTGGGGCAATCTTAATCCCCGCTAAAGCAGAAGTAAAAATATATCCTAAGACCGAAGAGGTGACAATTACGGAAACAATTTTTGTGAATACAAAAATTACAGATTCGGATTTTGAAGCAAAAATAATCCCAGGAGAAATTTTTTCTGAAGATCAATCTTATGTCCAGTCATTTCCTGCTACTGGTAATAGCGAAAATTCCCCTAAAGCCAAAGGGAAAATCAGGGTTTATAGCAAATATACTCCAGCTGAAACATTAACCTTAAGATCAGGAACTCATTTTTTATCAAATCCAAAAGAGCTTTCTTATCATTCTTTGGCAGTAATCAATATTCCAGCTGCTACGGTTAGCGGATCAAAAGTTACCCCTGGATTCGTTGATATTATTATTGAAGCAGATGAATCAGGAGAGGAATATAATTTAGAAACTGCCACTTTTTCTGTTCCTAAATTGGCAGGTACTTCATATTACGAAACAACTTGGGCAGAAACAATTACTCCTATTTCTGGAGGTACCAGCAGTACAACAAAAATTGTAACGAAAAAAGATTTAGATACTGCTAAAGAACTTTTTAAGGCTGATTCTTTAGAAAAAGCATTAAATTCTTTAAAAAATAAAATTTCCGAACAATATATTATTCTTGAAGATTTGGTAAATCAGGAAATCAGTAATTTAACAGTTTTAGCCAAAGAAAAAGACGAAATACCAAACTTTGATGTAAAGGGAGATGTTTCTTCAAATATTATTGTTTTCAAAGAAAGCGATTTAAAAAGTTTAGGCGAAAAATTGATTTTTAATACTAGCGAATCTGAAGTTAAAGAATCGGTACCCGATAGTATATCTTGTGATGTTTTAGAATCTCAACAACAAGAAGATAGTGAACAATTAGAATTAAAAATTTCTTGCACAGCTAAAACTTATTGGCTTCCAGATAATGACTTTTTGATTAAAAGCATGGAAGGAAAGGGCAAGGATTATTCCGCTTCTATTTTAAATAGCTTATCTGATGTTAGCCGGGCAGAAATAAAGATTTGGCCTTTTTGGAAATCGAATGTTCCTAATAATAGCGAAAACATTGAAATTAAAATAAACTTTGAATAATAATAAAAAATAAAACATAAATATCAATTTTATGTTTTTGTTAATGGCCTTTTTGACTATTAATTAAAAACAAGGTCAGGCTTAGAGAAATAAAGGTTTTAGGGCTTGACCAAAAGTAAAACTTTTGATATTGTTTATTATATCTTTTGAAAATGCCCAAAAAAGACAACACAATAAAAAAAGAAGGAACAGTCTTGGAAAGCTTGCCTAACGGGTTTTTCAAAGTACAACTTGAGGACAGCTCAGAAGTGCTGGCGCATCTTGCTGGTAAGTTGCGAATTTTTAAAATAAGAATTTTACCAGGAGATAAAGTTGCTGTAGAAATGACCCCTTATGATAATAAAAGGGGAAGAATAGTTTTTAGAAAAAAATAATTTATGAAAGTAAAGCCATCAGTAAAAACTATATGTAGTGATTGTAAAATCGTCCGACGAAAAGGACGAGTTTATGTGATATGCAAGAAAAATCCGAAGCATAAACAAAGACAAGGGGCTTAAATAAAATATAATTTATTAAATAAAATGCCAAGAGTTGCAGGGGTAACAATCCCGGATGAAAAATCAATATTATACAGCTTAACCTATATTTATGGCATTGGTTTGGCTTTGAGTAAAAAGGTTTTAACAGAAGCAAAAATCGACCAAAACAAGAAAGCCAAAGATTTAAATCAAGACGAATTGGGAAAACTAAAAGAAGTAATTGAAAAAAAATACCGCGTAGAAGGAGAATTAAAAAGGGATATAATGACTAATATCAAAAGATTAAAAGATATTGGCACTTGGAGAGGAGGAAGGCATGCCAAGGGTTTGCCAGTTAGAGGACAAACAACTAGAGTTAATAATCGAACCTGTCGGGGAAATGTTAGAAAAACCGCTGGTTCAGGGAAAAAGGCTCCGCCTTCGCCTAAATAATGATATTTTTGTGAATTAAATTACTATGGGGAAAAAACACGTTATCAAAAAAACTGAAGAAGAGATGATTAAAGAGGGCGAAGCGATTGAAAAAGCCATTCAGAAAGATTCTAAATTAACAAAAGCTTCTGTTGGAAAAGAGGGTCGGATTTATATTTTCAGCTCTTATAACAACACTATTATCAGCTTAACTGATCCTAATGGAAATCTTAAAATCAGCAAATCATCAGGAAAGCTTGGATTTAAGGGGAGTAAAAAAGCCACTCCTTTTGCCGCTTCAAAAGTAGCAGAAACAATTGGCCAGGCAGCAGAAAAAATGGGAGTAAAAAGGCTTCAAGTTGTAGTTAAAGGAGTTGGATCTGGAAGGGAATCAGCCTTAAGATCAATTGCCGGACAAGGTTTTGAAATATTATCAATTAAAGATGCAACCCCGATTCCTCACAATGGTTGCAAGCCTAAAAAACCGAGAAGATTATAATTCTTGTTTATATCCATTATGTTGAAACACGCAAAATGTAAAATATGCAGACGATTAGGAGAAAAGCTTTTCTTAAAAGGAGAAAAGTGTTATTCGGCTAAATGCGCTATGATTAAAAGGCCTTTTGCCCCTGGACAAAAAGCTAAAAAAAGAAAATCTGCTTTAACTGAATATGGAAAAGAGGTTAGAGAAAAGCAAAAAATGAAAAAGTTGTACGGCGTAACCGAATCTCAATTTAAAAGATATGTAAAAGAGGTTTCCGAAAACAGAGGAAAAACAGAAAACGTAGCAGATGAATTAATTAAAAAAATTGAAAGCCGTTTAGATAATATAATTTTCCGATTGGGCTGGGCTAAATCTCGTGCGCATGCTTCCCAGCTAGTTTCTCACGGCCACTTTTTGATTAATGGCAGGCAAGTTGATATTCCTTCTTATGCTGTTCATGTAAACGACGTAATTGGAATCAAGTCAGGATCGATGTCTAAAGAATCACTTAAAGATATTAACGAAAGAATGAAAAAAATTAGTTTGCCAGCTTGGCTTTCTTTTGACAAGGAAAAAATCCAAGGCAAAGTTATTAAAAAACCTATTTTGGGCGATATCCAATTGCCCGCAGAAATAGCCGTTATCTTTGAGCACTACTCAAGATAATAATTCTTATAAAGAAAAAATCATAAATAAAATAAATCATCATTATGATTCCATTGCCAACATCAATTAAAAGCAAAAAAATAAGCGACAATGCCGTTATTTTTGAAATAGAATCTTTGTCTCCTGGATATGGAGTAACTATCGGCAACGCCTTAAGGCGTGTTCTTTTATCGTCTTTAAATGGAGCAGCGGTTACAGAAGTAAAGATTAAAAATGCTCCTCATGAATTTGCCACAATTGAGGGAATAAAAGAAGATGTTTTACATATTTTGATGAACTTAAAACAATTAAGATTCAAGGTCTATGGAGATGAACCCCAAACTGCAATTTTGATTAAAAAGGGGGAGGGCAAAGTAACAGGCAAGGATTTTGCTAAAAATCCAGAATTTATGCTAGCTAATCCAGAATCCCATATTGCAACCATTACAAACAAAAACACAGAATTAGAAATAGAAATTAAAATAGAAAAAGGTGTTGGTTGTCGCGTTCATGATTCAGAAAAAGAAAAAAAAGATATTGGCGTTGTCGGACTAGATGCTATTTTTACTCCAATCAAAAAAGTAAACTATGTAGTTGAAAATATGAGAGTTGGAAAAAAGACTGATTTTGATAAAGTTATTTTAGAAGTAGAAACAGATGGTACAATTACCCCAGAAGATGCTTTGGCAGAATCATTGAAAATAATCATTGATCATTTTTCTTTTTTATACAAAGAAATGGGATTTGACCAATTAAAAGAAAACGAAACAACCAACGAGGTTGAAGAAGTTCAAGAATTATCCGAAGAAAAGCCTAAAAAAACTAAAAAAGTCGCCTCAAAAAAGAAAGCAAAATAGTTTTATTAAGATCATATGAAAAAGCTACAAAAAGGAAGAAAACTGCATAGAGAATCAGGACAAAGAAAGGCCTTGTTAAAAACATTGGCAACTTCTCTTATCTTAAAAGGAAAAATTAGCACCACTGAAGCCAAAGCAAAAGAATTAGCTCCATTTATTGAAAAAAAGATTACCAAATCAAAGGCTGGAAATTTGGCTGCTACTAGGCACTTGGCTCAATATTTTTCCGCAAAAACAGTTAAAAAATTAATTGAAGAAATTGGACCGAAATACAAAGAAAGAAACGGAGGATATACTAGAGTAATAAAATTAGGACGCCGAAAATCAGACAGTTCAGAAATGGCGATAATAGAATTAGTTTAATAAATATATGGAAAAAGCAAAGATAAAAAAAGAAATATATACTATTGATGCCGAAGGAAAGGTTTTGGGCAGATTGGCTTCGGAAATAGTTAGTATTTTAAGAGGCAAGAATAAGCCTGATTTTATGCCGAATAAAGATTCGAATAATTATGTTATTGTGAAAAATGTTGATAAAATAAAAATCACTGGCAACAAGATGGAACAAAAAGAATATTTTCACAACACTGGATATCTTGGAAAAGACAAACATATTTTAATGAAAACTATTTTTGAAAAAAAACCAGCTGATATTTTAAGAAAAGCGGTTTCTGGAATGCTCACAAAAAATCGATTAAGAGATAAGCAGTTAAAACGTTTAAAGTTTGAATAATATGGCTGAGAAAAAAACAGAAAAAAAGACAACTAAAAAAGAGCCGGTAGCTAAAAAGACAACAACTAAGAAAAAAGATGTTGTTCCGGCCAAAAAAACTTCTTCTTCTAAAACCAAGGCCGTTAAGCCAACAAAAGAAAAAGAAGAATTAAAAATCGAAGAAAAAGCTTTGCCTAAATTAGAAATTCCAGAATTAATAGGAGAGAAAAACGAAGAAGATGATTTTGTTTTTGACGAATCAAAATATGATGAAAATAGTAATCAATATTTTGAAGCTACAGGAAGAAGAAAAACAGCAGTAGCTCGAGTAAGGCTTTATACTAAAGGGGATAAAACCATTACTATAAACGGCAAAGATATTTCTGAATATTTTAAAACCCCTGTTTTACAAAAAACCATAGGCTATTCCTTAGATCGAATGAAATCAACCGGCCGATTCCGAATTACAATAGTTGTAAAGGGTGGCGGGATAAATTCTCAAGCCGAAGCAATTCGTCACGGAATTACTAGAGCCTTGGTTGTTTTCAATCCAGAATATCGCAAGCGTTTAAGAAAAGCAGGCTTTTTAACCAGGGATTCTCGAATGAAAGAAAGAAAGAAATTTGGATTAAAGAGAGCAAGAAGAGCCCCACAATGGAGCAAACGTTAATCTTTTAAACACACCTTCGAAAGGTGTGTTTTGTTATTTCTTAAAGATTGTTATAATTAAAAAAAATAAATTTTTAAAAAAATGAACAATAATTTCAAAAAAATAATTAATATTTTAGCCATTGGCTTAATTTTAATTTTTCTAATTTTGGCAGGGTATTTTTTAAACCAGAAGATAAAAAATTTAAAAACACTAAACCAAATCAATATTATTAACGAACAAGAAAAATACAGCTTTGACGGAAAAATTATAAACTTTTTAAAAGAAAATTTAGCCTGGAAAAATAATTCAAATGCAGAGATTTTTTGCGTTTATGAACACCTTGGAGAAAAAGAAAACGAAATATATTTGAAAGTATTATGTGAAAGTTTTTATGTTCACAATAAAGAAACAATTTGCCCAGATGCGGAAACACAAAATCAATGTTTTATTCATCATGATTGTAATGCTTGTGAAACAAGAACAATTACTCCAAAATTGGTTACCGATAGCGGGATATCTATACCGGTAAAATTGGTAAGAAAAGAAAACACTTTTGAAATATTTACTCCATCAGACGGATCGCTTTATGATAAAACTTTAAGGGAAATTTTTCCTTTGGAGTTTATTGAAAAATTGCGCCTTAGCAAAATTGATTTACAAGACATAATTATTAATCAAGCAGAAACATATTTTCAAACTAAAGCTTTTTTTGAAGTTTTTGAAAACACAAGCTATGCTTGTGAAGAAAATAGTGATTGTTCGGATAAGATTGGGGAGCATGCCCTTCAATCGCAATGTCCAGCCAAAGGGATTTGCATAGAAAAGAAATGCACAATCGGATGTTATGATTTTATTAATCATGAAGAATTGCCGATTATTAAATAGTTGAATATTGTTGACAAAAATAGAAAATAATGTTTAAATATTATTACCTAATTATTAGGTATTAGGTGAAAAAGTGATAGCAACGCCAAAGATTGGGTTGTTTGGAGGATTGTTTGACAAGACTGGAAAATTGCTTGTAAAACAAAGAAGCTCTGACGAATCTCTTCCAGGAGATTGGGATTTGCCTGGAGGAGGCGTTGAAGCAACCTCCAATGAAGCAGCGCTCGATGAACGAGTAATCAGCGAAGAACTTCTTCGTGAAATTGAAGAAGAAATCGGACTGATTCTTCCGCCCTTGCAAAGAATGCCAGCCATGTATCCGGCGGTCATGAAAGGAGGCTCTGATTGGGCTTTTGCCATCAACCTTGGTTTGGTTGAAGCTGTACCCACAAAGGGGAACTGGAAATATGTTTCTCCAAAAGAGCTTGCAACTTTGGCCAATGGCCCGATTGGAAATCGTTTGGTTAGTGGCTACGGCAAGAGAATGCATCGGCTTTGTCTACGATTATTTGCTTCGCGAGACAACCCGAACCCAGCCTACCGGGCGGCAGCAGGAGCAATGCTCAAAAAAATCCAAGAGGAGCAGTAGATCTTTATTCCATTTTTGTTAAATCAGGAATGGAATTTTTTATTTTGAATGATTTAAGCTTTATTTTAATAAAAAAAGAAGATATTTAAATTTTTATCTTCTTTACATTTTTGAAAAATTCGCAAAGCTCTTGTTCGCTGATTTCGGTAAATTGCGAAATTTCTTTAATCTCGGCCATAATTTCTTTGGTGCGAGACTTTTTATTTAAATATGCTGACCAGACCAGGGGAGCTTTTTCTAAAAGATATAGTTCCATAGAGTTATCTCCGCTTAGATGACGATCAATCAGCTCGAAAAAATATTTAATTTTAAAATCTGGAAAGACAGAATAATCAAAAGCTTTTTCTTGTTCGAGAATTTTAAACAGCCTTTTCATGGGCATAGCCGAAACAACAGCATGATGTTTCTCAAAAATAGCCAGAGCTATTTCTTTGATTCTTTCTCGTTTCAAAATTACGCCTCTTGCTGAACTAAAAATAACACAACATATTATAATGGTCAAATTTTGTCTTTGACAAATAATTATTCTTATCATAGGATAAATTTAGTTGCTTCGAGATTAGCAACAAAATGAACTTTTTTGTTCGTTGAAAATTAAATCAAGAGGTATTTTTATGGAACAAGAAAAATGGATGACGATAAAAGAAGTCGCTCAAAAGTTGTCTTGCGATGAGAACACCGTCCAGTCTTTAATCCAAGGATTACCTTCTGCTTTTCACAATACGCGTGGTGCTATTATTCATTCCGAAGATTTAGATATTTTTTTAAAAATTATCAAATCGATATTAGTTGATTCGGATAAAAATATTGTTTTTCCTGAGCAAAAAAATAACCCCAGCCAAAAAAATAATGATCAAAAACGTAGACTAAAAAAAGATGGATTTATCACCGGAAAAGAAGCAGCAGAACTTCTTGGTTTTTTTCCAAATCAGGTAAAAGCCCTTGTTCTTCAGGGTGAGTTACCTGGATATACTTTTGCCAAGGGCTGTTATGTTGATCCAGCTGGAGTAGAAATTTATAAGCAAAATCTGATTAAAAAATCAGAAGAAAAATCTTTGCTTAAAGATTCAGATTCTGAATCAACAAATCAAGCTGTGCCAAAAGACGAAGAAAGCAATCTGAAAAATCCAGACTTGAAAAAAAATAATAATTCTTTGAAAGCGGTAAAAGAAAAAAAATTTCTTGAGCCCAGGCCAAACGAATCTGAATTAAAAGATTCAAAATTAACCACGAATCCTATTTCTTTAATTCCAGATTCTGATCAAGAAATCAGCAAAGATTTGGATAAGGTTATCTCAATAAAAGCCAGAAAAGGCAAAAACAATGGACAAAAAGTTTGTTCTTTGGAAGATCTTGCCTTGGCAGCCAGTGTTTCTTTGTCTACTGTGAAGCGCTGGATTGATGATAAAAAAATCCAAACAGTAGAAATTTCTGATAATAAATCAAGCCCCTTTGATCAAAGAATGGAAACTTTTATTACTATTGATAGCTTAAGAATTTTTATGGCTCAATATCGCCAAACTAGAATTACTTTGATTGAACGGGTTCATTTTCCGGAAAATATCTAAATTTTTTAAAAGAGCATTTTGCTCTTTTTTGTTTATTTTTTTGACAAATTAACCAAAATAATTTATATTAATAATAGCATCGCTTTAGCGATGATTTCATTTTGTAAATTTAAAAAAGAATATTTATTGAGGCAGGAAAATGATTTCGGAAGACTTGATAAGTATTGATCGAGCCGCTTCTGTTCTTAACACAGATTCAGAGGAAATTAAAAAGCTGGTTGCTTTGGGAATTTTGAACGGCCGAATCAGCACAATGGGATTATCCTCTATAATAATTGATTTCAGCCTAGAACAAGAAATGAAGCGGCGTAATGCGAAAACAAGCATTGAAGCATTGTATCGCGAAGCAAGACGAGGCCGCATTTTGGACTTTATCAGAATCTCTGTTCCTGATTTTAAAAAATTTGAAAACAATTCAGTTTCAACAACTTTGAAAGAGCCGAGAAACATTGAAATTCTTCCCCCAAAAATTGATTCTTTTTCCCGGCCAAAACCAAAAGCCAGTCCTCAGGTTTCAGAAAAAATTCAGACAAAAGAAACAAAAAGAAAAACCCTTTTCAATGGAAAAAAGGGAGAAATAATTCCAATTTTTCCCGAAAGCAAAGATCGAAAGTTTCTAGAACTTTATCTTGATTCTTTTTCTGAAAGCAAGGCTCGTGCTTCGGAATAAAATATCCTCCTTTTTAAAGCGAGGATTTATTTTTAATTGACAGTATTAAAATAAAATGGTTTATTGTACATAGGTGATTAAATGGAGTTTGTCCAAATTATTAGGGGACCCACCCTAGACGAATTGCGCAAAAATTCTTCTCGCAAAAGTCTGGAATTTACCGTGAAAACTAAAGACGGAAAAATCAAAAAAATTAGAGACTTAGTTGAAATCTACGAAAAAGACAGCGGAACCATAATTATTTATGGTTTTACCCACTGGCGAGCAGAATATAAGCTATAACCAAGGAAATCCTTGGTTTTTCCATTATTAGGGGATTAATTTTGGCGAAACAAGAAGGTTATTGTTTAAAACAAGATAGAGCTTTTTTTCTTGCTGGTTAAACCAAAGCTGGGAGCAAGAATCAGAAGAAGCAATAAAAGAATTTATTTTATCTCGATTATCCAATTCGCTTATTATTGGTTTATCCTTTTCATCTAAAATAGCAAAATGATCTCCTCCGACAAAAGAAAGCGAATTTATTTTTTTATTTTCAAATAAAATAATTAAAGATTCGGGTTTGACAAAAAATGGGCTTTGATATTCCTTTAAGAAAAACAACCAAGCATTATCAGAATCATAAAATATAATTTTATCAAAAAATTCCACATGTTTTATTTCTGTTTTTGATATAACCAAGGGTTTTAGATTTTTTGTTTCCGATTCTATCAAAGATAAATTTATTTTATTTTCAATAATAAAAATTTTATTCCAATAAACAAATATTTGAAAATTGCTTTTTTCATCAAAAGGATCGGAATATTTTGCGAAATATTCAGAATTATTAGTTATCAAGTTTTGGCGGATAATATTCCCATTTTGTAAATAGTAAAGATTGTCGTCTTCTAAATAAAAGTCACTGATTTCTTCAGAAGAAATTAAAGATTGTTTTTGCGAATCCAAAGATTGTTTATATAATTTTTTGGCATTGGTAAAATAAATCGTGTCACTAGAATAAAACATTATTTTATCAGTTTTTTCGTTTAAGTTTTTTATTTCCGTTAAAACTAGAGATTCTCTATCTGTTGGCAAGGTATAAAATTTTATTTTTTTTGTTTTTGGTTCAAGAGTTTTAACAATTATTTTACTTCCATTTCGAGACATAAAAATGTTCTGAATTTTATTTAGGTTTTTTGCTGCTAGACCTAAAATCAAAGTCTTTTTTCCAGATTCATAATAAAACAATTGATTTGATTCGTCGGCAATAATTATTCTATCTTGGCCAGGGAAAGAATAAATTTGAGAAATATTTTCAATCAAAGAAGAAAATTCTGTTTTTTCTGGAAAAAGAATTATTTGAGCCTGGGTTACCATTTTTTCTTGGATTAAAAGATTTTTTTCCCAAGAAAAATATCCAACCTTTTCTACTCGGATATTATGTTTTACAGGTAAAAGATTTTGAGTTAAAAAATCATAAGTTAAAAGTTGCCCAGTGCGATTGCTGAATTTATTGTCAATATAAACGCTGGCTCCAGGCACTGAAGTTTTTAAATAAATTCCTCCAGTTTCAAGAACTTTCCATTGTTTCCAATCAAAACGATAACCTTGGGAATAAAAAATAATGATTGGCGTAATGGCTAAAAAAATTAACAATAAAGCAAAGAAGAAAATAGTTCTTATTTTTTTATTCATTTTAAAAAATTTTATATTTTCCTGTATTTTAACTTAAAAACAATTAAAAAACCAGATGTGTTTTTTAAAAATATGTTTTTTTAGCGGGGTTGCCAAGTCGTGATTTATTGGCTAAAATGAATTTACGAATAGTTTTTAAAAAAATATATGAAAATTGGAATAGATTTAGGAACAAAAAATTCATTGGTTTTTATTACCAACAAAGGAGTAGTTTTAAATGAGCCCACGGTTGTGGCTGTTTCTTTGACTGACAATAAAGTTTTGGCCGTGGGAGCAGCTGCCAAGGAAATGATTGGTCGTACCCCAGACAATATTAGGGTTTATCGTCCTCTTCGCGAAGGTGTTATTGCTGACTACAGGACAACCCAGGCAATCTTAAAACATTTTATTAATTCTGTTAATCATGGATTTGCCAGATTTTTTAAGCCCGAATTATTAATCGGAGTGCCAGCTGGAATTTCTTCCACAGAAAAAAGAGCAGTAATTGAATCTGGAATTTTAGCTGGAGCCAAAGATGTTTTTTTAGCCAACGAGCCCGTTCTTTCTGCTATTGGCGCTGGAATACCGATTAATTCTTCTTCTGGGCATTTAATCGTGGATATTGGCGGGGGAACCACAGAGGTAGCGGTTATTTCTTTAGGTGGAATTGTTTACTCTCAATCTTTAAGAGTAGCTGGAGACAAGCTTGATGTTGCAGTTTCCGAATTTATCAAAGAAAAATATAATCTAGCGATTGGAGAGCAAACAGCTGAAGATGTAAAAATAAAAATCGGTACTGCTTTGCCAGAAAAAGATCCAAAGTATATGGAAATCAGGGGCCGAGACCTGCTTTTAGGACTGCCCAAAACAATTAAAGTAAGTTCTAATGAAATTTGCTTAGCGATTTCCGACCCTTTAAAGGAAATAGTTCAATGCATTAAAAATGTATTAAGAGAAACTCCGCCAGAATTATCAGCTGATATTATGGACAAGGGAATGGTCGTTGCTGGAGGCGGAGCTTGTTTGCGCAATATTGCCGCTTTGATTTCTCAATCCACGGGCGTGCCTTGTTTTATTGCTGACGACCCTTTAATTTGCGTTGCCAAGGGAACGGGTGCGGTTTTAGATAACCTGGATATTTACAAAAAAAGTGTAATGACAAAAAAATAATCATAATTATTTTATGGCAGAAGAAAGTTTTATAATAAATGGAGGGAAAAAATTAAGCGGAGAAATTAGTGTTAGCGGAGCAAAAAACGCCGCTTTTCCTGTAATAATGGCAACCTTGTTAACCGAAGAAGATTGTTATATTGACAACATTCCAGTAATCGAAGACATTTGCCGGCTTTTGGAAATTTTTAAAAGCATGAATGCTAAAGTAGAATGGATTGGAAAGAAAAAATTGAAAATAAATACAAAAAATATCAATCCTGCAAAAATTGATACTAGGCTGGTTTTGCGTTTTCGAGGATCAGTTCTTTTATACGGCGCGCTTTTAGCTAGATTTGGCAGAGCTAATCTTCCTCAGCCCGGAGGATGTATTATCGGTGCCCGTCCAATTAATACTCATTTAGATGCTTTTTCTCAAATGGGCGTAAAAATTAAAAAAACAAAAAAGGGATATCTTTTAATTGCTCCAGAAAAATTAAAAGATAACATGGTAATAATGGATGAATTATCAGTAACCGGCACGGCTAATGTTATGCTTTTTTCAGCACTGCTAAACGAAGAAATAATTATGAAAGTAGCTGATGGAGATTATCAAAACCAAGAATTAGCCAAAGTTTTAAAAAAAATGGGTGTAAAAGTTTTTGGAGCTGGCCATCACACTATCAAAATAAAAGGAGCAAAAAAGTTAAAAGGATTCCGTCATTTTTTAATGTATGATCCGATTGAAGCAGGAACATTTATTATTATGGCCCTAGCCACAAAAAGCGAAATTTTAGTTAAAAATATAGAATATCCTTTTTTAGAATTTGTTTTAAAAAAATTAGAAGATTGTGGAGCAAAATTTGAAATCCAAAAAAGCAAAACTAAAAACTTAGTAAATGTGCGAGTTTTGATTTCAAAAGATATTAAAATAAGAAAAATGCAAAGCTTGCCTTATCCCGGGTTTCCATCTGATTTACTTTCGGTTTTAGGAGTTTTGGCTACACAAACAAAAGGCGTTACTTTAATTCATGATCCGCTTTACGAAGGAAGATTAAAATATATGGAAGGATTAACGAAAATGGGTGCAGATGTATTTTTTTCCGATCCCCATCGGGCAACCATAAATGGAATTACTAAACTATATGGTGCTGATCTTGGATCGTTTGATTTGCGAGGAGGGGCAGCTTTGATTATTGCTGGATTAATCGCTAAGGGAAAAACTATCATTCGCAATATTTATCAGGTTGATCGAGGATATGAAAAATTGGAACAGCGATTGCAAAATTTAGGAGTAGACATTAAAAGGATAAAAAATTAAAATGAAGATTATTGGCCACGATCAACAGAAAAAATTTTTACTTGCTTTGGCAAAATCCGAAAATATTCCTCATGCTTTAATTTTTTCCGGTCCGTCCAAAATAGGAAAAAAGACTGTTGCGCTAGAATTTGTTAAATCAATTTTTTGCCAAAATAAAAACTTAACCAATGGTGTTTGTGGTAATTGCTATTCTTGCCGAGCAATTAATGATTTAACTTTTCCCGATTTAGCCCATATCGCTCCAGAAGAAGAGGGTAAAGAAATAAAAATAGATCAAATTTGGAGTTTAACCGAAAAGCTTTCTTTAAAATCATATGACAATTATTATAAGATAGGAATAATCGATCAAGCCCATTTGATGAATCTGTACGCCCAAAATGCTCTTTTGAAAACATTAGAAGAACCGAAAGGGAAAACCGTTATTATTTTAATTACTGCTCATCCAGAAATGCTACTTTCAACTATTCGCTCTCGAGCTCAAAATCTGAAATTTGGCATAGTGGCTAAACAAGAAATTGAAAAATATTTAATTTCCCTAGGTGCTTCTGAACCAACAGCCAAAGAAATAACTATTTTAAGTTCTGGACAAGTTGGACGAGCTCTTGATTTTTATCACAATCCGGAACTAAAAAAAGAATTTTTAAAAAATTTAGATGAAATTGAATCTCTTTGTTCGGCTGAATTTAATGATCGGTTTAATTATGCAAAAAAAATTATTGATGAGGCTGAAACCGCCGAAGCTTTGATGCAAAAAATGGAAATTTGGGAAAGATTTTTTCGTCGAGAGATGCTTATTAAAATATTTGGCGGAAAAAGTAAATTTCCATCACAATCTGATTCTGATTTAAAAAATATTGTAAAGAATTTAGAAAAATTAAAATATTTAATCAGTGCCACGAATATAAATAAAAGACTGGCCCTGGAAAATTTTTTATTGAATTTATAAAAATATAATTATGCAAAATAGAATTTTAATTAAAGATTTAAAAAATTATATTGGCCAAGAAGTGCTTATTGCCGGTGCAGTTGATTTAAGACGTGATCATGGAAAATTGATTTTTCTTGATTTACGAGATCGTACCGGAATTGTTCAAACAATAGTCAATAAAAAGAACGAAAATGTTTATAATCTTTTAGAACCAGTTAAGCCAGAATGGAACTTAAAAATCAAAGCCTTGGTTAAAAAACGCAGCGAGAATACTATAAATGAAAATATTTTAAATGGGGATTTGGAAATAGAAGCTTTAGATGCAGAAATATTAAGCAAAGCCGGAGAGCTTCCTTTTGAAAAAGAAACAGCAGAAATTAGCTTGGAAACTTATCTTGATTATTTGCCATTTACCTTAAGAACTAATAAAGCCAAAGCAATTTTTAGAATCCAGGCCCAAATTACAAAATCGTTCCGAGAATTTTTGAATCAAGAGAATTTTTTAGAAATTCAAGCTCCGAAAATAATCGGGGAAGATGCTGAAGGTGGAGCAAATTCTTTTTCTTTGGAATATTTTGGTCATTCGGCTCATTTAGCCCAAAGCCCTCAATTTTATAAACAAATTATGGTGGGAGTCTTTGAGCGGGTTTTTACAATTGGTAATGTTTATCGGGCCGAACCTCACAGCACCACTAGACACATCAATGAATATACTAGTTTGGATTTGGAAATGGGTTTTGTTGAAGATTACACGGAATTAATGGACCTGGAAACAAAATTATTGATTCAAATTATAAAAGACTTACAAGAAAAAAATGCTTCAGACCTTGCTTTGTTAAAAATTTCTCTTCCAAATATATCAGGGAAGATTCCTTTCTTAAAATTGCGCGAAGCTCAAGAATTGATTAAAAAAGAAACAGGAGAAGATTGCACCAAAGAACCAGATCTTGATCCAGCTCATGAACGCTGGCTTTGTGAATATGCAAAAAATAATCTCAACAGTGAATTTATTTTTATTACCCATTATCCTGTAAGCAAGAGGCCAATGTATACTTACGAAGACGAAAAAGATCCGGGAATGACAAAAAGCTTTGATTTGCTTTTTCGAGGAATTGAGATTACTACTGGAGGACAAAGGGTGCATGATTATGATAAATTAATTTTGGCAATTAAAAATAAAAATCTTGACCCGGAAAAATTTTCTTATTATCTTCAAGCTTTTAAATATGGAATGCCTCCTCATGGTGGATTGGCGATTGGACTGGAAAGAATTACGGCTAAACTTGTTGGAGCGGAAAATATTAGAGAAGCAGCCTTATTCCCAAGAGATATACATCGAATTGATAATTTATTAAGCAAAGAGAAAAAAGAAAAAAATTAAAATATAAATTAAAAATAATAATCAAATAATTAATAATATAAAAATATGCTTTACGAAGATATTATTAAAAATATTGAACCAGAATTAGAAAAATCAGTTGATTTTGTTCAAAAGAAAATGGCCTCTGTCCGAACTGGTCGAGCCACCCCGGCTTTAGTTGAAGATATAAAAGCTGATTGTTTTGGCGAAATGATGCCCATCAAGCAATTAGCCGCGATTTCTATTATTTCGGCTAAACAGTTGATGATTCAGCCTTGGGATAGATCTTATATCGAAGCTATTGAAAAAGCAGTTATGCGCGAAGCTTCTGGCTTTTCTCCAATTACAGAAGGGGGAAATATTATTATTAATATTCCGCCCATGTCAGAAGAATTAAGAAAAGAGTTGGTTAAAGTAATTATCCAAACCGAGGAATCAGCCAAAAAAACCGTTCGAAAATTTAGAGACGAAGCCTGGTCAGAAATTCAAGATAAAACTAGAGAAGGATTAATTAGAGAAGATGATAAATTTCGAGCCAAAGACAAGCTTCAGGAAATAGTAGACAAATATAATAAAAAAATAGACGAATATATTGAAAGAAAAAAATCAGAAGTTCAATCTTAATCTATGATAATTTTTGACATTTTAATTTTTATTCTTGTTTTAAGTATTGTTGTTTTTGTCCATGAATTCGGGCATTTTTTAGGTGCTAAACTAACGAAAGTAAGAGTAGAAGAATTTGGTATTGGTTTTCCTCCGAAAATTTGGAAAAGAAAAATAGGAGAAACAGAATATTTTATAGGCGCTCTTCCTTTCGGCGGATATAATAAGATTTATGGAATGGATGAAAATGACCCAGAAAAAGATAAAGCCCCCTATGCTTATGAAAATAAAAGTTATTGGGCCAAAGCTTTGATTTGTTTGGGCGGAGTAATAATGAATTTAATTTTTGCTGCCTTTTTGTTCTATTTTTTGGTGATTGGATCTGGATTTAAAATGTCGCAGAATATGATTTTGGAAAATTATAATTTTCCTCTTGGCACCCAAACAAATCATCCGATTATTATTCAAGTAACTGAAGGTTCTTTGGCAGAAAAATCGGGAATAAAATCAGGAGATATTGTTTTATCCGCCAATGGCCAATCAATATACAGCATTGATGAATTTGTTAATTTTATCAATCAAGAAAAAAATAAAATCACTTTATCCTTAATTGATTATGAAACAAAAGAGACAAGAACAGCAGAAATAGCTTCTATTTCAGAAGGATCAAGTCGGGGAGCAATTGGCGTGGCTTTGGGCGAAATGTCTTATTTGGAATATAAAACTTTTTGGGATAAGGTTTTTTGCGGATTCAGTCATTCTTATAATTTTGTCCATTATTCGGTTGCAGCTATTGGGTCTTTGATTGGTCAATCAATTGATCAAAAAACAATGGATCCTTTGGCTCAATCAATGAGTGGACCAGTTGGAATTTTTGCCATCACGAAAGTGGTTAGCCAGCAAGGTTTGGTGCCTTTAATTAATTTAATTGCTTTGCTTTCTGTGGCGCTTGGAGTAAGTAATTTGATTCCTATTCCAGCCATGGATGGAGCCAAAACAATTTTTTTAGGGCTAGAAGCAATTAATAAAAAAATATTTAACAAAGAATTGCAAATGAAAATTGAATTTTTTGGAATGATGATTTTAATTGCTCTGGCCGTTGTAATTACCTTCAAAGATTTTTTTCAATTCAAAGATATAATTTTTAAACTATGAAACAAGCTAATTTATTTGTTAAAACATTAAGGGAGTCTCCTAAAGATGAAAAGAGTTTAAATGCCGAATTATTATTGCGAGCTGGTTTTATTGATAAATTAGCTAGCGGGGTTTATACTTATCTTCCTTTAGGCCTTCGGGTAATTAAAAAAATAAAAAGTATTATTCGAGAAGAAATGAACGCTTTGGGTAGCCAGGAAATTTTAATGCCTGCTTTAACACCTAAAGAAAATTGGGAGAAAACCGGAAGATTTGATGTTGCCGAATCTTATAAAATAAAAAACGAAGATTTAGTTTTGGGTTGGACTCATGAAGAAATCATCACACCCTTAATGATAAAGCACATTTTGTCTTACAAGGATTTGCCTTGTTCGGTTTATCAGATTCAAAATAAATTTCGAAACGAACCTCGAGCCAAATCCGGACTTTTGCGAGGGAAAGAATTTATTATGAAAGACATGTATTCTTTCCACAGAACAGCAGAAGATCTTAATGATTATTATGAAAAAGCAAAACAAGCTTATTTTAAAATTTTTGAACGTTGCGGATTAAAAGAAGTTTATTTAACTATTGCTTCGGGCGGAGAATTTACCAAAGAATATTCTCATGAATTTCAAGCCGTAACCCAGGCTGGAGAAGACAATATTTATATTTGTAATAACTGCGGATTAGGGATTAACAAAGAAGTAAAAAATGAAGAATGCCAGAATTGCGGAAAAACAAGTTTTATTCAAAAAAAATCTATAGAAGTAGGAAATATTTTTAAGCTGTATGATCGTTATTCTTTGCCCATAGGGTTAAAAGATGAAAAAGGAAATCCTGTTTTAATGGGCTGTTATGGAATTGGAATTAGCCGATTAATGGGCACGATTGTTGAATCTTCAAATGATAATCATGGAATTATTTGGCCGAAAAATATTGCTCCTTTTCAAATTCATTTATTAGAGATTAGCGGCAATGATGAATCAATCAAGGCAAAAGCTGAAGAAATATATGCTATTTTACAAAATAAAAATTTTGAAGTATTATACGACAATAGAGATGAAAAAACCGCTGGTGAAAAGTTAAATGATAGTGATTTATTGGGAATTCCAATTCGTTTAATAATCAGCAAAAAAACCTTGGCGGAAAAAAGCGCAGAACTTAAAAAAAGAGAGTCTTCTGAGTCTTGTTTAATCAAACTAACCGATCTTATTAAATATGTCGAACAATTTTTTGAATAAAATTTTTTCCAACTTATCCCAAGACATTGCTATTGATTTAGGAACTGCTAATTGCTTGGTTTATGTTAAAGGAAGAGGAATTATTTTATCCGAACCATCAGTTGTGGCACTAAACAAAAAAACTAATCAAGTTTTGGCGATTGGCCGAGAAGCGGAAAAAATGGTTGGCAAAACTCCAAGCCATATTGTGGCTATTCGGCCATTAGTTTCTGGAGTAATATCAGATTTTGAAGTAACCGAACAAATGCTCCGCTATTTGATTGAGCGGGCCAAAGAAGATAAATTTACTTTATTAAAGCCTCGAGTAATAGTTGGAATCCCTTCAGGAGTAACAGAAGTGGAAAAGAAGGCTGTAATCGATGCTACTAAATCAGCTGGAGCGAGAGAGGTTTTTTTGATAGATGAGCCAATGGCTGCTACTATTGGCGCCAGAATGGCAGTTCATGAAGCTGCTGGGAATTTTATTGTTGATATCGGTGGCGGAACTACAGAAGTGGCGGTTATTTCTTTGGGAGGAATCGTTGTTTCAAAAAGCTTAAGAATTGCCGGAGACAGATTGAATCAAGATATTATCCAATATGCTCAGGAAAGATATAAATTATTAATCGGAGTAAGAACTGCCGAGAGGATTAAAATCGGAATCGGAGTTGTTTATTTTGAAAACGAACCATTAAAAAGCGATCTTAAAGAAATACCAATGCGTGGACGCAATTTAGTTACTGGTTTGCCTGAAGAAATAATAATTTCTCAGAATGATGTTAAAAAAGCCATGGAAAGATCAACTAATCAGATTGTTACCGAAATTAAAAATACTATTGAAATGACTCCTCCCGAACTTTTGTCTGATATTATGAAAAAGGGAATTGTTTTGGCTGGTGGGGGTGCTTTGCTTAGGGGCTTGGATAAATTAATTACCAAAGAAACAAAAATTCCTTGCTATGTTATGGAAGATCCAATGACTGCTGTTGCTCGGGGAGCGGGAATGGTTTTGGAAAACTTAGATGAATATCATGATGTTTTAGTAGAGGTAGAAGAAATACAGCCTCCCCGATAAACTTAAAAAAATAAAAAAAGTCTGCCAAATGGCAGATTATTTTTTATTAATTGATTCTCTGGCTGAATCAGATAAACCGGCCAGAGCAACTAAAAGTATTAATTGCTGGATCGGAGAATCAATATTGTGACAAGAGTATTGTTGTCCTTGGCTATTTTTTTTATTCCATCCAAATTTTGTTGGATAAAGACCACTAGCTTCTCCAGGGCAATCAATAATCAGCCAGGCATCTTTTCCAACATAGGCATCGAAAAAATGCCAATCCTTTTTTTCTTTAAAAATGTGCTCATATGTTTGGCTCATTGCTTCCCTGATTTTTTCGAAAGAATAATATTCAGGGAAAGAATTTAACCAATTACAGAAATCATAGCCATACGATCCAAAGATTGGAAAACTATTCATTTTTCTTCCGCAATAAATTTGGAAAGTAAGCAGCTGGGAATTGTTCCATGTTTTTCTGGGAATAGAAGTTTCAGTAATAAAACTGAAAATTTGCAAGCTGGCACTGATGGCAAAAAATGGTTTCCAGTCATATCGGGTTTCTCTTTTTTTGCCATGACACCAAAAACATTCATGCCCAAATGTTCTATCCCATCCTGTCCCTAAACAATGAACGCAGGGCAGTGATGATTCTTTTGGAAGAACCGGAATTTCGATTAAATAAGAAATCGTTTTTTCGGTTTCTTCATTTTTTTTAAAAGCTTGGTCGTAGCCGAAATAATCATTGCCCAACAAAGAAAAGCTTTTAAATTTGTGGTCTCCTAACAATTCCTTGACAAAAATCGCGGAAGACAAATCCTTGCTTTGCGGAATCAGATTTTTGTCCATTTTCAATTCCAAGGAAAAGGGTTTTTTCCCTTGGGAAATACCATAAACAAAAGGAACTCTTTTGTTTATTACATCAGGAGTTAGCATTTAAAAGAACCTCTTTAGAAGATAAGCCAAACTTTTTGGCAAATAGATAATTGCACAAAATTATTTAATTAGCAATATTTTATTTATTAATTTTGCTTGTTATAATAAAATTAATGAAAAAGCAAATCAATCTAAAAGGCAGAATTATAAATTATAAACTTCGGAAAAATATTCGAGCAAAAAATTTAAGTTTAACAATTCGCCAAGATGCCCAGATTATTTTAACGGCGCCCAAATATTTCCCTTTATTTTTAATTGATAATTTTTTAAGAAAAAAAGCTGATTGGATAATTTCAAAATTAAACCATTGTGAAATTTTTAAAAATAATTTACTTGTTTGCCATAGCCCAAATGATTATTTAAAAAATAAAGAAAAGGCAATTGCCTTAGTTGAAACGAAAATAAAATTTTTTAATTATTTTTATAATTTTTCAATCCAATCAATTACAATAAAAAATCAGAGAACTCGATGGGGGAGTTGTTCGGAAAATAAAAACCTTAATTTCAATTATAAGATTATTTATTTGCCTGAAAATCTTGTTGATTATGTGATTGTTCACGAGCTATGCCATTTAAAAGAAATGAACCATTCTTCTGCTTTTTGGACCTTAGTTTCTTTAACAATTCCAGATTGGAAAACGAGGCGTCAGAACCTTAAAAATATTTTTTAAAAATAAGAAAAAAATATTTTTTTAAACTTTTGTCAAATATTAGAAAATAAAGCTTTTTTCCTATTGACAAATATTTTTACCTGGGTTAAATTATTACTTGTCAATGATAAACAAAAAAGACATATTAAAAAAGTTTAAGCGGTATTAAAACAATAGCCGGTTTGGCTGTTTGATGAAGCCGCTGAAAAGCGTCTTTTTTATTTGGAAAGCAATTTGAAAATTAAATAGAAGTAATATAAAAAAATATATTGAAGAATAAAGTTATTATTTGCTAGTCAAAAGTAATTTTTTAAGGGTATATGGTGGATGCCTTGGGACCAAAAGCGAAGAAGGACGTGGCGTAGCTGCGATAAGCCTCGGGGAG
>JBAZNB010000006.1:0-36805 GCA_041649435.1 Minisyncoccota bacterium | reverse complement strand
GCTGTGCCAGTTGATCCTGTACAAATCCAGCTCCAGCCGGTTGTGTTTGTTATTGGATTGGTAGCTGTTCCTGAACTGCATAAATCAGTCGTTGGGGCAGAAGTGAAAGAGCTGTTATGCGCTGATCCACAAGCTGGGGTTACGGAAGAAACTGTTCGTTTGGCTGAACAATTTATTGGCGCTGTGCCAGTTGATCCTGTACAAATCCAGCTCCAGCCAGTTTCAGTAGCAACCACAGTTGAGGCAATCGTTGTTTCTGGGGTGCACAAATCAGTTGTTGGTAATTCAGAAAATGATTGATTATTGGCCGAACCGCAAGTGATATTTATTGTTTCCTGATTAGCAGAACAAGCTACCATCCCACCGTTTCCATAGCATTTCCAAACCCATTTTCCAAAATTGTCAAAATGCATATCCAATACCGTTCCAATAGAACATAAATCCGTTGTTGGTTGTTCTAAAAATGATCCATTGTTGGCTGAACCACAAACTCCATAAACCAAACCAGAGTAATTAGCTGGTATGGTTTTAGCAATCGAATTTCCCACCGAATAAGGCACGCTTTGAATGGTTTCATTTTCATTATAATAAAAATAAGAAACTATTCTAAATGTCCAAGATCGACTATAGGGCGCTGTTGAAAGATGATAAGTTCCAATCCATTTTGTTTTTTGTGATCCTTCAACAGGATTCAAAATTATATTTTCAATGTTTGAATAAGTAATAGACGTTGTTGGACGAATTCCAGAAACCATTATTTTTTCAATATTTTCAATTTGACCAAAAGCAGTGGCGTTTACAGTTATTAAAATTTTAGAATCATTGGTTGAATCGCTAAAATATGAATATTCAACACTATCAATATTAAAATTTACATTATCGTTAGCGCTAACATTAATTAAAAAAATCCGGCTTGCTAAAAAACATGCTCCAAAAAATAAAATTGTTGCTAAAAATAATTTTTTAAAATTAAAATTTTTCATATTGGAAAAAGAAAAAATGTTTAAAAATAAAATTTTTTAATAATAAATATTTTTATTATTTTATAAATTAATTATAAAACAAATTATTTTCTCAAGCAAGAAAAAAACATGTTAATTAAACATGTTTTTTAAAAAATATTTAATTTGATAGATAAATTACAAAAATAGTTTAAAAAATTTAATTCTTAAGACAACGCACTGAACACCCGTACGACTTTAAGTCCGTGTGTCGGTTCACTGAAGCTAAATTGAAAGACAATAAACGTAGCCATGCCGAACTTTCGCTCTGCGATGAAGACCACAAATCTGCATACGCCGAACGACCATAAAAGGTGCCAGCAATATTCCAATAGCCAGAAAATAAAATAGTAAAACCACTAGAATTATTGCCATTTAAAGTAAACATAGAAAGTTTGGATCCTTCATTAGTACCGCGCCAATCGATTGTGGTTGTGTCATAAGGAAAATCAGTGGCACAGGTTCCGGATGTACATACGGCTCGTTCTAAAGTTGTCCATTCATCGTGAGTGGGAATATGCCAGCCTGCAGGGCAAATACCTTGAGCTCCAGGAGTGGTGACATAACCCATAGCCTCGTCCCAAGAATAAAGCCCACCGTGAACTGCACAGTCCCCACTTGTTGTGTGGTTATCACCATCAGCGCCATTACACCATTTTTCAATAATTCCATTGTTGGTTGGCGAGGTTGCTGGAGGAAGAATTGTGGTACCAACGTTTAAGTTTTCTTGAAACCAGCACTGGCTACCAATTAAAACAGTGGCATAGCTCTTACCTGAATAAACAACTGAATCACCACAACTCCAGAATCCTGAAGAACTAGTGTAAGAATATGTATTGCCATTGGAAAGCGTGGCTGCGATAGTAAAGCTTCCATCAGCATAGGTATAGGTATAATATCCGCCGTTTGGATCAGTTGGTAAATTAGGTAAATAAGGCTGGAGATCAGTTGCTAGATTAGTGCAAGTAGATCCGATATTACAAGGATAGGTATCAGTGCTTGGATAAGTGTCTCCGTTTTGAACAGAATAAACCATCAAGCTTCTTTGAATTGCTCCTATATCTGATTTTCTTTTTGCGTCTTTTGCAGCATTAGTAGCATTGTTTAAAGACACAATTACAAAACCAGAAAGGATTCCAACAATAGCGATTGCTACCAATAATTCAATCAAAGTAAAAGCTTTGGTTTTGTTTTTTAAATCAATGCTCATAAAATTAATAAATATTTATTATTAAAAATATTATACCAAAGAGAATAAAAATTTACAAAATTAAAAAGCTGCGTTTTTCAGCTTTTTTAAAAAATTAATATTTTTGAACAATTTCCTGAATTGTCCCATCTCGATTGTATTTATCCAAGATAGAATTTATTTCAGGAAGAAGTTCTGCAATCGGCGATTTTTTTGATATGCCAATATAAAATTTCTGCTGGGAAATAACCCCTGATTCGTAGATGTCGGTTAGATTGTTCTCAGCAATCACTCTTTTTCCCGAATAAAGGCTATAAAGGAAATATTCTCCTTCCCCTTTTTCTAAAAGAGCAAAAGCTTGTTCCGGACTATCTACTCTTGTGACTTGGAGCTTTCCATCCAAAATCAAATCATCAATTTCTTGGCCATAACTGTCACCAATGGTGGCAAGACCTTTTTTGCCAAACAGGCTTTCTGGCCCCTGAAGAGAAAATTCATTGCCCTTTTTGGTAAAAACCTCAATGGGGTCAACGGTATATGGCACAGAATAGAAAAGATACTGCTCTCGATCCTTATTTTTATATAAAGCAACGATAGCATCAACTTCTCCTTCTTTTGCTTTTAGCTGAACCATATCCCAAGGCCCAACATATCGGGAATCAACTTTAAACCCAAGCTCTGAAAAAACTTTTTCAACAACTTCGGGCCCGATTCCGACTATTTTTTCTTCCTGCTTCCACATTACCGGTTTCCATTCCGGATGACCAGAAACAACAACCACTTTTTCTTCTTTTGGGCCCTGATTAGTACAGCCGGCAGAAAGAAGAAAAATGGCAAGAAGTGCAACAACAAGTAGTAATTTACCTTTCATTGTTTTTTCTCCTGTCTGTTTTTAAAAAACAGCTTTTTTAAAATAACATAAAAATTAATTTTAGTCAATTTTATACATTAAATACTTGTCTCGATTTCTTCTAATAATTCATTAATTCCTATTTTTTCTTTTGCAGAAAAAGGTATTATTTTATGGCCGCCAGCCAATTCTTTAATTTTTTCAAACTGCTCTTCGTATTTAGATTTTTTCATTTTATCTATTTTGTTAGCAACAATAACTAAACTTTTTCCATAATCTTCTAGGCTAAAAATCATTTCTAAATCGCTTCTAGTCAGTCCTACTTCAGCATCGATTATTAAAAACACTTTTTGCTGTTCACAATCAGAATTAAAAAAATACCAATTGATCAAAGATTGAATTTTTTCTTTTTTCTTTAATGGAACTTTGGCATATCCATATCCAGGCAAATCAACCAAATAAAAAAAATCGTTTATTAAAAATAAATTGATTTGCTGAGTAAACCCGGGAACAATGCTTGTTTTAGCCAAATCTTTTCTATTTGCCAAAGCATTGATTACACTAGATTTGCCAGCATTGGATCGGCCGATAAAAGCAATTTGAGGAATTTTATTTTTAAAAATTTCGTCTGTTCCAATTACGCCCTTGATAAATTTAGCTGATTTTATTTCCATAAAGATAAAAAAATAACATAAAGAATATTTTCTTTTGTTATTTTTTTCAAAAAATTATTTTTTTGCCTTTTTGGGCTTTTTTGTTTCTTTTCTTCGAGAATTATTTCCCTTAGCCATATATTTAATTATTATATTTATAATAAATATTATAACACTACTCTTATTTTTCAACAAACAAAAAACCGACTAAAATAGCCGGCAAATTGATTAAATTTTTTCTATTTCTTTGGCGCTTGGACCTTTTTCTCCATCTACAATTTCAAAATTAAGCTTATCGCCAACCTTTAATTCATTAAAGGTAATGTTTTTTAAATCATGAGCGTGGAAAAAAATATCTTTTTCTTCTCCTTCGCAAGAAATAAATCCAAATCCTTTTTCAATTAATGTTTTAATTGTTCCAATCATTTTTATTTATAATTATTTTTATTCAGAAACCCGACTACGCTTCTTTAATAAAAGGTACTTGAATAAATGGATCGTGTCAATAATTTAAAAATTAATCTTTCAAACAGCGAACAGAAAGACCTTCGGATCGGCCATTAGTTTGATTAATTAGAGTATTATCCCAAGAAGAAAGTTGCCTCGTAAAAACAGGGTCTTCGATTAATTCAGAAGACCAAAGATAAGCAACGCCCCAGCTAGAAAATGTTCCTCCGGACCATCTGATTCCGCCCGGAAGAGCTGAAAATCCCGAACTATTATCTCCGTCCCAGGGTGGCGTATCTGAATTGCTTGATTTTATTTTCAATCCAGTATCTGTTCCTAAAAAATTTTCTAAAATAGTCCATTCAGCATCAGAAGGAATATGCCAATCTTCTGGGCAGATTCCTCGTGAATCGGTTATGGCATACCAATTATAAAGTTTTCCAAAAATTTCATTACTACTATTATTATTCAAATAACACCATTTTCCAACAAGATTATTCCATTCATACCAATTATTTTCAGCATAAATAATAGAATCTCCATTTTTATAGTTAGAAACGTTTAAATTTTTTCCAAGCCAACACTGATCACCAATTTCCACGGTTGGATAAATTTCTCCTTGATATTCTAAATTTTCTCCGCATAAAAATTCTTCTTCTTCTTGATTTTGTTCTGCAAATTCTTGCTCAGTAATATTTAAAAAAATATACCCTCCTTTTTCGTTTGTTGATACAAGCGCAATTCTGGTTTTATTAAGCATTATTTGATAGCCCGCTCCTCCAGCTGCATATACCTGTTCTAAAAAATAAAAAGCTGATAAACCAGGGTCCTGAGGAATAGCTGGTAAATAAACAGGGACTAAAAAAGAAAGATCATAATAACCATCACATTCCCCGGGCAAAACTTCGCTTGGAATTTTACTGCCAGTATTGCAAACCTCAGTCAAAGATGTTGGAAAATCAACTGGCAACAAACCCTTATTATCTATCTGATAAGAGGTGATTGCTTTATCAAGATTATTTAAATCCGATATTCTTTGAGAATTTCTTACTTCTATTAATTGTTTAGTCGGGTTGATAGCCAAAATAACAATTCCCGCCAAAATAGCAATTGCTGCCACAACCAACAGCACCTCCAAAAGCGTAAATCCTTTTCGTTGTTTTTTCATAAAAATTAATTAACGCTTATCTCGCCATTTTTTATCTTACTCCCCTTTAGTGGCAAAGTAAACCAAAAGACAGATCCCTTATTAGCTTCGCTTTCAAACCCTGTTTTTCCTCCCGAAACCTCAACAATTTGTTTAACCAAATAAAGCCCAAGCCCATTTCCATCATTTTCAATATTAATTATATTTGTTGCTCGATAAAATTTTTGAAAAATTTTTGCTTGTTCTGTTTTAGGAATACCGTATCCATTATCAATAACTTTGGAAATAATTTTATTTTTATTAATTTTTATTTCTATCAAAATTCTTCCTTTTTCTTGAGTATATTTAATGGCATTGGTTAAATAATTTTTATAAACCTCTCTAATTAAGCGTGGATCGATATTTACTTTTTTTAATCGAGGATCTATTTTTAATTTTACTATATGTTTTTTCTCTTCGATTTTATTTTTCAATTCATTAATTAGTTCGAAAACTAAATCTTTTAAATCCGTTGGCTTTGGTTCAACCATAATCCGCCCTGATTCAATTCGAGAAATATTTAATAAAGATTTTATCAAACTTCTCATTCTTTCTACCGAAACATAAATATCAGAAACATGACTTTTTTGTTTTTCTTTTAGTTCTTTGTCTTCCAATAAAAGTTCGGCCATCCATTTAATAGAGGAAACTGGGGTTAAAAGCTGGTGCGTAGCTAAAGACAAAAATTCTGTTTTCATTCTGTCTATTTCTTTTTCTTTGTTGGCATTTCGGAAAATAACAATTATGCCATCAACTTTTTCATCAACAATGATTGGTGAAATTGTGCCGACAAAAGAAAATTTTGTTCCGTCTTTTTTTAATAAAAAATTATTATCTATTAAAGAAATAGGAATAATTTTTTTATTTAAAATCGCTTTTATAAAAAGCCTTTTTTCTCGAGCAATCAACTTTCCCTTAGAATCAACCATTTTAAAATAATCAATATATTTTTTACCAAATAGTTCTTTTTTTGAATATCCTATCAAATCAGAAGCCAAATCATTGCTATAGATTATAGTTTCGTTTTTATCGCAAGCAACCAAACCTTCTCCCACTCCTAAAAATAAAGCTTCCACTAAAGATTTTTCTTTTAAAAGCTGCTTTTGCCTGATATAAATAACTGCCCAAAAAAGCATCATTAATCCCGCAACCGCTATTGATATTAAATTATAAAACAATGCTCTTTCGTTAAGCTTAGAAAAATAATTTGGATAAATAACAATTTCCCATTTTTTATCTGCAAAAATTATTGCTTCTCTTGATTCTGTTTCGGAAGGCAAAAATAAATATTTATTTAATTTTAAATCTTTGATTTTTTCTTCTTGAAGATTAATAATTCTCTCCCCGTTTGAGTTATAAATTACTTCTTCATTAAAAGGAACAAAAAGGTTATCTGTTTTCAAATATCCAGCCATTTGATTCATACCGCTTAGGGGCTTAAAAAGATCGGAAAGCCTGATTACGCTGGCAACAACGCCTTGATATTCTTCTTGATTATAAATTGGAGAATATAACAAAATTGCTGGATATCCACGCCCAAGCACAATTGGCTCGGTTACCACCGGTAGTTTTGTTTCTTTTGCTTTTAGAATAGGACTTAAACGATTTAAATATTTATTATAATCATAAACTACTATTTTAGAATTATCGCTATCGCTAGGATAAACATAACGAAGAATATTGTTTTCATCAATCCATTCCATGGTCAAAAAAATTCCCAATGGTTTTCGAACTTCAACAGCCGTCTGGACAAATCTGTTAAATTCATTTTCCGCAATTTTTTCACTACTCAAAAAAAATGCTTTCGTATCTTCATTTGCAGAAAAAGAATTTTGCAATCTTCTTGAAATCAAAGTTGTCATCACTTTAGCTTCGTTTTTAAAAGCATTTTCAAAAGATTTTCTTTCTAAACGATAAAAAATAATATTTAAAAAAACAACCATTAATAAAATCGCTATTCCTGGAATAATAACATATACCCATATCGATGCCTTTTTTTTGGAATCAAAGTCGATTGGTTTATTCATTAAATGATTTTATTTTTAAAATTCAATTTAATTTTTTAAGGTTGAAAAATATCTTCGGGTAAAAAACGAACTTGTTCAACTTCTGGAAACTGCTTGGCTGTTGCTTCTATTTGAAACCAAAGAATTCCTGATCGACAAGATCCTCCGCTTGTTTTTGCATTTGGATCGTCAAACTCCAAAGTTAAAATTTTATTTTTTAAAGAAGCTCCCTTTAAAGAAAAACCTGCTAAAGGATATTCTGTGCTAATTCCCTGACTTTTTTCCTGTTCTGTTATTTTTCCAGAAATCAAAAGATTAATGGAGTCTTGAATCGGAGTTAAAGTTTTTGGTATTTTTCTTTTTATCGCCACCAATCCGTCTCGGCTACATTTAATATTTCCCGATTCATCTTTATCAAGATCAGAATTATAATAATAAAGATTTATCTCTCTTGTTTCCTCGGAAAATAAAACCGGAATTATTAATTCGTCATCATTTTCTATTAATCCAGATGGATTTGATTTTTTTAAAACAATTATTCCTTTTTCTGTTGTTGGTGTTTTAAAGTTTAAAACTGCTTCAAAGGGCACAAAATCATTGGTCATCCAATCACTTTTAGCTTGGGCGTAGTGCTCAGCTAAAACATTTCCTTGTTCATCTAAAATCAAAACTGGAAAAGTTGCTTCAAAATACCAACTACCTCGCGCCGATCCAGTAATTGTTAACGGGCTTTTAATAACTTGATTGGCCAACAAAGAATCAATAATTAATAAATCTTCTTTCGGACAAAGGGAAAATTCGCATTTTGGCGGAATTCTCCCTACTGCCGAACCATCAGAACAAATCTTGGCATCCATAGTACAAAAAACCGGCTCGATTGTTTTAGCCCGATTAACAACTAATTCAAAATAAAACCAGCTTCCAATAATTACAAATAAAATAATTAAAATTATTATTATTTTTTTCATATCTTTATTTTAACAAAAAATATGGATCTTAGCGATAATTTTTAAAAACATCAAATAGAATAAATATATAAAAATTTTTCCCACTCCCCTAAGCATTTCTCTGCTAAATCAATAACATCGATTAGTGTTCCAAATTCTTGAACATCTATCCCAAAACGATTTTCTTTTCGAAAAGGATCGAAATATTTAATAATCGAACCCGAAACCCCCCTTTTTTCACTTAAATGATTTTTCGGTTCATATTGGTCTATCTTTTTGTGTTTTTGCTTATTGGCAATATCCCGGCAAAGGGATAAAGGAACGCTATTATCAATAAAAAGATTTACATCTCTTCGATTATAACGGCTTTCAATTAGCCAATCTTTTAAGTGATAGCATTGGATAAAAAACGAAGTAAAAGCATCGATAGCGCTTTCAAAATTATCTTCTGTGGCTACTGAAAAACGCCTAATATCTTGCTCTAAGCGTTTGATTCTGTTTAATTGTTCTTGGTATGGTAAAAAATTTTTCATTAATTTTGATAAGTTCAATACTTTAATCCGCCATAATTATATCAATCTTTTAAAAAAACCAAAAGCCTATTCAAATATTTTATTTACAATCTTGTTTTTCTATTATAAGATAAAAAAAATTAATAATTAAAAAATATGGAAAAAACTATTTATGTTATTGGGCATAAGTCCCCGGATACAGACACGATTTGTTCGGCCATTGCTTATGCTGAATATTTAAAAACAAAAGGATTTGAAGCTATTCCAGCTAGATTTGGAGATTTAAATCCAGAAACAAAATATATCCTTGATTATTTTGGATTTGAAAATCCAATCAATCTTGATTCATTAAAAGAAAAACAAGTTATTTTGGTTGATCACAATGAAAAAATCCAGAGCCCGGAAGGAATTGAAGAAGCCAAAATAATCGAAGTAATTGATCATCATAAAATAGGATTTTCTGTAAACGAACCAATAAATTTTGAAACAAAGCCTTTTGGCTCTACTGCCACGATTATTGCTCAAAAAATTTTTAATGATCAAAATTTTAAAATAACCAAGCCTTTGGCAGGAATTCTTATTTCCGCGATTTTATCAGATACTGTTGTTTTCAAATCAAATACAACTACGGCTACCGATATCGAAATGGCTGATAAATTAAATAAAATTGCTGAAATAGAAGATTTGCAAAGGTTCGGAATTAAAATGAAAAAGAAAAAATCCAGCTTAGCTGGATTAACTCCTGAACAAATAATTTATTCTGATTTTAAAATTTTTGAAACTAATGACAAAAAATTCGGAATCGGACAAATTGAAACCGTTGATCTTTCCGAAGCAGAAAAAATAGAAATCGATCTTTTAAATAAAATCAATGAAATTGCTGAAAAAGAAGGTTTGAATTTTATAATTTTAATGCTTACCGATATTATCAACGAGGGATCAAAGCTTTTGATGAGCTCAAATGCAAACTGTTTGGAAAAAACCTTTGATAAAGAAATAATTGATAATTCCGTTTATCTAGAAAAAATGATGTCTCGAAAAAAAGATCTTGTTCCTTTAATTTTAAAATCTTTGGAAAATAAATAATTTATTTTTTGCTTTTCTTTATTTGAACTTCCGAAAATTTAGGAATAAATTTTAAAAGAATATTATAAAAAGACTGCATTTGTTTCAAATCAACCCATTCATTTTCGGCATGAATATTGGCACAATTTATTTTAGTTATCAAAACAGGAATTCCTTTTTCAACAAAAAATCTGGCATCAGAAGCGCCTTCTACTTTTGAATATTCTATCTTTGACTTTAATTCTTTTTCCGCTATTTTTCGATAAGTTTCAATAAACTGAACAGGTTTTTGATTACAAGCATTGCCATAAGCAAGCATTTTAAAATTTTTAGTGATTGACTTTAGCCCTTTCATTATTTTTTCCCTTTCAAGATTGTTTATAAAACGAACATCAAAATGGGCTTCAGCATAATGGGGAACTTTATTAACCACCTCTCCTCCGCTTATTTTTCCTAAATTAACGGTATTTTCCCAATCTTCTTTTTTTGATTCCGGGATCAATAATTCTATTTTGCGATAAATTTCGATTATCTTTTCAATGGCATTTTCTCCTAAAAAAGGCCTGGAGCCATGGCAAGATTTTCCCTTGGTCCAAATTTTAAAATGAAGCAATCCTTTTTGACTTAAAACAATATCTTTTAAATTTTTTCCTCCGTCTGGGATTATTACAAATTCTGGCTTAAATTGTTTTGCTAAAACTTTCACGCCATATTCTCCTCCGATTTCCTCGTCATTTGTCAGCATCAAACCAAGAGATGGTTTTTCTTTTTGTTTAGAAAAATATTTCATTATCTCAATCATCACGGCGCACCCAGCTTTCATATCTCCAGCTCCCCGGCCATAAAGCTTATTTCCAATTATTTTGGGAATAAATTGATCTTTTTCTGCCGCCACCACATCTAAATGCCCATTAAGTAAAATCGCTGGAGTTTTTTCTCTTCTTAAAGTTACAACAATTGAAGGAGATATTTTTGATTTTAGTTCTTTAATATAAACTTTATATCCATTGAATTCTTTTTTTATAAAATCAATGATTTTTCTTTTTTCTTCGTAATTCCCCTGAAATGTCTTAAATTTTATTAAATTTTTCGTTAAAGAAACGAGTTGTTTGTTCATATATTCTATTATATTCTAAATAAATTAAAAAAAGAAGCTTAATCTTCTTTTATTTTAATGGGACCGATAACTGCATCGCTGGCTCCATGAATTCTAAGGTTCGGTCGGGCAAGCCAAATTCCTTCTAAACATTCGAATTTTTTAATAATCGGATTGTATCCGAAATAAATTCTATATGTTTTGTATAAATTTCGACCATGCCAAGGCTCGATTAAAGGAGAAATATATTTTTGGACATACATCTCCTGGTAATAATTAAGCGCTTTTTTGATTTGGCTTTTTGTGGAAACTCCTACTCTTTTGTTTTTAAGTTTCGGGTTCCAAACGTGAACGCCTCGACATTTCGAGCCCTTTTTTGGTTTTAAACAAAAACCTTGTTCCCAGGGCAGATTATCGAAGTCATGACAATCAATCATTCTCCAAAAATTCATCTTTTCGCCATAACTTTTATCTCCTTTATTTGTTAAAGAAGATATTGATCGATTTTGAAAAATATGAAAATTATTTTCTTCTGGTTCGGCTCGAATTAAAAGCAAACAATTTTCTTTTTTTGCTTCTTCGATTTCAATCAAAGGAATCCATAAAAAATCATCGCTTTCCTTTCGCTTTGAAGAAACTACGGATTTAAATTCTGGCCATTTTTTCTTCAAAAAATAAAGTTTTGATTCAAAATCCCGATTAAGACAGGAAGCGATTCCAATCCCAGCCGGCCTTTCTTCGATTTCGTAAACCAAAAGAAGATCGTTTTGAAAAATACAATCAAAACGAACAATAAACGAAGGAATCTTGTAGTTTTTCTGAACCCAAGTTTTTTCTTTGGGAAAAACTTTGATCCATTGCTTTAAAAAATTGTCAGCTTGTTCAACTGCTTTTCTTGGCAAAACTTCTTGTTTCAAAGATTGCTCAAATTTCCATTTTAAAGTAGTTATCCTTGAGGCCATTCCTTTTCCCTCCAAATAATAAGTTAAAGAGCTATATTGCCAAATTAACATATACCCTAAAAAAGTCAACAAAAAACTGTTTTTTTTAAAAAACAGTTATTATTCTTGATCTTCCCGATCTTCTTGAGCAGTTTTAAAAGCAATGGCCGCCAGATTGGCATATAAAGACAAGGTTCTTAAATCTTTTGGAGTAAATCTTTTGGCAAAAAATCTGTGCACATAAAGCACGCCGCAAGTTTTTCCGCCAAATTTTATAGGCGCGGCCGCACAAGAAATAATCCCATCTTTAGCCGGAACATCATTTGAAGGATGTTGAATTGTGTTATCGACACAATATTCATTGATGGCATAGGGCTTGCCCCCTTGAACCACCAATCCCCCCAAACCATGGCTTAATGGAAGCCTTACGTCTTTTAAGGATTCGCTTATCTTGCCCACAGAAACAAAATGATGTAAGTTATTATCTTCGATTAAAGAAATATGGCCGGCATCAACATGAAAAATATCAACCATGCTATTTAAAAGAATCTTTAAAGTTTCTTTTAATTCTTTTTTGTCAACAACCCCGATAAGAAAATCGTTTATTTTTAAAATCATTTTTTCAAATCTTTTTTTCTTATAGGCTGAAACAGCGACAGACATCAATTCCGCATATTGAGGCTTTGGGTCGCTTCCTTTTTGCAAATAAAAATCTGCTTTATTATTCAAAGCTTCAATAACTATTTCTGTCCGGCTTCGGCTGGTAAAAAGGACAAACGGCATTTCTTTGAAATCAGAATGACCCCTTATTTTTTTCAAAAACTCTATTCCGTTTGTACCAGGCATATCATTATCAGAAATAATTACATCTATTCTTTCTTTGGATAAAATTTCAAAAGCCTGTTCAACAGAAGAAGCTGTTAAAACCGTAAATTCTGGATCTTTTTCAATAAATATCCGGCTAAGACTTAAGAGTCCTTCTTCGTCGTCAACATAAAGAAACCGATATCTTTCATGAATCGTCATTTTTACTCCTGTCTCTTTTTCAAAGAGCTTGGGCCAAGTATATATTTTCTTGCCTTGTTTTGTCAATTAAAAAACCTGTTTTAATTATAGGCTTCAAAAATACTCCAAACTAAATAAGCAAGGTAAAGAAAAATAAGCCCAACTCCGGCAAAACGGCCAATTTGCCATTTTTTAATAATTAAAAAAAACAAAACAGAAATTACGGTAGCAAAAAGCAAAAGAATAGAACTATTAAGATTTTCAGTAGCCACTGAAATCGTTGGTCCTTGAATCGCAATAAAAATCCAGGGCAAGCCCAAACCAATCAAAATATCAAAAATATTAGAACCAATAGCATTGGATATGGCCATTCCTCCTCTTCCTTGCCGAGCTACAATAATAGACGACATTAAATCTGGAATGCTGGTGCCGGCAGCAAGAACTGTCAATCCAATAATTACAGCTGGGATATGAAGGATATTTGCTATTTGAACTGCGGCCTCTACCAAAATCCAGCTTAATCCCGCAATAACAACAATCGAATCAAAAAAAACCAACCAATATTTTTTTGGATTTGGGAAAAAATAATCCATCCCTTTTTCAAAAAATGATAAAAACGAAAGCCAGGTTTTCTTTTTTTTCTCTTTTTCTATACCTTCTATTAAAACATCAATTGGATCTTTTTTTTCTTCTTTGTAGGGCATTATCTTTCTCCATTTTACTACCGCTAAAACATAAAGCGCGTAAAGCAATAAAAATATAAAAGCTTCCCAAAAAGTTATCTTTCCATCCCAAAATGAATAAATCAATAAAATTATGCTCAAAGAATAAAAAATAACATCTCTTATTACTGGTTGCCAAGCAATAAAAGCTTTTCGCACCAAGGCCGAAGCCCCAATAATAACTAAAATATTAAATATTGCCGAACCAACAATAGTTCCAGCCCCAATTGCTTCATTGCCAGGCCGAAAAAGCGCAATAAAAGAAATAAAAAGCTCTGGGGCGCTGGTTCCAGCAGCCATCAACGTCGCTCCCGCCATATCAGAATTCATTTTTATCCTTTCTGCTATCTTGTCTAATGAAGGCACGAAATAACGATCGCAAACAATTGCTAAAAAATAAAAAGCGGCCAAAAGCACCAAAAAATAAAATATGATAATCATGCTTTCAAATTAATAATATCAAAATTATTATAACAATTTTTTTTATAAATAAAAAGATTTTATAATGATCTTTTTTGTGTTAAAATATAATTGCTTTAATAAATAAAAAACAATATATGATCATAAAATCAATTTACACAATTTTTTTAGCTCTGTTGGTTGTATTGTTCGTTGGATTAGGAATTGATGCTTTTTATCCATCTCCTCAATATCCTGAATATCCAATCGAACTACAAAAAATAGGACCAGCTGACGAAACAGCAGAACAAGAAAAAATAAGAATAGATTTTGAACAAAACCAAAGAAAATACGAACAAGAATCAAAATTTTACAGTCAAAACGTTTCCATTATATCATTATTAGCTTCTATTATTATTTTAATAATTAGTCTTACTCTTTTAAATAAAATAGAAATAATGGCCGATGGAATCCTTTTGGGCGGGGTGCTTACTATTATGTATAGCGTAATTCGAGGAGTAATGACTGAAAATTCTCAATTCAGATTTTTAATAGTAACAATCGGAATTATTATCGCCTTTATTTTGGGATATATAAAATTCATCAAACCCAAAAAACTTAATTAATAATTATTTATTCAAATTAAAAAGCGCTGATAGCGCTTTTTAATTTTAATTGCTTTGTTCGGCACCAAAAGACGGAACCGGCTCAACAAAAATATATTTTCGAACAAGAATCCAATCCGCACTTGCCCATCTATCGTCCCTATAAGACACAATTTCTACCTCCGAATTAAGTAATGGAATATGTATAGAGTTTGTGGCAACAATATTTCCATCTTTTTTAAAAATAACATTGGTTGTGCTGTTTCTCATAATATCCCACACAAACCATTTATTGCTATCGCTCGTCCCTAAGTTTACCCCTTCATAATTAGATGCGCTATATGTATAGGCATTGAGCGTATTAGCTGTAGGATATCCACACAAAAACATTGCTATTGTGTTAAGGCTTCCCGTATCATATCCAAACCCTTCTGCGTCGCTTAAAGATATATTATCAGAAACAATTCCCAAAACACGAATTGCAGTATTTGTTCCAAAAGTAGCCTTTGATTGAATACGCTTATACCCGCTTCCAGTAGTTCCCCCAATACTCACCACTGAACTCCCCTGAGCAGGTGTCCCTACAATATCCCATTTGGTTGTGCTGGGAAGAGTATCAAAATGATCAAAGAACTCAAAGGTATTGTCCCCATTAGAAGCAGTAGTAGCAGAAGCATTGGCATAATACATGTAAATGGTGTTGTCTCCAGAAGCAAGGCTTGGGATTTTAACCCAGATCGTGGCAGTGGTGGAATCTGTTTTTGATTCTAGCCAATAGCTTAGTTCGGTAGTTCCGTCTGATGAAGTGAAGCGGAGATCGTCAAAATCAGGTTGCATGTCAGTATCATAAGCAATGGTTAGTTTGACTTGATAGTCTGTTAAAGCAGAAGCGGAATTGATGGTAATGGGCTGTCTTTTGGCATATCCAGGTAAGCCTTGTTCAGCGTCTGATTCGCTGAATCCGGTTTCAGAGCTATAAGTCAAGACTCGTTCATTGGTTAGGTTTCCAGTGAGCGTATAGCTGGTTCCGTCTGAAGAATACTGATATCGGGTGTTGTTGAAATCAAGAGGAAAGGATTGGATATGGTTAGGAACAAGCTCGTTTAAGCAAGTTCCGTCGCCAATACTGCAAGAAGTTTCTTCAATTGGATAAGCATTGTTCAGGGCATGATAAGTGAGAATTGCTCGAGAGATAGCTGCCAAGTCATTCTTTGTTTTCACGTCTTTGGCAGAATCAGTGGCTGAATTCAAAGAAACCAAGACAAAGCCTGAAAGAATACCAACAATAGCAATAACGACTAAGAGCTCGATTAGAGTAAAAGCAACAAGACGCTTGGATTTCATTTGTTTAAGATTGTTTTTTTCTTAAAGACATTATACCAAGAAAAATAAAAAACAAAAAGAATTTTGATAAAGAATTAAAATAAAAATGTTTGGGAGTTTAACTCCCAAACATTCAATCAATCCCCCAAACATTCTATTAAATATCTTTTTTGCTTAATTACTTAATTGTTTAATTTTTTATTAATTATTAAAAAATTTAAGTAGACTATTGAATTTGCTGCTGATTTTAAACCATTGGCTTGTTAGCTTGAGTTGCATCAACATTATTACTTAAAACAAAAAACATTAATAAATATATTTTTTCGTATTTAAAAAAATAAATCGTTATTTATTTTGCTATTTATTTATTTTAATAGCCTTGCCTTTAATAATTGCTTCGGCTATTTTTTTCCGAGCTGAACTTAATATTCTTTGAAGCGTGCTTTGAGATATATTTATTTTTTTTGCCGCTTCCTTCTGTTCAAAGCCTTCATAATCACAAAGCTTTAAAACTTCAAGTTCGTCCAATTTCAGTTCCACTTCTTCTAAAGAAGAAAGCGGAATAGCCCTTGGTTTGAAATAAGTGACGCCTGGATTAAAATTTAATTTTCTCGGTTTAACTGGTCTGACCATTTTTAATTATCTTTATATTTATTAATCACTTCTAGTAATTTTTCTTTTTCAACTTCTCCACTTAAACGCAATATTTCATTACCCTCATTTGATAAAAAAATAAACGAAGGCATAGCTGTGATATTATATTTATCTACTATTTCCTTACTTTTGTCAAAATCATAATACTCTGTTTCAAGTCCCGGATTTTCGGCTTCTATTTCTTTCCATCTTGGCCCCATAATTTTACATCCTGTACACCAAGTGGCGCCAATTTTTAATATTTTCATTTATAGTTTTTTATCTTAATAAAATACCCCGCTTTTTTAAAAAGCGGGATATCAAATTATTTCCGATTTTCGATCTCGCTAATTCTTTCTTTAATAGCTTCTAATTCCTCTGTTAAGGCAACAGCCTCTTCCTTCAACAACTCAGATTCTTCTTTCTTGGTAAAAAATCTTCTCATTCCCATTCCCCAACCATAGCCTCGGCCAATTCTTCCACAGCAAGGACCCATTCCTCTTCCTGTGCCTGGACCCATTCCTGTCGGACCTGTTTTATCTAAATTTGGCATATGTTTTTTAATTATTGATTCTTATATAAAGATGTGACGAGCATCTTTATCTATTATGAGTATATATTCATAACAATCTTTTGTCAAGCAGATTATCAACAATTATTAATAACAAATCTTTCTATTTTGCTATTTCTTTTAAAATTTCTTTTTGAATAGATTCATTAAATCCAGAAAAAACTCTATCTTTGATAAAAATTATCGGATAGTATCCAAATAATGGATGAATCCCCTCGCTACTATTAAAATGTGATTTTACGCTTTGTAATTTTTCTTGAAAACCAGATTCATGATCAAGATATTGCTCTATAGGATAATCAATTGTTTTGATAAATTCAAGCATTTCCAAGCACATTGGCCCATTACCGTTATGAAAAATCATAATTTTATTTCCAATATCATATTTTTCTTCCTTGATCGGTGATTCAATTATTTCACTTACGTCTTTACCAATATTTTCTACTAAACAAGGATTGTAAGCTTTTTCTATGTCGCCATAAGAAACTGCTGGCCTTATTTTCTCTGGAGTATAAGGATTGTTTTTGTTTACCGGAATCTGCCACAAGGGCAATGTCCAGTCTTCGTCGGCCATAAATTCATCTAAACCAACCCATTGAATTTTTTCATAATTTGTATCCCAAAAATCAGTCCACATGTCCATCCAAGGTTTTAAATATCCTCCGATATTAGTATGTGTCGTTGGAGTTATTTTATGTTTAGTACCATATCGGGCTTGTTCTTTTGCGCTCAATGGTTCAAGCGCTCTTGTTAATTCTGCCATCATATCATTGGGCAAACCATTTCTTTCATAATAAGAATAATCGCAAAGTGATCCATATTTATATTGAACGCTTGGAATATTAGAAACTGATAATATTTTTACGTCCGAATAATCTTCTACTTTATAAATAGTAGCTTTTGTGTCGGTCGTTCCCCTGGCTGTCACATAAGGAATCCCTAATTCCTGAGCAACTTTAATGGTTGTCGCATCAGAAGCCATATAGGTTGAAGAAATTATCCTAATCGGAATCCCAGTACAAGCTTCGATTCCACTTTTCATTTCAATAATTCTTTGTTTTTGCTCTTCATAAGAAATGTCCCAAAATGGGGCACCAATATTAGAAGCAACTAGTTCCACATTATGTTTTGTTATTTCTTTAATAGCTTCGCAATTATTTTGAACAAATTCCGGAGTCACCATTAGAAGGCCGTGAATATTTCTTTTTTCCATTTCATTTACAAAATTAGCCAACCCAACCGTATCTTTATATTCAATTAAAAGCATTATGCCTTTAACCTTTTGTTCTGCTACTTCACTAATTGGGGTTGATTTTTGAAAACCAACTTTAAAATAACTAACACCTATTAGCCCGATAAGTAAAAAAATCAAAATTGTAATTAAGATAGTTAGTCTAGAGGTTATTTTCATATTATTTTTTAAATTATTTTTTATTTAATTATAAAAACAAAAAATATATTTGTTCCTTATTATGATTATATATTCATAATAATAATTGTCAATATTTTTGTTCCCAAAAAAATAAGAATGTTTAGGAGGTTCCTTCGTGTCGGTTTCTGGTGAAACCGCACTCAGGTCCCGGCTCAGCGCCTCCGCCAACTGGCGGAGCGCTTCCGCCCTTGATTGATTACAATTAATCCCCCGAGTATTCAATTATTTGCTTTATTGGGTTACTTGGCAGCGTTTTTGATTTAAGTCTTTTTTTTCTAGACTATCAAGGTTAAGCATTTGATATGATTCTATTACCGTGCCAAGCCCATTGGCTAAATTTTTTTCAAAATAAAGACAATTTTCTTTAGTTGCCTTTTCTTCGCTTAAAGCCCAATAAGAAATAGTATTATTTTTAATTATTATCGGCTTAGAATAATAATCTTCATATATTTTTTGTTTTTCAATCAAATCATAAACAAATAATCGACGATAAGATGGGCTGGTGCCAACATCTAAAATCAAAAAGTTGTTTTCAAAAGCTAAAAAGAATTTCGCCAAACCATCAATTTCAAAATCGTTTTCTTGAACAATATATTCACAAGCTATTTTTTGATCTTGGTTTTGTTTAGTTTTAATTAAAATATTCTGGCCATTAGAAACAAAAAAATATTTATCGCTTTCAAAACACTCTAAAGCGATTGAATTATTTTTAGATTCGCTAATTTTAAAAGTTTTTATAATTTCTTGGGCTTCGTCTTGTCCCAAACAATCAGTAAAACCAATCCAGCGCGGAGGCAAAGCAAAAACATAATTCTGGTTTTCGCCTATTTTCTGGGGCCCAATTGGAGCCGCACTTACGCTTAAATTCTCTTGTTCAATCAAAACCCATTCTGGTTTGGTAAAAATTAAAATCGGTAAATTCTGCCAGCATTGATCATCTGTGTTTTTAGGATTTTCAATAATAATCTTGGGGCCTTGAATCTGTTTTTGAGACCCATCTAATAATTGGCCTGTCCAAAAATCAGCAACAATTGAATAGCCCTTCCAAGAATCAAGCAAATTTAATTCAAACCCATATTCTTCATTTTTATATATATTTGAATTAATTTTCTGGCTCAAATCTTCAATCTCAAAATTATCTTGTTTTTTAATTGAAGAATAAATAGAGCAACCAGCTAAAATAATGCCGGCTAGGGCAATTCCGATAATTAAAATGCTAACAATTTTATTTGGCATAATTTTTTTATTTAAAGTAATTCAATTGCCCATATAGTAGGTAAAAATATCACTATCAAGGCAATAATTAAATGTTCAAAATTATTCAATATTAAAACGATACATTACTTCTGTTTGCTCTCCCCCATTTTTAATATAAAAACTGTGCGCTTCCAAATTATTATTAGTATCAAGCTTGATAACTTTAATATCGTTTTCTTTGCAAAAATCTTTAATCGCATCAAACAGCTTAGTGCCAATACCTTGACCTCTTTTATTTTTATTAACAATAAAATCTTCTACATGCCCTCGATGCATTCCATGCCTGATATTCGGCAATATATAAAAAGTAGCCAGTCCGATAATCTCTTCATTTTCTATGGCAATAAAAATATATGTATCTTTACGATTAATAATTTCTCGAAAAATTGGCCCTCCCTTTTTTTGGGCTTCAGTATTGTAATCTGAATATCCGATTTTATCATTCAATTCTTCTCCTAATTCATCTAACAGCCTTAAAACATTTTTTTCGTCTTTGGCTTTTGCAAAACGAATTTCCATAATTATTCTTTTTAAATTTTTTCTAATTAATCTTATCTTTTTTAAACTCCCAAAGACCATGAATATTGCAATAAGCCCGAGCCCCGATTATATTCATCCGAGTATAAAAATTAGATTCTGGTTTATCTCCTGGTTTCAAAAACTTTTTGCCTGATTTTCCATCTGCAGTAATAATTTCAATCCATTCAATATAATGATCTTCTGTCATTGGATGCTCCTGTGATCCAATTTTTATTTTACAACCATCTTTAACTTGGCACATATTGGGGGGAAGGTCTTCAATCACGGGCAAATGCTTTTCTATTCCCTCTTCTTTATTTTTAGAAACCATCAACTCCATTGGCTGACCGCAACACACAAGCTCGCCTGCTCCAATATGTAAAACCTCCACAATATTTCCGCAAATTAAACATTTATAAATTTGTTTTAATTGGGTCATTTTTTTATTAATTTATTTTATTAATTTTATTATATCACAAATAAAAAACCGCCTAAAGGCGATTTTTTAATTTTATTTTAATCTATTTCTTTATATTTTTTAAATTCTTTTTTAGCGTTTTTTAAAAATTTTCCAAAACTTCTATCTTTTTCTCTTTTTTCGAAATCAGACATTTCATAAAACTCAGATTCCTTTTTTAAATTTAAATAATTATTATACTTATCTTTATCTAATTTTCCTTGTTCCACTGCTTTTAATACTTCGCAGCCTGGTTCGTTAATGTGGGTACAATCACGATATTTACATTTTTTACCAAGTTCAAAAATCTCATTAAACGAATCGTCTATACCCGTACTGACATCCGCCAAGCCTACTTCTCTTATTCCCGGATTATCAATCACAATACTTCCATTTTCTAAAAAATACATTTCTCGTCTTGTTGTAACATGTTTGCCCCTATCGCTGTATTTACTGATATCGCCAGTCTTAATAGTATCGTTTCCGATTAATTTGTTGATTAAAGATGATTTTCCTACCCCAGAAGATCCAAGAAAACAATATGTTTTTCCTTTTTCAAGATAAGCTCTTAGGTCATCTAATCCTTTTTTATTTAAAGCACTGGTTAAAATAATATCAAGGTCATTAAATCTTTCTTTGATTTGAAATACCATTAAATCAAGGTCTTGTTTAGAAATTAAATCAATTTTGTTAAGAATAACCACTGGCCTAATTCCTTGGTCTTTGGTAATTGCAAAATACCTTTCTAAGCGGTTCAAATTATAATCGCGATTAATTGATTCAACTATAAAAGCAACGTCAATATTTGTTCCAATAACTTGAATTTCGGCTCTATCGCCAATTTTATCTTTATCTCCTCGTTTTCTTTTTATAATTGTTTTTCTGGGAAGTATTTTTTGGATCACAGCCTGCTCTTGATTTAGTTCGGTTATCAAAACCCAATCCCCTACGGCTGGATAATCTTCTCTTGAGCAAGCGTCTAAGATCTGCTTTCCAGTTATTTTTGCTAAAAACCTGCCATTTTGATTTATCAACTCATAGGACCCCCTATTTTCAGACACAACTCTGGCAACTGAAAAATCCTCCAAGCCCAGTTCTTTTCGTTTGGATTCAAAAAAATCATCATATCCTAAATTTTCAATTTTAAATTTAAAAGACATATAAAAAATATATCATAAATTAAAAACCGGCACAAAGCCGGTTTTTATTTATTTAAGATATTTCCCTTCGTAAAATTGCGGAAGCTGGCATTGAACAAAATTAACACAATCATTAGGTTTTTTAATTTCAACAGTGTTTATACATTTAATCATATCTTTTGGCCAGGTCGCACATTCTTCCATGCAAGAATTATATGCATTGTTTAAATCCGCTGAAGTGACATCTTCAGTAAAAGCAGCACAAGCCTTGTGTCTTTGGCAGGCATCGCTACATTTATCAGAAACAGATTTTTTAGCCGATTCTTCGTCTTGGCACAATGCTTTTAGTTGTTGTAAAATATTATTTATTTTTTGTTCACAATCTTGCATTTGAAAAATTTTTTCATTTGGATCAATTATATCTATTTCAATATCTGGTAAGGGTGGCACGTCTGGCGTTAATTCCGGCACTTCAGAACCTGGACGGCCAGTATTAATTTCTGGTAATTCTGGAATGTAATCGGTTGGATTAATCACATCAATATTAATTTCTGGTAAAGGTGGCACATCTGAGGTAAGTTCTGGCACTTCGGATCCAAGAATATTTATGGATTCCATATCTATTTCCGGCAAGGGCGGATAATCAGGGGTTAAATCAGGAGTTTGCGAACCAGGTATTTCTTCAATAGTTATATCAGGCAAAGGTGGCACATCTGAGGTAAGTTCTGGCACTTCGGATCCCGGACGTCCCTGCTCTAATACTTCAGGTTCTACATCTGGTAATTTTGGAACGCTTTCCAACCATTGTTTTTTTCTTTCAGTCAAATCTGCTAATTTTTTTTCTAAAGATTCTATTTTTTTATTAATAACATTTTTATTATCGCAATTATTGCCAGCCGATGTTTTCAATTGTTCGGCTTCGGCCAATAAATCTTTATAATCCGAAACAATCTTTTCCGGAGTATCTAAAGAATTATTTTGTTTTGAAAAATTATCTGAAAGAAAAAAAACAGAAACACCTAAAGCAACAACACTCAAGGCGCCAATTAATATTTTTTGAATTATCCCCATATGGCCTTAATTTAATATTATTTAATTTTTCCGATAATCACAGTATAATTCTTGCCATATTTTTTAGCACATTTCGGGCAAGTGGTATACCACATATAATATTTTTCAATTTCTAATTCTTTGTTTTTAGCTGAATTTTCAAAATCTTTGCACCATTCGCCCGTTTCTTTAAAATCTCCTTCATATACTTTACTAAAAAATTTACCACTTAAACTGATATTTTCGGCATCAGAAACTTCTTTCTCCACAGAAAGATATATATCCATATTCCATTTAGAAGTATGATCGGAAAGACAAAGATTGTCTGGCGTTTTTGTTCCAGCTTTTTCTGCCTTAGTTATCAAGTTGGTTATTACTTGGCCAAAATTAATCGGCATGAAAAACAAAGTAAAAACTTTTCCTTTGATAAATTTTTTATTATCCCACTCAATGATTTTATTGTCCCAAGGCGCAGGATTAAACCTAGGGCAACATTCTTGATTTTGATTCATAAATTTTTATATTTTATTTATTATTTTAATAATCTAATTATACCACAATCAAAAACCGACACAAAGCCAGTCTCTCAATACTTTTTCATATGGCTCGGTAGGTGGTACGAACTCGGGATATTTTTAGATTCAATAACTATTTTATACGGTTTTATTGTTTGACATTTATTTAAAATTATGTTATAAATAAAACCAGCTTCTTGATAATCTAATCAAGGACAACAACTTTGTGAAGGTAAAACATGAACTGGACAACATGGATGATATTATGGTTTATCGCCGCTTTGCCGCTTGGCAAGGTAGTCGTTCTTCTTGCCAAAATAAAGGCAAAAGAAATGGCGATATCGGCATTAAAAGGTGTGATCATCTTCCTCTTTGGTTTTCTCCTTATCGTGCTTAATATAAGCGATTCTGGTATGTGGTGGTTTTGGCTAATCCTAATAGCGCTTTCCGTCACTGTAGACCTGATAACCGAAGAACATCTTGCGCGTTTCTTTACACTAGCCGCAACTATCATCTTAGTGATAGCTGCGATTATTGTTCTCGTGCTTTCGGGAGTAAACAACGCTGCCTATTTCGATAGTTTTATTTCCAAATCGGATGGATTCCCCATTCAAAACGAAATACCGGATAACATGATCCGGTTAACCACGCAAGAATTGGCGGAATCAATCGCTCATCAGCATATGGGAGAATTTGGATCAGCGTCTGAGATTGTCAGTTCTCATATAGCTCTGCTTAATGATAACAGGCTTTATTGGCTGGAAACAATAGCCAATAAAGAAAGTTGGGGGCTTACGTACAGAACCGCGGGCATGATAGCCATCGACGCCAACGATCCGGATCGGCCGGTAAAAGTGATAAAAGAAAGATTCAACGTTGCCGAAGGACTTAGCTTTATGCCTCTTCTTGGCGCCAATGGCAATTCTTTTGCCAAAGGATACTATGGCATAAACACAGCTAATAACTACGGAGATGCCTATGCTGTAACCGGACCGAATAACACATGGTCCCTTGTTCTCACGGCCTACCATCCTGACATGAACTTTGTGCGACGATACGACGGCGTATACCAAATCGACCAGCACGGAGAGGTCGTTGACCATCTTAAAAAAGATATCCCGAGCTGGATGATTAAACCGTATGACGAGCAGGCATTTTTAGAGCAAGGCATCCAAGACTGGGGTTCGCATAAGCGGGGCGATTCGTTTGATTTCTGGGCCGGAGGATTTCTTTCAATCCCACCAAGCAATGACCGGCTGGAAATGAACGAAGACACCCGGTTCATCTATGACCCGGACACCAACCAGATCGTAGCCATGGTAATGGTCAACCCGATACGCGACAGCGGAAGCCTATCCCTAGCCGGGGCCTTTAAGGCCACTTCCGAAGGTATTACTTATTATGACCTGCGAAATTACGATTTAATGAGTGGCGTTACAGCCAGCGGAGTCGTAAAAAGCAAAATCACGGCTCGTTCCGGATCTAACTACTATACTGCCTGCGAACTGTTGTATCCTATCAAAGTGAACAACGAAACAAAGTATGCCTGGTTCGTCCCCATTTACTACCAGAACGCTGCCAATAACCAGATTGGATTGGCGGGACTCGGTATAGTTGACGCCCAATCAGCCGATAAAGTCGTTGTGGAGTACACTGGAGAAGGTATCAGCGGAGAAGGCTTTATTAAAAAGACCAAAGAAAGCTTCCAAGCACTTTACGGGCAAAACGAAAACACGGTCAGCTACACCGGCGCGATAGACATAACTTTCCTTTCCAGGTATGACCCGTATGTTACTAACGGCAACACCCGGGAATGGATTATTGTCAGCACTGTTTCTGGAGAGAGAACATTTCTCGTTCAGAGCGAGCTGCTATCGGATCAGACCATGCTGAAAATTCAGCAAGCTAAGCCGGGAGACGTTTTTGCTCTTGAAATTGACGGCAATGTCGTCAAAAAAATAACTTAATTTTTGGACTGTCTTATGGACGGTCCTTTAAATTTGAAAATTATAAAAACCGGCTAAAAGCTGGTTTTGCAATTACTGGTAAGTGGGACGAACTTGAAACATTTTTAATTAAATAAAAACCGCCATTCAAGAATTATCTTAAAGACGGATAGAAAATTAATGAACTATTTCTCCTTGAATAATTGGCGGAGCTAGTGGCGGATTGAAAACATCATCGGGAATTTCGAATTCTACCGTAACAACTGCCCTATCTTTCGGACGAGAAAGATAATCCTCTCCGTGATAATCTCTGTTGTGTTCTTCGGTTTCAATCCTTAATTGATCTAGCCACTGCGAAGCAGCTAGAGCTAAACCATATCCTTTTGAAACAACAAGATGTGCCTTAACCTTCATTATTATTTTCCTCGGGAAAGAATCTTTCCTCCCTAGAATAGATATATAGTTTTATGTGAATAAAGTCAATCAAAAAAAATTAGTCAAAAGTCAGTTATAACTATTAACTGTAGGTCGAATTAAAACTAAAATATTGAATTAAGATATAGCTTTTATCTATTTGCTCGCCCTTCTCAATGACTTTCGACATTTTGACTATGCGACCGAGTACAAATATCCGACGGTAGTTTTAGACCAAATGAAAGGATTGCTGGCCAAGTACGAGAACTTATAACCCGTTCTTGCCCCGTGTTTGCCCTTGGGGCGAGCGGTTCGGTCGAAGTAAGAGATTTGCACCAATTCAGAAACCGGAAACGACCGTGAACGAATTTTGCGACTTTAAAACGATTTGCTTAACTTAAGCAAAGTTAAGCAAATATGACTCACAGCTAGACTTGTTCCGAGTGCAAGCGTATGTTCTTGCTTGTATGGAGGACGATGACATTGAAGCGATCCTTCGGGACGCTAAAAACATAAGAATGCCACATCGACGCGGATCATTTAATCTGCTATCCTCGCTTCCAGAACCTAAAGCTAAAATAAAACAAGCAATCAAGGAACGAATCCGGCTCTTGGCCGGTGCTTATATCTCACTGGCTGGATTTGTGGACGATGACGACATCCGGTTTGCCGAGGACAATCCGAAGTCAAAGAAAACTCGAGCAATTTATCTCAAAGTGCTCGAGGATATGGAAATGGCTCAAAAGGAAATGCGGGAGTTTAAAATACTAGATTGATTTGACTTGAATTTTTTCTGGATAAAAATCAACTGTTATATTTTCAATCTCCAAACTTGCATCCTTATCATTTAGGGCATTAAACAAATCGTCTTCTCGTGCCTTTCCTGTATATTCAATTTTTACATCCAAATCTGACTTCTTGTTTGAAAGACCAGTAACTCTACTTCCAAATGGGACAATGGCTTTAATTGAGAAATCTAAATCTTCAAAATGGAAACTTCCTCTCAAATGATCAATATGTGATAGAACGATAGCCTGTATATCCTTTAAACAATAATCTTCTAATCCTTGAATCTTCATCATATCTTGTCACATATTTTGATTATTGCTCAAATTGTCTACGAGAATTCCAATAAGCACAATGGTCACAGTCGTGGCCGGATTGAGGTATCGCACCGTCTAAACATTTCTTTATTTCAAATAAGGTTTTTTCTACCCACAAATCATTTCCTTTGTGTTCTATTAAGTTAACATCAAAATCAATTCGCTTATCAAAAGCCTGCCGGTCCATTTTTCCAGTGCAATAAACAAAATAGCCGGTATCGGAAACTTTCAAGCCATTTTGCCTTAGTAACCACTGATAGACTTCCATTTGTCGTTTGTAGCCGTCCTGCCATTCTTTATCTAATGCTTTTACCGCCTCGTCTTTTGCCGTTGCTTTATAATCAACGACAATATATTCGTCTTTCCCGTTGATCCATAGATCGTCAATCGCACCGGTTACCAAAAGCCCCGTTGGTTCATGTAAATATTTAATACCGCCAAAATTTCTCCTCCATTCGTTAAGTTCGGTATGTGACATTGGTCGTGCGTCTATACCGTATTCCTTTTGCAAAGGGTGTTGCTCATTTTTTACACGAAAAGAATCGAACTCTTGTTTAAGGAGATAGTCCACTGCACTGTTTATAGAAAAAGGAAATCCGGGTACTCGTTTTACGCCGAGTTTATTGTCCAGATAAAAACATCTCGGGCATTCCAAAAATAGATCGATCTTCGAGCGACTTAATTTCCAGTTTTTCCCTCCGTAATTCCATGAGGCGTCTCTGTTTGGATTGTAATATTCAGACATATTTATTTGATTAGTTTTAACTGTTCCTTAAAAATAAAGTTTTTCTTATTTACACTGCACAGAAAACTTATATTGCCGGCCAGTTTTCTTAAATATCTGTCTTTATCAAATGGCGAATTGTGTGCTTTCAAAAAATTATTAACACCAAACTTTTGACATAAAAATAACTCTTTTCGAACCTTGTCCTTTAACCCTTTCTCTGGATTCAACTCCTGATTAATGATTAGGCCGGTGCATGTTTGCCGATGTTTTGAGTCGGTAATTCTTGCCTTCTTTGGATCATCATGCAAAGAAAATCCTTCTTGTTTAAAAATTTTATAAAATAATTTTTGAAATTTCTTTATAGGACGATTACCGGATACCGTTAAATCATCAATCCAGAAAGTATGAACCAAGTCATAAGGTTTAAGTAGCGTTTCAATTCTAAAATTTGAACTGTATAGAACCAAGCCGGACACTTTTGGACTCGTGGCAAATCCTTGCGGTAAACATCCGTCCGCAGTGGTAAATCGAGTCAACATTCGACAAACTTCTGGCGTACATTTTTGTTTTTCAAATGATCTGTAAACTATTTTATAATTCACGCTTGGAAAAAAGTTTTTTATATCGTAATTTGCAACATACTTTTTACCAACATGAATAGAGGCATTAGTGACAATTGATCTTCCTGCAATTCCACCTTGAATATTAATTGGATAGTCTAATGCATCTAACAATTTATTAATTTTTTGATGGACTTTCTTTAAATTATCATTGGCTACATAAAATGTTCGTTCTTTCCCTTTTTTATCTTTGTCGGTAAATTTCCTATAACAGTTTTCAATATTATTTGCAGTGCTTATTAAAAAAGCCTCGGGGAGGCCTAACTGATAGCTAAGTTCTTTAACAGTGTTTATTTTTAAGAATTGCCTCTTTTTCATTTTTTTACACCTAGTGCTCTTTGAGCAAATAACTGCTGGGCATCGCCGAGCATTTTTTCTAGCTGAGTAGTAATCTTTTTCTCGGAATCAGTTTTACCTTTCGGCAAATCCATTTTTTCCCATATCAAAAGAATGACGGGTATATCAAGTAATTTTGAAACCCCTCTTAAAAAGTTTATGCTCGGATCTTTCTTATTGTTTTCAACCAGAGAAATATAATTCTTTGTCACCTTTAACTCAGAGGCGACATCCTCTTGGCTTAAATCCTTATTGATCCGGCCAATTTTTATCAATTGTCCGATAGATAACATAATATTTTTCATGCCATTGCTGGCGTTAAATTGTAACGGAAGAGCCACTTGCTGACTATTTCTTTCACAAAAACGGAAATTATAGCGAATATCTGCCTCACAAATTCTAAGCTGATTTTATTATCTTTGATTAAAGACAACATTTGCTTATTAATTTGCATGGCTTCAGCAAGCAGGCCGAGAGCCTGCTTATCTTTAATTTTTAACCTTAAGACCTTGTGAGTCATTCGGTTAAAGGTAATGAGCAGGGCGATTACCCTATCTTTCTTATTTTTCGAACTATGTTGTTTATTCATATTATTGAATTTGATCGTTAAGTTTGTAATTCATCCGTAAACGGTATTTAACGATTCCACAACCTTGTTCATTGCAAGCCAATATCTGACTCTCGGCTCTTTGGCAGTACATTGGCCTGCAACTACTAAAAGTAGCAGAACCGTTAAATAACCTATGTAGGAATTACATAAATTATTATTGCCTTATCCAGAAAATTATTTATTAATTACTATTTGCTGAAATAAGCGAAATAATAAACTGCTAAACAGTATAGTGAATAGCTTGCATTGTATACGATGTTTAATCGTTCACAATATATGCTGAACACTTTCCTGATTTACAAGCAAAACAAATACTTGTCCGGGGCATAATGCCTTCTCTGTCCGAGAAGTAAGAGGCCGAAACCTCTTTTCAATTTGGGTTATAAAACCCGTGAGAGTCTGGCTTTAACTTATTGGGTAATCTCTCTTCTTTATACTGTCAATGAGCGTAGAGGATGAATCATCCTCATTTGGGAGTATAGCAAAGGTCATAATATAAGTCAAGCTAGTTAAACTAATAGTTATACACATATAATAAAACCCCTGAAAAACAGAGGTTTTATTATAAACTTGATACAATTTTATTCTTCTTAAACTTCAGCCATTATTTCATTAATTTGGTCATTGACCACTTCAATCAATTGCTCGTTGGCTTCTATCGCTACTTGCTCTTTCGAGAGCATGCTTATGATTTTTTGTTGTATATCCTTTGGTGGTGTTGGAATTTTTAACTTTCGGATAATATTTTGCGATATATTTGGCTGAGCACCTCCACTGCTTAAACCGATCATCTTTTGTGTTTGTGATCTAAGGTAAAAATAAAGAAATTCTGGGATAAATTTATCGTTAGGTAATATTCCGCAAATCGCCTGATTGGTAGACGCTTCGAATTTCAACAAGCCAACCTTGCCGGCGGTTGCACCATACATTGCAACCAAGATGGTATCACTAGGAAACATTTTGGCTGATGAATTTTTTAGTCCTTTTTCTGTTATCATCTCTTCTGACTTGTACACCAACCCTTGATCAACCTCACCGCTTTTCAACCAAGGTATATTCCCATTTTCGTAATATTCTAGCTTACTTTTTAATGGTGTTCCTCCAGAAGTGGTGTCACATACCTCTCCAAGCTCAACCCAATCACACTTTAACCTTTCAAAAATTTGTCCAGAATCTGCTCTCTCTCTCTCTACTTTCGAGATAAGCTCTTTGGCGTTTTCAATAATAGCCTGCTTACCCTCAATTTCTTTAAGTATCTGTTTTTGTATATTAAGTGGCGGAAGCGGGATTCTTATTTTTGAATATTCCGAAATCCAATAACGCTTATGCTCATTAACTGGAAAAGAAATCTTTTGCATTGAATAAAACAGAAACTTGATATCTGCTTTTGTTTTATCTGCACGTAAGATTTTCATCGCCGATGATTTTACTTTAAACGGAAAATCAACAAATTTGATGGCCGTTGTAAAATCATCAAAAATTATGACTGGCAGATCAGATTTAAAAATTCCTTCTGTTTCGTTGGTATATCCCAAAATAAAGGTTTTCCCTGCAGTTAGCACCGGCGTTGTATACTCATCACTATAATTAACCGAATCGACAATATATTTTGTTGGCTGTTCGTAATCAAAGACTTCACCCAATTCAACCATTGGCCATTTCTGATTTTTCTTTTTACCATCTTCCTGATAAAAATCACCTGATAATCTATAGTCTCCACTTTCTGCAATCTTTTCTTTTTTTACTACCCATGCAAAAAGACTATTTTCTTTAATAAGATTATTTTTGCTACCAGTTTCAATTGAATTTTTGTATGCTCGCAAGACATCAAGCGCACCACCCTTATCAAACAGATCGTTTGGCAAATCTGGTCGTGGTCGGCGTTGAGAACCGAGATCATAACCATCATTTAAAACTTTAACGAAAAGAATTTCATCTGTTTTCTTTGCGAGTGTCTCATTGAAAAATAAAATGCTTGTTTTTACATTAGAGTATGGATTAAAAATACCGGACGGTAAGGATAATACTGCATACAATCCATCTTCAATTAGAATTTTTCTTAGTTGCTTGTACGCCCCGTCTGATTTAAAGATGATGCCCTCTGGCACGATAATACCAGCTCGGCCGTTCGGTCTTAAATGTTCTTTGATGTAATCAACGAAAAGCACTTCGGCTCGATTGGCCTGAACGCTAAATCGTTTATGCGGTCTGATTCCGCCTTTTGGAGTCATAAATGGCGGATTGGCCATTATTACGTCATATGTCTCGTCCCATTTCTCCTCGCTAGAAAGCGTGTCGTATTCGTAGATTTTTGGCTCGGCGAAACCGTGTAAATACATATTCACTTTTGAAAGCCGAACCATATCTGGCGAAATATCGTAGCCGACCAAGTTTTTCATCAGTTTACTTTTTTCGTCTGGATTGAGCGGTTTGTTTTTATGCTCTTTGAGAATATGCTTATAAGCCGAGATTAAGAAACCGGCCGTACCACAAGCTGGGTCCAAAACAGACTCGTCTTTTTTAGGATCGACAACTTCAACGATAAAATCAATAATGTGACGAGGTGTGCGAAATTGCCCGGCATCGCCCTGAGAACCAAGAACCGAAAGCAGGTACTCAAAAGAATCACCGAGATCTTCGCTGTGATCATAACTAAAACCGTTTATTTCTTTCAAAAATAAGCTAAGAGTTTCCGGACTGCGGTATGGGAGAAAAGCGTCTTTGAACACATCTCGAAACAATTGCGGAATATGCTTATTCTCGGACATTCTGGTTATAGCTTCAGCATACAATTCCAATCTTTCATGACCACCAAGCTTTGGATCAAGAATCTTTGACCAAGCATATTTCTCGTAGCCATTGGTGAAAAATTGAGCTTTACCGCCCGGAAGTTCCTGCGATTGCTTATCCATATCATCCATAAACTTATAGATGAGGGCGAAAGTAATCTGCTCAACTTGAGCCTTCGGATCAGGCACTTTGCCGACCAGAATATCTCGAGCGTTCTTTATTTTTTGCTTGGTGTCTTGATTGAGCATATTTTTTAATTCATGAATGTATTAAGAGAAACATAATCCTTAACATATTCCGGAACGACCTTGATCCAGCCGTTAAGCTCTCTTAAGTCTTGTAATGTTAACTTGGCATTGGTAGCTAAGCGAGGGTATTCTCCACTTTCAATAATGTCACGTATTTCTCCGTCCGTAATATAAGCCTTGATATAGTTTTTGATCGGCATAGCATATTTGCTTTCCGGTTTATAGATAGACACGAATTTGTCATATTCTTCATCGAGCAGTTCGTCTTTATTTTTGAAGTTATCTAAACGACCAAAGATTTTATCGATAATTTCTCGCAAGGAAAGACGGCGATCAACTTTGACTGACTTGCGGAGTTTATCCAAGCTAAAGTAATCTTGCGGTTTATCAAAAATTTCAGTCTTAACATAATCCTCAACCGCTTGAATGTCGCCCTGCTCGTATTTTTCTTTGATAAACGAATCGGCTTTAATTGCTTCCTCAAATTTATCAAATAGTTTGCGGTCAACTTTCATTCCTTGCGGTCCAATGGCTTGCTCTTGAAAGGTTTTGAGTGGATCAGGAATAGCACTGATGACCTCATCAATATTTATTGGTTCCGGTCCATCTCCACCAGGGCCAGTCACAATATGAGGCAGTTTTAGAATTTCGTCATAGTCGTACTTCTCTTCGAAATATTCACAGTTGGCAAAGAAATCAAACAATTTAAACTTGTCCTTGGCTTCTTTGGTGATTTCTGTCTCACCATTTTCTTGAGTTTGGTTAGTAAAGGTATATTTGCGAGTACCACGGCCTTTAATCTGAATAAAATCAGTCGGTGAGAAAATTGGCCTCATTAAACAAAGATTGAGAATGTCTTGACAGTCATAACCGGTGGTCATCATACCAACAGTGACGCAAACTCTGGTCTTGCTGGATTTATAACCATCAAGCCACTTGGTGTAGCCATTAAGATTATTATTGGCGAAGCTAGTGGTGAAAGTTTGAGCGTCTGGAATATTAGAAGTTACCTGAACAGCAAAATCAGAATTATATTTGCCCGGCCAATGCTGATCAGCCAATTGATTTAAAAGCTGGGTTACTTTACCAGCGTGTTTTTGACTGACACAAAAAATAATACCTTTGCCAACCTCTTTGCTTATTGGATCAAGCAAGGCATTTTTTAGAAAGGTCTCGCAAAAAATAGCATTAGTCTTGTCCGAGAAAAACTTCTTTTCAAAATCAGCTTGATAAAAGGTCTGCTCCTCTTTACCTTCTTCGGTATCGATAAGCATCGAGTATCCCTCATCAGACAAAAGCTGGGTAGTGATTTCTGTTCTAGCGTCGGCCACAATCGGATTGATAAGATAGCCGTCTTTTACGCCATCAAGCAAACTATAACGAAATGTTGGCTCACCAGTTTCGCAACCAAAGGTTTTATAAGTATCGAAAAGCTGACGACGTTCCCATGCTCGAGGATCACGGTCGCCAAGTTTAGCCGGATCAATGCCTTTGAGATAATTCTTGGGAGTAGCGGTTAAACCAAGTTTGTAGCCAACAAAATATTCAAAGACTGCTCGACTATTGCCACCGATAGAACGATGGGCTTCGTCGGAAATTATCAAATCAAAATCTGTGGGAGTAAAAAGCTTTTGATATTTATTACCGGCTGACAAACTTTGTACGGTAGAAACGACAATCTCAGCCTTTCGCCAGTCGTCACGATTTTCTTTGTAAATAACAGTAGTAAAATCGTTAGCCAACCATTTTTTAAGATTCTTAGCGGCCTGATCTTCAAGCTCAATACGATCAACTAAAAATAAAACTCTTTTGGCATTGCCGGTCTTCAAAAATAATTTGATAACGCCAGCACAAGTCAGTGTTTTACCGGTCCCTGTAGCCATTTCAAACAAATAACGATCCTTGCCAGCCTTAGCCCAGTCTTGCAAAGCCTCAATAGCCTTAAGCTGGTATGGTCTTAAAAATTTGAGATCGTACTCCTTAACCATTTCTTGCTTTAAATTCTCGTCAGTCCAACGAGGATCTCGCATATAGGCCGGATTCTGAGTTAAAGCAATATAGTCATCGGAAATTTTCTCATCTACTAATTTTGTAGTGTCTGGTTTAAATGCTTCAAAATGTTTGAGCGATTCGGCTGTCGGAAAAACAGTAATGATTGTTGGATTACCTCGTTCCAAATCCCAAAAATAATGCATGTTGCCATTAGACAAAATAACAAAACGAACATTTTGCGATTGGGCATAATGACGAGCCTGTTCTTTACCATCTAACGGATCTTTATCTTCAGACTTAGCTTCAAGAACTACATAAGGAAAACCTTTGTCGTCCAGCAAAAGAAAATCAATAAAGCCGTTTTTGGTTTTATCAAAATCATTGCCTAATTCGTCAACGGCTTTTTTGGTAAGCTTTACATTGTTCTCTAAAACAATATTTGCCGAACCTTTTTCATCATCGAAAAATCTCCAGCCAGATTCTTGGAGTATGTTATTTATTTTGATTCGAGCTTTGGCTTCTTTTTGCATAATTTGTAAATTTGTTAAATTTGTCATTTTCTGGCCGGCCGGCAAATGGCATATGGCACTTTTTGCCCATTTTTAGAGGATAGATTGATCATGTTTTTTGCCATTTTCAACACCCCCTGCAAATGCGGTATCTACTTTTTTAGGGATATCAACGCCGACTTTCTTGTAATAAACTAACCCTTTAAAACCGCTGTCTATTTTTTGCAACAACCCCTTATCTGTCCAAACTTTAAAATATCGAGACATCTTTATAGTATCGGTAATTCCCGTAATATCTCGAGCTTGTTTATTGTTAATTCGGTAATTATTATCAAGGTATTTACTTACGGTATCCCAATATTCAATCCTTTGTAGGTTTAATAAAACAAGCAAAACAGAATTTGGTCTTATTGTCGGTGGCACGAATAACGGTTCATAAAGATTTTGTTCTTTCATTACTTTATACATACGATCAACTCCTTCGCCAATATCAAGATTAGGTGCCGATTGAAAACGATTGAGTGTTCTCAAAATAATTGGATTACGAGCAAATCTTTCTGATCGTATATTTGTAGTTGTAATATGACCAGGATATGTACCAGGACTCTCAATTTCTACACGATCATCAAATAAACGCACTTGAATATCATCTTGCACAAAATAATTACGATGAATGACAGCATTTGTTATTGCTTCTTGGTAAGCCCATTCTGGAACCATAAAAGTCGGATTAAATGATGCACCTGATAACTTAGGAGGTGATTTTTTTACAATTTCTTCTCTAAAATAAGCCACTGCTTTTTCAATTTGCTTCAAGAGAGGGCCTTCAATAGTAAAGGGTCGTGATACAAAATTTGGCTTCCCAGAGAAAGATGGGCTCGTTCCGTAATAATGAGAAATCTTTATTCCACATTTATTTTTTAACAAAACGGATGGATTTTTACTAAACAACAGAGCCCCTGCTTTTGTTAATTCATATTTGCCAGACTGTTGTAATGCCAAGCCGTTATCTTTTAAAAATTGCCAATTATCAACACCTTCACTTGATGTATCTTTTTTATATTGATTTAATAATTCGTTATCAAGATCGTCTAATTCATAAACCCCAGATTTTTCATTCTCAAATTTTATAGAACCTTTTTCATACTTAAGACGCATTATTTCTGTTGATCCAATTTTTGTATTTTGGCGTCCTTTTCTTACAAAAGTATCTCCTCTTTTTAAGGAATGAACATCATCTCCTTTTTTAATATTAATAACCATTAACTTATCAGCTTGTCCGGACACATTGATAATGTCTAACTCGAATTTACTCCAAAGCATTAATGGTGGATCTATCTCCTTATCAATAAGTCTTAAAAAGTCAGAAACATTGTCAGGTTTTTCGCTTATACCAATTAATCTTTTTTCACCCTGAGCCTTTGCAGGATCTTCCAAGCCAATTACAATAAAACCACCTTCGGTATTCGCAAAAGCTATGGCTGTTTCTAATAGTTTGGAGGGATCAATGGCGGCTCTTTTGCATTCAAAAGATTGCCATTCTTGCATCTCTAAAAATAATTTTACAATTTCTTTATCTTCCATATAGTTATTTTTTAGTTTTAGATTTTGATTTTGTAATATTGCTCGACTCGTCCAAAAATGCGTTCAGATCGGATTGCCTAATCCGCCAAGTACCAAGTTTGGATGCCTTAAGCCGTCCGGATTCAATATAACGGTTTACGGTCCGGGTATGTACTCTTAATATTTTGGCGATTTCGGTTATTGTAAAAAGTTTTTCAATGTCATTCATAAAATATTATTTAACTTTTAGACCTTAATACCATTTTACTCTTTATGATTTGTATTGTCAAAATTACGCAATTTTGTCATAATACCCGTATGGACACGAAATACTCCAAAATGGAAAAACTCGATAGGCCAAAGCTGATCAATCGGCCGAGATGCAAAACCTACACGCCTGTGGGCGGTTGTTGGGACTGTGGCAATC
>JBAZNB010000005.1:0-42465 GCA_041649435.1 Minisyncoccota bacterium | reverse complement strand
CCGCTCTAATTTAAACATTATTTTAGGATGATGTTTAAAATAATAATTAAGATAGATTGGGAGATTCGAAGCCGGAGGTCCGACGGGACTGAGGCCGTACTTGAGAAAACTTCAGCAGAAGTTTATCGAAAGCGAATCCCTCCCTCTCCGCATTTTAAAAACACCCTTGGGGGGTTTTTTAAATTACGAAATATTGTTGCTATTTTTCTTCTTCTTTGAAGGCGATATTGTTTTCACTCATTCCAAATGCTCGACTCCACTTAGGATAAAATTTAACAAGATTTTTTATTAAAAATTTTGCTCCACTTTGCTGGGTTAAAAATAAAGGCAAATAATCTTCCAGTTTTCCATCGTGCCCTATTTCCAAAAGCTTGTCTTTCAATTGAGGATTAGTAAAACCAATTTTATCTAAATTATCAAAATTGTAAATTTCTTTAAAAACCGAATATAGGGCTGACTGGATAATTTCACTTTGCATTGAATTAAAAGATTTATATTTTTTAAATCCACGAGAAGAATCTGGAGAAACTCCACGGACATCCGAAGAAATGCTTACGCCCGGCACTTCTTTTCCGTCTTGGTCAAAAAATTTCTGGGCCAGTAAAATTCCTCGTTTGCCAAATTTTGCTCGATTTTTTTGAATATATTCTTGTAAAATTGGCAAAGCCCGATTAATTCCTTTTTCTCCAATAAAAATAATTATTTTATCTTTTTGATTAATTTTTTCTGCAATAACTTCGGCTGTAGGATCAAACATAGCAATTGTATTCGCTCCAAATCCAAATCTAGAAATATCTTCATCCACGCTTAGCTTATTAATAATTTCGGAATAAACCTTGATTACATCTTGGTTTTCTAAATTGAAATAAATTCGGTATTTAGACGGTTCCCTTTCTCTTTGCGTCATTGCGCCAATGGACAAATCATAATAATTTGATTCATAAAAAAGCCACCCGCTTTCTAAAAAATATGGTGTAGTATATTTTTCTTCTTCATGAATTTTTCCTTTAGCATCTTTTATCTCAACTTTTTGTTTTCTTTCGGAAATCTTATCAATATTATTTTTTTTAAATTCATTAGCAGTAGCAATCCAGGTGCGGTTAACTGGTTGTTTTAACCAATCTTCCACTTGCTTGTTTCGAACAGCAAAAAAACTTTGTTCATCAATCGTGCCATCAGGATTAATTCGATAGTCTACCCCTTTTTTTAATTTTAACGCCCGGCCGGTCCAATGCTTGTAAAAATCATCGCCATAATAAACCCAATCCCTAATAATCGCCATAATTTCTTCAGCATTCTCTTCGCCAACAATGTTTTGTTTTTGTCTTAAATATTTAATAGTTAAAAATCTGGCATTAGGATCAACCTCTAATCCTCCTACTTTTATAATCGGCTTTATTTTTATTATTTCTGGCTGAATTTTTGGAACAAAGGGCTCTTCCTCTTCTTTAGGCAAGTCGGATTGATTTTTTGAAGGCGTAGTTATGGCTGAAGAAGGTTTAATTCTTTTAATCGGGCTTTCCGCTCCGGCAATTCGAAAAGAAATATCATAAATCAAATTGGTATAAATCATTTTATCAACCTCGTTTGCCAAATCAAAATTAAAAGCTCCGAGCTGATTGTTTTTTTTAAATTCACGATATTCATTTCTAATCTTATTCAAAACAAATCTTTCTTCTTCGCTTAGTCCCTCAATATCCTTTTCGTCTTTAATATAATGGCCGATTATTTCTTCTGCTTCTTTTTGATTACTAGTAATTTCGTCTTGCTTGATTGGTAAAAAATTTTTAAATCTTTCAAAAAAAGCTTCGGTTTTTTCTTTTTCTCTTTGTAAGGCTTTTTCTTCTAATCTTTCAGCAATAATCTTTCTTTTTTCAGCCTCTGATTGGCTTTTTATGTTTTCAGGCTGATTTTCATCAAACTCTACCCCTATTTCTCCAGCCAAGCCACTATAATCATGATAAATCAAATTAGCGGAACTGTTTTTGCTTCCGATTGAAACAACAGAATTTTTAGGATCTTTTGCCTGGTCTTCCATAATTTATTTTTAATTTTTTTCTTGCTTAATTATATCTTAATTTTTCAAAAAATTAAAGGCAATATCATTATTCAAAAATTGTTTCTACGGGCATTCTTTTTAAAATTGGCTCGGCCTCTTTTGAACTTAAAATATCGGGCTGGCAATAATCATAAATTTTGGTTGCTTTTATTTCAAAGTCTTTTACTCCAGATTTATCAAAAATTACCTTGATAATAGCACCTTCTCTGGTTTCTTCAGACCACATTTGATCAAAAATAAAATTGCCTAAAGAATAAAAAATATATTTATCATTATATTTTTCAATTGGTTCCACTACATGCGGATGATGACCAATCACCATCTCTGCTCCGCTTTTTATAGCCAGCCTAGCAAATCTTTTTTGTTTTTCATTAGGCTCATTATGATATTCATGTCCAGAATGCATAGAAACAATTACAAAATCTGCCTGATTTTTGGCTTGCTTTACGGCCTGAACCATTCTTTCTTCGTTCATAAAAGCAATGCCAGGCAATTCTTCGGTAGCGCCATAAGATTCTGGAGTAAAGTCAATATCATTAAATGCCAAAAAAGCAAAACTAAAATTATTAATTTTAATTATCGTTGGAGAATAAGCCTGTTCAAGATTTATTCCCGCTCCAACATATTTTATTCCCGCTTGATTTAAATATTGAAAAGTTTGTTCCAATCCATCCTGGCCAAAATTAACAGTATGATTATTAGCCAAAGAAAGAATAGAAAAATTACTGGCCTTTAGTTCTTTTTCCAATCCAGGATTACTGCGAAAAAGCATTTCTCCGGGCTTAATAGCTCGGCCCTCGGCAATCGGAGTTTCTAAATTTCCAAAAACAATATCTCCGGTATTTAAATATTCCCTAGTTTTTAAAAATGGATAATCTGATCCATATTTTGAAATTCTTATTTCAACCCCACGAGTAAGCATAATATCCCCTACGGCAATCAATGAAACTTCTTTTGGTTTTAATTCTGCAAAAGATTTTAAATTAAAAAAATGATAATTTTCAAAATTAGCATTAAAATAATTTTTAAAAAAGGGCTGACTGATAAAAACGGTTAAAATTAAAAAAAATACTAAAACCCCTGCTATTAAAATAATTTTTTTATTTTTTTCCATTGCTTACTTTTAATTTTTTTAATTATAACAACTTGCTTGTTTAATGTCGAACAAAAAAGCCCGAAGCCGTGTTTAGAGGTTTTGCCCCTAAACATGATTTTTCTTGATTATTGCTGTATTTTTGCTAAGATAAAATTCATCAGTTTGATAATTTACCAGTCCTCATAGTTCAATGGATAGAATTCAAGCTTGCGGAGCTTGCGATAGAGGTTCGACTCCTCTTGAGGACACATTTGTTTTAAAAGAGGGGTCGAAGGCGGAGGGCCGACGGGCCCGAGCCCGGCCTGAGAAATCCGCCAACAGGCGGATATTCGAAGGCGACTCCTCTTGAGGACACATTTATTTAGTTTTTTTAATTTATGACTTTTTCTACGCCAATTGAAGAGCTACCTAAAGTGGGACCAGCCTTGGGCAAAAGACTAAAATCTTTAAAAATCAAAAATTTAGGCGATTTGCTTTTTTATTTTCCCAGAACTTATCAAGACTTATCTAATATTTCCAAAATTAAAAACATAAAAATAAACGAAAATATCACTATTCTTGGAAAGCTTCTAGAAATTGGACAAGAAAGAACTTGGGTTAAAAAAATGTCTATTACCAAAGCTATTATCCAAGACGAGACTGGTTCAATCGAGCTTGTCTGGTTTAATCAGCCTTTTCTTTCTAAATCTTTAAAAAAAGGAGATGAATTAATTATTTCTGGAAAGCCATCAATTGATAAAAACGGGCATATTATTTTAAGCTCTCCGATTTACGAAAAAATATCACTTCAAGAAACAACTCATCTTGGCCGAATTGTACCTATTTATCCAGAAACCCGAAGTGCTTCTTCCCGTTTTATCCGCTATATTTTAAAACCAAGCTTAATGGCTATTAAAAATAAGATTCCGGAAACTTTACCGAAAAAAATATTAGAACAGGCCAACTTATTAAGCTTGCGTGAAGCTCTTTACCAAATCCACTTTCCTGATTCTTTAGAATCAGCCCAAAGAGCGAGAGAAAGATTTTCTTTTGAAAATATATTTTTCATTTGTCTTTTTGGAGCAAAAAATAAAATGGATTTTAAAAAAGAAACCGCTCCGGCTATTCCAGAAAATAAAGAAATAATTAATCGATTTTTAAATTCTCTTCCCTTTAAATTAACTGATAGCCAATTCAAGGCTGGTCAAGAAATTCTAAAAGATATGAGCCGATCTTATCCGATGAACCGCTTGCTTCAAGGAGATGTTGGCTCAGGCAAAACAGCTGTTGCGGTTCTTTCTTCGATTAATGCTATAAAAAACAAAAACCAAGTAGTGGTAATGGCTCCCACAGAAATATTAGCCAAACAGCACTTTAAAACATTTTTTCAATTGTTAAAAGATTTTAATATTAATATCGGATTTTTAACAGGCAAGGAAGATAAATATTATTCTAAAAAATTAAAAACGGATACGATTGAAATATCTAGGACAAAAATGCTTCAAAAGACTGAAAATGGAGAAATAGATATTTTAATTGGAACCCAAGCCTTGATTGCTCCGGCAAAAAAAAATAAAAAAACAAAAACTAAAAGCCAAAAATCTAAAATTATTTTTAAAAACCTTGGATTAGTTGTTGTAGACGAACAGCACCGTTTTGGTGTTTCTCAACGTGCCGCTCTTTGTGCAAAAAATAGCGAAAAAATCCCCCACCTTCTTTCTATGACTGCTACCCCTATTCCCCGAACCTTGGCTTTAACAATTTGGGGAGATTTAGATTTAAGCACAATTAATGAAATGCCCAAGGGAAGAAAAAAAATAATCACAAAAATAATAAATGAATCTGAGCGTCAAGAAGCTTATAGCTTTATTGAGCAAGAAATTAAAAAAGGACGCCAATCTTTTGTTATTTGTCCAAGGATAGAATCTTCAGAAAATGACACAGAAAATCAAATAGATATCAAAGCTGTAAAAGATGAATATGAAAAACTTTCTAAAAATATTTTTCCAAAATTAAAAATAGAAATGCTCCACGGAAAAATGACCCCTAAAGAAAAAGAAAAAATAATGAAAGATTTTAAATTAAAAAAATTCGACATTCTTGTTTCTACTTCCGTAGTAGAAGTAGGTATTGATATTCCCAATGCCACCGTAATGATGATTGAGGGATCGGATCGATTCGGTTTAGCTCAATTACATCAATTTCGAGGCCGAGTCGGAAGAGGAGAACATCAATCCTATTGTTTTCTTCTTACTTCTTCTGGGTCAGGACAAACCAAACAAAGATTGCAAGCAATGATAAAATATGACAGCGGTTTTGAATTGTCAGAAATTGATTTAAAAATAAGGGGGCCGGGAGATTTTGTTGGTGTCAGACAATGGGGGCTTCCTGATTTTGCTTTTGAGTCTTTAAAAGAGCCAAAATTGATTGAAAAAACAAAAAAAATTGCGGAAACAATTTTAAACCAAAGCCCTGATTTGTCTCAATTCCCTATTTTAAAAACTAGACTAGAAGCTTTTGAAGAACGGATTCATTTAGAATAAATTATTTTCCAAAAATTTTTATCAAACTAATTTGACTTTGATTGGCAAATCTTAAAGGAAGAAAAGTATTCCCCAACCCGCTATCGATATATAAAAGAGAATCATTGTTTAATTTATATAATCCTTTGGAATATTTTGGAAAAAAGGGCTGACCCGGAATAATCGGCGCCCCCAAAAAAGGAATTCGGACTTGTCCGCCATGAGTGTCTCCGCTTAAAATTAAATCTGACTTTAATTTTTCGTTATTTATGGCCGAATAAGGATTGTGAAGCAAAAGAATCGAATAGATATCAGGGGAAATATTTTCTAAAAAAGCAATATCTTTTTCATCATTATAATAGTCTAATCCATAAATATTGATTAGCTGTTCCCCTTTTTGAAAAGAAATTTTCCTTTTATCCAATATTTCCACTCCCCGCTCTGACAATCCCTGAACAATATCTCGCGTATTTTTTTGTTCATGATCTCCAGCAACAAAATAAACATTTTGGTTTATTTTTAAAAGATTATCGATAAAATTATAAGCATAAGAATAATCTTTTGTTGTTTTATCAATTAAGTCTCCTGTAATGACAATAAAATCGGGATTGCTATTTTTAATTTTTTTAAATAAATCTTGATTATTAAAAAATTTTTGGTTGTGCAGATCGGCTATTTGAATAATTCTAATTTCTAAATTAGAATTTATCTTTTCACTTTTTATTTCTAAAATATTTATCTTGGGAAAATTAGTCTCCCAAAAAATATCGAATACAAAAAATATTAACAAAAACAAAAAAAGAGATAATGTTTTTTTATTGTTCCACATATTGATCTTGTTTTCTGATTTTAGGAGTAACCCAAAAACCAAGATATTTTCCAAAAAACCAATGAAGCTGAGCATGAAGCGCCGGAATCGAACTAAAAAATATCAACACAAAAGGAACAAGAATCCATTCTAGGGCTAAAATAAAATATCTTGATCGGCCATAATTAACCGGCTTAGGAGGCAACAAAACAATACTTAAATAAACTGATAGAATTAATCCGATCATATTTATTGTAAGTAAAAAACTAATAATTTTCGGCAAATTATAAGAAAGAAGAGTTTGAGGAAAAGGAGGTCCGCCAAAAATTATCGGCAACCAAGCCAAACCAAAAATTATAATCGAAGAAATCCCCCATGAAACATGCCCTTCAATTAAATCAAAAGACATATTTATCTTTTTTGATAAAGGAATTTTTTTATTTTTTAAAAAATTAAACAAAACAAATGGAACCTCTCCAACTCCATAAGCCCATCTTTTTTGCTGTTTATAAATATTTTTAATAGTAATTAAAAAATTAGGTCCAGCGTTAGCATCCATTGAAACCGGATAAAATAAAGGGCTTACTTGATAATCTCCGTCAAAATTGAAAAAACATTGCCAAAAAATTCGGGAATCATCAGAAATAACATTTGGCTGTTTAAATCCTACATCTACTAAAGTTTTAAAGCTCATAGAATGGGAAGAAAAAGTAATTAGCTTTTCCGGCCGTTCTTGATTCATGGTGTGCCAAAAAGTTGAAGAAAAAGCAAAAACACGGGAAACAGCCGGGGCCTGCCAAATATTGTTCAAGTAAAGAGGAATCGGCTGATAACTAGTTCTTAAAGGTTTTTCTATGGTTAAATATTGATAAGCTAAACAGCTAAAATATTTTGGATAAAAAACAGAATCAACGTCAAATGAAGAAACGATAATGTTTTCATAAGGAATATTCAAGGGATCGATTAAAAGTTCTTTTGCTTTTCGACCAGCCCAAGCATCATTACTTCCATGGCCGGCAATTTCTCCAGCCAATCCTTCGGGATGATAAGTAACTATAAATTTAAAAAAATCGTTTCCGAATTTTTTTTCAATTTGTTCGGCTACGGCCTGCCCTTCTGCTCGCGCTCTTTCTTCACAAGCCAAAACAATCATTATTCGATCTTTTGGATAATCAATATTTTTTAAAGAAACAAAAGTTTGTTCCACAATCTCTAAAGGCTCTTTATACATCGGCAAAATAATAAGATGATAAATATCCTGCCATGATTTTGCTGATAATCCATTTTTAATTTCTGGCAATTCTTGTAATTTTTTAATCCAATCTTGGTTTTCATTTTTTTTCATTTGGCTATACCCCGCTCTTAAATGAAAAGAAAAATAAATTGTTTTAAAAAGCCAAAAAACAGCATAAGCAATAATAAAAAAAGCCACCCAGGCAGGTAGATAAAAAGAAAAAATTGCCGATAAAATTAAAACAGAAAAACTAATAATTGCGGTTAACATTTCAAAAAAACGGTAGAGCCGTCTTTCTTTTTTATCTGTAAAATCTTTTGCTGTACCAACTCGAAGATAATATGGTTGCTGTTGTAACATTGATTTAATTATAAACCCTTATTTGCAAAACTACCAGAAAGCTTTTCTATGTTCGATTCCCTGTAGGGATCTCTTTCTATTAAGCATTATGCCAAGGCAAGCCTTGGCATAATGCTTAATTAGGTGACCCTACAGGGAATCGAACCCTGATTACCAGATTGAAAATCTGATGTCCTAACCGTTAGACGATAGGGCCAAATCGATAAAAAGTTAAATTAACGATAAATTATATATAACAAAATTATGTTCAAAAATCAACTGTTTCAAAATTATTCCGATTTTTAGCTTAATTTTAAATATTTTAAATAAAACATTGATGACCGCCTATTATAATGATAAAATCAAAATAATAATGAAAATATTAGGAATTGAAACAAGTTGCGACGATACTTGTGCTAGCGTGCTCGAAAAAAATAATAATAAAATAATTTTGTTGTCGCAAGTAATATCTTCTCAAGAAAAACTTCATGCTGATTATGGGGGTATTTTTCCTTCTTTGGCAAAAAGAGAACATCAAAAAAATATTATTTTAGTTTTAAAAAAATCTTTAAAACAAGCCAATTTACTTGAATTAAATAAAAAAAATAATCTTGAAAAATCTGATAAATTAGAAAAAATACTCGAACATAATCAAGAATTATTAAAAAGTTTAAAAATATTTCTTAAAGAATATAAAAAACCCAAAATAGATAAAATCGCAATCACTATTGGACCAGGGTTAGAGCCTTGTTTATGGGTAGGAGTTAATCTCGCCAAAGCCTTGGCCTATTACTGGAATTTGCCAATTGTTCCAATAAATCATTTAGAAGGACATTTATTATCCCCTTGGATTTTTGAAAAAAATAAGCCTAATTTTCCAGCCATTGGTTTGATTGTTTCGGGAGGAAATACCCAGTTAGTTTTAATAAATAATGTTGGAAAATATAAACTAATTGGCGAAACAAGAGATGACGCTGCTGGAGAATGTTTTGATAAAACTGCTCGAATCCTCGGATTAGATTACCCTGGCGGGCGAGAAATAGCAAAAAAGGCAGAAAAATTTAAAAAACAAAAATATGATCTTAAGCTTCCTCGGCCAATGATTTATGAAAAAAATTTTGATTTCAGCTTCTCAGGATTAAAAACTGCTGTTCTTTATGATTTTCAAAAAAGAAAAGAAAAAGAAAGAAAATCAAAAGAATATATTATTGAAATGAGTAAAGAAATCCAAAATTCCATTATTGAAGTTTTAATTACAAAAACTTTTAAAGCCGCAGAAAAATATAAAGCAAAAACAATAATTGTGGGAGGAGGAGTTTCGGCTAATAAGCTTTTGCAAAAAAATATCATTAAAAAGTGCATCGAAAAAAAGATTGCTTGTTTTTTTCCAAAAAATGAACATACCGCTGACAATGCCAGCATGATTGCTTTGGCCGCTGGAATTTCCCCTTGTTCAAAACAGCGTGCCTGGCAAAAAATAAAACCCAATTCTAATTTAAAAATTAATGATAAACAACCTTAATACTATTTTTTTGTATTTTATTTTAGCCGTTCTACCGGGAATGGTTTGGTTGTCTATTTTTTTAAAAAAAGACAATCTTCCAGAGCCAAAAATGAAAATAATGCAAATTTTTTATTTTGGCGTTTTTGTTGCCATCCCAGCTGTTTTAATTGAGCTTTGGCTTTTAAACGATTTTAAACAATTTTCTGCCGCTTCCCTATCATCAATTTCATATTTTCTTTTTAAAAATATTTTGATTATCGGATTAATAGAAGAATTATTAAAATATTTTGTTGTTAGATATTTTGTTTTAAAAAAATCATGCATGGATGAGCCTATTGATGTCCCTTTATATATGATTATTTCCGCTTTAGGATTTGCCACAGCGGAAAATATTCTCCTTTTTACAAGCCATCAATTTACAATGATTACAGAGCCGTTTATTTTATCATTAGTTCGTTTCCTTGGTGCTAATTTGCTTCACGTTCTTTGTTCCGGCATTATCGGTGTTTTTCTAGCTTTGTCTTTTTACCACCTTCGATATCGATGGTTTTTAATAATTTTTGGCTTTAGTTTAGGAATTGTTGTTCATGGCCTCTTTGATTTTTTCTTAGAGTCGTCTATAATTGAATTATCTCAAAGCGACTATATTGTTATTTATCCAGCCTTGCTTTTAATTATTTCATATTGCCTTTTAAATTTCGCTTTTAATAAAATAAAAAAATTAAAAAGTATTTGCATTTTAAAATAAAATAATATGGCCTTATTTAAAAATAAAACTAAAAAAGAATTAGACAAAAAATCTGGAATTAAAGTAGAGCCAACCAGCATTTCCGAAACAGCAAAAAAATGGAATGCTTCTGAAGGCCAATTAGTAGTAGATGTTTATGAAACAGAAAAAGACTTGGTAATTCAATCCGCTATCGCTGGAATTAAAAATGAAGATATTGATATTGCTTTAGAAAATGACATCATTATCATTAAAGGAGAAAGAAGCAACCCTGCTGAAGATGAAGATAAAAATTATTTTACTAGAGAATGTTATTTTGGCCCATTTTATAGAGAAATAATTATCCCTCGTGGAATCGATGCTTCGCGAATAGACGCTAATATTAAAAATGGCATGTTGATTATTAGAATGCCAAAAATAGAGAATAAAAAAATTACCAACGAACAAGAATAAATAATTTTAAAACAGGCCTTGCCTGTTTTTTTATTTCTAAAATTCAACTCTCCCATTTAAAAACTATGAAATTTATAGTGCCGAAGGGGGGAGATTGCCTTCGCGTCAATTTCTGGTGAAATTGCTCTCAGGCCGGGCTCGGGCCCGTCGGCCCTCCGCCTTCAACTCCCCCATTTTAAACTATGAGATTTTTATAGTGCCGAAGGGGGGAGTTGAACCCCCACATCTTGCGATATATGCTCCTAAGGCATACGCGTCTGCCAATTCCGCCACCTCGGCCTAAACGAAAACATCCGTTTGTTTTGTTGTAAATTACACCAAAAACAAACGGATGTCAAAAGATAAATTTTACACTATCCAACAATGAATCCAACTAAGGCTGGAATAGCTTTAGCAATCAAACCAATAGCAATACCAACAGCTGCATAGATAATATAGCTTCTAGCAGCTCCAGCTTTGGCTGGATCTCCAGAATTAGTAACAAATGTTATTCCACCAATTAAAATAAAGATAATCGCAATTACTGTTAAAACGTAAAATATCCAATTAGAAACCTTGTTAACGGTATTTACCATACAGCAAATTCCGCAATTTACATTATAGCCAGGAAGCGATTCATCATAAACACAAGTGCCTTGCGGACAAACTGTTGTTCCAACTTGAAATCCAGGATTAATTTCACAGCTTGTTCTCATTTCCGCTGCTGAAACAAAAACTGGGGCAATACAAATGGTTAAAAGCGTTAAAAATGCGAAAAAAGATAAAAATTTTTTATTCATTTTTTTAAATTTTTATTTTATAATTCGACCTTTTAATAATTATACTATTATTCTCCTCCAACACCAACTAAAGAAGCAACAATTCCCTGAATGGCGGTTGCCAAAACAACTATAGCAAATCCTACAGCCGCATACAAAATCTGATTTTTAGCTGTTTTTAATTTACTTTCATCTCCACCGTTCCAAATAAAGTTTATGCCTGCCAAAATAATAAAAAGAACACACAATGCTCCGGCAATGGTTCTTCCCCAATTAGTAAATGTAGTAATAAGATCAGTCAATAATTGCGGAGTTTCAACCACTGCACCCATTGCTGTTATTGGCAAAGATAAAATAACTAAAACAGCGGTAAATAAAAATGTTTCTTTTAATGCTTGTTTCATTTTATTATAATTATTTATTATTTTATTTATAAATTAATTATACCACAATTGAAGTTAACAGTAAATACGAATACCTTCCCGCTTCTGTTGGAGCTCGAAAAAGCTCTCCGATTATGCCAGCAATCGCACTGGCCACCAAAGCCATAATTACCCCAATGATTGTCCAAATTACTATTTCTTTTCCTTTTTTAACGCTTTCGGGATTACCGCCAGCAGTAATAATTTTTAATCCGCCCCAAGTAATAAATAAAGGCATTAAAATAAGAACCAGGTTCCTTATAAAATCAGCTACTCTTTGCAATAAATCTGATAAAGAATTAACTCCGGGCAAAGGATTAGGAATCGTAAAAACTCCAGTACTTTCTTCGGCAAAAATGATTTCGAAAACAAAAAATAGGGCCAATATTGAAAAAAATAATATTTTAGAAATCAGATTTTTTTTCATATTTTTATTTGCTTAAAACCATAGCCCAATGATATTTTCCAGCTTCAAACTTTTTCTCGATTCGAAATCCTAATCTTTCTAAAATCGAACTGATTTCTTCTGGAGAAAATCTTCCTTCTGCTGGGCCAAAAGCAGCATCTTTTTTGTAATCTATTATTAATAATAGTCCCCTACTTTTTAATATTCTTCGACATTCTTTAATTAAATTTTCTTTATCTTGAATTTGAAAAAGGATATTAGTTAAAAGGACAAAATCAACATGCTTGTCTTCTATTTCCACTCCTCTTTCAATATCAGCTATCATTGGAGAAATATTAAAAATTTCTTCTCGAGCAATACGGCCTTTTAAAACTGAAATATTTTCTTCTAAAATATCAACTGCATAAATCATTCCATTTTGTAAAATATAAGATAAGGGCACAGCCCAGCCTCCAGATCCACAACCCAGATCGCAAGCGATCATATTCTCTTTTAAGGGAAGCTCTCTTAAAACTTTAACTGGATCAACAAATTCATCATTGGAAAAATTATATGCCATATGATTATATTATTGCGCAGCTTCTTCAGTAAGGCAAGCAGCTGAAGCTACTTTATCGTCTTCTTTCATTTTCATAATCCTTACCCCTTGAGTATCGCGCCCTAATTTTGGAATGCTAGAAATCTTTGTTCTGATTACTTGGCCTTTTAAGGAGATAACGATTAGATCTTCTTGATTTTCAATTATTTCTATTTTTACCAATCCTCCTGTTTTGGCAGTTATTTTTGCCGTTTTTACTCCCGACCCTCCTCGGCCTTGTTTTTTATATTCTTTTAAAAGGGTCCTTTTCCCATAGCCATTTTCGGTTAAAACCATAAGATAATCCTTTTCTTTTAATTGATCTTTTCTGACTACTTCCATGCCGATAACAGCATCGTCTTTTTTGGTTCTAATTCCCTTGATTCCAGCTGCGGTTCTACCCATAGGACGAACATCTTTTTCTGGAAATCTGATTGATTGTGCTTGTTTAGTGGCTAAAATAATTTCATCTCCGTCTCCGCATTTACGAGCACTGCAAAGCGAATCTCCGCTTTTTAAATTTATAGCAATTAATCCATTTCTTCGAGCATTTTCAAAATCTTTTAAGGGTGTTTTTTTAACAATGCCATTTTTTGTGGCCATTACTAAAAATTTAATATTTTTTCTGTCTTCTTTGCTGACTGGTAAAACTGATAAAATTTTATCATGAGAAGATATCTCCAAAAAGTTCATCAATCCCCGGCCCTTATTGGTTCTTTGACCTTCGGGTATTTCGTAAACCTTGGTTTGAAAGACCTTTCCAGAATCTGTAAAGAAAAATATTGAATCGTGAGTTTTCGCAGTAATAAAATGACTGACCTCGTCTTCTTCGCTAGTTTTCATTCCTAAATTACCCTGCCCTCCCCTGTTTTGCTTTTTATATTCAGATGGATTCATCCTTTTTATATATCCTCCAGAAGTTAAAGTAACAATCGTATCTTCTAAAGGAATCAAATCTTCTTCGGAAATTGATTCTGGGCTATTTTTTACTATTTTTGTTTTTCTTTCATCTCCAAATTTTTCAACTTGTGTTTCAAGCTCTTTTTTCATTACTTTCTTTTGCTCGGCCTTGCTTTCCAATAATTTTGCTAATTCTTTTATTTTTTTCATCAATTCGGCCAATTCGTCTTCTATTTTTTGTTTTTCTAATTTTGCCAGCTGATGTAAACGAATTTCTAAAATTGCTTCGGCTTGAAGAATTGTTAATTTAAACTTTTTACATAAATTAGTTTTTGCCTCTTCTTTGTCTTTTGACTTTTTAATTGTTTCAATAACTGCATCAATATGGTCTAAAGCAATAGAAATACCTTCTAAAATATGGGCTCGATCTTTAGCTTTTTGTAAGTCAAATTTTGTCCTTTTGACCAGCACGTCTTGTTTGTGCGCTAAATAAAACTCTAAAACATCTTTTAAGTTTAAAATTCTTGGCTCAATTCCATCAACTAGAGCCAGCATGTTCAAATGATAATTTTTTTGAAGATCAGTGTATTTGTATAAAGAATTCAAAATTTTTCGCGGAACAGCGCCTTTTTGTAAATCAATCGCAATTCTTAATCCATCTTTATCTGATTCATCTCTAATGTCTTTAATCCCGTCTATTTTCTTATTCTGCACTAAATTGGCCAATTGAGTTATTAAAACTGATTTATCTGTTTGATATGGTATTTCTGTAGCAATAATTTGAGCACCCTTGCCATCTCTTTCCATAATATCAACTTTTCCTCGCATCAAAAAAGAACCCTTGCCTTGCGAATAAGCTTCTAAAATTTCTTTTTGATTATAAATTATTCCTCCAGTTGGAAAATCCGGACCCTTGATAAATTCAAAAAGATCTTCGGTTTCCGCCTTTGGATTATCGATTAAATAAATTAAAGCTTGGCAAACTTCTTTTAAATTATGAGGGGGAATATTTGTTGCCATTCCTACAGCAATACCTGTTGACCCATTTAATAGCAAGCTTGGCAATGGACTGGGCAAAACTGTCGGCTCTTTTTTTGTAGCATCATAATTATCAACAAAAGCAACTGTTTCTTTTTCAATGTCTTGCAAAAGCTCTTCTCCTAATTTGCTTAATTTACACTCAGTGTATCTTTGAGCGGCTGGCGGATCTCCATCAATAGAACCAAAATTTCCCTGACCTTTTATTGTGGGATAACGAAGGGAAAAATCTTGGGCCATTCTTACTAAAGCGCCATAGACAGAAGAATCTCCATGAGGATGATATTTTCCCAAAACATCACCCGTTACCGCTGCTGATTTTCTAAATTTTGCATCAGATCTCACTCCCATTTCATACATGGCATATAAAATTCTTCGCTGAACAGGCTTTAATCCATCACGAACATCAGGCAACGCACGAGAAACTATAACCGACATTGCGTAATCGATATAACACTCTTTCATTTCTACAGAAATATTCCTTTCGTTTATTTTTCCTATTTCTTGAATGGTATTTTCTTTGTCTTTTTTAGCCATGTTTTAAATTTTTATTTTTGTTCTAAAACAATTACTTCTGTTTTTTCTTTGTCTTCTTTTGCGTTTAAATTTTTCTTTTGAATATTCAATTTTTCTTGAGGAACAGCATCTTTTTGCCCCATTGCTTTTAAAAATCCTGCTAAAATTTCTTTTTTATTATAAGCCATAGGAATTACTATCGCTGGCTCAAGTCTAGCAATTATTTTTTCTGCCTCCCTTGATCCAATCGTATCATCTCCATTAATCGGTACTATTAAAATATCCGTTCGACCGATATTTTCCAATTGCTCTTCATTTAAATCTTCTTCTCCAAACCATCCTAAATGACAAATTCTAATTCCTTCGGCCTCAACCACATAAACAATATTCTGCTTTTTCTTATCAACCTGAAAAGAATTTATTCCTTGGGCAAAAACCCCTTTTATTTCATATTCTCCGCAAGCAGAAATAACAAACTGTCCGTCTGTTTTTGGCTTAACTTCGATTCCATTGTGAGTCTTTAAAAGTATATCTGCTCCAAATTTTCCAGATTTTTTTTCTGATTCTTTAAGATCAATTTGAACGGAAATATTTTCTTTATCAAGAGATGAGCTTGCTATTTCAATACATGTATCACCGTACCAAGTTATTTTCATAAGTTTTAAAATTTATAGAACAGACAATGTGCCTTTATATTATTATAAATAATGGAATAAAATAGTTTTTCCTCAGTTCGATTCAAAGTGCCTACCTCAAACTATTATTAAAAATACTTTTTCTAATTCCTGATATTATGAGCGGGTAAGAGAATCTCACGCGTCCCGACTATCGGGACTTTTAAAAACCCTCGGTTTTTAATATTTTCCGATACGGGAAACCCAGGTTTCCCGACCCCTTCCTCAGTTCGATTCTAAGTACTTTCCTACTATTATATCAGAATAAAATTATTCTTTCTCTTTTCTTGATATTATGAGCGGGCAAGCAGAATCGAACTGCCGTCTCAACCTTGGCAAGGTTGCATAATAGCCACTATACGATGCCCGCGATTAAAGAACACTTGTGCCGAGGTCCGGAATCGAACCGGAATCTAATGTTTTTCAGACATTCGCCGTGACCGACTTGGCTACCTCGGCTTATTTTATATTATGGCTTTGCCTTTTCAAAAGCCAAGCGCCTAATAAATTTATTTTACTAAATTTTAATAATATTTTCAAATTTAATATTCGCCTAACAGCGAATTATATGGATGACAAGGGACTCGCCTTCTCGTCCCTTCCAAACAAATATTCAATATATTTATAATCCACAAAAATGAATTTAATAAATATGTGGGCGATAAGGGACTCGCCTTCGAATAAATCTCTGGTGAGATTTTTCTCAGGCCGGGCTCGGGCCCGTCGGCCCTCCGCCTTCTCGTCCCTTCCAAACAAATATTCAATATATTTATAATCCACAAAAATGAATTTAATAAATATGTGGGCGATAAGGGACTCGCCTTCGAATAAATCTCTGGTGAGATTTTTCTCAGGCCGGGCTCGGGCCCGTCGGCCCTCCGCCTTCTCGTCCCTTCCAAACAAATATTCAATATATTTATAATCCACAAAAATGAATTTAATAAATATGTGGGCGATAAGGGACTCGAACCCCCAACCCCTTCGGTGTAAACGAAGTGCTCTACCATTGAGCTAACCGCCCGATTGCCAAATTTTATTTGGCTTAATTTAAAAACGAAAGGTTCAAGTCCCCTTTCGCAATTCTTTTGTGTGCCCGAGGGGGGACTTGAACCCCCACGGGATAAACCCCTACGCCCCTCAAACGTAGATGTCTGCCAATTCCATCACTCGGGCACAGTTTTTATTCTTCAATTGTTGCTTCTTCACTTTCTTCTATTTCTTCTGATCTGTTTGCTGTTTTAAGTTTTGCTTTTCTTCCTTTGGCTTCTCTTAAATAATAAAGCTTGGCTCTTCTTACTTTTGCTTGTTTTATTATTTCTATTTTTTCTATTATTGGAGAATGAATTGGAAAAATCTTTTCCACCCCAATTCCTCCAACAACTTTTCGCACAGTAATTGTGCCTGTTATTCCCTTTCCATGCTTCATTGCTAAAACCTGTCCTTCAAAAACTTGAATTCTTTCTTTTGTTTTATTATCTTTTGTTTCTTTTATTTTTTGATAAACCTTAACTGTGTCCCCTTGTCTAATTTGAGGTAAATTTTTTTTCAAGCGTGCCTCAACAATTCCCAGTTCTTCAATTTGCTTCGGTTCTTTAATTATTGGTTCTTCAGGTTTTTCTAATATTGTTTCCGACTGAGTTTCTTCAGCTAATGGTTCAACTGTTTCAGTCTTTACTTCCTGATTTTCAATATTTTCTTGGTTTTGTGTTTCTTCTGCCATATTTTTTTTATTATTTTTCTTTCGTTTTTTCTCTGTTCAAGTTTTCCGGCAAATTACGCCGCATGTTATCTAAAACAAAGTGGTGGGCGTACCCTGACTCGAACAGGGGGCCTTTACGATGTCAACGTAACGCTCTAACCAACTGAGCTATACGCCCGAAAACGGAAAGAGTCGCATAGTTTTAATACACTTGTAATACTATGCGATTTTATCTATTTAGTCAATAAATAAAAGGTTAAAAGGTGCCCTCCGCCTTCTCGTCCATCAAGTTTTTAATAGAAACAGGCATAAATGCCTGTTTCTATTAAAAAGTGCTCGTGGATGGACTCGAACCATCGACCCCGGCTTTATAAGAGCCGTGCTCTAACCAACTGAGCTACACGAGCAGGAAAAATATATTTATTATTTTTTTCCTTTTATTATTGCTTCAAACTCTTCTCTTTCAATGGTTTCTTTTTTAATCAAAGTTTCAGCAATTTTTATTAATAAGGCTTTGTTATTATTCAATAATTTTTTTGTTTCTTCTTCTGCTAATTTGATAATTTTTTCTATTTCTTTATCTATTTCTACTGCTTTTTGTTCAGAGTAATTTCTTGTTTCTCCAAAATCACGATCTAAAAAAATATCTTTTTGATAATCTCCAAAAACAATTGGCCCCAATAAGGACATTCCATAATTTTTAACGATTTTTCGTGCTATTTCCGAAGCTTTAGCTAAATCTTCAGAAGATCCAGTAGTTACATCTCCAAATATCATTTTTTCCGTTAAATGGCCAGCTAATAATACTTTTATTTCTGCTTCAAATTCCTTTTTACTTTTTAAAATTTTATCTTCTTGTGGAACTTTTAATGTATATCCAGCAGCCATTCCTCGAGAAATAATAGATATTTTTCTAACCGGTGAAGCTTCAGGAGTTAGGGCGGCTACCAATCCATGCCCAGCCTCATGATAAGCAGTAATCTTTTTTTCTTTTAAAGACATTATATGGCTTCTTCTTTCTGGGCCAAGCAAAACTTTTTCAATAGAAATTAATAAATCTTGTTGGATAATTTCTTTTGCTCCTTTTTTTGCTGCCAAAATTGCAGCCTCATTTACAACATTTGATAAATCAGCTCCAGAAAATCCCGGGGTTCTTTCTGCCACCTCTCTTAATTTTACATTTTCAGAAATTGGCTTTCCTTGAGAATGAATTTTTAAAATATCTTCTCTTTCGCTAATATCTGGCAAATGAATTACTACTTTTCGATCAAATCTTCCAGGTCGAAGAAGCGCAGGGTCTAAAACATCAGGCCTATTTGTAGCAGCTAAAATAATTATCTTATCATTCTGCTCAAACCCATCCATTTCTGTTAATAATTGATTTAAGGTCTGTTCCCTTTCTTCATGTCCTCCAGTTATAGCTGGACCTCTTGTTTTTCCAATACTGTCCATTTCGTCAATAAAAATAAGGCAGGGTTGATGTTTTTTTGCTGTAGCAAATAAATTTCTTACTCTTCCAGAGCCAACTCCAACAAACATTTCTACAAAAGAAGATCCGGCTACGGAAAAAAAAGGAACATTGCTTTCTCCGGCAACAGCTCGGGCTAATAATGTTTTTCCTGTTCCAGCCGGCCCTACCAAAAGAACACCCTTGGGAATTTTTGCTCCCATTTTCAAATATTTTTGAGGATTTTTTAAAAAATCAACCACTTCTTCTAATTCTGCTTTTTCTTCTTTTAATCCAGCAACATTTTTAAAAGTGATTTTTTCTTTTGGATGTCCTTCGGCACCAAATAATTTTGCTTGAGACTTGGTAAAATCAAAAGTTTGAGCTGCTCCTGTTTTGGCTTGTCTAAAAACAACCAAAAATAAAATGGAAATTAAAACAATTGGCAAAACCACAAAAGCTAAAAGATTAATCAACCAATCCCAAGAATCATCGCGAATTTCAAAAACAACGGAAACAGCTTGAAGCTTTTCTTTTTCTGTTCCGTAATTTAATAAAGCTTGGCTCAAAGGATCGTTCGTGTCTCGTAAAACTTGGAAATTAGAACCATCGTTATAAGAAACAAAAAGCTTACCCTCTGAATCTTTGATTTGTTTTACCTTTCCCTCGTTTATATCTAAAGAAAGCTGGGTAATAGAAATTTCTTTTGGTTTTTCGATTGGATTATTAAATAAAGAAAAAATCAAACCCAAAACAAGAAAAATCAAAACAACCAAGAATATGTTTTTAAGTAGGCCCTGAATAGGACTTTTCATAATTAAAAAATTATTTTAATCTTAAAGACATCCAATGTCTTTGCGGCTGAAAGCTTAAAACTTGAAAATCGTACTCTTTTCCAATTTCTATTTTTTCTTTCATTTTTGCCTCAGATCCAAATTCAGAAATATGAATCAATCCTTGAATTTTAGCATTATCGGCTTCTTCAGAAATTCCTTTTAATTGAATAAATGCTCCATAAGGATTAAATCTAACCACTTCTCCCTTAACTGAATCATTGCTTTTTAAATTAAGATTCTGCCAAGGATCTTTTTTAAGATTTTTTAAAGATAATGAAACTCGGCCCTGGGTAATATCTATTATTTGAGCTTTTACTTTTTCTCCAACTTCTACAAATTGGGCTGGGTCTTCAATCAATTGCCAATCTAATTCAGAAATATGTACTAAACCTTCTAAAAGATCTTCTTCTGAAAAATCTTCAAGAGATTGTCCTGGTAAAGCAAATTTTACAAAAGCTCCAAAATTAACCACTCCGCTTATTTTTCCTTCTACTACATCCCCCACATTTAATACTTTGATTGCTTTTTGAACACTTTCACTTTCTTTTGATTCTTCGGTTAAAATTACTTGTCCAGCTTTTTCATCAAAGTCTAAAATTTTAACTTTTATTTCTTGACCGATAAAAGATTGTAATTTTCTTAAAATTTTGGCTTTATCCCCTTCTGGAACACGAGGATATTTTTCTGGAGATAATTGCGAGGTTGGTAAAAAGGCTGGCACCCCAGAAACCTCTGTAATTAACCCCCCCTTGTTTACTTTCATTATTTTCACTAAAAATTCTTTATTGTCATCTTTTATATCTTTAATGGTTTTCCAAGCCAACTCTTTTTCTGCTTCTCTTAGAGATAATTCAACAAAACCTTCTTCATTTTCAGGATCAATAACTTTCACGGAAATTATGTCGCCAATTTTAATGTTTTTTAAAACATTTTTAGCGCTTTGATATTCAAACCCGTATATTATACCGGTTTTGCGTGGCCCCAAATCTAAAAAGATTGCGAGGTTTTCAATGGCAAGAACTCTGCCATCGACAATGTCTCCGTTCCTTAAAATCTGAACAGAGTCTGTTAATTTTTGTAATGTTTCGTTTTGCATATAACTTTTTATAGCACAAAGACTTTAGATAATCAACCCTTGATTAGCATTGTTCTCTTATTATAAAAAACTTGTTTTTTTCTTTAAATTAAAACAAAACAATGAATTTTAAAAATAATTTGCCAAAAACAGCAAATAATTCTCTAAAAATAAAATGGGGACAAAATTATTGACATTTATTTTAAGAAAGGATACAATGTTGACAACGCTTCGAAAAGCGTTTTTAATATGCATAAAAAACAAAATATAATCTTTTTCTGTGTTGTTTTTATAGCTATTTTCTTATGCACCTTTGCTTTAGCAAAGCAAAATAAGGAATTAAGCGTAAATAATGGCCCTGAAACAGTTTCCTATACTATTAAACAACAAGCTTTAATCAGTCAAGATGGAATCTTGTTTAAGGAAAAAACAGAAAAAACAAAAAAGATATTGGTTGTTATCACTGCCTATTCTTCTACAGTTGACCAAACCGATGATACCCCTTTTATCACGGCCAATGGTATGCTCGTAAGAGATGGAATTGTTGCCAATAATATGCTTCCCTTTGGAACAAAAATCAAAATTCCAGAATTGTACGGAGACAAAGAATTTGTGGTTCAAGATAGAATGAATGCTAGAAAAAGCGATTACCACATAGATATTTGGTTTCCTTCAACCGCAGAAGCTAAAAATTTTGGTGTAAAAAAAACCTATATTGAAGTAGCTCAAAGCTAATAGCCCGATAAACGGGACCTTGTGAACAAAAAACGGCTCAATGCCGGTTTTTGTTTTTCAAAAAATTAATTCGTGTATTAATTTTTTTCTTAATTACTTTGTTCGGCACCGAAAGATGAAATTGGTTCAGTGGCAGTATATTTACGCCAAAGAATAAAATCTATATATGCCGTAGGAACCCCATATATTTTTTGAACATGATTCCCAGGATTTCCATAATAAGTAGTGCCCATATCTTTTATATTGCCATCATCTATGGTCCAAATCGTTTTTGATCCAGTATCCTTCATTTCCCAAATCGCCCAATTATTTGCTGTATAGCCTGTAATACTTTGAGAAGTTAAACCGCCATACGCTTGACAAAATTTCCCACCCACTCCTGCGCCCCAAGCAATATAAGCAGCAAGATAATTATTGGTATATGAATAAGGGTTAAGGTAAACCCCTTCATTATATGAACCATTTTCACCAACATACGTGGCTTTAAATCGAGATCGCATTACACCAGGAGATTGCCAAAATGGACCAGTGCTTTTGCCAACAACCCCCGCATTCGTTAAAGTCATTATACTGTTTGAAAAAGATACGCTTCCTGTCATTAACGTCCATTTAGCAGCATCAAGTGAGGTGCCGTCAAATCCATCAAAAAAACTAAATACATTATCCCCATTCGAAGCCGTGGTGGCTGAGGCATTGCCATAATACAGGTAAAGGGTATTGTCGCCAGAAGCCAGGGTTGGGGTTTTGACCCAGACAATGGCGGAAGTGGAATCTGTTTTTGATTCCAGCCAATAGCTTAGTTCCGTGGTTCCGTCTGATGAAGTAAAACGCAAATCATCAAAATCAGGTTGCATATCAGAATCATAAGCAATGGTTAGCTTGACTTGATAGTCTGTTAAAGCAGAGCTGGCATTAATGGTAATGGGCTGTCTTTTGGCATATCCAGGCAAGCCTTGTTCAGCTGATGATTCGCTGTATCCGGTTTCTGAGTTATAGGAATAAAGATTGGTATTAGACAAGGTTCCGGAAACAGTAAAACTGGTTCCGTCATCAGAAGAATAGGTGTAATAAGTATTGTTTGGTCCAGTGATTGAAGCAGCTGAACCTAAAGCATCATTAACCGCACTGGAACAAGTTGAGCCAATGCTGCACGTTTCAATGGGATAATCTGGATTGGATGTATTGTAAACCAGCAAAGCTTTGACAATTTGGGATAAATCAGATTTCCGGCGAACATCATTAGCTTGATTCGTGGCTGAATTCAAAGAAACCAGAACAAAGCCTGATAAGATGCCCACGATTGCGATTACGACCAAGAGCTCGATTAAAGTAAAAGCAACAAGTTTTTTGGATTTCATTAGTTTAAGATTATTTTTCTTTTTCTTAAAGATATTATACCAAAAACTTGAAATATTGGAAATAAGAATGTTTGGAATTACCCTCAAATAAATCTCTGGTGAGATTTTTCTCAGGCTGGGCTCGCGCCTTTTATGGGACTCGTCCGCGTCGTCGGTTTCTGTTGAAACCGCGCGCGGACCCCGCTCGGCGCCGTCGCGCTTGCGCGTTCGAGTCCCTCCCGACCGAAGGACGTATACTAAAAGAGGGAGATTAATCTCCCTCTTTTAGTATAAATGTGCCTCGGGAGGGACTCGAACCCTCAAGGTCAAGGACCAGCGGATTTTAAGTCCGCCCTGTATACCAATTCCAGCACCGAGGCATATGTGAGGCGTGGGCGGGAATCGCACCCGCGTATAAGAGTTTTGCAGACTCTCGCCTTACTGCTTGGCTACCACGCCATATCAAAAACATAGCATATTCTTTTATTTTTTTCCACTCTCTTTTTTTTGAATTTCAAATAACAATTGATCGATTCTTCCGGCTTCTTTGGTTTTAGTTTCTTTTTCAAAAATAATCTTTGGAACCGGCCTGATTTTAAGTTTTTTATTTAAAGATTGTTGTAAATCATAAATATGCCGACTAAGCAAGCCAAAAATAGCTTCAAATTGATCATCTGGAATTACAGAAATATAGACTTTGGCTTCAAACATATTCCGGGCAGTTTCTACTCTGGTAATTGTCAATAAAGTTCCAGGAAAAATGTCCAGCTCGCGTAAAATAATATTATCAAGCTCGCGCTTGATTAAATGATCAATTTTTTCTTTTTTAAACTTAACTGGCATTGATTCTTAATCTTGTTTATTAAAGCTCTTCTCTAATATAATCTTCTTTATAAGAAACAATTTCGTCTCCTTCTTTTATTTTTTCATTTCCTTGATACAAAATGGCACATTCTTTTCCAGCCTTCATGCTGGGGAAACTTTTTTTATTAGCTTGAACATCAATAATCCGACCCTGTCCTATTTTTTCTCCCGAGCGCATAATTTCTAATAAAGATCCTTTTACTACCTCCCCCTCTGTCACTAATCCCCCAATAATTTGCCTATTTTTTTCTGTTCTAAAGATAACTGTTATTTCCATTTTTCCCAAATCTGTTCTTTCTTTTTCTTTTATTAATTTTCTTTCCATTAATTCCCTTATTTTTTGAGCCATGGTATAAATTATTTCAAAATCATAAACCCTAATTTGTTCTTTTTGAATTGCAATTTCTGCTATTTTATCTGTTTTTACTCGAAAAGCAATTACTGCCCCTTTGGCACTTTTTGCTAATTTAATATCAGACTCATTTACATTTCCCATCTCGGCTCTAACTATTTTAATCCCCACTGTTTCTTGAGGTAATGTTTTAATCACTTCTTCGATTGCTTCTAAAGACCCAAAAGCATCTGCCTTTATAACTAAATTTAAATATTTTTTGTTGTTTTCTGTTTCTTGGTTTTCAAAACTTAATCGACTGATATTTTCTTTTTTTGGTTTAACATAAGCCACTGCTTGATCCATATTTTGAAAAACTTTGAAGTTTTCTCCGACTATGGGCATACTTTCAAATCCAACAATCACAACTGGATCAGACGGAAAAGCTTTATCGATTTGCTTTCCTAAAAAATTTTCTAAATTTTTTACTTTACCAAAAGCAGACTCTGTTGCAATAAAATCACCTGGCTTTAAAATCCCTTTTTCCATAATTGCCGTACAAGTTGGACCGCGGCGAGGATTTTGATAAGCTTCGATAATAGTTCCACTGGCAAAAGAATCGATATCGCATTCTAATTCTTCCATTTCTGCAACTAATAAAATTAAATCTAAAAGATCAGTAATACCTTTTCCGGTTTTAGCAGAAATGTTCACGCTAGGCACTTGTCCGCCAAAAGACTCTACAATAATATCATCTTCCATTAATTGCTGTTTTACTCTTTCCGGGTTAGCTTCTGGTTTGTCTATTTTATTAAAAGCAACAATCGTAGAAAGATTAGCTTTTTTAATATGAGAAATAGCTTCTTTTGTTTGTTTTTTTACGCCCTCGGCCGCATCTATTACTAAAATAGCAATATCAGCTATTTTTGATCCTCGCGACCTAATAGCAGAAAAAGATTCGTGCCCTGGAGTATCGATAAAAGTAATTTTTTGATTATTGTGCTCAATCTGATAAGCCCCAACATGCTGAGTTATGCCACCTGATTCTTTGCTTAAAATTTTAAAATCTTTAATTGCCATCAAGAGCGATGTTTTTCCGTGATCAATATGGCCCAAAACAACTACCACCGCTGGTCTTTTTATATTTTCGTTTGGTTTTGTTTCTTTTTCAGCCATAATTATTATTGTTTTATTTTTTCAATTGCTTGCTGTTCTTCTTTTGATAGTTGATACTTTGACAACCCTTTTTCTATTGGTTTTGCAAAAATTCTTGTATTTCCATCCATAAAAATAGAAGTAATTACAAGACCATTGTTCTTTTCGTCTAACATTGCCAAAGAAAAACTTTGATCCCCTCCCCTGTTTTCAAAAGGATTATATCTGATTAAATTAAATTTTTGAAAATAAAAGCTACTTCTTTTTTCTAATTCATTAATTTTTTCTAAAGCATTTTTTAAAGTTTCTTCTAGATTTTCGATTCTTTCGGCTGCTTCTTCTAAATTTTGAATTTTATTTTTTTGTTTTTTAGATTTCAAAAAAGAAAACATATCTTTTATTTTAAATATCAAAAGAGGAGGGAACGAGATTCGAACTCGTGGTGGTTTTATCCACAATGGTTTTCGAAACCATCCCATTCAACCGCTCTGGCATCCCTCCGATAAATTTTAGGCCGGGAAATGCCTAAATCATCGGCCACATAAAGAAAGCCGATTACGAAAACTCTTTCAATATCTTAAAACATAGCACTTTAAAACAAATCTATCAAGAACTAATAATGGCTAAATTTCTTTATTCTTTTGGAAAAAAGAGTAAAAAAATGATTTTATAAAAAAGGGAAAATCATTGTCGTACCTTATTTTTGAAGGAATCAGGCTTGGAAAATAATTTCCCAAAAAATAAATTATTTTTTTTGAAATGATTCCTTTAAAAATAAACAATCCAAATTTTTGGGAACACTCTTTTTGATAAGCTTTAAAATTAGGAAAATTTTTTAATAAAATATCAGCTTGAATAAGCCCCCAAATAATTCCTCCCCCACTCCAAGGCTTAGTTAGCCCACAAGCATCTCCACAAAGAGCAACGTTATCTTGGTTTGAAAAAATCAGGCCTGAATTTTTAAAAGAAAAATGTGGTTGCGGAATTCCAGCTGATAAAATTTTTCCTTGATTTTTAATTTCTTGTTTTTTTAAAAAATCTTTAAATTCCTTATTTATTGTTTCTTGTTCTCCCATAATTCCATATTCTGAGCAACTTCCTCGGGGTATTTTCCAGCAAAATCCATTTTTTGTAGGATAAGTAGTTACAAAATTTTCTTGATTAACATTCTGAATAAAAACTTGAACGCCTATCTTTATTTTTGGATTAGGCAAATTTAGTAATCTTCTTATTGCTGATCCTGCTCCATCACAAGCAATAATATAATCAAAGTTTTTAGGAATTTCTTTTATTTCTTGCTGAAAAAATATTTCTCCTCCGGATTTTTTAACTAAATTAATAAGCACAGAAATTAATTTTTCCCGATTAATCACTAAATGATTGGGCAAAAATTCTAATTTTATTTTTTTCTTTGGAAAGACAATAAAACAGCTTTTAATTTTATTTTCAATACAATTTTCAATTTGGGGGATAAAATTTTTAATTCTTTCCGAATAAAGAGCAGAACAAGGTTTTTTGCCAACTTCTTGTTGTTGTCGTTTTTCAAAAACAGAGACAAAGTGCCCCTGTTCTTTTAATTTCCAAGCCAAGTAAAGTCCAATTATTCCTGCCCCCACGATTGCTATTCTTTTTGGTTCGTCGTTCATTTTTAAACTTTAAAAGCTATTTTTTCTTTTTTGATTTTTCTGTTTTTATAATAGCTTTCCAGTGTTTACGAATATCAGCCACTAATTCTTCTAACTCTTTTTTATCAATATCTTTTGCTTTAGCATACCGAGCAGAAACCGTATCAACTACTTGATTGTAAACCGGCTCAGTTACTTCTTTTATTTTTTCTAATTTTTCTATTATTTCGCCTCTCATTTTAATCGCCCATCCTCGAAGAGCTTTGCGATTCTTTTTTCCTTTGTCGCCAAACAATAAATAAGCAGCAGCAGAAGCAACAGCAATACCTACTCCGACCGCGACTGCTGTTCCTATGTTTTCTTTTTTCTTAATCATATTTTTTATTATTTATTTTTACTAAATGGATTATATCATATTCTTCAATAAATAAAAATAAGATATTAAAAAATATCTTTGAAAATTTTTGGTTCGATTCCTTGGTTTTGGAGCGGGTGAAGGGAATCGCCTTCGCGTCAATTTCTGGTGAAGTTGCTCTCAGGCCGGGCTTGGCGCCGTCGCGCCTCCGCCTTCGATTCCTTGGTTTTGGAGCGGGTGAAGGGAATCGAACCCTCATATACAACTTGGAAGGCTGTCGCTCTACCACTGAGCTACACCCGCATAATTAATTGTAAAGTGTCGGGGCACTGAGATTCGAACTCAGAATAAATCTTCCCAAAAGACTCGTGATAGCCGTTTCACTATGCCCCGCTATAGATATTTTTATATCATTTTTCCTAATTTCAGTCAAAAATTTTATAGTTTTAATTCTTGTTTAGCATTGATTTTTATTGTTTTTCTTGGTATTAAATATATATCTGCATTTATGTCCCCGTAGCTCAATAGGACAGAGCGACGGACTTCTAATCCGTAGGTTGTGCGTTCGATTCGCGCCGGGGACACTACTTTTTTATTTTTAAAATTTTAGAACAATAAAAAAGAAATTTATATTATGGTGGCTATGGTGTAATGGCAGCACAAGAGTTTGTGGAGCTCTTTGTACGGGTTCGAATCCCGTTAGTCACCCATCATATTGACAATAGATAAAATAAAAAGTATTATACAAATATCAAGACAAAAGGGTCCCTGCAAAGGCCCCCTTTTTTTATTTCTCTATAATATGCTTGATATTTATTAAATAATCAAAATACACCCTGGTTATCTTCTTATACAAAGAAGATGCGAAGTTTTTATTAGGAAACAGTATCTTTTTAAATTTATTCTCCTCGATCAAAAAATCAACCAACATCTTATAATCTCCATCTCCAGAAACCAATACTATCTTATCAAAAATCTCTTTCCTATAAATCCTCTTCATAATATCAAAAATGATATCCGAATCCACATTCCCCTTCTTTTTCCCAATCATTGCCGAATTATGTTCACGGAATTTAACAATAAATCCAGCCTCCTGTATTTTATCGTAAAGACTCTGATTTTCCTCATCAAGAAATCCTAAGAAATAATATGCTTTTTGTACAGCATACTTATCTGTCAAATACTTTCTGAATTTAAAAAGGTCAACTTTCCATTTTGGATCAGTCAAAGTTGTTCCCCTATATAGATTCTGGCCGTCTATAAAAGCTAAATTGTTTTCTATCGGTTTATCTTTTTCCATAAAAGTAATTAATTTCTTATTATATTAAATTAACTTTAACAAATTAAAATAGAAATATCTATATCTCTCCTAATATCTTCCCAATCCAAAGCTCTAAACACATCACGTAACCGACTCATTTAAATTTAAGACATTTCTTTCGTGCTCATTGTCATGGTTCTGCACCTATTCTAAACTAAGAATCCTTAACCTTATCTTTTTTTTCTTGTGAATCCAAGATTGGCAAATCAATCCAAAACGTGCTTCCTTTTCCTTTAATGGATTCAAATCCAATCTCTCCGTCATGCTGTTCTATAAAGTATTTGGCTATGAAAAGTCCGATACCTGATGCGTCAGGCTTCATATTAATCGCATTCGAGGCGCGAAAAAAACGGACCCAAATATTTTTCTGTTCATCCTTAGGAATCCCAATCCCGGTATCGGCAACCTCAAAACGTATTCTATTACCTATTTTCTTCAAAGAAATCTTGATTTTCCCTTTTTCTTTACTGTAATTAATCGCATTATCAATGATTTTCTCTAAGGCAATCCTTATCTTGTCGATATCTAATTCAGTCATAGGCAAAGACTTTTTGGGAGCCTGATATGAATAGCTAATATTTTTGGCCTCAAGCCTAGTCTTAAAACCAATCAAAACCGAATCTAAAAGATCTTCAAGAGAAACAGATGTTTTATTTAAATAAACCAAACGTTTTTCTTCAATATCCAAAGCAATTAAAAGGTCTCCAATTCGATTAATAATCTCTATGTTTGCTTTGAGGCTGCTACTCAAGATATCTTTCGTCGCCCTTTCAAGATGACCATGTGTTCCGGACAATAACGATTCCAAATTCCAGCGCAAGACGCTCAGCGGAGTCCGAAGTTGATGCGAAACAATTTGAATAAATTTTGACTTCAACGCATCCAACTCTTTCAAACGAATTTCTAATTTTTTTGCTTCGGAAATGTCACGAAAATACCAAACTCGCCCGTAATTTTTTTGATTGGAATCTATCATCGGAGCTGAGTAACGATCAAAGATTCTTTCATCTTTTAGCAATATTTCGCTTCTATCGGTTTCTCCGGGGTGACCATAGAGATATTTTACGTGGTCTAAAAATTCTTGCGGATTTACGAGTTTATCCAAAATTGACTTAATGGTTAGTTTGTCTGATTTTGTGTCGATTACTTTTTGCGGAATACCCCACATTTCAATAAATTTTTTATTGTATAAAATAATCTTGCTTTTTTCATCAACAACCAATACTCCATCAATGGCAACCTCAAGCTCGGTCGATAAAATGGTATTTCTAAAGATGATTTCTTTTTCTAATTTTTTCCTTTGGGTTGCATCCCTAATTATAATTAGGATGGCGGGCTTATTTTCGTACTGTATGGTTGCGCTCGAAAATTCCACGTCCACAACTGATCCGTTCTTATGGGTCAACTTGATTTCATATACAGCTTCAGCCTTTTCTCCCGAAATTCCTTTGTCGTAACTTTCAGAGATTCTCTGTCTGTCTTCAGAAACAATGAATTTAATAAAAGGCTCACCTAAAACTTCTTTCTCCGTATATCCTGTCATGCTTATTGCTCTGTTGGCGTATTTTATAATCTTGTCTTGAACAATGACTATCCCATCTTGCGCCTGGTCTATCACAGTTGTAAATTTTTCTTCACTTTCTTTAATCTCTTGAATTTTTTTGCTTATTTCGCGCCTCAAATTAGTTTGATATTGTCGCATCGCCAAAAGAATAAAGACTATCAACATTAAAAAAGAACCGACAACTATCAAAAACCCCCCCAACCATCTAGGCCAGACCTGAATCTCCCCCAAAGACTTGCCAAAATTGACTCGTATAGATGTATAATAAAAGCTGTTTTGGTTATCCTTCATCTCTCTCAAATCGAAATCCAGCACACTAATTAAATATTTATTTTTAGATCCATTTTTGGTAAACGCGTAATTCAATTCGCTTGGATTAAAAAAGATCCCTGTGCGATTTACTTTGTATTTGCTTTCATTCAAAATCCCAAAGTGCCAATTGACTACTCCCGCATCAGCCTGATTGGCATCCAATAATTTAAAAACATCTTCCATGTTTTTCACGTCGATGATATTAGTGCTCACTCCGAAAGAATTCAAAACGTTTTTCAAACCCAAAGGAGCCGTATAATGGACGCTCGATTTTATCACGGCGATATTTTTTCCTTCTAGATCTTTGAAAGATTCCAAGTTAAAACCCTTCCGGGCATAGATTGTTGACCAGCTGAGCAGTGCTATTTCATTATTAAAATCATATTTGGCCTTTCGTTCTTCGTTTACAGCCACATCGACCATCATATCAATCTCCCCTTTTTCCAGCCGCGCCAATCCTTCATCCCAAGTACCATAGACGTAAACTAGATTCCAATTTTCTTTCTTGGCGATAGCATTGGTGATGTCTGCCCAAAATCCTTTAATGGTGCCATTTGCGTCTTTATAAATTTTTGGAGCATTATCATACACTCCCACGCGGAAGGTTTTAAAATCGTTTTCAACCGCAAAAATTGAACTGAAAGAAAATAATTGAAAAAAAATTAGCGCTGCCAAAAAAAATTTTTTCATTTTAAAATTTAAACACCCCAAAAAGAGGTGTTATTGATAAACATTAATTTTTAATTGTCAATTCCATAGACTTATTATATTTTAAAAAAATAATAGAATCAAGGCATTTTTAACCCATTGATGTTAATCCCTTGAATTTAGAAAAATTCGAAAAAATCTTATATCTAATATTTACTGTTAATAATTAATGGTCAATAAATTATGTTTAATGTTCCGATACCCTCGCTCCCTGCTTTTGATACATATTAAGATTGATAATCAATACTCGGCTCTGCATAATTTTAACTATAAAAATAGGGTAAAATAAAAATTACAAAAATATACTCACTCAAAGCCAAAAGGTATCTCCTCTTTTCTTGGGTTGGTTCTAATACTCTTTCCGAAAATGCCCATAGTATTTTAAAACTTCCTTTCGGAAGTTTTTATATATCTAATTTGTTTCTATTAATCCATTTGATCCGGCTCCACCATTGGCTCCGGCAGCACCACCGCCGCCAGCAGTACACCAATTTGAAGTACAACCATAAGAACAAGATGTCGATCCGCTACAAAATTGACAACCATAACCTCCAATACCTCCAAAATAATTACTGCTTCCTAAAGAAATATATTGAATGCTTCCAATAATTTTAATAATTCCTCCCGATCCGCCTCCTCCTCCACCAGCTCCAAATCTCCAACCATTAGGATCTGTTCCTCCATTGCCCCCATTTAAACCAGCTACTGTTATTAATCCTTCGACTGATACATTATTGGCTTTAATAAAAATTATTCCACCACCATTGCCCCCATTCCCTCCATAACGAGGAGCTGAATCGGAAGTACCACCTCCGCCGCCGCCGCCAGCTCCAAGATATAATTTTGACGAAACAGAAATTAAAGAACCTCCCAAACCAGGACAAGCTCCTCTTGAATAACAAGATGGGCAAAGATTAGCGTCAGAACCATTATTTATATATCCTCCTCCAGCACCTGCATTTCCATCACAACCAGCCCCCCACCACCATTACCATTATTTGATGTTAAATAACTTCCAATTCCCAAAATAGATTCTCCTTGTTGACCTTTTTGTCCATCTGCCCTGCCTGCACCATTTCCTAGCCCCCCGGAATAACCCTTACCTGCCATGCTTACTGTTCCTAAAATATTAACTTGTCCTGATGAAGCAAAGGCCAAAACACCTCCTTTAACTCCATCCCAAGTATTGGCAGTTAAAGTTGCCCCTATAGCAATAGACACGCTGGAATAATTGGGCAATCGTTGAATCATTATTTTTTGAGTAGTACCGTTATAACTGTTAATTAAAGATTTGGAAAAAAATAAAGTATTAGAATTGATTTCTAAAATAATTTTAGTCTCATATTTTCCTACATTATCATAATCACTAGACATGCCTTGAAGATTGATAATCAAAACCTCGTCTCCTATGGCTAAACCGGTAGGGGCAGTAGTTAAAGTAATCGAATTTGATCCAGAAATAATATTGTTGGTGGTAATAAAATTAACGGCATCAGCTGTTCCCCGACCAGAACAAGATTGGGTATTTAAATTGATTGTTCCGGAAGAAATAGTACAAGATCCATCAATATTAGCTGGCTCTTCTCCTATTGCTCCGCTCCAAGATCCAGACAAACTAGAATAAGACCAATTAGTTTCGTCGGAAAGATTTCCAGACAAAGTATAGGTTTCAGTGGCTGGAATATAATTATAAAGATAATAACCACCGTTTGGATTTTCTGGAAAAACCGTTAAAAATGGAGCTAAATTAGCTTCCAAGGTTGTACAGCGAACATCCCCTCCGCCCAAAGTGCAATTAGTTTCCAAGCTTGGATAAGAAATACTATTCTGAACATTATAAGCCATAATAGCGCGTTGAATAGAAGAAAGATCTGATTTAGCTTTTGCGTCCTTTGCTGAATCAGTGGCTGAATTCAAAGATACCAGGATAAAGCCTGATAAGATGCCCACGATTGCAATCACAACCAAAAGCTCAATTAAGGTAAAGGCAATATTGTCTTTATTCTCCATTTGTTACTTTTTTTAATTATTTTTATTATTAATAATATTATACCAAAAAAATAAAAATTATCCTATCATTATTGATTGAATATTAATCATTTTTTTATAAGATAAACAATTTTTTATAAGATGTTCGTGTTTTCCTTCTCCAATTACTCGGCCTTTCTCCAAAACAATAATTTTATCTGCATTTTTAATGGTTGATAAACGATGCGCAATAATGATTGTTGTGCGCCCCTGAGAGGCTTTTTTTATTGATTCTTGAATTAAAGCTTCATTTTCTACATCCAAACTGGAAGTAGCTTCATCAAAAACAAGAATTGCCGGATTTTTAACCAAGGCTCGGGCAATACCTACCCTTTGTTTTTCTCCTCCTGATAGTTTTACTCCTCTCTCCCCTAGCATAGTTTCTAAGCCATTTTCCAAATTTTTTAAAAACGAATCTATGCCAGCCATTTTTATCGCTTGATTTAATTGTTTTTCGCTTATTTCTTTTTTGCTTCCAAAAAGAATATTATAACGCAAAGTATTATCAAAGAGAGAAACATCTTGGGGTACTACTCCTAAAAAATTCCGATATTTTTTCAAAGATAAATCTTTTAAATCATATCCATCTATCAAAATTTTTCCTTTTAAAGGATCGTAAGCTCTTAATAATAATTGCACTAAAGAAGATTTTCCTGCTCCACTATGTCCAACAATAGCTATTTTTTCTCCAGCCTTGATTGAAATATTAACATTCTTAAGAGTGTGTTCGCTTGATTTAATTTTGCTTGTTTTCAAATTATTAGTAACTTCGCTTGGTTCTTCCCGAGAAGGGTATCTAAAAAAAACATTTTTATAATCTATATTGCCTTTTATTTTTTCTAAAATAACAGGGTTTTCTTTTTCTTTAATAGCTGGCTCCAAATTCAATAAGTCAAAATAAATCTTAATCATGGCATAAAGCTCGGTAATCCTTCTTTGTAAATAGCCGGCGCGAATAATCCTATCAAAAGCATTAGATGACCAAGATAAAATAATCACCAAAAACCCGGGCGTATAAACTTGCCGATAAACCAAATAAATTCCAACCAATAAAACTATAATTCTGGTTGTATCGGAAATTGTGCTTCTAATTTGAAAAAAACGAATAAATCTCAGCCAAATTTTTTTGCCGAATGTATTTACCTTTTCCAGCTTTTTATCATAATCATTAACAACCTCTGATTCATTGGCATTAATTTTTACCAAAGAAGCATTTCTTAAAAATTCTGATTGTTTTTTTTCTGCTTCAACATACATTTCTTGTAAATCGCGAAAATCTTTTCCAAAAACTCGGCTACTATAAAAAGATGCGTAAAAATAAATAAAAACTCCCAAAAGAATAATTAGTCCTAATGGCGGAGCAATAATGGTGAGGGCGATTATTGTTACCGTTACCTGCAAAATCATTGGAAAAATTTCGTAGATTAAAGAAAAAGCCAACTCGGTTAAAGCATTCTGTCCGCGGTCGATAATGCTTTTTTTAATGCCTGAATTTTGATTTTCGTGCTGGCCGATCGAAAAAGCAAATAATTTTTCTAAAGTTTCTTTGGTTATCCGGCGGTGAACATCAAAATCAAACCTTAAAACTTTAATTTTTTCTTCATAATAACTAACAATCAAATTATTAAATAATAAAATCCCAAAAGACAGCAAACAAAGCTTAATCAAATAAAAGATTTCCTCGCCCTGAACAATTCCATCAATAATCTTTCCATAAATATAAGGGCCGATTAAAGCCACCGCTTGACCTAAAAACAAAAAACCAAAAATCAAAACAATCACGCCTAAAAACGGCCGGTACATTTCTTTCATTTTTGATAAAACCTGCCAAAAAGTAATATTATTTTTTTCTTCTTTTATTTCCAATTTTTTAAAAATTTATTTTTTATTTCTAAATTCATTTTAACATTATTAAAAATACGATTCAATTATTTTCTTTTTAAGGCTTTGATTTTTAATTTGACAAAGAATGCAAAACAATATAAACCATTGTTACGGGACTTGTTCCCCAGAATCGTCTTGCAACTTGAAAACAATGAGGTGATAAAAATTAGAAAACAATTTACTGTTCTAATTATTGCCCTGCTCTTAATATGCCTCATAGGCATTACTGGTGCAATAAACGCAACTTCATTCCAATTGACCAAAGAAGAAATGATAAATAAATATCATTCTTATCATCAAGTAGCTCCTGTGCCAAGACCTACGGTCACCGTTCCTCCTTCGCTTGTTGAATTAAAGCGTCCAAGCGCTAATCAAGCTGAATTAATCATCAAGAAACAAAGGCCTTATTATTACTTAAAAACCGAGGTCGATCCAGAGCCATATATTGAAGCTACTTTGGCTGAAAAAAGAAATCTTTGGTTTGTTTCTAAAGGAAGCTATTGGTACATTGATTGGGACGCCGAACGTCTTCCATTTGAGATTGTGGTAATTCATCATTCCGAAGGGCCGAGCAATGTAACAGTGGCTGAAATCAATCAAGGATGCAAAGAATCTTTATATGCCAGACGCTATGCTTCGGGAAACAATGATCCTTATGTTAAAGGTCTTGAGCCTCATTCCGGGCATATGATAAATGGCCAAGAAAGCTTCTTGCCTTATCATTATATTGTTTACCCCGATGGAACAATAAAAAAAGGATTAAACGCCCTGACTTCAATTAATGGAGTTTGGTATGTTGATCAAGTTGGATGGCACGCTGGAAATTGGGAAGTAAATTGCAAAAGTCTGTCAATTTTGTTAATTGGAGACTATTCCAATGCCACTCCCCCATCAGCTCAACTCAAGGCTGTTAAAAAAATAATCACTGGATTAAAATTCTTCAATCCAAACCTTGAAGTGGCCCCCCATTATCAATTCAATAGCCAAACAAATTGTCCAGGCTGGCCATTTGAACAATGGCAATCCAAAATTTCTTAATTTTTATTAAATATCATAATCCCGATAAAAAGGGATTTTTATTTTAAAACGCCTCTCTTGAAGAGGCGTTATTTTTAAAAAATATTGCTTATTTTTGGATTTTCTAAATAATTTATCGCGCCTGGATATTTCATTAAAAAAATTACTGCAAACATAATAATTATAAAAGAAATAACAGCGAAAATAATAAATAAATTTCTTTTTTCCTTATCAGCTGGAAGATTTAATTTATTTTTAATTGTTTTAATATCTTTATACATTATAAAATAATAAATCAAAGTTAATGGATAGAAGAAAAAGGAAATAACTTCAGACAGTTCTTTACTGGTTTCAACTTGAACCCCAAAAAGAGTTAAAATTAAAGATATAATCCATTGAATTACCATCAAAACGAAAACAATAAATAAAATTCTTCCTAAAATTGGCCACCAATGCCCACGGACATATTCATAGCTTTTTAAAATCGCTTTTTCTTCTTTTTCATTTTCTTGCATAAAAACAAAAATTGCTAAAGAAAGCCAAATAGAAAAAACAATTCCTGGAATCAAGAATACAATAATCCCGCCAAATACTATTAAGCTGGTAAATATAGACAAAACAACATAAGCCCATAAAAGATTTTTTCCTTTTTGGTATGCTTCATTGACTCCGGATTTTTCATGAACCACAGCATAAAGCAAAGAAACTTGAGACCAAAAAAATAAAAGAAATAACAAAACCACTAAAAAATCGGAAACTAAAACAAAGCCAATTTCATTATTATTAACTTTTAAAATATTAATAAAAGCAAAAGATAAAATTTTGCCAGCAACCAGATATAACGCTGGAATTAAAATGATTCCAAAAAAAACAGCATATCTTTTTATAAAAATCTCCCAAGATTGCTTTAATAAATCAAACGGGGAGATTAATTTAAGAGAAGAAGAATTTGATTCTTTTTTCATATTTTAAAAATTAATTATTTGATTATATTTTTTGTTTAAGGACTGCTTTAATTGATTTCTTTTTATTTTCTCGTAAAACCAATAAAGATATTTCTTGGCCGATTAGGCATTTTGCTAAAACATCGGAAAGAGAATTTTCTTCATTTATCTTTTCATTATTTAATTCCAAAATAATATCGTATTCTTTTATCCCGGCTTCGGCAGCACTAGAATTTTTTGCCACAGCTGGCTCGCCAAACATTTCTCGAATAATCAAAGCACCATAATTAACTGGTAATTTATTTGTTCGAGCAATTTCTTCGTTTAATAATAAATATTTTACTCCCAGATAAGGCCGTTTTATTTTCCCTCCTATTTTTACTTCTTTTAAATCTTCTTTGATATAATTTATAGGCAAAGCAAAACCGATATTTTCTGCACCCATAATCATAGCTGTATTAATTCCAATCACCTGGCCTTTCATATTTACTAATGGTCCTCCAGAATTACCAGGATTAATAGCAGCATCGGTTTGAATTAATCCACGCAAATTAGTTGTTTTTGCATTAAAACCGCTATAAGCAGTAATCTTTCGGCTTAATCCAGAAATAATTCCCACCGAAAGAGTGTCTTCAAATTCGCCCAAAGGATTGCCAACAGCCATAACTGTTTCTCCAAGCTCAACCCTATCAGAATCTCCGAGTTTTAAAAAAGGAAAATTATGTCCCTCTATTTTTAAAATTGCCATGTCAATTAGAGGGTCTTTAGCTAAAACTTTAGCTGAATATTTATGATCTGGATCAATGATTACTGTATAATCAGCCTCATAGTCTTCAACAACATGATTACAGGTAAGAACATATCCGTCTTTACTAACAATAAAACCAGAACCTCCTCCAATTTTTGTTTTTTGATTACCAGTTATTTTTTTTGGCAAAGCAACTTTTTCTCCTTTGATTGGTAAAAAATAAAAATCATCCACCTTAGGCAAATCACGCGAAGCAATAATAGTAATAACCGCAGGACAAATTTTCTTTGCAATATCAACAATTGGAGATTTTCTTATAATCATATTTTTTTAAATTTTATAAGATAATTTTACCATAAATTAAACATTGAAAACAAGCATAAAGTGTGTTAATTTGTTCGTATCTGGTCCCCGTAGTTCAATGGACAGAACAAGAGACTCCTAAGCTCTAGATAAAGGTTCGATTCCTTTCGGGGACACTTTTAAATTTTTTCTTGCATATTAATAAAATTTATAATAAAATTTCAATTGTAAACAACGGGCCCGTGGTATAGCGGTAACATACGTCCATGGCATGGATGGGTCGGGGGTTCGATTCCCCCCGGGTCCACAGATAAATCCGTGTTTTTATCACGGATTTTAAATTGGGGAATCGAAGGCGGAGCCGCGACTGGCGGCGAGCCCGGCCTGAGAGCAACTTCACCAGAAGTTGACGCGAAGGCGATTCCCCCCGGGTCCACAGATAAATCCGTGTTTTTATCACGGATTTTAAATTGGGGAATCGAAGGCGGAGCCGCGACGGCGGCGAGCCCGGCCTGAGAGCAACTTCACCAGAAGTTGACGCGAAGGCGATTCCCCCCGGGTCCACAAATTAATTCGCAAATAGTGCGAATATGGCAAATAAAAAACCGCCCTAAGGCGGTTTTAAAAAGAAAAATTATTTTACAGCTTCTTTTAATCCTTTTCCAGCTTTAAATTTAGGAGTATTCATAGCTGGGATTTTTATTTTTTCACCGGTTTTAGGATTTCTTCCTTCTCGAGCAGCACGTTTTGTTACTTTAAAGCTTCCAAATCCTGTTAAAGTAACTTCACCTCCTTTTGATAATGTTTTTGTAATTTCTTCAATAACTGTACTCAACGCTTCAGCAGCGTCTTTTTTAGCGATAGCTGTTTTTTGAACAATTGCTTCTACGATATCTTCTTTTGTCATTTTTTTGTATATTCGCTTAAATTAGAGACTGTTTAACAATCTACTAAAATAAACTGTTAGCGTTTGTCGACCTTTTTAATTATTATTTAGCAAACTCAATTACTCTCATTTCTCTAATTACGTTTACTTTAATTTCACCGGGATATTTTAATTCTTGCTGTATTTTCTGAGCAATCTCTCTCGCCATTTTATGCGCAGTTAGATCGTCAATGTCTTTTGGTTTTACAAATACCCTTAATTCTCTTCCTCCTTGAATTGCATAAGCCTTTTCAACTCCATTAAAAGACAAAGCAATATCTTCTAAATCCCCCAATCTTTTTAAATAATTTTCTAAATTATCTTTTCTTGCTCCAGGTCTAGCTCCAGAAATTTGATCCGCAGCCTGAATAATCCTGGCCTCTAAACTTTCATAAGGATATTCTTCGTGGTGAGATTTAACAGCTGTAATAATGGCTGGATCTATCTCAAACTTTTCTAAAATCTTAGCTCCAATATCAGTATGAGACCCTTCTATTTTATAGTCAAGCGCTTTTCCTATATCATGCAATAAACCAGCCTTTTTGGCTAATGTTGCATTTAAGCCTAATTCCGAAGCAATAACTGATGATAAATGAGCTACTTCTATACTGTGACTTAACACATTCTGGCCATAACTAGTTCGATATTGTAATCTTCCTAGTACTTGAACTAATTTATCTGGCAAATCTAAAACTCCTGTTTCATAAACTGCTGCCTCCCCTGCTTCTTTTATCTTTTTATTAATTTCTTGCTCAGCTTTTTCAATTTCCTGCTCTACTCTACTAGGCTGAATTCTTCCATCGTGTAATAATTTTTCTAAAGCAATCTTTGCGATTTCTCTTCTAATTGGATTAAAACTGGAAATAATAACCAAGCCTGGAGTTTCATCAACAATTAATTCTACGCCAGCAGCTTTTTCAAAAGCTCGAATATTTCTACCTTCTTTACCAATAATCCTTCCTTTTATTTCGTCCGAAGGAATGGCCACTGAAGAAGTTGTTAATTCTTGAGCCTGAGAAAGCGCATAACATTGTACTGCTGTGCTAATAATTTCTTTAGCTTTTTTTTCATATTGATCCACTCCCCTTTCTTCTAACTTTCTTACTCTTTCTAAGACTTCGGCTTGATATTCTCTTTCTGCTTTTTCTAAAAGTTCATTTTTCGCTTGTTCTTTATTTAATCCAGCAATTTTCTCTAATTTGCCAATAGCCTCGTCTTTTAAAGTATCTAAATCGTTTTTTAAATCTTTTAATTTTTCTAGCTTGTCAATTGCTTCTTTATCTTTCTTTTCAATTTCTTTTTCTTTAGTTTCCAGCTCTTCTTCTTTTTTAAAGATACGGTTTTCGGCCTTAATAATTACCTTTTGTCTTTCTTCAATATCATTATATGTTTTTTTCTCTAGGGCCTCTGTTTTTTCTTTGGCTTTAGCCAGTAATTCTTCTACTGTTTGTTTTGTTTGGGTTATCTTTTTTTGAAGCTCTGCTTCAATAGTGCCAGCTCTTTTTCTGGCAATTGATTGGCGTACATAATAGCCAACAACAGCGCCGACGAGTAAAAAAATTGTCGATGCCGCTACTATCGGAAATAATTCTGTCATTTATTGAGTTGAAATTTTAGCTCTTTAGAAATAAGCCGAAATTAGGATGCTTTGGGCACCGCATTAAATAAAGGAAAATTTTCTATGATTAAGCGATTTCTTTGCTTTTTAGGAAAAGTAAAGAAAAATAAAGTGTAGATGATTTTTTCTATTTTCATGCGCGCGTTCAATTCGATCATTTGCTATTTTTACAGATACCAAAAATTCAAAATTATTATTACATATTTATTATAGCAAAAAACCCTTGTATTTACAAGGGTTTATGCTTTTATTAAAAATTAATATGATATTTCTTTCCATTTAGGAACTAAGGTACCTGTTCCATCTAAAATTCCTTCCAGCGGACAATCAGAACCAGTGATTTTGAATGTTAGTTTTACTGATTCGCCAGTGGCCAGGCTAGAAAAAATTGGATTCGTAGTGGTAGTAGTAGACCCAGTAACAAAATCAAATCCGACTGGTTTGTTTGCTGGTAAAGGAGACCAGGTTACTGGGTTATTAACTGTTCCGCAAAGCTGGGGCAAGTTAGTGCTTGGGTTGTAGCAAACACTGCAAACATAATTAGCAGAAGTTAAATCAACAGTAGTGCCAGCTCCTTTCCAACAAGCGCTAAAGCAAGGATCGTCGCTATGGTCTCCGGTCAAGCTTTTCACTGTAGTGCAAGCTTGGATATTAGATAAACCTGATCTAATAAATTGTACTTTAGGAACCGGGAATTGATGAGTCGCGGTCATGTAGGTACCAGCAGAAATCCAATCTGATTCTTGAGTCGCGCTCTTAACTTTTACCCACCAATAATAGGTAGTGTTGTAAGCAATCTGGGAAAGAGAAGAAGAAGGACTTCTTTTTACTGAGATCGGGAAACCATTAATGCTGTTTACGGTAATGGTTGTACCAGTAGGGCCAGTGGCTGAAACCCAATTACTGCTTTTAATTGTTGAAACAGAATCAACATCATTAACTGGACTAATCGCAAATTGATAACCAGTCATATTTTCAGAAGCGCTTTGATAGTCAAACTTGAATTGCAGATTGCCTGCTTCTCCGCCCAAAGCTGAAACAACTTCTGTTCCCGAAAGATAATGAGAACAATACCAGCAAGATTCGTCAGAATTACTGATTGAAGTTGCAACATCCAAAGGACTTTTCAAATTAGAAATATTGATTGGAACAGCTCCTCTACTGGCAGTACAGGTTCCACTTGATGTTCCTCCATTTAATCCTCCACAAGTCCAATTAGTTGAACTTCCTTGGCTTGGAAATACTGGAGAAGCAGGAGTGGTTATGTTATTACCAGCGCTACACATTGTTCCGCTAAAAGCAGTCTCATTATAAGTATAACTTTTTGCTGCTGTTCCGCAAGAACCAGCTAAAGCTCGAGAAGCAGTGTGGGGTCCGCTGTTTGTTCCCCCATTGATTCCATTACAATACCAAGTAACTGATGAACCAGCTGCTGGGAAAGCAGTGTTGGTTGATGTTCCTATCGCACATTGAGTATCAGATCCATAAGAAGTAGTTGCTTGCGCATAATTCTTTCCGCTGGCTGTTCCAGGTGCACCATCTACTTTTTGATAAGCATAACATCCGCTCGCCGATGCTCCGCCTTCTAGTCCAGTACAAGTCCAGAGCCAGGTGTTGGAAGA
>JBAZNB010000004.1:0-78697 GCA_041649435.1 Minisyncoccota bacterium | reverse complement strand
AGCTGAATTCAAAGAAACCAAGACAAAGCCTGATAAGATGCCAACAATCGCAATCACGACTAAGAGCTCGATTAAAGTAAAAGCAATAAGACGATTTGATTTCATTTGTTTAAGATTGTTTTGTTTTTTTCTTGAAGATATTATACCAAATAATAAAAAAAATGAAAGAAAAAACACTTAAAAATATCTTTATTAGTTTTTACGATGAGAACAAATATTTTTAAAATCGCAAAAACGGCAATTCCAGCCAGGCGAAGGTTTAAAATTACTTCTTTTTATTCGCGCAATCAAATCTTTTACTTTTTCTTCTGTTTTAAACAAATCATCATCAGTAGGAATAAATGATTTTATCGAATTATCATCAACATAATAATAAGAAAGCTTTCCAGCTCTTAAGCCAAAAATTTTGAAAGCTGCCAATTGATAGATTAATAATTGGAATTTATCATCTGTGCTCAAAGAATCTTTTGGATTTCCTGTTTTATAATCAATTAGCTCTACTTCGTTTTCAGATATTTTATCAATCCGATCAATCGCCCCAACCAATAAATCATTATCTATTTTTAAAGAAAAAGTTTTTTCTAGCGCTGGTTCGCCATTTAAAAAATAAATATTTAAAGGTTTTAAAAGCAAATCATTATAAAAATTTTTTAAAACTTCTTTACCCTTCAAATAATAATCTTTTTTTGAGTCTCCATCGTGCCAATCATCAATCCATTCTTTATCATAAATTTCTAACAAATCTTGCAAAGATAAATTAATTTTTTCTTTTTCAATTTTAATATTTCCAAATAAATCTTTTTGGTTTATTTCAATCTCCCGAGCTGCTAATCCAATAAATTTATGTAAAGTATTATGAACTGTTTTGCCATAGCTAAAATTAGGTCGCCCTCGAGTAGGGATTTTTAAAATGTGAGCAAATTTATACTGCAAAGGACAGTTAGAAAAAGCTGTTAATTGAGAAAAAGAAAAATGATCTGGTAAAAATTTTTTTATTGCTTTATTGTCGTTTGTTTCGTTCGATTCAAGCTTGAAATTATTATTTTTTAATTTGCTAAAACAAAAATTATTTATTGTTTTTGTTTTATGGTTTTGCAAAGTTTCTTCGCTAATTAAATCTGCTTCTATTAAAAATCGAGACGGTTTTTTTCTTTGTTTTCCTCCATAGTCCTCAGCCCAAGTTAAAAACAATCCATCTTTTGCCCTAGTTAAGGCCACATAGAAAAGCCTTCTTTCTTCTTGAAGATGAAAATCCCCTTTTGGCAAAACTTCTTTAATCAAATCTTCGGGCAGGGCGATAGGATCGCTTTTTTGATCGCTTGGAAATTTACGATGAACCAGATTGGAAAGAAAAACATATTTGAATTCTAATCCCTTTGCCGAATGAACAGTCATTATCTTTACTGCGTCGCAATCATTTTCAATGCTCGAAGACAAAGATCCTTCTTCTCCAGCTTCTAATTCCATTTCTAATTCTTCGATAAAAGAAAATAATTTTCCATCAGATTGAGATTCTTCAAAATTTTTAATTTTCTGAAAAAATTGATAAAGCAAATCCCAATTTTTCAAGTTTTGCTCACAAGGTTCTGATAATTTTTTATCATAGCCCAAGTCAGAAAGAAGATTAATAAAAATTTCGCTAACATTTTTTTCTTTTGATAAAGAAAAATGATTTTTTAAATTTTTAACTAATTTTTCTAACTTAATTCTTGTTTCGGCGTGCAATTTTGTTTTTAGATAATTATCCTGGATTGCTTCAAACACTGGCAATCCTTTTTTGTCGCTATATTGAGTAATTCTAGCCACCTCTTCAGCATCTAAATCCAGAGGCAACATTCTCAAAACACGATAAAGACTAGAAGAATCATAAAAATTTAAAATTGCTTTTAAATATGAAATAACATCCAAAATTAAAGGGTTGGTATATAATCCTCGCGAAGAAATAAACTGATAAGGCATATTTGCTCTTTCTAGTGCCCGACTAAAAGAATTGGCTGATTCATTAGATCTAACTAAAATAGCAAAATCAGAAAAATTAGCCTCAAGATCTATTTCTTTTAATTCCCAAATTTTATTAATCACGCCTGTTATTTCTTCATCTCCAGTTTGAAAACCAAGCAAACAAATTTGACCAGGCTCTTTTTTATTGCTTTTTAGTTTTTTGCTTATTTTTTCAAAACATTCTAAATTAATTCCTTTTTCTTTAGCTTTTTTTTGTAAATCAGAAATTTCGTTTAATTGAAATTCCAAACGGTTGGGATTATTATGCTGGATAAAATTATAAGATAAATCAAGAATATTTTGAGGAGAACGATAATTTTCTGTTAAAATTATTTGTTTAGATTCAGGAAAATCTTTTTTAAACATCAAAACATTATTAAATGAAGCACCTTGAAAATGAAAAATTGATTGATCGTCGTCAGCACAAACTGCTAAATTATTCTTTGGAGCAGCTAAAATTTTTATTAATTCATATTGCACCCAATTAGTATCTTGAAATTCATCTACCATTATATATTTAAATCTATCTCTGAATTTTTTTAAAATTTCCGGTCTTTTTTTGAATAAGTCAATGGTATAATTTATCAAATCTCCAAAATCAAGACAGCTATTGTCTAATAAAATTTTTTGATAAGTATGATAAGCAAGCGCCACTTCATTTATTCTTTCTTGCTCTTTTTGCTTTAAAACAATTTCATCCTGATCAATTTCTATTTTTTTATTTTTTGTTTTCTTTTTAGAAACAAAAAAATTATCAAAATTCAATTTTAAAGAATCTGCATATTCCAAATAATGTTCTGGATAAATCCCTTCGTTTTTACATTGGTGAAAATGACTAACCAAGGCCTGAATAAACTTGGTTGGATTTCCTAATGGCCGATATTCTTTAAGAAAATTAAATTTATTAAAATTTTTACGCAATAAAATCCAACTTCCGCTATCGTTTAATAATTTATAATTCGTAGGAAGCCCAACATAAAGCCCATAATTTTTCAAAATTCGATCGCCAAAAGAATGAAAAGTGGATATCCAAAAATCATAGTATCCAAAAGGTAATAATTTTTCCACTCTTTCTTCCATTTCATGGGCAGCCTTTTCTGTAAAAGTAAGCGCAAGAATTTCTTCTGGTTTGACATTTTCTTCGCTTACCAAATAAGCCAAGCGATTCGTCAAAACTGTGGTTTTTCCAGTTCCAGCGCCAGCAACAATCAAAAGCGGTCCGTTTATGGTTTTTACGGCCTGTTTTTGTTCTTTATTTAATTTGCTTAAATCCATATAAGGTATTATAAGTTAAAATCAATTTTTTTTCAAAAAAAATAGAGCATAAAAATATAATTGCTCTAATAATTTTTACTGACATAAAGCGCCAGCTTCCATAAATCATGAGTACAAAGCCGATAATTTATGGAAAGATAAATCAAACTTTTGAGATCAGCTGGGACAAAAAAAATATATTGATTTTCCCATTCGTCCACATCTTTATTCAACTTAAGTTGTTCTGTTGTTTCTGATAACTTCAAGCCCACAGCAATCAATGGCTGTTTTGATCCAACCCTGCTATACACTAATCCCAAATATTGAGGAGGTAGCTTGGGTCGACAATCAAGCTCTTCTTTGGCTTCACGAATAATCGCTGATTCCAAAGAAAGAAACGTTTTTCCTGATTCTCGAAATCGATCTTTTTGCGGATCAAAATATCCACCAGGCAAAAAAGTATACTCTGCTTCATTAAAAGCAGTTTTGCTTCTTTTTGCGACCACAATGCATCCCTTGGGATAGCTTTCGCTTGGAGCTGTAACCGCAATTGCCCCAAAAGACAATGGTAATGGGTACTCACGATCAAATGCAGAAGCCCTAACCAACAAGCCACCTGACTCCTCGGGACGAGTTGCCCAAAAAATGGAAAATTTTGTTGGTCTTGTTTCCAAATACAAAATATTGTTTTGTATTTTTCCCCTTTGAAAACTGGCCAAAGAACCATCAAAATCATTTGGATGATCTTTTAGATGATCTTTCCATTTTTTTTCAATTTGTTCTAATTGCGATTCTTTAATTCTTCGGCGATTCTTGCCTAAAGTAATTTTAACATCTGAAAACCCTTCGGCAATCAAATGTGCTTCTTTTTTTCTGTCTTCTAGTCCAAGAACAGAAAAAGCTTCTTTTAGATCCACTTTTTCACCCCTTAAGAACTAAATATTTTATAACAAAAAACTATACCTATGTCAAACAAAGAAATTTTTTCCTTTCTAATTCAGAAAATTTTTCAATTGAATATCTCAGCATTGTTCTTGGCATTTTAGAGGCATATTTTTTCAAAAAATCTATTTCTGCTTTTTTGTTTCGTTTTCCCGCTTCCCGCAACATCCAGCCCACAGCTTTATGGATTAAATCGTGCTTGTCGTTTAATAAAATTTTTGCAATTTCAAAAGTATCGTCTAATTGTTTGTTTTTAATAAAAGCAAAAGTAGCGACGATAGCAATTCTTTTTTTCCAAAGATGATTTGATTGAGCAAAACGATAAAGAATTTTTCGATCTTTGTTCAATAAATAATTTCCCACAATAGCTGGAGCCGATAAATCAACCAAATCCCAATTATTTATATTTTTGTAGTTCTTTAAATATAATTTAAAAATTTTGGCTTGTTCGCTGGGATCAGCTTTTTTATATTTTTCAATTAAAATTAACAAACCAGTTAACCGACATTCGTGAATTTCGTCGCTTAAGAGCTCTTGGATTTGATAAAAATTAATTTCTTTAAATTTTTTAGCAGTTTTTCTCTGTTCAGGAACAGTGATTCCCCAAAAAATATCCCCTTCGCCATATTGCCCTTTTTGAGTTTTAAAAAATCGAAGCAAAAAAATTGCTTTTTCTTTGTTTATTTTTTTCTGTAAGCATTTTTTTACTAAATTTATCATTTGAATTTAAAATTTAAATCAAATAAAGAAAAGCGCCAAAAAAACAAAGACAGCCAAAAATAAAAGTAAATTTAGAAAAATTAATTTTTTGGCTTGCCTGCATTAAAAATTTTAAAGTAATGATGCCAAAAATAAAACTGAAAAAACATGCTAAAAACATTTCTAAAGAAAAAAGTATTTTAGTCTCTTGAAAGTTTTTTAAATAAATATAAAAATTAGCTCCAAAAACAACTGGAATGGAAATAAGATAAGACATTCTTAATATTTTTTCCGGATCATTTTCTGAAAGAGATAATCCAAAAATTGTTGCTCCAGATCGAGAGATTCCAGGGATGGGTGTAATTGCTTGAAGTAAGCCAACAATAATAGCAGAAACATCATCTGAGATTTTTAATTTTATTTTTTTTCTTTGAAACCAAGAGGTTAAGAAAAGACCACACCCCATCATAATAAGCAAGGCTGGACCAAAAGAAAAATTATTAGCTATTTTATAAATAAAAAACCCTAAACCTCCGGAGATTAAAGTCACGATAATAAAAAATTTAACCAATTTTTTATCTTTTAAAAAAATCAAATCTACTATGTCTTTCCAAAAATAAACACTGACTGCCAAAAGCGTGCCTAAATGTAAAAATAAGGAAAAATCGAGGCTGTTCATTTTTTCAACAAAAAAACTTGAAAATAAAGCAACAACTCCCTCGCTTGAAACAGGAAGCCACTCAAAAATACCCTGCAAGACTCCGGCTAATATATATTCCCACATAAATTTATTTTATTATTTTTAAAACTCTTATTTGGCCAAACTGATCTTTTAAAAATTCATTTTGGGAAAAATTTTTATCAGCTGGCAATTGATTAATAATTTCTTTTATCTTTTCAACTTGTTCAGGATCAATTTCAACATAAGCTGTTCCGCCTTTTTTCAAAAAATCAAAAACCTGAATAATAAATATTTTTAAAACGTCCATTCCGTCGGGACCAGCAAATAAGGCGATAGCGGGTTCATATTTTTTAACATCTTCTCCGACTTCGGCAATTCTTTTTTCCGCCACATACGGAGGATTTGCTAAAATAAAATCGTATTTATTTGAAATATTAGAAAAAATATCTGATTTGATAATCTGATAACGATTTTCTAAAATTTTATTTTTTTCGAGATTTTTTTTTATTTGCGCCAAAAAAGAATCTTCAATTTCTCCAAAATCACAATTTGCCTGATTTATTTTTTTTAATAAAGCGATTCCAAGACATCCTGACCCGGAAAAAACATCAAGGCAAAAAATTTTTTTTATTTTATTTTGCTTGATAAAAATTTCTATTTCTTCTAATGCTTGGCTCGCCCAAAATTCAGTTTCCTCCCTTGGAATCAATGGTCGGTTTTCCAATCCAATTTGAACTCCTAAAAAATAAACAAAACCTTTTTTATAAGCTTCGGGTAAATCGTTATATTCCATAAACAATCAAAAAAGAAATTGCAATTCCAATTAGTCCGCCAGCAAATATTTCAAACAAGCTGTGGCCGATTACTTCTTTTACTTTTTCCATGTCCTCCGAATCTTCGGTATCGTTATTTAATATCTCAATCAAACGATTTAAGGACTGGGCCTGTTTTCCAGCTGCCCCCCTGATAACACGAGCATCGTAAATAATATAAAAAGAAAGAACAGCTGCAATAGCAAAAGATATTGAATGAAATCCATCAATCAAACCCACAGAAACAGCCAAAGCAATAGACGTTGCGCTATGAGAAGATGGGAATCCTCCAGGCAAAGAATAAAAGTTAAAACGAAATTTCTTGTCTTTAAAAGATAAGACCAAGGCTTTGATTGTTTGAGCAACAAACCAAGCTAAAATTGCCGCCAACAAAGCTTTATTTTGAAATACTAAAAAAATGAATTCATTAATTGTCATATTTTTTAATCAAAAAAATTTTGTTTCTTTCCTGAAATCCTTTAACTAATTTTATCTCATTTTCGGGGCAATGAAAATATTCTGCTAAGGCAGTGATAATAGCCTGATTGGCTCGGCCTTGAATAGGTTTTTCTCGAACATAAACCTCAAAACTGTCTTGGTCTATTTTTTCTATTTTTTTCTTATTTACTCCTGGAAATGCTTTAACTTTTATTAACATTATTAAATAATAACATAAAAAATACTCGCAAATCAAGAAAAGCCGTCTTAAAGACGGCTTTCCGAAAAATAAAATTAATTTATTTCCAAAAGATCAACAACAAAAATTAAAGTAGCGTTTGGCGGAATTATTCCACCAGCTCCAGAAGCACCATAACCCATTTCTGGAGGAATTGTTAATTTTCGCTGTTCTCCTTGTTTCATTCCGATTAATCCTTGATCCCATCCCTGGATTACTTGTCCAGCGCCAACAGTAAAAACAAAAGGTTCTCGACCTGGATTTAAACTGGAATCAAATTTTGTTCCGTCAATTAAAGTTCCAGTATAATTAACAGTTAAAGTATCCCCTTTTTTTGATTCTATTCCTGATCCTTGTTTTAATATTTCTATTTTCATTTCTGTTTCTTTATTTTGATTAAGAGATTCCGAGGCATTGGCTTGGACTTGGTTGCTACCAAGACTATTTAAATCGATGTGACTAACATTATTTTCCGCAATCAAATCTGGCGCCTCTACAGGATTACGAGTAAAAAAATAAATTAAAAATCCGACTAAAATAATTAAAATTAAAATTAAAATAATTAAAACACTTTTCTTCATAAAAAAAATTATTTTATCTCGTAAGTAACTGTTACGGTTACTTCTATTTTATTTTCCCCTACCGAAACAGGCTGAGATTCAACTCCCTCCATGGCTGGAACTGAAGATTTCATAACTGAATCATAATAAACAGGTGAATATCCTGATTCTGAAAATCCAACTACTTTTCCTAAAGCCACCCCTAATCCGCTTGCAATAGTTTGAGCATCTGCTTTAGCTTTTTCAATTGCTTGGGTTCTTGCCTGCATTTTAACTGAATCCGAATCTTCAACGGTAAATCTTAAATCTCCAACATTGCTGCCTCCAGCTGAAACCGCTCCAGTAGTAATATCTCCAATTTTATCTAAATTTCTAATTTTTATTTCTAATGATTCTGTAGCTGTATAGCCAACAATTCGCTGATTACGATAATAAACCGAGCTGGAAAGATCATAATATTCATATTTTGGATAAACATTATAATTTACAGTTTTAATATCAGCATCCTGCAGCCCTTGTTCTTTCAAGAAAGAAATTATTGCCGAAGATTTATCTCGATTTTGATTTATTGCCTCTGAGGCAGTTTTTGCATCAGTAGTAGCAGTAATTGTTGTTGTTGCCATATCTGGCTTAACATAAATCGTTCCGGTTTTAGCAATAGAAATAGTGTTTTTTTCTTGATTGCTAATATTTTCAGTTTCTTTTATTTTAGCGTTAATCGCTACCAAAAAATAAAAAGTAATAACAAACAGCAAAATTGCTGTAACAATCATTAAAATTTGTGGCAAAATTCCTTTTTTTATTTCTTCAGACATATTTTTTTAAATTATTTTTATTATTATCTTGATAATTTATTTTAACTTAATTTTAACCCAAAAGGCAAGTCCTTTTCCGAAACAATTAAAGATAAATCATTTTCTGATTTAACAGCCAAAATCATGGCTTGACTTTCCAGTCCAACAATCATTCTTGGTTCCAAATTAATTATTGCCACAACTGTTTTCCCAATTAAATCTTCCGGAGAATAAAATTTCCCGATTCCGGCAATAATTTGTTTTTTTTCTTGTCCTGTTTCCGCCAAAATTTTTAAAAGTTTTTCTGAATTTTCAATTCTTTCCGCAGAAATAATTTTTATAAGGCGCAAATCTATTTTTTCAAAATCACTAAAATTAATTAAGTCCATAATAATATTTTAAATTATTTTCAATTAAAAAACAATTGATTTAAAAAAAGAGCCCATTTTCAGGGCTCTGATTTTTGATTCGGCTGATTAGTCGTTAGCTCCATCATTGAAGGTTCTTTCTTTCATTGGCCTTGCTTCGTCAACAAGGATTTTTCTTCCTTCAACTTCAGAGCCGTTAAACATTTCTTTTGCCTTAGCTGCTTCTTCTTCGGTAGCCATTTCTACAAAACCAAAACCTTTTGATCTTTTAGAAAACTTATCGATGATGATAGAAGCAGAAGCAACTGTTCCAGCTTGAGAGAATAAATCTTTCAAACTTTCATCAGTTGCTGAATAAGGCAAATTGCCTATGTACAGCTTTTTTTCCATTTTCTTTTTTTATTTCTTATTTAACCCGACCTACTCTCAGCCGACTAACAAGGTAGCTAGAGTACGAACACTTTTCAAAAAGTATTGAATAAATAATGACACAGTTAAAAAATAAAGTCAATAAAAAAAATTAATTTTGATAAGTTTGATTTTCTTGGTATAATCAGTGCATAAAATTAAATAACCTAATATTATATTATGTTTTTCAAAAAAAATTTTAAAACAAAATTATTAATTGTTTTGTTGACAATATTTTTTGTAATTGCCGGTAGTATTGCCAAGGCTGGATCTTTGAATGAAAAAAAAGACCTTGAATTAAGAAAAAAAATCGGCCAAATGCTAATTGTCGGATTTCGAGATTTGGAAATAAATTCTGAATCTTACATTGTAAAAACTGTTAATGATTTAAATCTTGGCGGGGTAATTTTATTCGACAAAGACAATCCCTCGAAGGGAGAACTCAGTCGAAACATTGCCAGCCCCGCTCAAACTAAAAAATTAATTTCTGATTTAAAAAAATATTCTTTGTCTCCACTTTTTATTTCTCTTGATGCCGAAGGCGGATATGTTAATAGATTAAAAGAAAAATACGGTTTTTTTAAAATTCCAAGTGCTGAAAAATTAGGGCAAGGAACCCTGGCCAATACCAGAGAAAAAGCCGATCTTTTGGGCATGGAATTATCAGCTCTGGGATTTAATATGAATTTTGCTCCGGTAGTAGATGTAAATATTAATCCAGAAAATCCGGTTATCGGATATTTAGAAAGATCGTTTTCTTCTGATCCCAAAAAAGTTTATTCTTTTAGTAATGAATTTATTAAAGGTCTTCAAAAAAACAAAATTATTACTGCCATAAAACATTTTCCCGGACACGGAAGCTCAACAGCCGACAGCCATTTAGGCTTAGTTGATGTTACAAAAACCTGGACCCCAAAAGAATTAATCCCTTACTTTCTTTTAATTAAAAACGGTTACTCTGATATGGTTATGACTGCTCATATTATGAATACAGAAATTGACTCTACTTATCCGGCTACCCTTTCGCCTACTTTTATTAATTTTCTTTTGCGTAAAGGGTTGGGATTTCAAGGGCTAGTGGTTTCTGATGATATGCAAATGGGCGCAATTGTTGATAATTTCGGCTTGAAAGAGTCACTTATTCAAGCCATTAATGCTGGTTGCGATATTTTAATTTTAAGCAACAACATCAAAACTTATGACGAACAATCCCCTTATCGGGCAGTAGATGCTATTTTTAGTGCCGTTAAAAATGGCCAGATATCTGAAGAAAGAATAAACGAATCATATAATCGAATTCAAGAATTTAAAAAGAACCATGAAATTTAAAATAAAAATCAAAGATCCTGTCTCTGGATTAAGCCATCTTTTGGGCGCTCTTTTATCAATCCTTGGTACAATTTTTTTAATTTATCTAGGATTTCAAAACAATTCTTCAATAAATATTATCTCATTTTTTATTTTTGGATTAAGTATGGTTTTTCTTTATTCTTCTAGTGCAATTTATCATCTTTTTGGACATTCCCCTGAAGAAGTGGATATTTTTCGAAAAATAGACCATGCCATGATTTATATTCTTATTGCTGGAACTTATACGCCCATCTGTCTTATTGTCCTTTGGGGCTGGCTAGGAATTTTTTCTTTAATTTTAATTTGGGTTTTAGCTTTTTTAGGAATTTCCACGGTATTTTTTAAAAAATTCTGGACCCATGTGCCCCGTTCTCTAGCAACCGGGCTTTATGTTTTGATGGGGTGGTTAAGCTTAGGGTTACTTTATCCTTTAAGTAAAAAAATTTCTTTTTCTTTTCTTCTCTGGCTTTTAGTTGGTGGCATTTTTTATACAATCGGAGCTTTTATTTATTCTAAAAAAAAGCCGAACTTTTTTAATCAGTTCGGGTTTCATGAAATTTTTCATATCCTTACCCTTTTAGGAACAATTTGCCATTTTTGGGCTATTTTTAAATATTTAGCCTAATCCCAAAATAGGTTTTGTTTGCAAAATAATTTCAGAAGCATTTAAAGGGGCTAATTTTTTGACTAAAGGCAAAGCCTTTATTCCTTTCTTTTGCCAAAGAACCCGGCAAAATCCACCAAAGACTTCATAATCAATTTCTGGTAAACCATCTGGACTGGTTTCCATTATTCTTTGTAAAAAATCTTTAGCAAAATCTGCCTGATCGATACTGAGAAAAGGAAAAAGCTCGGGGTCTTTTTCAATTTGGGCTCTAAATCTTACGGCTTGCCCGGCCAAAGAAACTGCATCAACTATCGGCATTGTTAAGTTGTCAGCTGATGAATTGATGTAATATCCCTTGATTCCATCATTGGGATCAACAACGATAACATTGTCCGCATCTTCCAATTCTTTGATAATAATTGGAATTTTTTCAATAAAATCAACCGCTGTCAAAATTGATTTTATTTTGTTTGTCGGTGTGACAATCATAATCATTACTCCATAAATTACTTTTTAAAATATAATCTAATAAATGTTTTATGTCAAAGTTTTTTAATTATTGCGAAAAAAAATATTATCAGCTAGAATCGATTTAGAATAAAAATAATAAATAAAAAATATGCACGAAAATCACCATCACTCCTGCCAAGCCATTGTTTTCAAATGCATTGATTTCCGATTGGAAAATGAAACCAGGCGCTGGCTTGATGAAAACAGCTTAACTAATAATTGCGATATTGTTTCTTTGGCCGGCTCAAGCAAAGATTTGTCTGGAAACGATCCTTCAATTATTAATCTTCTTTTAACCCAAATTAAAATATCTCACGATCTTCATCAGGCCAAAGAAGTAATTTTGATCCATCATAGTGATTGCGGAGCTTATAAAAACGCTTATAGTTTTAAAAGCCCTGAAGAAGAAAAAGAAATTCAATCAATAGATTTAGAAAAATCAAAAACAATAATTGAAAGAAATTTCAAAGATATGGTTGTTAAAAAAATATGGGCCCAAATGGCAGATTCAAACGGAAAAAAAGTTGATTTTCAAATAATAAATTAGAATTTCTTAATTTTAAAACCGCCCTAAGGCGGTTTTAAATTTATTTAACACTAGCCCTTTTAGCTCTGATTCTTTCAATTTCACTTAAGAATTGCTTTCTTAATCGAACGCTTTGCGGAGTGATTTCCAGGTATTCATCTTCATTCATAATGCTTAAACCTCTTTCCAAAGTAATCTCCATGGGGGTAATTAATCTTATCGCCTCATCTGATCCCGATGCTCTCATATTAGTAAGCTCTTTCCCTTTAGTCGGATTAACGGTTAAATCATTTCCTTTAGAAACATTGCCAATAACCATTCCTTCGTAAACTTCTTCAGCATGACCAATATAAAGCGTGCCCCTTTCTTGTAAGTTCCACAAAGAAAAACCTAAAGCTTTTCCTGTAGACATAGAAATCATTGATCCTAAATTATGTTTTTCTATTTCTCCAACAAAAGGTTTGAAGCCAATAACTCGACTAGCTAAAATTCCTTCTCCTCTTGTATCCATAATAAATTCTGGCTTATACCCCAAAAGACCTCTGGTTGGAATTTCAAAAACTAAACGAATATGTCCTTGTTCTGGTTTCATTTCTTTCATCAATCCTTTTCTTTTTGATAATTTTTCAATAATTACTCCGGAAAATTCTTCGGGAATATCAATAATTACCTCCTCAAACGGCTCCATTTTTTCTCCCTTTTCTTCTTTAATAATTACTTGCGGTTGGGAAACCTGCAATTCATATCCTTCGCGTCTCATATTTTCTAAAAGGATAGCAATATGCAATTCTCCTCTTCCAAAAACTTTATAATGGTCGGTATTACTAAAATCAACTTTCAGTCCCACATTTACTTCTAATTCTTTTTCTAATCTTTCTCTAATCTGGCGGTTAGTAACAAATTTTCCCTCTCGTCCAGCAAAAGGAGAGTTATTAACTAAAAAATTAAGAGAAATTGTTGGTTCGTCTATTTTAATTATTGGCAAAGATTCTTGTTCTAAATTACTACAAATAGTTTCTCCAATATTAATATCTGGGATTCCAGCCAAAATCACCACATCTCCTGCTTCAGCTTCGTCGGCTTCACGTCTTTCCATTCCCCAAAAATTAATAATTTTAATTATTTTCCCTTTTCTTGGTTCAAAATCATGTCCTTTTATAAAAACATCAGCATTCTTTTTTATCGAACCTTCATAAATCCGACAAATCGCTAAGCGTCCTAAAAAATTATCATAAGCTAAATTAAAAGGCTGGGCCCTTAAGGGCTTGTTTAATAAATCAGGCGAAGATGCTGGATTTATTTTTTCCAAAATTAAATCCAAAAGCGGAAATAAGTCTTTTGATTCATCGGTTATTTTATTTTTTGCAATTCCATCTCGGCCATTAGCATAAATTATTGGAAAATCAAGTTGGGCATCATTGGCTCCCAAATCTAAAAAAAGTTCAAAAATCATTTCTTTAACTTCTTCGGGGCGAGCCGCGGGCTTATCTATTTTATTAATAACAACAATTGGCTTTAATCCTAATTCAAGGGATTTTTTTAAAACAAATTTTGTTTGAGGCATCGGGCCTTCTTGAGCATCAACAACTAGCAAAACCGAATCAATAGATCGTAAAACTCTTTCTACTTCTGATCCAAAATCAGCATGGCCAGGCGTATCTACGATATTGATTTTTGTATCTTTATAAAAAATAGAAGCATTTTTAGAATAAATAGTAATTCCCCTTTCTTTTTCTAAATCGTTAACATCCATACTAAAACCTTCTTCTACCATTTTTGTTTGTTTCAAAATCGCATCGGTTAAAGTAGTTTTTCCGTGGTCAACGTGCGCAATAATAGCAATGTTTCTAATTTCCATAAAATTAAAATGAAAAAATCTGCCTCAAAAAAGCAGAAAGCTTTTGTTTTGTTTTATTTATTTTAAAAATAATAATACAAATAAGCGAAAAAGTCAAATAATCTTTTGACCTAGAAGTCTTTTCCAGCAAGATATCCGGTTGTCCAACACATTTGCAAATTATATCCTCCGCAAGGTCCGTCTAAATCAATAATTTCTCCAGCCAAATATAAATTATCAATTAGTTTTGATTTCATATTTTTATTGTCTATTTCTTTTAAAGAAACACCTCCAGCTGTTGCCATAGCACGGTCAAATCCAACCAAGCTAATGACATTAAATTCTATTTTTTTAATAATTTTAATTATTTTTCCCCTAATTTGTTTAGTTATTTTTGATCCTCTTAAATCTTCTTTCACCCCGGCAAAATAAACAATAAAAGGAATAATTTTTGCTGGTAAAAATTTAGTTAAAATGTTTTTAATTTCTTGATTACTATTTTTTTCAATTAATTTTTGGAAAAATAATTCCATTTCCTCTTGATTTTTTTGAGGGTATAAATCAATTAATAATTTTACTTTTCCTTGATTTTTCCCAGATTCGTTATTTTTAATTTTATTTAAAGCCAAGCCAATATCCTTGCTCATATTTAAAATAATAGGCCCGGTTAAGCCAAAATGGGCAAATAAAATATCGCCATTTTGCTTTTTAGCTATTTCTCCGTTAATTGCCAGACTAACTTTAATATTCTGAAATGAAAGGCCTGATAATTTTTTAATCCAGGATTCTTTAATTTGAACAGGAACCAAGGATGGCCGAGGTTTGATTATTGTGTGCCCCATTCTTTCAAGCCAAACATATCCTTGTCCGGTTGATCCAGTGACTGGATAAGATTTCCCGCCTACTGTAAAAATATATTTATCTGCCGACAGCTTTTCTCCATTAGCCAAAGTAATGCTTTTAATTGTTTTATCAGAATGGTTAATTTTTATAACTTCGCAATTCAAAAAAATAAAAACTTTATTTTTTTTCAATTGTTTTTCCAAAACCTGCAAAACATCTTTCGCTTTATCAGTTTTAGGAAAAATACGGCCATCGGATTCTGTTTTTAATTCCAACCCTTGTTGTTCGAAAAAATCAATAGTTTCTTTTACTCCAAAGCGTGTCAAAGGAGATATTAAAAAATCACCAGCTTTGCCATATTGAGAAGCCAGTTCCCGATTATTCAAAAAATTATGGCTTAAATTACAACGCCCGTCTCCAGTCATTAAAAGTTTTTTTCCTAAACTGGAATTTTTTTCTAAAAGCGCTACTCTTTTCCCAGAAAGAGAAGCTTGAATCGCAGCCATCATTCCAGCTGGGCCGGCTCCGATAACAATTGTTTGAAAAGTATCAAAAGGCGCTTTTTTCATATTTTATTTTCCGCTTTTAATTTCAATAACATCTCCGTCTTGAACAATATATTCCTTGCCTTCAGTTCTAATTAGCCCTTTTTCCCGAGCAGAAGAAAATCCTCCGGTTTCAATCAATTTTTTCCAATTAATTACTTCTGCGCGGATAAAAAATTCTTCAAAATCAGAATGAATTGCTCCACCAGCTTGAGGCGCTCGATCGCCTTTTTTTATTGTCCAAGCCCTTGTTTCATCAGGCCCAGTAGTTAAAAAAGTAATTAAATTTAAAAGTTCATATGATTTTTTAATCAAATTATTCAGGCCTGTTTCTTCAGTAAGCCCAAAATCCTTCCGCTCTTCAACTGATAGGTCTGCGTAATCAGCTTCGGAAAGAATATCCATTATCAAATAAGCTTGGTTTTTTTCTTGAAAAATATTTTTTACTTTTTCTGAAACTTCGCCTTCTTTTCCATTTAAAAGATAAATTGCTGGTTTGGCAGATAACAATTGAAGTCCTTTTATAGTTTTTAAATCATCTTCCTTTGCCTGAAATAAACCAGCTGATTTTCCTTGTTTTAATAATTCATAAATATTTTTTAAAATTTCCTGCTCTTTTAAAGATGTTTTATTCCCTGATTTTACTTCTTTCTCTAAAGAGCCAAGCCTTTTTTCCGCTGTTTCTAAATCTTTTAAAATTAATTCTGTTTCTAAAATTTCTTTATCTCTTAAAATATTTATTTCTGGCCGAGTATTAATAATATTGCTATTTTCAAATGCTCGCAAAACATAAACAATAGCGTCAACATCACGAATATTAGCTAAAAATTTATTACCTAATCCTTCTCCCTTACTGGCACCTTCAACCAATCCAGCAATGTCTACAAATTCAATAGCTGTGTAAACTTTCTTGGCTGAATTAGTAAGCTTGGCTAATTCTTCTACTCTTTCATCGGGAACAGCAACAACCCCGACATTGGGGTCGATTGTACAAAAAGGATAATTAGCCCGATCTACTTGTTTTTTGGTAATAGCTTGGAACAAAGTTGATTTTCCAACATTAGGAAATCCAACGATTCCGATTTGAAGTGGCATATAGTTTCAAAATATAGCAATTTTATTTCTTTTCCACAAGACTTGGACCATTATGTAAAATCCTAGCTTCTTTAGATAAATCAATTACTTTACTTAAGGGTAGTCTTATTTTTTTAGAAAAATTTTTAATGTCCTTGATATTTGTTAATTCCGAAGCCAGCATCATCCCAGCATTTCCAAAAGGCAAATTCATATATTGCCGAAAAGACGGCAAGATTGTTATCGGATATAATTTTTTCTCTTCGATTATTCTTTCTAATCCATTATTTTTTGGATAATTCCAACCTAATAATTTAATCCCTTGGCATTCGCAATATTTTATCGCTTGACTGGTAAATTTTGTATTAGTAATAATTAAAGGAATTATTTTTTCCCCTTGTTTGATTTGATCTTTAAAAGCAATTGAATAAACATCAATAAAGGCAGCGTAAAGTTTCATGGCTACGGATAAATCAATGCGTTCGCCAGCATGATTTCGATATTTGCACTCTCCAAAATAAATAATATTATCTTTTTCAGCCACCAAATCAGTTTCGTAAGATAAGCATCGACCAGGAAGATATTGATTTATTTTTACAGAATAGCCATTACTCTCAAAAACCTCTTTAATATATTTTTCAAAAGAAAATCCATCTGGCCCCAAAGCACGCATCGCTATTTTCAAATTAAATTTTAAAGATGCTTCTGGATTAGTTTTATCAAGCTCTTGTTTTAATATTTTAAAAATTTCTGCGGTTGTAATCCCAGAATAAAGACGGGGCTTTAGAAAACTTAAAATTTGTTTGGCTTTTTCTCTAGGCGTTCCTGCCCTTTTTAAAGAGCGTAAAATTTTATGTTCAGAAAAATTTTCTTCTCTTCCTAAAGAATCAATAACTTTTATTGATTGAGACATTTTTTTAAAATTTATTCAAAAAATTTGGAACGCAAATCTTCTTTCATTTTTTTATAATTGTTCTCGATTCTTTTTACTCGGCAAGCAATACCAATAATCCATAGCCCAGCGATAATCGCCATTAAACCAATAGCTGAAGCAATAAAAACCAAAGTTTTTTCCGGCCAAATAAAGAAAATAAGGCCGAAAATAATAAATAAAACACCAGTTAAAAAAATAAGAGACCAGTTATTACTAAATTCTCTAACATAATTATCAATTATCCCGACAACAAAACCATTTTCTTTTTTATTTTCTTCTGCCATAATTTTTAAAATTTATTTTAATTATTTCTTTTGAAAACACTGCCGGCAAACCGGCTTATATTCATAAACGCCATCTTCCGGTAAAACCGAGGGAGCGCCAGCGAAAATAGGAATTCCAGATTGATAAACCTGAGTATATACAGCATTTGGTTTTTTACAAATTTCACAAACCGCTCTTTTGTAATTTACTTTCTGCGGCCCTAATTCAAATAATTTTTTAATTATTGGAAATATTTTTCCCTGATAATCCATGTCCAGTCCGGAAATAAAAATTTTTGTTCCTCGATCCATCAAAAATTTAATTGCCTCCGAATCTTTTTCAGCGAACATATGTATTTCGTCAATTCCAACAATTGATTCTTGTTTGTCTAAAATTTCAAATAAAGTTTCTATTTTTTCCGCTTTCATGGATACTCCATTCCGAGACCAAAGATTTTCCTCTCGGACATTCTTTTTTGGCTGATAAATTCCAAAATTAATATCCGTATAAGCTAAAGGCATAAAATTACTAATCATCTCAAACGACTTTCCGCTTTTCATGGGGCCCAAAATAAGCGTTAATTCCATAAATTATCTATTATCACCACTACCATGAAGTTCATCTCTTTGCTGGCGTGATTTTAATTTTTCAATATTTTTTTGCGCTACTTCGTCTAAGGAAATTCCCAATTCCTGGCTAAGATTAGCCACATACCAAAGAACATCTCCTAATTCTTTTGTTATTTCTATTTTTTTTTCTTCCGAAACAATTCCCTGATTATCCCGCAAAACTTTTTTTATTTTTTCTGCTACTTCTCCGGCTTCTCCAGCCAAACCCAAGGTAGGATAAATAAAATTATTATCTTTGTCTGGATAAATTGCAGTTTTCCTTGCTTCGATTTGATATTCTTCAAATGTCATTTTCTTTTTTTTAAATTTATTATTACTTGAATTATACCAAATTAAAAACAAAAAATCCAATTTTAAAAAATCCGAAAAAATTCCGGATTTAATAATTAATTATTTTTTATTTTAATTGTTTTTTAAAATCTTTTTAAAAAAACAAAAAACACTTAATAAAAACAACTATCAACAATCTAAAAAATCAGCTGTTTATAAAGACAAACCAGAATACTGATTTTACGATAACAACAAAAAGTTCGATTAAGGATGGGTATATCTAATAATTACAACACCAGAACTTCCCTCATATCCATAAACTGGATCAGGGCCATTATTTCCACCATTTCCTGTTCCGGGTTGTGTATTTTGAGCCGCTTGATAACCACCAACAGCATAAGTTGCACTTGACCCTGTAATAGAAAAACTTAAACCTGTTCCAGGAGCAGATCTATCGTCACTTACTCCACCAGAGCTTCCCCCAGGACCACCATATGATACTGGCGGAACTCCATTTCGTCCTCCCCGATTTCCATAGCCAGTTAATGTTCCTGAATTAGTTTGAGTCGCAAGACCATAACTTCCATTATAACCACCGCCTCCGCCACTCCCTCCATTATTGGCATTGGTATTATCTCCCGCACCACCGCCACCACCATATGCAATATGAGATCCAAAAGAAGAATTTCCTCCATTATTTCCAGTTGTAGCATTTCCTACAGCTGCACCACCATTACCAACAATAACCGTAAGTTGGCGATAAGTCGGTAAGAGCGTTCCATAGAGTATTCCCCCAGCGCCTCCGCCACCAGACGGTCTTAGTCCTGGGCTTCCTCCTCCGCCACTCCCTCCTCCTCCAACAATAAGAACCTGCAATTGTGTTACATTATTTGGCACAGTCCAAGAAGTTGTCCCAGCACCAGAAAGATACGTACACTTGCAAGCCTCTTCAGACGCACTGATAGTAATTGACGTACATTGAACTTGAGCGTTCGTAGCGGCAGCACAAGTGCTTGTATAACTCAAAATCGAAAATCCAGAGATAGAATCAAATTGATAAATAGTATTATTGCTTAAGGTTGATTGAAGTCCAAATTTCGGGGTAGCTGACGTATAAGTATAGATATAATTAGTTCCGTTTGGATCCAAAGGAATCGTGTTTAAATACGGAGCTAAATTGGCAGAAAGATTAGGACAAGTTCCTCCGTCACCCATAGTACAAAAAGCGGTATTTTCAGGATAAGTATTATTTTCAGCTGTGTAAGCTAAAATTGCTTTAGAGATCATCGCAAGATCGGATTTCCTTTTTGCGTCCTTGGTAAATTGAACCGCCCCATTCATGGAAACGAAAATAAAGCCGGAGAGAATACCCACGATCGCGATGACCACCAAAAGTTCGATTAAAGTAAAGGCTGATACTTTATGGTTTTGAAATTTACGAAAGAAACGGCTTACTTTTTTCATGCTATTTTTTTATTACTATTTATTATTCTCATAATATCATTTCTTTTTTTTGGAAACAAGGATTAAATAATCTAAAATTATTTGGGTTTGGTTTGATTTGTTGTATCATATATCTCAAAAACAACAATTATTTATATTAAAAAAATATATTTACAAATAAAAGGCTGGCAAAACACCAGCCATTGATAATATTTTAAATTTATCAATTAGTTTTTTGATTTTAGAAAAAAATCTTTTAGAAAATATGCCACCACTGAACCGAAAATTGCAGTCACTAATTGTGGCCAACTCATCATGGCTGCAATTTTAGTTGAAACAGCTCCTTTAATAAACAAGGAAATGATTATCTGGCTAGTAATCAAAAGCCAAACAAATTTAATAATTGCTCCGCTGGCTGCGGCAAGCCAATAATTTTTATTCTTCAACATAGCAAACAAGCCAACAAGAATTATATTGCCCAAAATAATAAACGGGATCATCGGTGCCATGACAGCAGGTAATAATCCAATCCCCAAAGAAATCAAGCTTGGAAAAAAAGCAATTAATAAGGCCTTTCTAAAACCCAAAACACAAACCGAAATAAATAAAATCGCATTAACAATTGTCCCAGTAATCAGCTGATTTTGAATCAAAGGAGCTAAAATAGCCAAACCAAATAGAACGATCAGCTTGAGCGATTCTGTTTTTAAATTATTAAAAGTTATTGTTTTAGTTTGTTGCATATTTTTTAAAAATTATTTTCTTTTTGTTTAATTAAATAATGGGTATGACAAATTTTATGCCTGATTTCTTGGTTTATTAAAAACTCCTGATAAATCTTTTTAATAATCGGGCTTTCGTCAGCCAAGCGATTGTTTTTAATTTCATCAATATTATATAAGCCTTGGGCTCTTAATTCTCTTATTTCTTGAGTGGTGGGCAATGGCTGGCCACCTCCGCCAATACATCCTCCTGGACAAGCCATTACTTCAATATAATCATATCGATTAGGATCTTGTTTTATTATTTTTAAAATTTCTTTAGCGTTTCCCAATCCATTTACTATGGCTACTTTTATTTTTATATTATTAATTTCAATAACAGCCTCTTTTGTTTCTTTCATTCCTCGCAAATTTTTAAATTCTACTTGTTCTAATTTCTGACCATTGGTTAATTTAAAAATTGCTGTTCGCAAAGCTGATTCAGTTACTCCGCCAGAAGCTCCATAAATTATTCCAGCACCAGTTGGCTCGTCCCAAGGCGTATCGCCTTTTTCAGATTCAAGTAAAGATAAATCAATTTTATTTTTTTTAAAAATTCTGGCTAATTCTCGACTCGTTAAAACATAATCAATCGGACGCAACCCTTCAATTTCAAGTTCGGGTCGGGTTATTTCATATTTTTTTGCCGTACAAGGCATAATTGAAACAACGATTATTTTTTGCGGATCAATTCCATCATTTTTCGCAAAATAAGTTTTACTTAACCCTCCTAAAATCATTTGCGGAGAACGGACTGTTGTTAAATTAGAAATAAATTCTGGAGCATAAAATTCAACATATTTCACCCAAGCCGGACAGCAAGAAGTAAACATGGGTAAATTTTTCTTTTGGGTCAACCGCTCGATTAATTCTTCGGCTTCTTCAATGGTTGTCACATCAGCAGCCACAGAAACATCAAAAGCTTTTTTTGCTCCAATTTTTCTTAAGCCAGCAAAAATTTTTCCCGTCACATCTGTTCCATACGGCAAGCCGAATTCTTCGCCTAAAGTTGTGCGAATAGAAGGAGCAATTTGAAAAACAACATATTTATCTTTATCAACTAAAACCGATTCTACTTCAGCAACAGAATCAATTTCCATAAAAGCGCCGGTTGGACAATGAATAACGCACTGACCGCAATAAACACAGTCTCGTTTGGGATTTTTTGAAGGAACAATTTCTAAAAAAGAATTATTATTTTCAAGATCTAAAAAACCTACTCCTTGTTTTTCACAAACTTCTAAACAATTTCGGCAATCAATACACTTTGAAGAATCAAAACAAATAGACGGCCCAAACTTGAATTTTGGATATCCAATTTTTCTATCTTCGTATTTTTTAACATCAATTCCATACTCTTTGGCTAGTTTTAAAAATTGGCAATTAAACTCTCGAACACAAAAATTGCACCTTTCAATATGTTGGGCAAAAAGCAATTCTAAATTTTTCTTTCTTAATCTATTGATTTCTTCAGAATCGGTTTTTATTTCCATTCCTTCTTCGATTAAGGTAGAACAAGAAGTAAATAAACCCTTTCTGCCTTCAATCGCTACTAGGCAAAGTCGACAAGACGCTTTTGGCTCTAAATCAGAATGTTCGCACAGGGTAGGAATTTTTATTGAGTTTCTTCTTGCTACTTTTAAAATAGTTTCCCCTGTTTCGCCAGAATATTCAATTCCATTTATTTTTATTTTTATTTCTTTTGACATTTTATTTTAAAATTTTTTTAATCAAACCTCGAAAAGGAGCGGCCGCTCCTCGACCCAAAGCACAAAAACTGGCTTTTTCCAAATTTTCAAAAATCGGCTCCATTTCAGATAAATCAATATTTTTTTCTTTTACCATTTGCTTTAAACGATAAATTCCCTCTCGACAAGGAGTGCATTTATCACAATTTCCCTCAAGAAAAAAATCAGCCCAATTTTCCATAATTTTATAAAAATCTGTTTTTTCTTTTTCGTAAACTGTAATTGACCCTGCCCCTTTGGCTTGGCCATCTAATTCTTCGCTTAATAATATTTCTCCCACTGCCCCTCCTCCAACTTGAACAAAAAATTCAAAATCTGGAAAATTACCAGTTTGTTTTAAAATTTCTAAAATGCTTAAATTTTCGGGCAATTCGTAAACTCCAGGATTTTTCACTTGCCCATTCAAAGAATAAAATCTGGTTTGTTTATATTCCCCTTTGTTTATCTTACTAACATAATAAAACGTTTCCACATTGTTCATTAAGGTGGGACAACCAAACAGCCCAACTGTACTGATAAAAGGAGGTCTTTGCCTTGGCTCCATTTTTTTTCCTTCAATCAAATTGCAAATAACTGTTTCTTCGCCCGCAATATAATAATGAGGTTTTTTAAAAAGTTTAATCGGTCTTTGTTTTATTATTTTTTTAAAATTTTCTTCAAACTGATCATAATAATTAGGGTTCAAATATAAATAAGCTTCTGAGGCATTGATTGTTTCCATTGCCAAAACAATGCCATTGATTACTTCTTCGGGATAATTTTCCAAAATAAATCCATCTTTAAAAACATTCGGCTCTCCTTCCGAAGCATTGCAGATAACATATTTTTTTTCTCCCAAGGCATTGATTACGCTTTCCCATTTCAGGGCCACTGGAAATCCAGCTCCTCCTCGGCCAGTTAAATTTGCCTCTTTTAATTTTATTACAAGATTATTCATATTTATAAAACAGAAGGATTTAAAATCCAAACATAATAATTAAGAACGGAAGCAAAACTTACCCAAAAAAAGTAAGGAATAAGGATAAGACTGGCTGGCTTTGATATTTTGAAAAAAATAATCATCATTATTAAAATTGATACCCATAAAAGTCCAATATCAATTAAAGCTAAAAAATAATTAAGATTTCCGAAAAAAATAATAGACCAAATATAGTTTAAAAAAAGCTGAATAAAAAATATTGCAATCGCTGGTTTGATGTTTTTTTCATCTTTTTTTTGCCAGATCAAGAAACCGGAAATTCCAATCAAAACATAAAGAATGGTCCAGGCTGGCGCAAAAATCCAGGCCGGCGGAGCAAAAAATGGTTTCTTTAAATAAAGGAATATTTCTTTAACAGCTGGACCAGAAAAAAAAGAACTTAAAAATCCTATTCCAAGAACAAAAACAATAAATCCGGTTAAAATTAAAATATTAACAACTTTTTTATTCATAACAATAAATAAATTTTAAATTATTTATCTAATCAAATATACCATTTTTTCTGTTTTTTTGAAATAGGTTCTTAAAAACAGATCAGGCTTTACATTCTTAAAAATTGAGAATATAATTGCTATTATTATTAAATTAATTTGTTTTTAAAAAACAAGACCTATGGATCTTCAAAAAGATGTTTCCGAATATCTTCGGCCTGATGAATTTACGGCCATTAAAAATTTTGCTCAAGGCAAAAAAACCCTCTTTCTTTTGATTAATCTTAATAAAATAGAAAAAAATTATAATGACTTGCATGAGCAAATGCCTTTTGCAAAGATTTATTATGCCGTCAAGGCTAATCCTCACAAAGAAATCATCAAAGTTTTGGCTGATAAAGGGGCTTGTTTCGATTTTGCCACTGTTTTCGAGCTTGACCAATTATTAGAATTAAATATTTCTCCGGAAAGATTAAGCTATGGCAATACTATTAAAAAAGAAGAAGATATTGCTTATGCTTTTAAAAAAGGGGTTCGCCTTTTTGCCACTGATTCGGAAAATGATTTAAATAAAATCTGCCGGCAAGCCCCGGGAGCAAAAGTTTTTTTCCGTCTTTTGACTGATGGAAGCGGGGCTGATTGGCCTCTTTCTCGAAAATTCGGAGCACATCCGGATATGATTTTTCGCTTGGCTTTAAAATGCCGAAAAATGGACTTAATGCCCTATGGGCTTTCTTTTCATGTTGGAAGCCAACAAAGAGATATTGGCCAGTGGGATAATGCCATTGCTCAGTGTAAATATTTATTTGATTCGCTTGAAGATGCAAATATATCTTTAAAAATGATTAATCTTGGCGGTGGGCTTCCTTCTGATTATCTTCAGCCCACTAATAATATTGAAATTTACGCAAAAGAAATCTTAAGGTTCTTAAAAGAAGATTTTGGCGATAATCTTCCTGAAATATTAATCGAACCAGGACGATCTATTGTTGGCGATGCTGGAATAATTGTTTCCGAGATAATCATGATTTCTCAAAAATCAACTTCAAATCATTATAGCTGGGTTTATCTTGATGTGGGAAAATTTGGCGGTTTGATTGAAACCATAAACGAAGCCATTAAATATCCTATTTTTACGGAATATGAAAAAAATCCAGAGAACTTAAAAGAAGTTATTTTGGCTGGACCAACTTGCGATAGTATGGATATTATGTATGAAGATTTCCGATATCGCTTAGATAAAAATATCAAAGAAGGAGATCGGATTTATATTCTTACTGCCGGAGCTTATACCGCCAGCTACAGCTCTATTGAATTTAACGGTATTCCGCCTTTAAAAGTTTATACTGCGCGATTTTAAAAACAGGATCTCTCCTGTTTTTTATTTTTCAAAAAAAAAGATATCTTCTATTTTCGCCTTTAATGCCCTGGCAATATCGTAGGCTAATTTCAACGAAGGCACATATTTGCCCTGTTCAACAAATAAAATTGTTTCCCTCCTTACTCGGACAATCTGCGCCAATTTTTCCTGGGTTAAATTATAACGAGCTCGGTATTCTTTTATTTTAGTCTTCATTTTTAATATTTTGATAATTTTTATTTCTTAAATACTTAAAAATCAAAGATTGTAAAATCATCAAAAAACAAGTTGAATAACATAAAACTGATCCCAAAATTTCATAAATATAATTATTCTCTCGACAAGCAATAAAATATATTCCAAGAGCAGCGGAAAGCATAGCATAAATCATCACTGCCAAACGGGAGGCTTCTCCTGCTATTTTATAATCTAGCTCATCTTCTAAAATGGCTTGTACTTTTTTCTTGGTTGTCCATAAAAAAACAATCGCTGTAACCATTGCCACTAAAGGAAGGATAAAATTCCCTAAAGTAATGCTCACGGAAACAATCATAGCTAAAAATATTGCTGTTAAAATTCTAATAAAGAAAAATGTTTTTGCTTGCATATTTTTTGTTTATTTTTATTATATTTTATATGTTAGTTTAACCTAACAATTCTGTCAAGCCTTGATTGCGCCCAATTTAAATAATATAATTAAAATATATGAATAAAAAACTTTATATTCTCCCTTTTGATCATCGCTCTTCTTTTTTAAAAAATATTTTAAATGTTTCCCAAAATCCCACTAAAAAAGATTTGCTTTTAGCCCAAAAATTAAAAGAAATAATTTTTAAAGGATTTTTAATGTCATTGAAAGACTTTAAAAATAAAAAAGATTTCGCCATTTTGGTTGATGAAAAATTAGGGCAATCTGTTTTAAATAAAGCAAAAAAAGAAAAAATAAAAATTTGCTTACCTGTTGAAAAAAGCGGAGAATCTTTTGATTTTGAATATGGCCAAAATTTTCAAAAACACATTAAAAAAATAAGCCCTGATTTTGTTAAAGCCTTGATTCGTTATAATCCGGATAATCTTGAAGAAAATAAAAAACAACTGAAAAAATTATCTAAATTATCGATCTTTTGCCAAAAAAATAAATATAATTTATTGATTGAACTGTTGGTGCCGCCGACAAAAGAAAATTTAAAAAATTTCGGCTCTCAAGAATATGACCAAAAAATAAGACCCATAAAAACCGAAAAAGCGATTCAAGAAATCTTGAGCGTTGCTTCTCCAGTTATCTGGAAACTAGAAGGAATGGAAACAAAAGACTGGCCCAAAATTATAAAAATAATTGGCAAGGCAAAAATAATAGTCTTGGGCCGGGGCGAATCAGACGAACACGTCAAAAAATGGCTGAGTGCTGCTGCAAAATTTAAAGAAATAATCGGTTTTGCTGTTGGCCGTACAATTTTTATGGAAGCCTTAAAAAGATATCTAGCCAAGGAAATAAGTGAGAACGAAGCTTCTTTGTGGATAGCTACAAAATTTTCTTTTTTTGTAAATTTATGGCAAATTCAAAAAAATAAGCAATAAAATGAATTTATCTTTTTTCCAACAGCCTCTTCTTTTTTTTATTTTTGAGTTTATCGGATTTTTTTCGTTTGCTTTAATCTTAATTAGGGAATTTTACCAAAAAAACACTCTTCGAATTTTAGAAATAATTGGCTGTGCTATTTTCGGATTAATTCTAGAAATAGGAAACACTTATTTGGCTCACACTTATTATTACAGCGATTTATTTTTAATAAAAATTTTTGATGTTCCCCTGGCAATCGGATTAGGCTGGGCTGTAATTATTTATTGTGCCATGCTTTTAAGCGATCAATACGATATCCCTTGGCAAATCCGCCCCTTTTTAGACGCTCTAACAGCTATTTTGCTTGATCTTTCAATGGACATTGTGGCAATTAGAATTGGTTTTTGGCATTGGGCAATTCCGTTAAACCAAGAATGGTATGGCGTGCCTTTTGAAAATTTAGCTGGCTGGATTTTTGTTGTTTTATCTTTTTCTTTCCTGGTGAGATTTTTACGCACCGTAAATCCAAAAAGAATTTTAACCAAAATAATCATTATTCTAATGCCTTTGATTGCTTATGGTGGATTATTGCTTTCTTTAATTTTTTTCAGCTTAATCGTTATTTTACCTTATCAAGTAAATAATTGGACAACGCTTCTTTCTTTTAATTACCAGCCTGATTTTAAAATACTTTTCAATAGTGAGGTTCAGCTTTGGAAAATAATAATCTTTGTTTTTCTTTTGGTGGAGTTGCTAAATATTGTTTTCTTTTCAATTATAAAATATCGAAAATCTTGTTTTAAAAAGTTTGATATTGTCTCTTTTTCTATTTTGTCTGGTTTGCATCTTTTCTTTTTTGCAAGCATTTTCATCACTGGAATATTCGAACAATATCCGTTTTTTATCTTAATCAGCGGGCTTGTTTTTTTAATTCATTGTTTTCTTCATCTCCTGCCCTATCTTTCGAAGCCAAATATAATTTACGCTTTTCAGAAAACGCAAGATTCTTTAAAAGAGAATCAAAAGATAATTAGCCAAGCTATTGCCAAATCTTTAAAATAATTAAATTTCATAAGTTTGCCCAAAGCTTGGAATGAGACAAAGAGAGTTTTTATTTTTTTCGTTAATTTTTGCCGCTAACGCTAAAGAAGATTGCTCTTCACCATGAACAATAAAAATCTTTTTCGGTTTTGGGTTATTCATTCGATCAATCCAATTTAATAAAAATTTAAAATCGCCATGAGAAGAAAAAGAAAGAATATTAAAAATTTTTGCCCGAACAGGAACATTTTTCTTTTCAAATTTTATTTTCTTTGCCCCTTCTAAAAGTTCTCGACCAAGAGTGCCCTCTGCTTGATATGAAACCAATAAAATATTGTTTTTTGCTTTTGAAATATAATCATCAAGATAACCCATCACTCTTCCTCCGGTAAGCATTCCCCCGCCGGCTAAAATAATTTTTGGAGGCCTTACTTTTTCTATTGCTAAAGATTGTTTTATCTCGGGCGTAAATTTTAAGCCCTTAAAAGAAAAAATGTCATCACCCGACTTGATTAAATTAATAGCTGGCTGGTTAAAATACGAAAAAACATGTTTTCGATAAATTTCAATAGTTTTAATAGCTAAGGGGCTATCTAAAAAAATCGGAACATAAGGAATTTCGTTGTTTTCCGCCATTTCGTTTAAATCATATAATATTTCTTGAATTCTCTCTAAGGCAAAAATTGGAATAATTAAATTTTCTTTTTTTCTAATTATTTGGAGAATAATTTCTTTTAATTTTTTTCGGCCTTCAGCTCTTGGCTCGTGCAAACTATTTCCATAAGTTGATTCTATTAAAACCGCATCAGCTCCGATTGGAAATTCTGCATCTTTTAAAATCACAGAAGGAGAATTTCCCAAATCTCCAGAAAAAACAACTTTTTTCATCTTTCCGTCATCATCTATCATAATTTCATAAATACATGATCCTAAAATATGGCCAGCATCTCGGGCAGTCACTTTTACTTGAGAAGAAATTATTTTTTCTTCATTGTGATTTAAATAAGAAAATAAATTATTAACCTCCTCAACATCATAATCATAATAAAGAGGATCTTGAAATTTTTTCCCTTGATTGCTTAAAAAAATTTTTGCTGAATCAAGCATCATTAAAATAGCCAATTCAGCTGTTGGCTTGGTACAAAAAATTTTTCCTCGAAATCCTTTTTTGACTAAAATGGGCAATCGTCCACAATGATCAATATGAGCATGAGTTAAAAATAAAAAATCAATTTCTTTAGGGTCAAAAGGAAAATCTTGACAATTTTTTTCATAAGCGCCCTCGCCTTGAAACATTCCGCAGTCGACTAAAAATTTCACTTTTTTATTTTCAATTAAAAAACATGATCCCGTTACTTCTTTACTCGCTCCTAAAAAAGATATTTTCATTTAAATTGATTATAAATTTATAAATCAAATAGTTTATGTTTTTATTATATCAAAATAACTAAAAATCAAAAATGCCCGGACAATCCGGGCATTTTAAAAAAATAATTAAGGCTCAAAAATATTTTCCGGCATCAAAATAACTTCTTTAATGTCTGAAAATTGTTCTGCTGTTTTTATGATTTGATTTTTTAAAATTCTTGTTCGACAAGCACCACCGCTTGTAAACTCAGGAACTTCATTAAAAGTTAAAATCATTGTGCCGTCATTTATCTCTACTTTTAATAATTTAAAATCGGGATTGTTAAGATAATTTTCATATCCTTGCGATTTAAAATTTTCGGATAAACTTCCAGAAATTAATCGATTAATAACAATTTTAACAATTTCTTTTTGGGACCATTTATTATTAATATTAAAACTTGTTTCAATTGGTAAAATAAAATCGGAACCACAAGTAACGTCAGTATCTTGTTCTTTGTTGTAATAAAATAGTTGAAAATTTTGGTTTTTAAATGATTGACTAGGAATTATTTCTTGAGTTTTTGGTTGAGAAATAAAGGTTGATTTCGAAGCAAGAAGACTAAAATAAGTCATGGGGCTAGAAAAAGACAAAGAAACAATAAAAATAGTAGCTAAAATAGCTAAAATTCCAATAATAGTATTAACAATGCTTTTTCTATCAAGGATAGTTAACCCAAAAAATATCAAAATTAAAGGCCATAATTTCCAAAAATTCAAATCCATCTTAAATATGCCCAAACTTTCTCCTAAAATAAAAATGCCAAGGGCCACGATAATGATTCCTAAAAAGAAAATGCCAAAATTGATTTCCGGGTTTTTGCAAAATTGTTCGTATTCCGAACATTGAAAAGCCGGCTTGGCGCTTTCTTTCTTTTTTCTTTTTGTTTTTTCTTGAGTCATATTTTTATTTGCTTTGATTTTTTATTATGCTAATACCAAATAAAATTATAATTAAAGCCATCGCTGTTTTCCATTGTAGCCATCCAAAAAGTGTTACTTGAAAAATTTCTTTGAATAAAAAGCTTAAACCCATTAAAACAATAATTATTCCGGCAATATTACGAAAATACATAATAAATCTTTTTTCTTTTGCGCTTTGCATAAGGTCTTCGTTCATTTCTTTTGAGTTTTTAGCAATATCTTTATTTTCATTTGCTTCTTTTGGCATCAAAAGAGCTAAAATCAAATAAACAAAAACTCCCGACCCACCGGCGAAAGTCAAAAAAAGAAAAATAATCCTGATTGCTAAAGAATCGACCTCAAGATAATCAGCAATTCCGCCACAAACTCCAAAAATTATTTTATCGGTTGAAGACCGATGCATTTTTTTTATATTATTGGCCATATTTTAAAAAAGCTGTTAAAACTTTTAAGTTTTAAACGAACCAATTATTTATTTTTAATTATTTTTATTTTATTAAATTTATTTTATCACGATTTAAAAAAAATACAAATAAAAAGGAAAAATTTATTCTCTTTAACTATTTTGTTCAGCTCCAAACGATGAATTCGGCTCTGTGTTAATATATTTACGAACAAGCATCCAATCTATAACATCAGAACCAGTATATCCAGAAGAAGACATTCCAAAAGACACTACTTTTTCGGTAGAAACAATTCCAGAAGAAATAGTATATTCTGTTGTTTTATCAATTATTAATTTTATATTCGAAGTTCCGTTGTGGATTATATCAAAAATATGGTTATTGTCATCAAAAGAAATATTAGCAGTAGCATTCCAACTGTCATTTATAAAACGCTTATTTTGGGGAGAAACTTGGCATAAAATTGCAGCTCCAAATGTATAACTTCCAGAACTAGCAAATCCGCTTGCCAAAGTTCCGCCATTACTTGCTTTTATAGCACCATACATTCTTAATGCATAAGAATTAGTAAAATTAGATTTACTATTTATTAAATCTGAATAACCGGAACGTATGGTCATTAAAGAACCACCAACAGTAGGAGCGCCCGATACAACTGTCCACTTATTCGTATCTAATGTTGTGCCCAAAAAATCATCGAAAAGCAGAAATGTATTATCCCCATTAGAAGCTGTGGTGGCAGAGGCATTAGCATAATACATGTAAATGGTGTTGTCTCCAGAAGCAAGGCTTGGGATTTTAACCCAGATCGTGGCAGTGGTGGAATCTGTTTTTGATTCTAGCCAATAGTTTAGTTCTGTAGTTCCGTCTGATGAAGTGAAGCGGAGATCGTCAAAATCAGGTTGCATGTCAGTATCATAAGCCACGGTTAGCTTAACTTGATAATCAGTTAAAGCAGAAGCGGAATTGATGGTAATGGGCTGTCTTTTGGCATATCCAGGCAAGCCTTGTTCAGCGTCTGATTCGCTGAATCCGGTTTCTGAATCATAAGTCAAGACTCGTTCATTGGTTAGGTTTCCGGTGAGCGTATAGCTGGTTCCGTCTGAAGAATACTGATATCGGCTGTTGTTGAAATCAAGGGGAAAAGATTGGATATGGTTAGGAACAAGCTCGTTTAAGCAAGTTCCGTCGCCAATACTGCAAGGAGTTTCTTCAATTGGATAAGCATTGTTCAAGGCATGATAAGTGAGGATTGCTCGAGAGATAGCCGCCAAGTCATTCTTTGTTTTCACGTCTTTAGCTGAATCAGTAGCTGAATTCAAAGAAACCAAGACAAAGCCTGAAAGAATGCCAACAATAGCAATAACTACTAAGAGTTCGATTAGAGTAAAAGCAATAAGACGCTTGGATTTCATTTGTTTAAGATTGTTTTGTTCTTTACGATTGTTCTTTTCTTGAAGATATTATACCAAACGAGATAAAAAAATGGAAAGGATTGGAATTAAAAATGTTTAGGGGTAACACCCCTAAACATGAACCCCAAACATTCAATCAAAAACAAGACACTATTCAAATTTCAGTTTTAGTTTATCAGCACGATTCAAATTAATTATAATTAATTAATTTTTAAATGTTATTAATTAATATTTTTTTGATAAAGAGGATTTATTTTTCGAAATTTTGCCACGATTTTTGGCAAAATTTTAATAACTTTTTCCACTTCTTTTTTAGTATTATTTTTCCCTAAAGAAAACCTGATTGATCCATGAGCAATCTCCGGAGAAATCCCCATTGCGATTAAAGTTTCGGAAGGTTCTAAACTTTTTGAAGAACAAGCAGAACCAGTTGATACAGCTATTCCCTGAAAATCAAGTTCTAATAAAACAGCCTCCCCTTCAAGTCCCAAAAAAGAAAAATGAGCATGAGAAGGAAGGGATCTAGACAAATCAGTATTTAATACTGTTCCTGGAATTTTTTCTAAAATATTTTTTACTAAAAAATTTCTTAATTTTATTATTTTTTTATTATTTTTTAATCTTTCTTTTTTAGCTAGCTCGATCGCCTTTCCTAAACCAACAATTCCAGGAACATTACGAGTTCCACTCCGAAGATTATTTTCTTGATGCCCGCCTAATTGAATAGCCTTTAAAGGAGAACCCTTTTTAACAAATAAGGCGCCTACTCCTTTGGGGCCATAAATTTTATGACCAGATAAGCTTAAAAAATCTACTTTCATTTTTGAAACATCACATTCAAGGGCGTTTAGGGCCTGAGTTGCATCGGTATGAAAAAATATTTTTTGTTTTTGTTTGGCTAATAATTTTCCGATCTCCTCAATTGGCTGAATTATTCCTACTTCATTGTTAGCAGTCATTATTGAAACAAGAATTGTTTCTTTCCTTAAAGATTTTTTTAAATCATTGATATCAACCATTCCATTTTTTTTGACTGGCAGATAAGTTATTGCCACTCCTTGCCTTTCTAAATCAGTACAAGGCTCTAAAACAGAATCATGCTCCACAGAAGAAACAATAATATGAATTTTGTTTTTTGTTTTTAAGCTAGCGATTAAACCTTTAAAAACAAGATTATTTGATTCCGTAGATCCGGAAGTAAAAATAATTTCTAAGGGATCGCAATGCAAAGCCTGAGCCACTCTTTGTCTGGCTTTTTCAACTGCTAATTCAGATATTCTCCCTAAAGAATGAATTGAAGAAGCATTGCCAAATTTTTCCTGGAAATAAGGAACCATTTCTTTTAATACTCGAGAATCTACTGGCGTTGTTGCGCTATGGTCAAAATATGCTATTTTCATAATTTTTGGCTTTTTAGATAATTTTTAATCGCCTGATGCAAGGCATCCACACCCAGCATAGAACAATGGATTTTTTGTTTTGGCAATCCACCCAAGTCATCAACTATTTGATCTTTTGTAATTTTTAAAGCTTCATTAATGGTTTTATTTTTTACTAAATCGGTTAAAGCCGAAGAAACAGCAATCGCCGCAGCACAGCCCAAGGTTTCAAATTTTATATCTTTAATAATTCCATCTTTTATTTTTATATATATTTTCATCACATCTCCACAAACAGGGTTTCCTTTTTCGCCAACAGCGCTAGCATCTAAAATCACCCCTTGATTATGAGGATTGCGAAAATGCTTTAAAACTTTTTCTGAATAAATCATTTTTTTAAATTAATCAGTTTGTTTTTCAAAAAAAACTGGCAAAATTATTTGTTTATCATTTTCCTCTTTTTGGCTCGGGTTTTCATTATAAAAAATTAAATATCCCTGATCTGTTCCTTCAGAAACAATAAAAGTTAAACTAGCTTTAAATTTTACTGGCAGTTGATCCCAATTTGTCACTGCTGATAATGAACTAGACGCCATCAAATTGCCCGAATAATCAAAAAGATCAACTCGGCCGGTTTGACCCTCATAACCTGTCCAGCCATTACCAGCTACTATTCCACTTAAATTTAAAGGAGAGCTGATAATATCATTTTCTTTTAAAGAATCCAATAAAATCCCCTCGTCGCTGCTTTCGACAGCAAAAAGCTTTATTGTTTCTCCTATTTCCGGAAAAAAATCAGGATTAATAATATTTTTAATTTGAGATAAAGGAATAGCTACAGATTGCTCTCCGGCTGCAGCAGAAGCAACTTGATAAACAGGAAAATAAAATATTAAAGAATTTTCGGCAATAGAAAATATAGCATAATTTTCCAAACTAGGACCAGCTCCGCTTAAAATTTTTTCTTCGTCCGCGAAATCAGATTTTTTTAATTCTTGAATGCTAAATTCAGAAATTATTTTTAAATAATCATTTGTTGTAAAAAGATAATTAAGATTTATTTTCTTTTTTTCTTTTAAATCAAACACAAAACAAAAAATTTCTTGATTGGGGTGAATTCCGCCAGTATCTTCTTTAAGATCAAATTTAAAACTTAAAAAGCGATCTTTATGCCTTTGAAAAGAATAATCAATATTAAACACTGCTTGATTTTGATTATCAATAAAATCAGTAGAATTTAAAATTGAATTTTTAAATTCATTAATTTTTTCCAAAACAAAAGCTTTGATTTCTTGATCAACATATTCGATTTTAATTTCAGGATAAATGGCGCTAATAGACCATTCTTCTGTGTCTTCAATTATTGGGGTCGCGTCTTTAATCTCTAATAAGCTTTGCTCCGGCACTTGTTTAAAAGGATTATTTTCTTCTTCGGGCAAATCAACTTTAAAAAAATAAAATAAAGAAAAAACAGCAACTCCTAACAAAAAGGGAACTAAAATATTAATTGCTATTTTATTTTTTTTTCTTCTGGGCATTTGTTTTATTTTATCACTATTCGAAAAGATATAAAATACGTCTTTAAAATTGAAACGCCCGAATATTCGCGGGCGTTAAAATCAATTATTTTCTTATAATAAGATTATTTTGCTGGATTAACAACAAAAAACATTTTTCCCTGGTCTTGATAAGAAAAGCCGAAGTTGCTTTCAAAAACGCTTAAATTATCAATGTTTTCATAGGGTCCATAAACTTTATTATTAATTTTAGCTTTCCATTTTCCGTCTTCTTGATAAATATATCCGAATTTATTTCCGGCAACAGAAATATCTTTGACAGCACTATAAGATCCTTGATCTTTGCCGTTGATATTCACTTTCCATTGACCCTCAGAAAAAACAGCAAAACCAAAAGATGATTCAGAAACTGAAAGCAAGCTTAAAACATCATAAGGCCCATAAGTTTTGCCATTGATATTAGCATATTGTTTGCCTTGATTATCATAAACATAACCAAATTTTTTGTCAGCAACAGCTAAAGAAATAATATTAGTATAGGGTCCATATTCTTTACCATTGATGTTCACTTTCCATTGATTATTTTTTTGAAAAGAATAAGCATAACCACTTCCAGACAAAGAAACAGCAGAAATATTTTGATAAGGTCCACTATCTTTGCCATTTATGTTCACATACCATTGTCCATCTTTTTGATAAGCATAGCCAAAATTATTTCCCGATACCTTCATATTCTTTTCTAAAATATAATTATACGGGCCATAATCTTTACCATTAATATTTACATGCCATTGTCCGTTTTCCAAATAAACATAACCAAAATTATTTCCGGAAACAGATAAATCAGAAATTATTTGATAATGTCCGTAAGTTTTTCCGTTAATACTTGCTTGCCATTGCCCATTTTCAATATAAACATATCCTGATCCATTATCGGAAACCGAAACCATTACTGGAGCCAAATCATAAGAATTTTGCTTTTTATTTATCTCAACATACCATTTATTTTCTTTTAAATAAATTACTCCGTAACTCTTGTTTGATAAGGAAGCCTGGGGATATCCTGATAAAGATTCGAAAATCAAGCTTCCAGAGGCTCCAATCTTAGAATTTAAAAAATTAAAAAGAATCACCCCTAAAAATATTATTAAAATGGTCAAACCTAAAATTTTCCAAAATTTTTTGTTTTTTGGCTTTTTTTCTGGTCGAACAAAAGGATTTTGAATTTCTTCCATATTTTTTATAAATTTATTATTGTTTATTAAAATTATATCACTATTATTAAAAAGTCAACCTTGATTGAAATAATTACAACTTGGATTAATTTACTCTATTTCGCCATTATTGTTATATTCTACGATAAAAGAATCAGACCCGCCTTGATTGATTAGATTCAAAGATTCTGTGGAATGAAAAATAATATCTTTATAAAAAACACCAGCAATCATAGGAAAATTATTTTTCCCCAAGATTAGTCCTTCGGCCAATTGATTTTCTGATTCTAAAATAGCGCCTCCGCCTAAATTATTTGCCCACAAATAATTACCGTCTTGATCATATTTAGCAACAAAAGCATCAGTTGCCGACCCCTCGCTATTTGCAATCAAAGATTTGTTTTCTTTGGTTGTGCTAAAATTACAAATTGTTTTAAAAAATCCGCTGATATAAATATTATTTTCTTGATCAAAAATTACTTTTAACGCTTTAGCTGATCCGCTTCCAAAATTCTTGGCTAATTTTAATTCCCCCTCTTTATTAAAAATTGCAAAAAAAACATTGCTTGTGCCTTCAAGTAATAATTTTTTAGCACCAATAGTTATTGGTCCAAAAAAATTACCGGCAATTATTATTTCGCTGCTATTATTTGAGGCAATTCCAAAAGATTCATCTCTTCCTGATCCCCCAAATTTTTTACTCCAAAGATAATTAAAATCAGGATCATATTTCACTAAAAAAGCATCAAAATTTCCATTACTTGAAAAAATCGTTTTTTTATTATTTTTATCTTTAAGGTCAAAATTTGTTTTTCCAGAGAAAGAACCGGTTAAATATATTTCTTTGTCTTGATTTATAATCAATCCGCCCGCCTCGTCGTCTCCAGTATCACCTAAAATAGCGCCTTTTTGATATTTTCCAAATTCATTATAAATAGCCAGAAAAACATCGCGAGAATTATTTTTACTGGTAAAGGTATTAAAAGTATTATTAGAATTAGGCTCATCCAAATTAATTGTTCCATCAAAAACTCCAGCCAAATAAACATTATTATCTTGATCAAAAGCTAAGGCTCGTGCTTCTTCAAAACGATCATCGTTTTCTAAAAAAGGTATTTTTTCTAGATTACCTATTCTTTTTGCCCATTCAAATTTTCCATTATTATTATATTTTGCCAAAAAGGCATCCCGACCGGAAACGGCGTCTAGGGTACTTTCGCTTTCTGGATCAGGATTAAAATCAGCTAATCCTCCGAAATATCCAGATAAATAAATATTTTCTTTTGAATCAATTTTTAAAACCAAGGGCATATCTTTTCCCGAAGAGCCAATGCTAAACCCCCATAATAAATCTTTTTCTCGAGAATATTTTGCTACATAAATATCAACTGCGCTATCAATTAAAGAATTCCCAAAAGAGGTTATTTCAAAAATTCCACCCTTAAGATCAAGATTGATGGTTCCCTGAAAATAACCGGCAACATAAATATTTCCTTGGCTGTCTATGGCTAAATCTTTGGCTCCATCCTGCCTTTCTGCACCTAAAGAAAAAGAAACGTTTGAGTTTAAAATTTTATCATTTTCAAATATCTTAATTTCAGGTAAAACAATATTTTCTTCCGAGTTTTTTATTAAATTCGCTTGAAAAAGATTAATGTTTTTTATTTTCAAAACATCAAGACCGACATAAAATGAAAAAATGACAAAAATCGCCATTAGAAAAGAAATGTATTTTTGTCCTTTTTTTAAACCCCAACCCAATAAAGCAAAAATAGTCGCAAAAATTAAAAAACTTATCAAAAGAATAGTCCAATGATTAAAATCAATAATATTTCCTAATATTTTTAAAGAAGATGAAGAAGACAAAAAAACAAGACCTAAATTAGCCAATACGCCGGCCATAAAAAATCCGGATAAAAATTTAGCAATTTCTTTTCCTTCCATATCTATTTCTATTATATTCTTTTTTTTGTCTTAAAACAAGATAGGGCTTGTTTTTTTTCTATTATCAATTATTATATAAATATTAAAATAAAAAAAAATATGACTTCTAAAATAAAAATTGCTTTTTTCTCTCTATTTTCTGGAATTAACCTTTTTTTCGCTTCTTCTGTTTTTGCTATCTGCCCTGTTTGCGTTGTAGGCGTAACAAGCGGACTTGGCTTGGCTCGCTGGTTAAAAATAGACGACACTATCACTGGACTTTGGATTGGAGGAATGGCGATAGTTTTAATTACTTGGACGATTGAATGGCTAGCAAAGAAAAACATCAAATTTAAAGGAATAGAAATTTTAACTATTGTTTTTTATTATATTTTAATAATTTGGCCATTACGTTCAATCGAAGTTATCGGAGAACAAAATCATGAAATCTGGGGAATGGATAAACTGATTTTAACAATATTTTTAGGAAGCATTTCTTTTTTTGGATTCGAAAAATGGTATCGCAATATGAGAGCAAAAAGAGGAAAATCAATGTTTCGTTATCAAAAAGTTATTTGGCCACTAATCCCCTTGATCACCCTTTCAATCTTCTTTTATTTTGTTACTAAATATAATTTACTCTGCTGTTACGAATAATTTAAAACCGCCCAAAGGCGGTTTTTAATTACCAGCTTCCACCGCCCCCGCCACCAAATCCGCCTCCAGAAAAACCTCCGCCTCCAGAAAAACCAGAACCTCCCCCGGCAGCAATACTTGTAAAAGTGTTTGTAATAGTTGAGTTAAAACTATTTAAATCATCTACAAGCATCATACTCGAAACAGCGAACCCTGAAGATGAAGAATACCAGCCATTAGTTGTTTGTGTATAAATACCTTCGAATTGTTTGGCCCATTGCTTTTCAACCCCTAAAACCATAGCGTAAGGCAAATACCTTTCAAAGGTTTGCGGATTTTTTTTGGGCGCATTGTGAAATTCAATTCTTTTTTCTTCGGCCACCTTTAAATATAATTTTAAGCCTTCTATATGTTCTTTAGTGTAAACTCCTTTTTGGGTTCGACGCGACACAAAGAATGGAAAAAATATAATTACGATCTGCGCCAAAATTATCGCTAAAACCGGCCACAAGGAAGGAATTGCATTTTCAAAATAAATCCAGGCCGCTAAAACAAACAATGTTTCTCCAATTGCTAAAAGCAATAGAATCGGTTTCCAAAAATTCTTATTAAAATATTGCTTGTCTTCTAAGTCTTTTACTGTTTCACTACTGACATCATTTAAAGTTTTTCCACTAAAGTTAAATTTACGGTTACGTTTCGCTAAATCTGAAACCAAAATACTGTCGCTATCTTCAAATAAATAATCTAATAAATTTTTGTCGTAAATACGGCTCTTTGAAGTTAATTCATCGCCGTTTTTTAGCTTTTCAAATAAATAATCAGCTGATCCAAAAAGCCAAGTTTTTTCCTGTTTGGTTATTTTTAAATAACCGTTAATTGCCAAATAAATCAGTTCAGCGGAGATATCACAATTATCGGTCCGCTGGTCAAAGATAGTTCCAACTTCAATTGGAGTAAGATTATCCGGAATATCATATTCGGCAATAATTATTCCCTTGCCTTTAGGGCTACGACCATAACGCATCCAAACAAATAATAAAACTGTAAAAATTATTATCGGCAAAATTAAAACCCAGTTATCTATTAAAATATTTTTAATTATTTGTTCTTGCGTAGGCGCAATCACTATTCCTTTCGGTAGCATAATAAGCGCGCTCATATTTTCACCTAGCTCTAAATTGGAGAAAAAATTAATATAAGTACTTCCATTTTTGTCTGTAACAGAACTATTGCAATTATCTGTACTACCATAAACGCCCGTGAAACACTTAAAATCAAAATTATTTGAACCGGCATTTAATTCTTTTGGAATAATAACCGTTGCACCAATTTTAACAATCGGAACCTGCCAATCAAAACCGTTAATGTTCCAATAAAATTCATCGTGACTATCAAAATAATTTATTGCCTGTTCGACTTTATAACCAATAACAAAAGTATGGACCCCGGTTATCAATTTATCCGCATCCCCGATCTTTATCCTTAAATTATTGTCAGAATATGATTTTTCAACCGGATAATTATTGCCAGCTTCATCTTTAACCAAAATATTGGAAATCCTCAGATTATAAGCAAAATTATTTCGAGTGTAACGGACTGGAATGTCGCGGTAAATTCCATGCTTTTCTTCTAATTCAAAATCATAAGTAATAATTTCATTAATCAATAAGGAGCTATCTTTATTAACAATTATTTTTGCTTCATAGTTTTCTATTTTTTCAGCCGAAGCTATTGGTGCTAAGAAAAAAAAGAAAGCTAAAAAAATAAATAGCTTCAAAAAATTAATTATCTTCATAATTTTATTATATTAAAAAATAAAATTAAAAAATCTAAAATCATCTAAATTTTTTAATTTTCTTCTTCTTCGGTTGGGTTGTTAAAATTTTTATCTTCAGTTTCTAGCTGATTTAAATTATCTGTTTCAGACCCTGAAGATTTTTTAGTTTCTGGTAGATAATTTTCCGAATTAGAATTTGAGGTTGACGGAATATTATTTGAAAAATTTTGAAAAGAATCAAACAAATTAAAACTAGTAGTAATGGTTACGTAAACTAAACAGCCGATCACAAGCAAAGCCCCGATTATCCAAAAAGGTTTTTTTATTTTATCAGGGTTTAATTTTGCTTCCATTTATTTTAATTTTAAGAATTATTCTTTATATCTTCTTTTAAAATAAGAACGCTTAAAATTGTGGCAATAGTAAAGAATACCGCTCCCCAAAAATGAGGAGACATTAAAACATTTATTAAGCCATTACAATCCCCCACACAAGGCACTTCTGTGATAAAAGTGGCCAAATCTCGAGGAAAATTTATCCAAGCGTTAAAAGTTCCCAGAAAAAGAATTAAAAGCTGTAAAAATGCTATTTTTCTCATTTTGATTTAATTAATAATCTAATTTCTATCCGATTATTAAAATAATCGGACAGTGATTAAATTACCTAGTTACGCTAATAGTTACTCCATTTTCTCCAGAAGCAGCCACAGTAATTCTGCCAGTAGTGGCAGATTTTAAAATAGTATAATTAACGTTGTTGTCTGTTGCTCCAGATGGATCGACTGGAATGGAAACAAGATATTTTCCATCATCAGTTAAGACCGATAAATCAACTAATGAATCGGTTTCGCAATCAGCGGGAAGGGTTCCGGTTTTGCAAATTCCAGTAGCAGTCGCAGGAATGTCCGGTAATGCCCCCTTGTTGTCAATTGAGTATTGATAAACCCCATTTAAAATCGTGTTAACATCAACCGATCTTTGAGCATTTCTGGTATCAGCTAATTGCTTAACTGGATTAATCGCTAAAATAACGATTCCGGCTAAAATAGCAATCGCTGCCACAACTAACAATATTTCTAATAAAGTAAAACCTTTTTTATAATTCATAATTCTATTTGCTTCCTAAATATTATTTTATTAATATTTATTTTTATTATCTAGTAACACTAATGGTTGTTCCTTCGGCGTCAGGAGCATTCACGGTAATTCTACCGTCAGCAGTTTTCACAATAGTATATCTAACGCTGTTGGCATTTGTTGAACCAACCCCAGCAGGATCAATTGGCATTGAAACAATATATTTTCCACTGGCAGTTAAAACCGATAAATCAATTAAACCAGTGCAAGTGCCTGCGGTCTTGCAAATTGGAGTAGCTGTAGTGGTAATGGTCGTAGGTAAAACACCTTTATTATCAATAGTATATTGATAAACCGCATTTAAAATCGTGTTAACATCAACCGATCTTTGAGCATTTCTAGTATCGGCCAATTGCTTGGTTGGATTAATCGCTAAAATAACGATTCCGGCTAAAATAGCAATCGCTGCCACAACTAATAATACTTCTAATAAAGTAAAACCTTTTTTATAATTCATAATTATTTTTGAAAAAATTATTATTTTACCGACCTTTTTATTTTAAAATTATTATACCACATATTTTAAAAAATTATAGCCCTTCTTCCCAAGAAGATATCTGAATGAGTGGATTGATAGTATTAATTAAAATATTTACTTTTCTAATTGATTCTCCGGACGTTCCACTAGCAAAAATTGATCTACTCTCCCCCCCTAAATTATTAACCGTATAAGTACAAGAACCATTTCCAAGCATAATAGTATTAGTTCCAGAATATGTTTCCAGGTCTCTAATCATTTGCAGAGCCTCTTCGGCACAAGCATTAGCCAAAGCCCTTGCTTCAGCTGAAGTTTCTAATGATTGCGCTGATTTTATTGTTCCAACTCCAGAAATTATTACTGAAATCGCAATAGTCAAACTAATTGCGCTTACAACAAGCAAGCTGAAAAGCGTGGCAAATCCAAAATTATCTTGTTGATGAAGCTGCATAAAATTTTTTTGAGTAATCATATTCATTTCTTCCGCTATTATTAATTCGCGATAAAATAAAAGAAAAATTAATACTGTCTTTTGAAGAAGCAGCTGAATAATTTTCAAAAAATAATTCAGATAAAAAAACTAAAGAATTGGTTAAGGGAATCCTTTCGTCTGCCCCTTCTTTTAAATATAAAATCCCGTTTTCTTCAAAAAAAATAGTTGGATTTTTTAAAGAATCAAATGTTTCTAAGGATAAGGCTACATTATTTTCTCCAGGAATCGGGCTATTTACCCCAGCAGAATTTCTGATCGTTTGGTTTATTAATCTCATTACAAATAACCCCTGAGAATCAATTTCGGCCACGGTTTGATTTTTAATATTCATTTGCAATAAAAAAACTAGAAAAAAAGAAATAACAAAAATAACCAAAGAAGAAATTCCAACGTATAATACTGCTTCTATTAAAGTAAAACCTTTTTTATTCATTACTCTGGTTTAATTATTATTAAATGGCTTTGACCATTTTGAGCTGTCGGCGAACCAGCTGCTAATAATCTATCTTTTGATTCATTATAACAAACTCCATAACCATTAAAAGTTCCAGGAATATCAAGTGAGCTTAATAAAGAAATACTGCTTGGATTAGAAATATCATAAATTTTAATTTCCGCAGATGCTTGGCCATTAGCCACTGCTAAATAATTATTATTATTAAAAACACTGAAAGAATTCGGGACTCCGGAAACGCTTATGCCGGTTGTAGAAATCAAAGTCGGAGCAGTTGGGTTAGAAATATCAATAGCATAAAATCTATTTTCCGTTACTCGGCCGATAAAAGCTGTGTTTCCAGCAATTGCCACGGTTGTCGCATTATAACCATTGCTATTGCCCACAATATTCAAAGAATATCTAGTGGTTAAGGATAAATTAGAGGGATCAGAAACATCAATTATCTGAAATTCCCGATCGTTATCTTCGCTGGCAAGATAAGCATAATTTCCAGAAACAACAACATCTTTGGTGTTAGCTTCTAAACTAAGAGAATCAACATATGTTGGATTAGCAGGATTAGAAACATCAATGATATAAAATTCATCTCGACCACTTACTCCGCTTTGATTAGTGGTTAAATAAATTAATCCATCTTTATACCAAAGCCCATTTCCGTCAGAAGTACCAGGAGTATTATAAAATCCTACTTTAACAGGATTAGATTTATCACTAATATCAATTATTTGTAATTCTTGATCACTATTTGTTGAAGTAACATAAGCATAATTTCCAAAAACAGTCATTTTTTGAAGGCTGGTATTTAAACTGCAATTCGCGTTCGGACAAGAGCCCATAGTAATAGGATTGGCTGGGTCAGAAATATCAGTAATAGCAAAATAAGGGCTAGCAAGAGTTCTAATAATATAAGCATAATTTCCTTCGGTTTCGACATCAATCGCTGCTCCTCCGCCAGAATAAGCCACTGATGATTCAATAGATGGAGAGGTCCAATCTCCGATCACAATTCCAAGCTTCATCCAATTAGTTAAATAAGTTATTTCTTCAACTTCTCGATAATTTCCATTATCTGTCCAGCCAACTTTAACTTTAATCATTTTTCTATCCAAACCCAGGTCAGAAATTTCTATTTCCCGACTAAAAATATCGATTATTTCTGGATAGGTTGGCGAAAGCGCCCATTGATTTCCTGTTGTTGTTAAGCCGTAAGTACCACTACTAAGAGTAGAAAAATCATTATCGCGAATATTCCTAATTGCTTCTAATCCTTGTTCAGCTAAAAATGAAGCCTGGGAACGATCTCCTGATAAACGGGAACCTTGCTGACTATAAATCAAAATCGAACCCAAAGATACTGCAATCATTCCTAAAAGAGTAACCGAAAGAATTGCTTCAATTAAACTAAATCCTTTTGTTGAAAAATATTTCATTTTAATAATCAATCATTCCTTTAATGTTTATTTGAATCTGACTTGTTTCATTATTTGGACCAGTTAAGGTGATTGTTCCAAAAGCACTTGGCTCTCCCCAAATTTTAGAAAAAACTATTTCATTGATTCCAGATGGAATAATGGTCTGAGGGAAATCAAAAATCTCATCAAAAGAATTGTTTCGCGATTCATAATTATTGCCCTGGAATAAAGTTATTTTTCCTAAATCTATTCTTACCCCCCAGGCTGAGTCTCCAGATATATCCTGGGCTAAAGCCTGAGCTCTTCTTAAGCTCGAAACAATATTATTTCTTTGCGCATCAATCTCGTTTTTATTCTGAAAATAATTAGAAACCGGAACAGAGGCTCCGGCCATAATAATAATCATGGCAACTGAAAGCATTACTTCTAAAAAGGTCATATTTAAATTTTATTTATACCGCCAATGATTCCATAAATCGGCATAATTATAGCCAAGGCTAAAAATAAAACTCCGATCCAAATTACCACCAAAAGCAATGGCTCTAAGATTACAGATAAATTTCTCGTTGTTTCTTCTAGTTTTTCTTCATAAATATTGGCAATATTCAATAAAGTTTCGGAAAGATTGCCAGTGTTTTCGCCCACAATAATCATTTGTTGAATTGGACCAGGAATTAAATTTTTAATTTTTTTATTTCCAAAAAATATCTTTTGAAATGAGTTACCTTCTTCAAGCTCTTTTTTAATTTTTAAATACAGGGCGCGATAATTATAATATTCAGCTGTTGTGCTTAGTGATTCCAAAGAATCAGTAATAGACAACCCTGATTGTAATAATATTCCCAGCATATATCCAAATCTTGCCAATTCTATTTCTTGAATTAATCTTTTTGTGGCAAAAAATTTAAAAGATAAAAATTGTCCGATTATTTTTGTTTTTTCAAAAACAAAGAAAAAATATAAAATGGAAATTATTCCTCCGATTAAAGATGGCAATAAAATCGAACCATGATTCTTTATTAATGTGCCAATAAAAATTAAAATCTTAGTAAATATAGGAAGATCCATATCCATTTGAGAAAACAAAGTCATTAATCTTGGCAAAAGATAAAAAGAAACTCCAATTCCAATTAAAAGAGCCAAAGCTAAAATAAAAACTGGGTAAATAGTAGCTGATCTTATTTTTGATTTAAATGACCGGTCTTTTTTATCTTGATTAACAATAATTTTCAAATTTTGAGCCAAATTTCCACTTTCTTCCCCAATTCTAATCAAAGATAATGTCTGGCGCTGGAATAGATTCATATTTTTCAAAACTTTCCAAAGAGGATAGCCTCCGTTTAATTCTTCTTGAGCAATAGACAAAAGCTTTTTCATTCTACTAGAATTGACCCCCTCTTTAATTATCTCAAGAGCCGAAGACATGCTTAATCCCGACCCAATCAACATTGAAAGATTTTCTATTAAATATTTTTTGTCTTCAGAAATTCCAAAATTAAACAATCCGGAAGCCGGCTTGCTTTCTTTTTCTTCTATTCGACTTATCTTTTTTTCCATAAATATTTATTCAAGATCAAGAGGCTTAACAACTCTTAATAATTCTTCTAGAGTAATAATTCCATTTTTAACTTTTTCTATTCCGTCATCAAAAAGCGATCGCGATCCATTTTTATAAGCCAGCTTCCAAATTTGATTTGTCGAAGGATTTTTTAAAATCAAATCTTTCAAATCAGGAGTAACTTTAATTAATTCAAAAATAGCTGTTCGGCCCTTATAGCCAGTGTTATTACAAGCTGGGCAACCCTTGCCTTTATACAAAGTAACTGTTTTTTCTGAAAAATATTTTTTCGCATCAGGAAATATTTTTTCTATTTCTTTTAGTTCATAATCTTGGCCATAACGGCAATTTTCACATATTTTTCGAGAAAGCCTTTGGGCAATTAAAAGCTCAAGCGTTGAAGCCAATAAAAATGGCTCTACTCCCATATCTAAAAGCCTAGGCAAAGCAGTGGCTGCATCATTAGCGTGAAAAGTGGACAATAATAAGTGTCCGGTTAACGCGGCATTAACAGCAATCTCGGCTGTTTCTTTATCCCTGATTTCTCCAACCAAGATAACGTCTGGATCTTGTCTAACAATAGATCTTAATCCTTTACTAAAAGTTAATCCAGTTCGGGTATTTACTTGAACTTGATTTACTCCAGAAATTTTATATTCAACTGGATCCTCAATTGTTGTAATATTGTCTTCAAGGCTGTTTAGTGTTTTTAAAACCGAATAAAGAGTAGTTGATTTTCCAGATCCAGTTGGGCCAGCAACTAAAATCATGCCAAAAGGTTTTTGAGAAGCTTCTTCTAATAAAGTTTTATCTTGATCAGACAATCCTATTTCTGATAAAGAAAAACTTTGAACATAAACTGACAAAACCCTAAGCACTACCTTTTCTCCGTTGATTGTTGGAATAATTGAAACTCTTAAATCAATGTTTTTATTATTCAAAACATATCTAATCGCTCCATCTTGAGCAGCAAAATGTTCATCAATTCTAATGTTTGCCAAAACTTTTATTCGATTCAAAATATTTTCGTAATAATCTTTTGGCGAAGATCCAGCCTCATTTAAAACTCCATCAATTCTAAAACGAATTAAAACATCTTTTTCTTGAGGCTCAAAATGGATGTCTGAAGCTCGGTAAAGAATTGCGTCTTCAATTATTTCATTAATTATTTCTGAAGTAGCAAGCTTCTTTTTTGAAAGAATATCAGCAAATCTTGTTGCTAAAGCTTTTCGATAATAAAGAAACGCACTATCAATATCTTCTGGAAGAGAATAGGCTATTTCTATTTTTTTTCCTTTGAATATTTCTTTTAATGGATCTTCTTCTAGGGCTTTTTTAAGATTTTCGTTTTCTGGGTTGTCTGTTGTTAAAATTATTTTTTTCGCATTTTTTTTAAAAATCAAAATCCTATATTTTTTTGCAATTTCTTCTGGTATTTCTAAAACAAGCTCTTTAGCTGGATGGTTCGAATTAAGATCTGCGTAATCAACTTTAACAAACTCAGAATAAGCCTGGCCAAGCAAGTCTTTACTGATTAATCCTTCGGAAAGGAAATAATCAATAAGAGAAGACCTGTTTTTTTTGCTGAATTCTTCGGCTTTTTGCATGTCTTCTGGAGAAATATATCCACTTCCAAGCAATATTTCTTTTATTTTTTCTTGATTGTTTTCCATTTATTTTTTATTCAAACTTTTTTTAACGTGCTCAATTACTTTAACTAGGGGCGTATCTGATTTTACAAAATAATCAAAAACTCCCAAAGAACGGGCTTTTTCAAAATCTTCACCTTGAGTAAGATTTGATAAAATAGCTATTGGTATTTTTTTATTTATTTTTCGTAAATATTCTAAAACCGCATACCCATCTTTTTTGGGCATAATTAAATCAAGGATTATAAAATCAAATTCATCCTTGTCGATTGCTTCAATTGCTTCCTCTCCGTTAGTTGCCCAAATCGGAGTTAATCCTTCTTTTAAAAGTTTTATTTCCAAAGCCTTGGCCAAAGGCTTTTCATCTTCAGCAATCAAAATTTTTTTAGAAACATTGGTTTTCATAACATTAATCTTTTTTCTGATTATAGTTATTATACTTTTTTTAATTTTTAGGGTCAATTGGCTGATTAAAGTTCAAGGGAATGCTGGCATAAAAAACCGATCCTTGATTTTGTTTTGAATCAAACCAAACTTTTCCTTTTAGTTCTTCAACGATTGATTTTACAATATATAGTCCCAAACCTGTGCCTTCTGTATTTTTATCTTTAATATTATCTGCTCGAAAAAGCTTTAAAAATATTTCATCTTGTTGATTTTCTGGAATACCATAACCATTATCAGCGACTTCAATAATTAATTGCTTCTTTTTAATATATATCTTTAAAGTTATTTTTCCTTTCTTGGGGCTGTATTTTACGGCATTAGAAAGATAGTTTTGAAAAATAATTCTTATCATTTTGGGGTCTGATTTTATTAAAGGCAAATTCGGATCATATTTTCTTTCAATTATTTGTTCTCTTTCTTGAATTTGCGGTTCTAATTCTTTAATTACGTCTTCTGCTATTTCAACAAAATTAGTCGGTACCAAGTCGGCAAAAAAAGTCCCCATATCAATTCGAGAAGCATTAAGAAGGGCATTAACTAATTCAACCATTCTCTTGCTTCCATTATATATTTCTTCAACATATTCTTTTTGATCTTTATTAAGCATCCCCCCGTCTCCATTTAAAAGCATTTCTGCGTACCAATTAATTGAAGAAAGAGGAGTTCTTAATTGATGAGAAGCCAAAGAAACAAACTCTGTTTTTGCTCTATCTACTTCCCGTTCTTCTGTGGCATCATGAAAAATATTAACTACTCCAATAATTTTATTATTTAAAATTACCGGAGCTAAAGTAATGGTCACGGGAATAATTTTTCCTGATTTTGAAATATAAGAATAGTTTTTAAAATATAATTTACGATTTTCTTTCAGAGCGGATTTAATGGGGCGATTAGAAATATCAACTTGTCGTCCATTTTCATCAACTAAAACAAGTTTTTCTAAAATATTCTTTCCGATTAAATCCTCGGGGTCGTATCCTAAAATTATTCTAACCTGCGGATTAGCACGCACAATTTTTTCTTGTTGATCAATAACTAAAACTCCTTCTCCAATTGAGGATAAATAGGCTTCGTCTTTGGCTTGAGCTTCCTGGGCTTTATTTTTTTCTTTATCAACCCTTGATAATGCTTTCTTTAATTTTATATTTGATTTTTCCAATTCATTCGAACGATTAATCATTTCCTGCTCCATCATTTCTCGAGCAATAGCATTATCTTTTTTGTCAGTAATATCTTTCACTACCCAAACAGTATGATCCTCATCATTTTTAAAAACCCTGGTCAAAGAAATTTCCGCAATAAATAGCTCTCCTGATTTTTTCTTTAATTTTGTTTCGGTTGTGTCTTTGTTCTTGTTTTTTTTATTTTTAATAAATTGTAAATAAAAATTTCGGAACATTTTTTTAGAAGCATTGTCTTTTTTATCATAAATAATGTCTTTGATGTTTTTTCTTTTAACTTCATCAAAGGAATAGCCGAAAAGATTTTCTGCTGATCCACTCCAAAAATCAACCAGCCCCTTTTTGTCTGTAGTAAAAATTCCTTCGGAAATGCTATCGGTAATTATTTTTAATCTATTCTCGCTTTCTTTTATTTCTTGTTTTCGATTAATTCGATCCCGACGAAGAATAATTCCTAATAATAAAATTACTAAAATTGTTATGGTAAAAGGTGCCTGGCTGTTGCCTAAAACATATTCATATTTGCTTTTTTCAATACTGGCGGTTATAACCATATATCTGCCATTACTAACAAAAACAGGCACAAAAGCCGACAGATAAGATCCGTATTCATCATTATAAGGACCGGCCACAAAAGAATTTCCGGTCATTAGTGCAGTTTTTAAAACAAAAGGAGGATTCTTATAAACAGTTCCCGGCGCAATTGCCCTTTTCGAATCAAGAGAAGAGTCAATATTAAAAAAGAAAATATTATTATCAGATTTGCTTAAAATCGAAATCTGGGCAATATTTTCTTTTTCAAGAGATTTGTTTATTTTTTTAATCCAAGCCGAAAGATTTTGATAACTTTCACTATCTTGATCTTGTATTTTTCCAGTTAATTTTTTAAGAAGAGCAGGGTCAACAGCTGAAGCTAAAGTTTCTGTTGAAGCCAAGAGCTTACTCTTTATAGCTGTTGACTCAAGATAATAACTCCAACTAACAATACAAACTCCTGCCAAAATAATTAAAATTGAGTCTAAAAAGAGAAGCCAATTATTTTTTGAGGACTTTTTTGCCATTTATTATTTTATTTTAAGCTTTCAAATATTATACTATATCTTAAAATAATTTAAAATAATGATTTTCAAAAAAGGTAAATTTCCATTTGGCAATTAGAGCAATCAAATTTTAATAAAAATTTTTGGCCTTTTTTATTAACTAAATAAAGTGGCCCTTTTAAATTATTATTTTTTTCTTTTGGACAATAGCCAAAATAATGCTTTAAACAGTGCTTGGTGGTCATTATTTTTTTTCCTTTCTTTTCTTTAATTAGCTCAAAAGCTGGATCAATTTTTTTAACTCCATGCTTTTGATAAAATTGGGAAGAAAGCTTGTTTGAAACATTGAACTCGTAAGAAAGTTCTTTTAAAGGAAAATCTTCTTTGCTCTTGGGCAAATTAAAAATTTCTTGCTTATAATTTTTCATCCTTTCTTCGGCTAACAATTTCAAAACCTTTCTTCTTAATTCGTTTAAAAATGAAATTTTTAAAAAATATGGCTTGGTTAATTTAATTTTTATTTCAGAAACAATAAAAATTGTTTCCCCTGTTTTTGAAAGTTGGGAAATAATGGTCTTTTCTGCAATTTCTTTATTTTTTGCTAATTCTTTTTCGCATTCCAACTGAATAAAAGCTTTATTTCCTTCTTGATCTTTTGCTTCTAATTCAAAACCGTTTTTTGATTCAAAAATAGATATTTCAACTAAAATTTTTCTTTTCGGCCCAAAATTTTCCAATTCTTTAGAAAATTTAATATCAAAATTACGATAAACATCTGCTCCAAGAAATAATCCCTGCTTATTATTTAAAAATATTTTATTTTCTAAAACTTTGTTTACATTGCTGCCAAAAAGATTGCCTTGTTTATCAAAAAAACATAATCCATCGCCATTATTAATCTTTTCTTTCCCTTCCAGAACAAAATAATGGGAGGAAATTTCTTTTACTTTACCCACCAGCTTTCCAATGGATTTTGGCGAATTTATTGCTAAAATATCTTTATTCCTTTTTTTAAAAAAATAATCAATATATCCGCGATTAAAGGTTTTTTCCAAATCCGGCTTAAGATCTGACGCAATAATTCCCTCCGAAGCTTTAGTTAAATTATTATTTTTAGCGATTATTTCGTCTATTTTTTTTCGATAAAAATAAACAACATTAGCCACATAGTCTTTACTTTTTAAGCGGCCTTCTATTTTAAAAGAAGTTACTCCCGCTTCAATCAATTCCTCTAAATTTTCCGAAAGATTAAGATCTTTTAAACAAAGCAAATGTTTTTCTTTAATTAAAATTTTATTATTTCCATCAATTAATGAATACGGCAATCGGCAAGCCTGAAGACATTGCCCCCGATTCGCACTTCGATCCGACAAAGCTTCGCTTAAATAACATCGACCGCTAAAACTTACGCAAAGAGCGCCATGAACAAAAGCTTCCAGCTCTAAACTTGTTTCCTGGCTTATTTTTTTAATCTGCGTTTCGGATAATTCTCTAGCTAAAATTATTCTTTTAAAACCTATTTTTTCCAAAAATTTTATTTTTTCCAAATCATAATTATGCATTTGGGTACTAGCAATCAAAGGAATCGGCGGTAGATTCATTTCCAAAATCCCCATATCTTGAATAATCAATCCGTCAGCCCTAGCTTCAAATATTCTTTTAATCAAATCTTCAGCTTCTTCTAGCTCGGAATCATAAATAATCGTATTAAAAGCAACATAAACTTTTACCCTAAATTGATGGGCATATTCAATTAAAATTTTAAGATCGTCCAGATTATTTCCTGCCTCTGCTCTTGCGCTAAATCGTTCAGCTCCAATATAAACTGCATCCGCCCCAGCATTAATAGCAACTATTCCAATTTCTAAATTTTTTGCCGGAGCCAATAATTCTATTTTTTTCTTTTTCATTTTTTTCAACGTTTTCGAATTAAACTTCTTTGAAAGGCAATTGCAAAACGATGCGCCTCGTTTCTAACTCTAATTAATAAATTTTCATTTTTTCTGACCCATTGAAGAAGATCCAAATTTTTATCCGAAAAAATAAATTCATTTTTTTTCCTTTCTTTTCCTTTAGCAATTCCCACGACAAAAGCCGAAAAATTATTTTTTTTAATCAATCGAAAAACAGCGTTTACCTGGGGCTTGCCTCCGTCTATTAAAAAAACTTCGGGCCAAGGCCATTCCGAATGTTTTAACCTTCGTTCGATTACTTCTTTTAAACAATCAACATCGCTTTGACCGACAACATTTTTAATTTTAAATTTTTTATATTCATTTTTTAACGGTTCGCGAGAATTAAAAACTACCATACTTCCTACCTTGGCTTCGTTTCCAAGATTAGAGATGTCATACCCTTCTATTCTTTTAATTTTTTCTTTTTTAAAAGAAAGGCTGTTGGCTTGTAAAAAACTTTTATCTAAAAGAAAGAAATCTTTTATTTTTTTTAAAGAAAAAATTTGATTTCTTATCCTCCCTGCTTCTTCAAAATTTTGATTTTCAGAAGCTTGCTTCATCTTTTTCTCTAAAATTTTTAATACCCCTTTTTTATCACCTCGCAAAAAAGAAACCAAAGGAGCAATAATTTTTTCTTGATATTCTTTTTTGTTTATCCCGTTTATACAAACCCCCAAACAATGGCCAAGCTGATAATCAAAACAAGGTCTTTTTTGATCGGGCGAACAACGCGAAACATTAAATAAAGAATGGAGTATTTTTAATACTTCTTTTATTTTAATTTGAGCATAGGGCCCAAAAAAGTATTTAAATTTTTTCCGTTCTTGTTTTTTAAAATTAATCAAATCGTGTTCACGAATTGATTGTAGTTTTGGAAAATCTTCATTGGTAATAACTAAATAATTCCAGCTTTTATCATCTTTTTCTTTAACGTTGTATTTAGGATAAAATTTCTTAATATAATTAGCCTCTAAAATCAAAGCTTCTAACACCGAATCAGTTTCCTGCCATTTTATATCCGAAACCTGAGAAATTAAAGCTTCTATGGGGCGATAATTTTTTGTTTCCAAAAAATAGCTTTTTACCCTACTCTTCAAAGAAGTTGCTTTACCAACATAAACTAATTCTTTTTTTTGATTATAAAAAAGATAAATTCCAGGCCGATCAGGCAAGTTTTTTATTTTATTTGCTAAATGGTTCATTTCTTGAAAAAACTTTTCTTAAATATTTCCCTGTCCAGGTCGGCTTTTTAGCCAATTCTTCTGGTGTGCCTTCTGCCACTACTTCTCCGCCCTGGTCTCCACCCTCGGGCCCTAAATCAATAATCCAATCCGCACATTTGATAAAATCAAGATTATGTTCAATAACTAAAACTGTATTTCCTTGAGAAACTAATTCTTGAAGTAAAATTATCAATTTTTTAATATCATCATAGTGTAATCCCGTGGTTGGCTCGTCCAAAAGATAAAGAGTTCTGGTTGTTCCCTTTTTTGAAAGCTCTCGACTTAATTTTATTCTTTGAGACTCCCCTCCGCTTAAAGTAGTGGCTGGCTGGCCCAAAGTTAAATAACCCAGTCCTACCTCGTTTAAAACTTTTAATTTGTCATAAATATTAGGAATATCACGAAAGAAAATCTCAGCCTCTTCAATAGTCATATTTAAAACCTCGGCAATATTTTTATTTTTATAATTTATAGACAAAGTTTCTTTATTGAATCTTTTTCCCTTGCAAACATCACAAACAATTTCTACGTTCGGCAAAAAATGCATTTCTATTTCTAATGTGCCCTTGCCTTCGCAATTTTCGCATCTCCCCCCAGGCTTGTTAAAGCTAAATCTTCCTGATTTATAGCCTCTCATTTTTGCTTCTGGAGTCATGGCAAAAAGCTCTCTGATTTCGTCAAAAATTTTGGTATAAGTAGCTGGATTAGAACGAGAGCTTCGACCAATAAGAGATTGATCGATTCGAATTACTTTATCTAAATATTCTACATTGGTTATTTCTTCAACTTTAATTTCACGCTTAACATGGTTTATTTTTCCGGTTATATAACGATAAATTATATCGTTCATTAAGGTAGATTTTCCAGATCCAGAAACTCCAGTTAAGCAGACAAATCGTCCCAAAGGTATTTCTACGCTTAATTTTTTTAAATTATGTTCAAAAGCTTTTTTGATTTTTAATCTTAATGTTTTATCTTGAACGCTTCTTTTTGAGGATGGTAAGGAAATTTTTTCCTCATTGCGTAAATATTTTCCAGTTAATGATTTTTTAGCGCTTCCAATCACCTTGCAATCAAAATTATTTCCGGTTTGATTTTTTAAAAGATCGCCCAACGGCCCAGAAAAAACTATTTCTCCCCCATTAACTCCAGCCTTAGGGCCAAAATCAACCAGCCAATCGCTAGCCATAATAGTATCTTCATCGTGTTCAACCACAATAATCGAATTTCCAGAATCACAAAGACTGCGCAAAGTTTTAACTAAGAGAGCATTGTCTTTTTGGTGTAATCCGATTGTTGGCTCATCTAAAACATAAAGCGCTCCAACTAATTTTGTTCCAATTTGGGAAGCTAAACGGATTCTTTGCGATTCTCCTCCAGAAAGCGATCCAGATATCCGATTTAAATTGATATAATGCAATCCCACGTCTAATAAAAATTGAAGTCTGTTTTTGATTTCATTCAAAATTACTCCGGAAATTTCTTTATCTTTTTTACTTATTTTTTTCTCAAAATCATTAAAAAATTCAACTGCTTTTTCAACTGTTAGAACAGTTATTTCCCAAATATTTTTTTCGTTTATTTTTACACTTAAAGCGTTTTTATTAAGTCTTTTGCCAAGACAAACCGGACAAACAGCAGTAGAATAAATATTTTCCGTTCCCAGCCCATGGCAATATTCACAAAATCCATACGGACTATTAAAGCTGAATAATCTTGGCTCTATTTCCGGAAAACTAAATCCACACTTTGGACAAGAATATTCTGTGCTAAAAATTTGCTCTTGATTATCTGGAAAAATTATAGAACACAATCCGTTTGACATATCAACGGCAGTTTCAATAGCCTCATTTAAACGAAACTCAAAATCATCATCAATTTTATTAAAAAATATTTTATCAATCACTATTTCAATAGTATGAATTTTTGTTTTTTCTAAAAATATTTTTTCGCGCAGACTCTTTATCTCTCCATCAATTCTCACTTCTAAAAATCCAGCTTCATAAGTATCTTGAAGCATTTGGAAATATTCTCCCTTTCTTCCCCTGACTATCGGGGAAAGAATTATTAAACTTCCTTGTTGTTTTTTTTGTTTAATAATTTCTTCAATCTTTCTAAAAATTTCATCAATTGATAATTTATTTATTTCCGAGCTACAATCAGGACAATATGGTTTTCCAATTCGAGCAAATAAAACCCTTAAATAATCATAAACTTCTGTAATTGTTGCTACGGTTGAACGCGGATTACTACTATGGGCTTTTTGGCTTATAGAAATAGCAGGAGAAAGCCCTTCAATTTCATCAACATCTGGTTTTTGCATTCCACCCAAAAATTGGCGAGCATAAGAAGACAAAGATTCAATATAACGGCGTTGACCTTCGGCAAAAATAGTATCAAAAGCCAAGCTTGATTTTCCAGATCCAGAAACACCGGTAAAAACAACCATTTTATTTCGAGGAATCTCCAGGGACACATTTTTTAAATTGTGTTCTTTGGCCCCTTTGATAATTATTTTATTTTGCATTTGTTTTTTTTGTTTGTTTTTCTAATTCTTTGATTTCGTCTCTTAATAAAGCCGCTAGTTCAAACTCAAGCATTTCTGCTGCTTTTTTCATCTTCAATTTTTTATCTTTTAAAATTTCGGAAAAAGAACGAGCATCGCCAGCCAAATCCATTTTTAAAATTTGCTCTGCTTTATTCTTTCTAAGGCCTTTCCGCGCTTCCAAGCCAAATTGTTCTAAAATATTTTTAATTTCTTTTTCAATAGTTTTTGGCGTAATCTTGTTTTTTTGATTATATTCCATTTGAATCTTTCGACGTCGATTTGTTTCTTTGATTGCTTTATTTATTGATCCGGTCATATTATCAGCATATAAAACAACTTGCCCATTCACATTTCTAGCCGCTCGGCCAATGGTTTGAATTAAACTTGTTTCGTTTCTCAAAAATCCTTCTTTGTCAGCGTCTAAAATTGCTACCAATGATACTTCGGGCATATCCAATCCTTCTCTTAATAAATTTACGCCCACAATTACATCAATATTCCCTTTTCTTAAATCTGTGATTATCTCTATTCGATCTAAAGTTTTAATATCACTATGCAAATATTTAACTTTGATTTTTTCTTTTTCTAAATAATCATTAAGATCTTCGGCCATACGTTTGGTTAAAGTAGTAACCAAAATTCTTTCTTTGTTTTTTGCTCTTTCTTTAATTCTTTTAATCAGGTCTTGGATTTGCGAATCATTTTTTGCTGATCCTGTAATCGGACGGACAATTATCTCTGGATCAATCAGTCCTGTTGGACGGACAATTTGTTCTACAACCTGTTCGCTTTGTTTAAATTCTTCTGCTCCGGGGGTAGCAGAAACATAAACCAATCTTTTCGCTCGATTAGAAAATTCTTCATATTTTAAAGGCCGATTATCATAAGCGCTTGGCAATCGAAATCCATTATCAATTAAAGATTTTTTTCGAGAATAATCTCCAGAATACATTCCTCCAAGCTGAGGAATTGTTGCGTGTGATTCATCAATTACTACTAAAAAATCATCTGCTGCTCTTTTAAAATAATCTAATAAGGTAAAGGGGGGCTGTCCTGGTAAACGATTATCAAAATGGCGGGAATAATTTTCAATTCCCTGGCAATAACCTATATTCTCAATCATTTCCAAATCATAATTCACCCTTCGTTTTAATCTTTCTTTTTCTAAAATTTTGTTTTGCTTTTCAAAAAAATTTAATTGTTCCGTCAGCTCTTCACGAATCGATTTAATTGCTCGAGTTTTAATTTTTTCATTAATAATATAATGCTTGGCTGGAAATAAAAATACTTCGCTGGTTGATGCTAAAACTTTTCTGGTAATAGGATCAATTTTTTCAATCAAGTCTATTTTTTCTGAAATTAAAAAACGATAAATTATTTTTTCATTAATCGGCATTAACTCTAAAATTTGGCCACGCAAACGAAATAGTCCCCTATTTAAATCAGCGGTTGTTCTTTCGAATTGCAAATCAATCAATTTTTTTGCCAAAGAGGTCCGGCTTATTTTTTGCCCCTGCTTTAGGTGATAAACAGTTTCTTTATATTCTTCTGGAGAGCCCAAGCCATAAATACAAGAAACTGAAGCAACAATAATTACATCTTTTCTTCTAATTAATGATTGGGTACAGGCATGGCGCAAACGATCAATTTCACTGTTTATTTGAGCTTCTTTTTCAATATAAGTATCTGTGGCAGCCATATATGTTTCTGGCTGATAATAATCATAATAGCTAACAAAATATTCTACCGCATTATCAGGAAAAAATTCTCGAAATTCATTGCATAATTGAGCTGCTAAAGTTTTGTTATGCGAAATCACCAGACATGGCTTCTGGATACGTTCAATCATGTTGGCAATAGTAAAGGTTTTTCCCGAGCCAGTTACTCCTAATAATACTTGTTTTTCAAAACCCTTTTGCCAACCGCGAACCAGCTCTTCAATTGCTTTTGGCTGATCGCCTTTTGGCTTGATATTTGCCCGAAGCTTGAACTTCATAGGGCTTTATCCTATCATTTTAAAATTATTTTGCAACAATTTTAAAATGATATTAAAATTTAAATTTTTTAAAAATTAAAGATTGGGAATTCCTGTTTCTCCAGCTTTGGCTAAAATTGATTGTAAAAGCATTATTAAAACTCTAATTAATTCGTTTCTATTCATTTGATTTAGCGGCTTTTCCAAAATAAGATTTCCGATTTTATTTTCAAAATTATTACTTTGACATTCTCCTGTATGACTAATAATAGCCTGGGCTTTAGTGGCAAAACATTGATTTGAATAGGTAATGCCATTTGTTCCGCAAACCGGATTATATTCCATCGTACAAACAGTTTCATTTTGAGATTGGCAAATATTGGCTGGTTTGTTTCCTGTGGCTTGGCAAATTATTTTTTGCAAAGCTTGTTTTTCTTTTTCCGTTCCAATTTGTTCTCCCGAACCAAGCCGATAATATTTACAACCAATCACGATTAAGGGAACACTTCCTCCGCTATATTGAGAAAAAATATCTTGATCAGTGTTAGTATCTATATTTTTATGATAAGAAACATAATCCCCAAAATTTTCTACAATTTCGCTAATAATCGGTTCTTCCCAAGAACAATGAGGGCAAGAAGCAGATCCAAAATAATAAATAATCGGTTTTTGATTTTCTAAACAAAGATTAGTTTTTCTCGCTTTGAAATTAGCGTCTATTGTTTCTTCTTCGGGTATTTCTTTAGTGGCGCAATTTACAGTTTTTCCTCCGTTTATTCCTTCACAGGTCCATTTCCAAGGCCCAGAACTAGGGAGCGGATTAAATGTTCCTGACTGACAAAAATTATTATTAGGCGGATAAGGAATCTCCATTCCATTAGCTGAACCGCAAACGCCATCAACTGGTTCTAATTCAGCAGACGACACAAATCCAACAATTAAAAAAATCGCTAAAAAAACGATTAAAGTTAAATATTTTTTAAAAATCATATCGTGTTAATTTATAAAATCTAATAAATTAACAATAGCAAAATTTTTTGAAAAAATCCAATTTTATCAATCTTTTCTTAAAGCAGTGATCGGATCCAACTCGGCTGCTTTTTGAGCTGGAAAAACTCCGAAAACAAAACCTAAGCAACCGGAAAAAGCTAGAGCTAAAATTATTGAAAAAACAGAAACATTATATGTCCAATTCAAACCGATTGCCAAAGCTAAAAAATAAATAACCAACGCCACCCCTGCTCCGATAATTATTCCAAAAACTCCTCCGAAAAATGTTAAAATAATAGCTTCGGCTAAAAACTGATAACGAACATCATTTCTTTTTGCGCCCACTGCCCTTCTTAATCCGATTTCAAAAGTTCTTTCTATCACAGAAACATACATAATATTAGTAATTCCCACTCCGCCCACAATCAAAGAAATAAAAGTTAAAGCTACTAATAATAAAGTGATAGCATTCAAAACAGTGTTAACCATTTCTTTTGCTTCGGCCATGGTCATAGCCTGAAAATCTCTTTTTTCTGGATCAGTAATATTGTGCCTTTCATCCATTAAAAACTGGATATCATCTTTGGTGTTATTTATTTTTTCAGGATCTATAACTTCTACCAAAACTCCAACCACATAATCAGTTCCTAATAATTTTTTTTGGATTGTTTTTGTGGGAATATAAGAAATAGAATCCATGTCCATAAATCCTCCACCTTGTTCTTTTAAAACTCCCACCACCTTAAAGGGAAGCCCTCGAATATAAACGTTTTCATTAATTGCTTCTTGGTCTCCAAATAAATTTTCTTTAATTTTTGACCCTAAAACAACAACTGCTGCCAAACTTTCTTCTTCTTCTTTAGTATAAAATCGGCCAGCCTTGGTTTCCAATTTTTGCATTTCTGAAGCAGCATAACCGTAACCAAAAATTATTCCTGCCTGATTAGCATTTTTATATTTAAAAATTTCTTGTCCAGTCACATAAGAAAAATATGATTTTATATTTTTTAGCTTAGCAATTGCTTCGATGTCTTTATTTTTTAAAGTGGTAATATTATTACCCCCAGCCATTGAAGTAGCGCTCGAAACGTTCCCTTTACCAGGAACTTTTATTTCAATGCTTATTGTGTTGGGATTATAAATATCCAATTCAGAAAGAACCATTCCTTTTAATCCCTCTCCAGCGGCAAACATTATAATCAATAAAGCAATACCAATACTAAGGGCAATAATCGTCAAAATTGTCCGAGATTTTTGCTGCCCCAAACTTTTCCAAGCTATTTTAAAATAATTTAAAATATTATTCATAACGCAATGCTTCAATTGGATTTAAAAAACTGGCTTTTCTAGCTGGAATAATTCCAAAAATAAGACCCACGCCAACGGATACAAAACAGCCCAATCCAATTGACCAGAAAGAAATAATAAAATCCCAACTATAACCCAAGGTCTGAGCCACAACAGCTACCAGCCAAGAAATAAAAACTCCTAAAATAATTCCCAAAATTCCACTGATAAAGGTTATAAAAACAGTTTCGATTAAAAATTGCAAAGTAATTTCCGAGCTTTTTGCTCCCACAGCCTTTCTTAATCCTATTTCTTTTGTCCTTTCTTGAACCGTGGCCAGCATTATGTTCATAATTCCAAAACCACCTACTAATAATGAAATTCCGGCTATGGCTGTTAAAAAAAACTGGACAGCGTTTGTTATTTGCGAAATGGCCTCCAAGGCCGAAGCGCTGCTTCGTACGCTAAAATCATCATCATCAGGATTTTGAATATTGTGGCTGTCTCTTAAAACTTCTTCAACAAAAGCAATCACGTTATTGATATTTTCCGGACGATCAACTTTAATTCTTATAAATCCCAAATAATCAATTCCCAAAAGCAATGTCTGGGCTGTCTTAATAGGAATAAAAATTTCTTTATCCTGGCTTTGGGCCAATCCACCTCCCCTTTTTTTAAAAACTCCAATAACATTAAAAATACTTTTTTTAATTTTTATTTGATTGCCAATCGGATCTTGGTCTCCAAAAATATCTTTAGCCACTTCACTTCCGATAACCACTACTTTCGCATTGGAATTATTTTCTTCTTCGGTAAAAAACCTTCCCTTGGCAATTTCAGCATCTTCAACTTCGATATAACTTGAAGTTACTCCCATAAAAGTGACCACTGGATTGTTATTATTCCAAACCACTGTATCGGTTCCTTGAACATACATGCATAAATTTTCAATATGAGGATTATTTCTTTTTAAAATTCTCTCTCCATCTTTATATTTCAAGGTGGTGGTAACAACGCCAAAAGCAGAGGCTGGCGGACCCTTAGGATCTGATTTTCCGGGTAAAATTCCTACCAAGTTAGATCCTAAACTTTTTACTTCGTTTAAAATCAAGCTTTGGGCCGAAGCCCCTAATGAAACAACCACAATAACACCCATTATTCCGATGATTATCCCTAACATTGTCAAAAAAGACCGCATCTTATTGCTTAAAATCATCCGGTAGGAATTTTTTATTGCTTCTTCAAAATCCATATTATTTTCTTAACTCTTCGGATCCATTGTTATAAAACTGTCTTTGAATAACCGGGCCATCATTAATAATTAAACCGTCCCGTAAATTTATAATTCTTTCAGCGTGTTCGGCTGTATTTTTTTCATGGGTAACTAAAATAATAGTATTTCCTTTTTGATTTAATTCCTGAAGAATTTTCATTACTTGATAACCTGATTTGGAATCAAGATTGCCGGTCGGTTCATCGGCAAAAATAATTTCTGGGTTATTAACTAATGCCCGAGCAATTGCCACTCTTTGCTTTTCTCCGCCAGAAAGATTGGCTGGATTATAATACATCCGATGATCCAGTCCTACTTCTCCTAGATATTTTTTTGCTCGCAAAATTCTTTCCGCATTAGAAGTTTTCGAATAAATCATTGGAAGCATTACATTTTCTAAAACATTAGCCTTATTTAATAAATTAAAAGACTGAAAAATAAATCCAACTTTTTTACTTCTTAATTCTGCTAATTGATCATCGCTAAAATTACTGATTTCTTTATCTTCAAAAAAATATTGTCCACCAGTCGGCTTATCCAAAAAACTAAGAATATGCATTAAGGTTGACTTTCCAGATCCAGAAGGCCCCATAATAGAAACAAACTCCCCCTTTTTTATATCAAAAGAAATTCCTTTAAGGACGTTGGTGATTGTTTCTCCTTGGCCAAAATCTTTTTTAAGGTTTTTAATGCTTATTAGCATGAAATTATAATGTTTTTAAAATAATTACTTCTCCTTCTTCTAATCCGTTTAAAATCTCTACTAAGCCGTCGTCCGCTTTTAGACCCAAGTCAACATTTTTCTCAATTAAATTGTTATTTTCTAAAACCCGAACATATTTTTCTCCAGAAGCTCTGGTTAAAACGGCACGAGAAGGGATAAATAAAACATTTTCTCGAGCATCTGTTTTTATCAAAATATTACAAGTCATCCCCGGTTTAATCAAACCATTACTTGTGTCTTCGATGCCTACTTTAACTCGATAATAAACAACATCTTGGATATTTGTTGAGGCCGGCTCAATAGACATCACGCTTCCGTTAAACTTCATTTCCGTGCCTAAAGCGTCAAAAGTAATAATTGCCAAGTGTTCTTTTTTTATTTTCACTACATCTGTTTCTGGAACCGCAACATCTATTTCAAAATGAGGAGATAGTAACTGAACCATTGGTTCGGCCGAAGAGATTAATTCCCCTTTTTGTTTGTAAACCTTGCTAACCTCTCCGCTGATTGGAGCATAAATTATTGATTTATTTCGATTGGCTTTTGCTTGGGCCAAAACAGCTTCATAATAAGCAATGTCAACTTCTCGAGGTTTAGCAATCAAAGATTCATAACTTGCTTTTTGAAGATCTAAGGCTGCTTTAGCAGTATTAATATTATTTTCATTTTGAGATTTAGCCACAACAATCTCATTTTTTATTCCAGAAATTGTAATTTTTGCCGCACTTATTATTGTTTTTTGACTATCTAAAGATGATTTTTCTGTTTCAAGAACAGTTGATTTATAGGGTTCGTTATCTAAAATTTCTCGATTGAAAAATAAAGAGGTTAAAATTACATCCAACTGTTCGGCTACGTTATCAATTGCTAAATCAATATCGGTCTGACTTTTACTTATTTTTGCCAAAGTTAAAGCTGTATTAAATTTAAATTGGGCATTATTAATAAGATCAAGATTATTTTGAAATTTTATTGCTTCCTGACTACTTCCAATAAAATATTTTAATTGAATATCTTTAACCGCTATAAAAGCATTGTTTATTTTTATAGAAAAATCTTCTAAAGAAGTTAAAGCGCTTTCGTATTTTGCATTTAAGTTGATCGTGGCTGACGTTTCAGCATTTAAAAGCGCAGTTTCAGCAGAATCAATTTGTTTTTGAGCAGAATTAATTTGTTCTGTCGTGGCTCCGGCTAATTTTTGATTTAAATTTGCTTGAGCTTGAGCAACTGCTGCATCTGCCTCAGCTAAAAAAAGATTGGCGATCAATTGTCCTTTTTTTATCTGCTCTCCTTCTTTAACAGCTACATAACTAATTACTCCCGAAGATTGAAAATTCAAAGAAAGTTCTTCGGCTGATTTTAAATTCCCGGTCACGTCCACGGTTTGCTCTAGGTCTCCTTTTTCTACTTTCACGGTTTCATATTTAGTTTGAGGCTTTTTTTGAAAAATAAATCCGATTGCGCCTATTATTAAAATTAAAACCAAACTAGTAATAATAAATTTTTTTGATTTGATAAAATTAAAATTCATTTTTATAATATTTTATTTTTTTAATTATATTTTTAATTATTATTTTCTACGTATTTAAAAGAAAGATTATTATATTCTTCGGTATCATAAACACAAATTCCTTGCTCCCGAAATAAAATAAATTCTGCTACTCCAACATCTAAGGCCATTTTGCTACAAATTGTACAATAAGGATCCCCAGAAAAAGTTTTTTCTCCTTTTTCATCAATTCGAATAAAATACAAACTGGAACCAATTATTTTATTCGGATTATTTTTTAAAGCGTCCATAATTGCTCGCTGTTCAGCGTGCACACAGCAGGTCCTGTCTGATTTGAAATCATTAGGCAGATTATCTTTTTGGCAAGCCATTACAGCTTTATTTTGAGGAGGTGAATTATAGCCTTGCCCAATTATTTCATTATTTTTAACGATCACGCACCCACAGCGAGATCTTAAACAGCTTGATTTTAAAGCAACTTCTTGGGCTTGATTAAAATAATTCAAAGCTTCTCTGGCTTGTTTTTCTAAAATTATCTTCATGTTTTTACAGTTCTTATCTATTAAGAGAATATTATTATTTTTCCACTAATTTGACATAACGTCAAGCCGAAAATTCCCATGATTTAAAAACAAAAACAGCCTCTTGGCTGTTAAAAATTAATTAAATCCAATCCCTTAATTTGAAAATAAAATAGAAAATAGAAGAAATAAAAAATATTAGCAAAGCAACAAATAAAAAAGCAAAATCACTCTCACCAAAAGGAAGGTGCACGTTCATACCATACAAGCTTGAAATAATTGTTGGAATAGTTAAAATCACGGTTAAAGAAGTAAGTAAACGGATTGTATTATTAAGATCATTGGTAAAAATAGCCTGATAAGAGTCTCTTAGGTTTTTGATGCTTTTTACACTCACCAAACAATTATCAAGAGATTGCCTGATCGCAATAATCATGTCTTCCAATAAATCGTTATCATTACTATATAAGCGCACATATCCTCCGTTAGAAATAGCTTCGATTAATATTTTCATTGGAGTTAAAGCAGAGATGTATTGATTTAATATTTCCTCTCCTTCGATTAATTTCATAATTTCCGGGCTTTTAATTTTTTTCAATTCTTTTTTTTGATTAAAAACATTGTTTTTTACCTTCTTAATTTCTTTTGTAAAATTTTTAGAAATAAGCAATAAAAGATAAATCAAAAACTTGCTTCTTTGAGTGGTTGAAAAAACCAAGCTTTCTTCAATAATAGACCTAATTGTTTTGTTTCTTTCCGGAGAAATAGTAATTAAATAATTTTTTCCCATAACCACGGTTAGAGGTGAAGTATATACATCTTCTTTGTCATGTTCCTGAGCGTCTCTAATAAATAGGATCATATTTTCACCTTCTCTTTCGATGCGGGGCAATTCGTATAAATCCAAAGAATCTTCTAGGTCGGACAATTCCAATCCTGTTATTTTTGCTGCAAAGACTATGTCGTCCATTTCTGCATTTTCAATATTAACCCAGCATCCGTCCTGCAAAGAATCTATTCTTTTTAAATTGTCGGCTTTAATGCCTTTAAAAAATATTTCTCTCATTTTTCTAATTTTATTTTTTATTATAGCATTTTAAAAAAAGTCTACAATTTTTATTCAAAAAACTTTTTTCTAAAATAAATAATTAAACAAAAGTAATTGCCACTCCTTTTTTCGATCCTCGGCCTGTTCGGCCAATTCGGTGAACATAATCATCATAAGTAGCAGGAAGATCGTAATTAATAACGTGGCTAATATCATTAATATCCAAGCCTCGTGCCGCCACATCAGTGGCGACCAATATTTTTACCTGGTCTTTACGAAATAAATTAAGGGCTTTTTCTCTTTTAGATTGATTTTTATCGCCGTGAATCGAAATGGCCTTAAATCCCTTTTCAATCAAGGTTCGAGAAAGCCTTTCAACGCCAAATTTTGTTTTTCCAAAAATAAGAACTTTATAAAACTCTTTTTTAATCAAAAGCTCGCATAAAATTTCTGTTTTTTTCCTTTGATCTGATATCTTAATAATGTCTTGATTAACATTGCCTGATGATTCTCGGCTTTTAACAGATATTTTAATTGGATTTTTCAAAAAATCATTGATCAAAGATTCAATTTCCAATGGTACTGTAGCAGAAAAACAAAGCACTTGTTTATTTTCCGGCATCTTTGACATTAAAAATTTGATATCGTCAATAAATCCCATATCCAGCATTCGATCGGCCTCATCTAAAACTACTGTTTTAAAAAAAGATAAATTTAAAGATTTTCTTTGAATTAAATCTTTTATTCTCCCTGGGGTTCCAATAATAAAATTATGATTTGTTTTTAAATCAAAAAATTGTTTTTTAATATTTGTTCCCCCGATACAAATCACGGAAAAAATTCTTAATCCAGCAGTAAATTCTTTAAATTCTTTTTCGATTTGCAAGGCTAATTCGCGTGTTGGCACGAGAATAATTACTTTTTCGTTTTTATTCAAAAGAACTTTATTTATCGTAGGCAGTAAAAAAGCTGCTGTTTTTCCAGTGCCAGTATTGGCAATACCAACCACGTCTTTATTCTCTAAAACCAAAGGAATAGTCTGGTCTTGAATCGGGGTTGGGTTTTGATATCCTTTTCGATTAACGCTAATTTTTAGCCGATTGTCTATTTTAAAATCAATGAATTTATTTTTTGGGACATAGGCGACCTCTTGATTAATCGCGGTATTATTTTGAATAAACTTAGAAACATCTATTTTTTTAGCAAAACCACTTCTTTTTTTTCTAAAAGAAGATTTAGTTTTAAAGCTTGATTTTGGATGAAAAGCTCCGGAGCGATCTTCGCTGGAGCGAAACCCAAAACAATTTTTTTTTCGAAACGATTTGTGGTGCATAGTAATTTATTTAATTAAAAAAAGCGGACTCCCAAACAATACTGGGACCCCGCCTTTTAATCTCAATATTTTTTATAGAATATCATAATTTCTCTATTTTGTCAATGCCAATTTTAAATTTTCTTTAAGCTTTATCTCTTTTTTATTTATTAATAATGCGGTATAATTTTATTATGAAAACAAAAATAGATATTTTTACCGGCATCCGACCAACCGGAAATATAAGCGTGGCCAATTTTCTCGGAGCAATCGCCCCGATTGTTGAAATGCAAAAAAACAATTTATCAATTGCTGTTTTTGTCGCTGATTTCCATGCCTTAACCGATAATGAACCTTCGACAGTAAAAGAAAATATCAATGGAATCGTGGCTGATTATCTGGCTTTGGGAATAAATCCTGAAAAAACAAAAATATTCTTACAATCAGATATTGCCGGACAAATTATGACCTTAACTGCTTTATTGGCCCGACATATTACCGTGGCCGAACTTTTGCGTGTTCCCACATTAAAAGAAAAAATTAAAAATCCAGATCGTCCGGAAAGCGCCAATGCTCTTTTATTTTTCTATCCAGTTTTAATGGCCGCGGATATTCTTATCCAAAGAGCAAAAAATGTTCCAGTAGGAAAAGATCAGCTGTCTCATCTAGAAGTTTCTCGAAAACTAGCAGAAAGATTTAATAAAAAATATGGCGATACATTTGTTGTTCCCGAAGCCTTACAAATAAAAAATATTAATATCCTTTCTCTTAAGGGCGAAGGAAAAATGAGTAAAAGTAAACCAGAGGGAGCGCTTTTTTTAAACGACGCCCCGGAAATAATTGCTAACAAAATTAAAAGCGCAGAAACAGCCGTTGAGGGTATAATGAACGAAAAATTAGAAAGTCATATTTTAATTGCTAAAAATTTGGCCAAAACCGAAGATGAAAAAAAAGAAATCGACGAAATTATTAAAAAACATAAACAAGGCCTTCCGGTAATGGGTGAATTTAAAAAAATATTTACAAACATCGTTCAGATATTTATTGAAGATTTTCAAAAAAAGAGAAAAGAAATAATCAAAGACCCAAAATTTATAAAATCTATTTTAGAACAAGGGAAATCTTTTGCTTCTGAAAATGCGGATGAAACTCTGGCCTTGGCAATGAAAACTTTAAAACTAAAATAGAAAATATGGATTCTCAAATTATCGCCACTATTGGGCCAAAATCAGAAGATTATAAAACTTTAAAATCTTTAACCAGATCGGGAATGGATATCGCTCGAATAAATTTTTCCCATGCCACAGATAAACAATGGAAAAAAATAAAATCTTCCTTGCTTAAAATAGAAAAAGAAACTGGCTTGCGCGTTAAAATGATGCTTGATCTTCAAGGTCCCCGAATCCGTATTGAAAAATTAGATCATCCGATTAGAATAGCTCGAGGAGAGACTTATTCTTTTTTTTATGGAAAAGCTGCTCTTGAAAAAAATGAAATCCCAATCGACTCCCCTGATCTTTATAATGATATTAAAATTGGCGAGCCCTTTTATTTGGCAAATGGCGCAATCGAATTAGAAATTTCAGAAATAAAAAATCAAAAAATTTTTGCCAAAGCTTATCGAGGTGGAATGCTTTTTTCTAGAAAAGCAATTAATATTCCTAAAACAAATTTTTCTCAAGGAGCTTTAACAAAAAAAGACATTGCCGATGCCCGATTTGCTGCAATAAATGGAGCAGATTATATTTGTCTTTCTTTTGTTCAATCAGAAAAAGATATTTTCGCCCTAAAAGATGTTTTAACTAATAAAAAAATTCAAATTATTGCTAAAATAGAAAGAGCCTTGGCCTTAAAAAACATAGATGAAATTATTAAATATTCTGATGGAATAATGGTTGCTCGAGGAGATCTAGGAATTGAGGTTCCGATTGAAGAAGTGCCTATTATTCAAAAAGAATTAATTCGCCGAGCTCATTGGCATAAAAAACCAGCAATTGTGGCCACAGAAATGCTTTCTTCAATGATTGATCGACCTCATCCAACCCGAGCTGAAGTAACAGATATTGCTAATGCTATTTTTGACGGAGCTGATGCTGTCATGTTGTCTGATGAAACTGCGATGGGTAGTTATCCGATTGAATCCGTAGAAATTATGAAAAAAATAACCGAACGCGCAGATGAATATTTTAATGGTGTTAATTATTTAAAAAAATAAGTTTTAAAAACCGCGAAAGCGGTTTTTTGTTTTCTCTTAATAATTTAATTCTTTGGCTGAAAATCGAGCTTTTCTATTAAATTTCCTGTCAGTTGAATTGATTCAGCTGTAATACTTCCATCGTCATTCGCCTTTCCATTGGCCATAATTTTTTCTCCAATTTGTAAATCGTTCAAATTGGCTTCTATAGTTTTGTTAATCGTTGTTTTTTCCGAAAGAAAAATAATTTTTGAACTCCCATCCGCCGATTTTATAATAATTTTTTGCTCATCTTTGTCAATAATTTCTCCGCTAATTACTCCACCCCTACTCATTCCAGCCGACCCTGTTTTTTGCAATCCTTCCATATCTTGAAAGTCCCTAAAATTAAATGTTTTTCTATTTTGTTCCGAATATTTCATTCCTCCGTAAAAACAGATTCCTCCGATTAAAATAACTAAAACTGCTACTATAATAATTGTTCTTTTTTTTATGTTTTTCATTTTTTAAAATATTATCTGCTCTAAGGGGTCGTATAAGCAAAGCCGTTTTACTGAAATTTGCCCGCACCCCCCAGAGCTTTTGATTATTTAATTTTATTCATATCTTAATGATTCAATTGGATTTAATTTCGATGCCCGGGCAGCTGGATAATAACCAAAGGCGATTCCGATAAAAGCCGACACTCCGAAAGCCAAAACAATCGACCAGAGAGAGACTTTTGTTGTCGTGGCTCCAAAATAATCAAGTCCGAAAGAAACTGCCCACCCCAAAATCACTCCGATTAATCCACCTAAAAAAGTTAAAGCAATCGCTTCGCCCAAAAATTGAAAATTAACATCTTTCTTTTTTGCACCCACGGCTTTTCTTAATCCTATTTCCCTGGTTCTTTCAGTAACCGTCGTCAACATCATGTTCATAATTCCGATTCCGCCCACGATTAAAGAAATAGAAGCCACAGAAGCTAAAAGAATAGTAAAAGTATCAGCTACTGAAGTAGCGGTTTCAGTAATGTCGGCCTGGTTGGTAGTTGTAAAATCAGCCTTACTTGCATCAGAAATATTATGTCGAATTAAAAGCAAAGACGTTATTTCTTCCTGCAATAAACTCATTGACTTTTGATCTATGGCCGAAACATAAATACTACTCACGTATTTACTTCCCGATAAATATTGCTGAGCCGTGGTTAAAGGAATAAAAACCATATTATCCTGGCTGTTCATAGTATTTCCACCCTTGGCCACCGTAATGCCAGCTACCCTGAACTCAATGCCATTAATTCTAATAATCTGTCCTACGGCTTCAGCCTCTTCGCCGAACAAATCATCTCGAACCGTTGGTCCTAAAATTGCAATTTTTGATTTATTTTTCAAATCCTGCTCAGAGATAAAAGATCCTTCCCCGATCTGCATATTTCTAACTGAAAGGTATTCTTCGGTGGTTCCAACCACAGAAACATTAGTATTTGTTCCTTTGGCTAAAACTTGATATCGAGAAGAAACTTCTGGTTCTATTGCTCTGACCAAAGCTAATTCATTTTTAATTGCTTCGGCATCATCAATCGTTAAGCTTTGAGCTAAACCTCTTCCCCCGCTGACCATCATGCCAAACCCCCTTTGAGCTCCAGGACTAATAACAATTAAATTAGCACCCAAAGACTCGATACTTGATGCAATCTTGCTTTGTGATCCTTGTCCGATTGCAATCATTACTATAACTGATCCAATTCCAATAACAATTCCTAAAATTGTTAAAAAAGAACGGGCTTTGTTTGCCAATAAAGCAAAAAATATTTCATCGATTAAATCTTGTATCTTCATAATTATGATTTTTGTTTTAAATCTCCAAAATCAGAAACAATAACCCCATCTTTAATGCTGATTATCCGATCAGCATGTTCGGCCACTTCCCGTTCATGTGTAATCAAAACAATGGTCCGCTTTTGATTTCTATTTAAATCAGTAAATGTTTTTAAAACTATTTCTCCGGTTTTTGAATCCAAATTTCCAGTTGGTTCGTCAGCTAAAATCAAAGACGGATTATTGACCAAAGCCCGGGCAATGGCTACTCTTTGCATTTGACCTCCAGATAATTGATTACTTAAATGATTATAAAAATCCTCATCTAAGCCAGCATCTTTTAATGCTTGTTTAGCTCTTGTCTCTCTTTCAACTTTTGATGTCTCCGCATAAATCAAAGGAATGCTAACATTGCGCAAAACAGTGGCTCTTGGCAAAAGATTGAATGTTTGAAAAACAAATCCTATTTTTTTATTTCTAATTTCAGCCAAGTTATCATCTGATAATTGAGAAACTTCTTTTCCATCTAAAATATATTCTCCTTTGGTCGGAACATCCAAAGCCCCGATGATATTCATCAAAGTTGATTTTCCAGAGCCAGACGGTCCGGTAATAGCCACAAATTCTCCATCAAAAATTTTTAAAGAAATATTTTTTAAAACAGGAACTGAACCAACAGCGGTAAAATATTCTTTTGTGATGTTTTTAAGCTCAATCATAATAATTATCTAATTAGGAGGGCCTCCTGCTCCCGGAATCATCATATTGGTATTAATATTTTTTACAGAATTAGAATTTGTTGAATTCGAATTTTTCGAGGTTGAAGATGAATTGGAGACTGTGCTTGAAATCACTTGATCGTTTTCATTTATACCGCTGATAATCTCTGTATAAGAATCATTAGCTAATCCTATTTCTATAGTTTTCTTTTGAATCGCACCAGAAATAGCCACGCCCTTATTATTATTCAATAAACTTTCTTCGATCGCTGTTTCTGGCATCTCCACATAATAACCATTATCAGAAGATTTAATTGCTGAATTGGGTACTAATAAAACATCTACCTTGGCTTCTGTGGTTATAGAAACCGAGCTACTCATTCCAGGCTTTACTTGATTAGAATCATCACTAAAGCTTATTTCTACGTTATAATTAACCACGCCCGAAGAAACCGTGCCAATAGTATCAATCTGAGAAACTTTTCCTACCAGCGTTAACCCCTCGATGGCATCAAAGCTTAAATTAACCGGATTACCAACGCTAACTTTGGAAATATCAACTTCGTTTAAAGAAATATTAACGATTTTTCCTTTAGAAATAAAAGTCATTAAAGAATTTCCCGAAGAAACTGTCTCTCCTTTATTAATATTAATTTTAGCAACTATGCCAGAAAAAGGAGCATAAAGATAATAATTAGCTAAATTTTTTTGAGCAGTTAAAAGAGCGTTTTTCTTTTGCGCAACCGTCATTTCTTGAGATTTAATATTTATTTCAGTTGCCCCTGTTTTTATCTTCTCTAAAGAGAGCTGTTTTTCGATTATGTTTCTTTCCGCGCTGACAATAGAATTTTTTGCGTTTTGAATTGTTTGTTTTAAAGAAAGCAAAGAAGAAATAAAATTATTAGTTTTGCCGGTATAATTATTCAAACTTGAAAGATGAGTATCCGAAACAGGATTAGGAATTAATTTTCTGTTAATAAGCTCGTCTTTATAAAATTGAATTAGATTGTTGGTGCTTTTAATGGCGTCTGATATTAGAATATTAGTCTCGTGTGTCTCGTTGATTAAGCTTTCTATCTCTTGCTCAGAAGAATATCGGTTGATTTTTTTATAATTTTCAAAATTTTCATCATAAGCTAAGCGCGCCAAAGAATATTTATCAAAACAATCTTGTTTATACTGATTTATTTTTTCTTTACTGGTCAACCCAGAAACAATTCCAGCATAATAGTCAGCATTTCCTTGATAATCATAAAAAGTATTTCCGTAAATAATATTATTTAGCCCAGACATTATTTCCGGCAAATCCAAAAAAACATTAGAAACAGAGGTAAATCCGTCATCATAAGCTTTTTTTAAATCCGCTTCAGAATTTATTTTCGAGTCTTCCGCAGCAGTAAGCGCATCCTCAGCCTGCATTAAAGAAAGTGTGTCTACTGGAGCGACTAACTCTTCTAATGATAAAACCGCCAAATCATAACTAGTTTGAGCATCTCTAATTGTTTGTTCGGCTTCGGAAGAATTTATTTTTAATAAAAGCTTTCCCTCCTCAACCTCTTCTCCGGCTGAAACTCCAAGATAAGCTATCTCTCCCGAAGCTTTTGAATTCATTGTAATTTCACTATAAGAAGAAACCTGACCAGTACCGGAAACAGACTTAATTAAAGTTCCTTTGCTGGCAGTAGAAACAACGTACTTGGTTGTATTTTGATTTTTATTAATTAATCCGCTTGAAAACCAAGCTCCTATAATAATTACCAATAATAATATCCCGGAAATTATTTTATGAGAAAATAAAAATTTTAATAATTTTTCAAATATATTTAACATAATATTAATTTTATTCTTTACTTTTTAATTTCCGGTGGCGATGGTAAAATTCTAATCAGCCGAGAAATAATATTTCCATTTTCATCAGGCTCGCCAATCACAACAACATGATTGTCAATTTTTAGATCTTCTTTGCTTATATCGTTATTAAAACTTCTAATGCTTGTTTTTTCATTGATTAAAACTATTTTTTCCAAATTATTTCGATCTTTAATAACAAGCGCAGAATCATCTATTTTTATAATCTGCCCAAATACTCCATGGGCCTCCATAAAATCATCTGGCCCCATCATATTTTTTGGAAATCTTTCGGCTGGTCCGGCAAAATTACGATAATAATTTTCTCCCCATTTATGGGAAAATTCGGCTTTTTTAAAACCAATATCCATTCCTAACTTAAAAACGAATAAAAGAATTATTATTCCTAAAAGTATCCAAGTTATAATATTGAAATTTTTTGATTGTAAAAAATTATTTAAATTCATAAATGTTTTGTATTTTTTTCATATTTTTTAAATCTTTTAATAAAAATTTGAATAATTGTAATATCCCCAAAACAATAATGAGAAAAAATGCTGTCTCAATCGCCGGAAATGATTCTAAAAGCGTAGCAAAAAAACTTTGCCAATAATTAATGACAAGATTAGTATCTGTAAAAATTAAAGAAAAATATTTACTAAATCCAACATTGGAAAAGGTTTCCAAAACCATTTTAAAACTATAAAAGAAAAAAACCATTAAGCCAACCAAGCCGATAAAAAATCCAAAAATTCTTCTTTTTAAAGCAAGAATTCTTTCTTCTCGTTCTATCCGACTCATTATTTTATTCAAAAGATAGGCCGGAGGTTCTATTTCTTGATTGTTTTTACTCATATTAATTACTACGAACCAAAAAATAAATTTGGTGCTTTTTTATTAAAAAAGCGCCTTTGGGGCGCTTTTCAATTTTAGTTGGAATATTGTTTTTTAAGCTCTAGGATGGCTCTCCGATACCGGCTTTTTATAGTATTAATTGATTCTCCTAAAATATCTGCAATTTCTTTAAAGGTAAGATCCTCATCCAGATGCATAACAATAACTTCTTTTCCTTTAGAAGAAACATTATTAAAAGAATTTGCTAATTGACTGGATAAATATTTTTTTTCGCAAATCTCTAGGGGTAATGGATTTTTATCGCGCAAAGTTTCTATTAAAAAATTATCTCCATTTTCCCCTTCAAAACAAGAAAAAGGAATTATTTTCTTTTTTCGAGACAAATCAATGGCTGTATTTTTAGTTATTTCAAAAATCCAATTTTTAAATTTCTTTTGAGAATCAAATTTTCTAATATTTTTCCAAACTTTTAAAAAAGCATCTTGCGTAATATCTTCAGCGTCAGCGCTGTTTCCGGCATAATGATAAGCAAAATTATAAACAACTTTTAAATATCTTGAAATTAAAAACTCCAAAGCATTCTTATCGCCTTGAAGATATTTTTCCACCAATTGTTCGTCTGATAAATTTTCCATATTTTCCAGGAAATTATAATTTATATTTTCAAATAAAGCAAGGGAGGGATTATTTTTTTTCTTCAATCAAAGGAAATTCAATTGTCACTTGAGTTCCAACCCCCTCCATAGAATCAACAGCAATTGACCCATTCATCAACTCAACGATCTGCTTAGTAATCCACAATCCTAAACCAGTCCCCATTATTTCTTCGGTTTTTTTACTTTTGACCCGATAAAACTTTTCAAATAAATGTTCTTTTTCTTTGGCTGTCATTCCAATTCCAGTATCTTTTATTAAAACTACAAAATTTTTATCTCTTTTTAAAGCCTTTACTTCCACACTTCCAGTCATAGTATACTTAATCGAATTTCCAATAATATTAATCAAAACTTGTTTAAACTTATCCTTATCAATTTTAATCATTGTTTTAGCTTCTGTTTCTAAAAAACAACTAAGTATTAATTTTTTTTCATCAGCTTTAATCTTAAGTTCTTGAACTGTTTCTTCAATAATCGGCCAAGCTTCAGTTTCTTTAGTTTCTATTTTTAGTCGTCCTTGTTCGATTCGACTGACATTTAGCATATCCTCGATCAAAACAGCCAGCCTATCGGCTGAATTTCCAATCACAGACAAATCATTTTTTGTTTGCTCGGAAAACCCTTGTTCTTGCTCTAAAACCATGGAAACATATCCTTTGATTACTGTAATTGGAGTTCTTAATTCGTGCGAGGCCATGGAAATAAACTCATCTTTCATTTGATCAACTTCTTTAATTTTATTATAAAGAATTGAATATTCAAATAAACGAAAATTCCCCAGCAAAAGAAGGATAATGAAAAAAACCGTAATCATTAAAACCCAGAAAGAAGCGGTTAAAACAGCCACTAATTTTGATTCAACAATCGTGGCAGAAAAACGCATTGAAAGTAGCGCTTGGGTTTTGCCTTGTAAATTCTTAAGCGGAGTTACTACTAACCAATAAGTATTACTACTGCCTGATTCTTTTATTGCTATTTTATGAGCAATTGGATTTTCACTGCTCCAAGCCAAAATATAATCTCCATAATTTTCAACTTCTTCTAAACGATTGTTATCCATACTAGCAACAACTTTAAATTTTCCGTCTTGCGGATAAAAAACATCAAAAGAACGTGTATTATCATTATAATTTTTCCAATTATCAATAAAATCTTGCATTTTTTCCGGCGAATCAAGCTTATCAGCCAAAGCAACATTAATCGACTGCCCGATTCCCACCCCCCGATCCCAAAGGCTAACATCTAAAATTTCCCGAAATGACTGGCCAAAAAGCAAAGAGTTAACAATCACAGCTGTTGGAATAAGAATCATAATAGCAATCGAATAAAAAACTTGCCGATTGTCTTGTAAAAACTTTATTGATGATTTTTTTTCCATAATAAAATTATTTCCCCAATTTTTGTCTAATCAATAAAAATAAAGATACAAATACCAAAATACAAATCAATCCCGCCAGGGCATAAAAAATTAAAATCATTTTTGATTGATCTGGGATTGATGTTGCATCTTGAATTCCAGAAAATTCTTCCATTGAAACAGCTAAGGCCTCTTCTATAAAAAATGGTTTTGGTAAGCTTGTTTCAATTATTTTTCCTTTTTCGTCATTTATTGCCACATAAACTTCATGAGTACCATTAACTAATGTTTTATCCAAATCATAAACCCAATTTCCATTTGCATCGGCCTGAACAGTTAAAATAATTGGGGTCACACTGTAAATATATAAAGTAATAATTTGATTTGGCAGAGCTGTTCCCTCAAATCTGATATTTTTATTTAAATTTTTATCAGTATCAACAAGTTCGATATTTTTAATTTCCGCCACTTTTAAAACATCGCTTACTGCTATTGTTTGATTGAATTTTGGCTGTTCTATGCTTTGCCCATCAATAATTGCTTTGTCTATTCCGGTTAATTTTGAAGAATCAACTGTTTGTCGATTTTCTGGAACAAACCCTAAACGATTTTCAATATCATCGGGTACTCCGTTTTTATTATCATCAAAAACAATTGCCACTGGAGCCAATGTTTTTTGCTCTTCTTTTAATTCTGTAGCAACTAAAGCCACGCTAACATCTCCATTCGAAGCAGACAGTGGAACGTCTTGAATTTTTATTTGAACAGGCTGCTTGTCAATTTCTGTTTCTAAAGGATTAATAATCAAAGTTTCTGTTTGTGCATTAATAGTGGCTGGTTTTCCTGCTTCTTCAGTTAATGTTCTTCTTGTTTCCTCAGTAATAGGCGCGGTTTTAAAATAAGACAAGATAACATCATTAATCAATGAACCACATTTTGCTGATTCCAATCCTGTACATTTCAAGGGGGTCCCATATTTATTTAAGAAATATTCTCGACATTTTTCTAAGGTTGTTAAATTATTAGCTAGACATTCTGAAGTAATGTTTTTTTGGTATAAATAAATCTGACAATCAGCCTGATTATTTATTCCAGCTTGAAGACAGGCTGGATCAATCTCGGGCTGTTTTTGAGTTATTTCCAAATCTGTTTTTGCCGGTTCTTCAACGATTTTTGACTCAACGGAACTAATAATTTTTTCTGGAACACAACTCTCTTCGACTAAAGGACTTCCAAAATTACAATTATTCGGTTCTTTTGAAATTATTGTTCTCGTCTTTTTCCCATTTGTACAAGCAGACCAATCGGAATAAACATATTGGCATCCAATTTTTTCAAAACAAAACTGTTTAATTACTTTTTCTTTATTGGTATTACATCCAACTGGGCTGGTAATAAGTTTTTTTGTTTGTTCTCCGTTAACACAAACAGACCAATCTTTTTCGTATTCAGCAATTACACATTCCGTTGAGAGTGAAACAACCTTTATTGCCGGAACAACAATTGTTGTTTTCGGACTTTCGGCTTCAGAATAATCATAGGTTAAAGGAACAGCTCCTAACTCTCCAGCATATTCATAAGAAATTATTTTAATTGTCCAGTTACGATCAGAAGCGCTTTTTGGTAAAGTTAAAATAGTGCTCCACGCTTTTCCTTGTGATCCAAAAACAAAACTATCAATATTGGCTTCAACAGAAGAAACTCCCTCAGAAAAAGCTTTAATTTTTATTTTTCTTATTGTTGAATCTTGATCGAGTGAAGCAGTTATTTTATAAGAAGCACTGTTGGTTAATTGGTTTGAAGTAGAAATAAGATCAGCAAAAATTTTTAAATTTAAAGGATGGCTTTCTTTTTTAAAATTAGCAAAACATTCAACCTCTGTATTATTATCTTCGCATTGCCAACTCCAATTTCCTAAATCATTAATAATTATTTCGGTAGCTGTTCCAACGCTACATAAATCAGTTGTTGGCGCAGTGGCAAAAGAATTGTTATGTGCTGAACCGCAAACCGGGGCAACTGTCGAAGAAACTTTGTTAGCTGAACAAGTTTTTGGGGCTGTGCCGGTTGATCCTGTACAAAACCAGGTCCAGCCATTTATAGTTATTGTCAAGCTAGTTGCTGTTCCAACGCTACATAAATCAGTTGTTGGCGCAGTGGCAAAAGAATTGTTATGTGCTGAACCGCAAGCTGGAGTTACAGAAGAAACTGTTCGTTTGGCTGAACAATTAATCGGAGCTGTGCCAGTTGATCCTGTACAAATCCAGCTCCAGCCGGTTGTGTTTGTTATTGGATTGGTAGCTGTTCCTGAACTGCATAAATCAGTCGTTGGGGCAGAAGTGAAAGAGCTGTTATGCGCTGATCCACAAGCTGGGGTTACGGAAGAAACTGTTCGTTTGGCTGAACAATTTATTGGCGCTGTGCCAGTTGATCCTGTACAAATCCAGCTCCAGCCGGTTGTGTTTGTTATTGGATTGGTAGCTGTTCCTGAACTGCATAAATCAGTCGTTGGGGCAGAAGTGAAAGAGCTGTTATGCGCTGATC
>JBAZNB010000003.1:0-108352 GCA_041649435.1 Minisyncoccota bacterium | reverse complement strand
GCCGAACAATAAGCAATGCTTTCTCCACCGCTTTCTTCTGTTCCTAAAGAAGCACTTGGCTCCGAAGAAACATATTTTCTAATTATTACATTATCAAATCTTTGAGTGGCATAAATAGCTTGATCAGCATATCTATAAAATTGTAAATACTTTGAATAGTATCCGTTTTGAGATGCTAAGGTAAAATTAGAAGCAAGGGCGCTACCATCAGACAAAAATGTAACAGTTGTTCCATTTGTTCTAATTTCGTAAGTATGATTTCCTGTATAATTAGTATTGTTATATATAGTTGATCCTGAATTTTCTCCAACCATTAAATCAGGTGTTCCATCGTTTCCGGAATAAGTTGAACCATTTTGTAAAACGCTTATTGTGGTTGAATTGGTTAAATAAAATCCACCATACCACCAAAGACCTTGACCAGAAGACTCATAAGCTTTTCCATAATATCTAACAGCATAACCATCTCTCAAATCAAAAGCTTGATTGCTTTTAAGATAACAAGCTGAATTAGAAGCATAGGCTGAAGATCTAGCAGTAATAACAAGCTCTCCACTAACTATTGAAACAGATCCCCCGCTATTTGTTCCTTCGCAAGTTGCTGTCCATTTACTGGTATTAATAGTTCCAGAATTAAAGTCATCAAAAAAAACAAAAGTATTATCCCCGCTTGAAGCGCTGGTTGCTGAAGCATTTCCATAATATACATAAATGGTGTTACTACCAGAAGCAAGGCTTGGAATTTTTACCCAAAAAGTAGCAGTGGATGAATCTGTTTTTGATTCCAGCCAATAGCTTAATTCGGTCGTTCCATCAGAAGAAGTGAAACGTATATCATCAAAGTCAGCTTGCATATCAGAATCATAAGCAATAATTGCTTTAACTTGATAATTTGTTAAAACCGATGATGATGTAACGGTTAGAGGTTTTCTTTTTGTATAACCTGTTAGCCAAGGAGAGGTTGCCGTACATGTCCAATTCCAAGGTCCGGATCCAGTAACAGCAGAAGCAGTTCCAACCGAACAAAGATTAGTTGAGGGGGCGGTTGAAAATGTTCCGCCATTAGATGATCCGCAAGTGCCAACTCCTACTACAGATATATTAGCCGAACAGCTCACAGCCAAAGAATCGTTTCCTGTACAAGTCCAGGTGTAAGTTGTTGATCCAGTAGTTACTGAAGATGCTGTGCCATAAGCACAAAGATTGGTTGAAGGAGCAGAAGTAAATGATCCACCATTAGATGATCCACAAGTAGTTTTGTAAGTATAACAGCCAGCATCTACGCCTGGATTATTGGTACAAGAATAAAGCCAGATGTTGCTCGAAAGATTTAAGGTTGTATTACTGCCATAAGCACAAAGATTGGTTGAAGGTTGATCTCTTCTGGTTGTATTGTGATATGATCCGCAGGCAACTTTAGGAGCAGAACACGAAGCCGTTGTTCCTCCGCCAGATCCAGTACAAGACCATGTCCAAGAAGAGCCAGCGTCAGTAAACGAAGTAAATGTTCCTGCTGCACATCTTTCAGCCGCTGTATCTATTTCGCTAGTTGCCGGATATCCGTGCGTATTCGCTGTTCCACAGGCTCCGTTAACAGATGATAAGCTTGCCGAACACGATGCATTCGTTCCTCCGTTAATTCCATTACAGTTCCATGTCCAAGGTCCGGTTCCAGAAACAGCAGAAGCATTCCCAGCGCTACAAAGATTGGTTGAAGGAGCGGTTGAAAATGTTCCACCATTAGATGATCCGCAAACACCATTAATTAATCTGTTTGAACTACAAGAAGCAGTTGTTCCTCCGCCAGATCCAGTACAACTCCAAGTATAGGTTGTGGCATTAGTTGTTACTGATGTTGCTGTTCCTAAACTACAAAGATTGGTTGAAGGTGCGGTTGAAAATGTTCCGCCATTAGATGATCCGCAGGTACCATTTACAATTGCTACTCGAGTGGCCGAACAGCTCACAGCCAAAGAATCGTTTCCTGTACAAGTCCAGGTGTAAGTTGTTGATCCAGTAGTTACTGAAGATGCTGTGCCATAAGCACAAAGATTGGTTGAAGGAGCAGAAGTAAATGATCCACCATTAGATGATCCACAAGTAGTTTTGTAAGTATAACAGCCAGCATCTACGCCTGGATTATTGGTACAAGAATAAAGCCAGATGTTGCTCGAAAGATTTAAGGTTGTATTACTGCCATAAGCACAAAGATTGGTTGAAGGTTGATCTCTTCTGGTTGTATTGTGATATGATCCGCAAGCAACTTTAGGAGCAGAACACGAAGCAGTTGATCCCCCGCCAGATCCAGTACAGCTCCATGTCCAAGAAGAGCCAGCGTCAGTAAAAGATCCACTGAATGTTCCGGCTCCACATCTTTCCGCGGCTGTATCAATATATGATGTTGCTTGATATCCATGACCATTAGCTGTTCCACAAGATCCGTTGACTCTGCTACAAATAATAAATGTGCTTATTTCTCCGATTACATATTGTCGAATTTGATAAATATCTTCAAACTCTCCATTTGCATTTCCATTAACATCAATCAAGTTCAAAGGAAGAGTTTCTAATTGAGAAAATGCTACTTGGACATCATAATAATTAATAACTCCATTTTGGCTAGTGTCTCCATAAGAGCCACAGGGAATTGAACGGGTGAGCTGATTAGAACTACAAGAGGCAGTTGATCCCCCACTCGATCCAGCACAAGTCCAGGTAAAAGTTGTTGGATTAATTGTAATTGAAGATGCTGTTCCTACTGAACAAAGATTTGTAGGTTGGTCATAAGAAGATGTTCCGTTGGCTGAACCGCAAATACCGTTCACAGCAATATTAGCCGAACAACTAGCAGTTGATCCACCATTAGATCCTAAGCAACTCCAGGTATAAGTAGTGCTTCCGGTAGTAACTGAAGACGCGGCCCCAGTACTACAAAGATTAGTTGAAGGGGCAGATGTAAACGATCCGCCCTGGGATGAACCACAAGTTCCATTAATTAGTGTAGATCCTTCGCCACCAATTAACCAAATCATGTCTCCGTATTCGTCAGTTATTACAATATAATAACAAGTTTTACTTATTCCCCCATTATGTCCATCACAGTTTGCAACACCACCGACACCAGTGGGCAAGGTTAAGTTTGTTGTTTGAATTCCTTTTTTACATATATTTCCCATGCATTCGTTTGTAATATATGCACCAGCATTTTGAGAAAAAATTGAACCACAGGTGGCATTTCGTCTAAACGCCCAAGTTGGAGTACACTCAGCGTCTATTTTTTTGGGAGCAGAACAATTTATCGACCCCATACCATTAGAACAAGTCCAATTAAAAACAGTTGTATAGCTTACCGGGGTATTGGTGTAAGGAACTTTTATTTCTCCTTCAGTAACGCCAGATGGAGTGCCCACACTACACAAAGCAGTTGGGGTGGTATAAGTTGCTACTCCAGACCCGCAAACAGGAGAAGGTTCAGAAGCATATGGAGCCTCGCAAGCAACAAATGTGGGCTCCCCCCCAACACACATCCATTGCCACACTTGATATCCCTCGACAAAGGTTACTGACCCTGCCCCTCCGCTACTACAAAGATTTGTAGTTGGCGCGACAGGCCATGATTGTTGCGTCGCTGTTCCGCAAGCAGCAGCCAAAACATTGCTGCTGTTAAAGAACAAAAATCCTAAACAGCCGGCAATGAAAAAAAATTTTTTAAATTTATTATAAAACCACATATGTTTTTAATTATTTTATTTATTGCCTTTATTATATAATTTAATTAAAATCAATGCAATAAAAAAACAGGGGCTAATCCCCTGTTTTTAAATTTTATTATTTTTTACCAATAAACTGGCTAGTAATTACTTGATCTACCACGCCATATTCTTTGGCTTCTTCAGCTGATAGATAAAAATCCCGATCCGTATCTTTGGCAATTTTGCTCAATGGTTGACCCGTATGTTTAGCTAAAATTTTATTCATTTTTTCCTTAATCTTTAAAATCTGTTTCGCTGTAATCTCAATTTCTGTTGCTTGGCCCTTGACCCCACCCATAACTTGATGCAATAAAATCTCGGAATTTGGCAAAGCATATCTTTTTCCTTTAGCTCCGGCAGCCAAAATCAAAGCCCCCATTGATGCAGACAACCCGATTGAAACCGTAGAAACATCAGGATTAATATATTGCATAGTATCATAAATAGCTAAGCCGGCAGTCACTGATCCGCCAGGACTATTAATATACATTTGAATATCTTTTTCTGGATCTTTGCTAGCCAAAAATAATAATTGCGCCACAATTGAGTTAGCCATATAATCATCAACAACTCCAGCAACAAGAATAATTCTTTCTTTTAAAAGTCGGGAGTAAATATCATATGCTCTTTCTCCATATTGCGATTTTTCAATAACAGTTGGTATTAAATTCATAATATTATTATTTATTTTTTATAAATAGATAATTCTTAGCATCCTAATAATTTAAATATTTTTTCTCTTTTTATCTCATCTATCAAATATATTTTTGATTCATTTTTTTCAATTTCTTTTTTTACTTTTTCTGGATCAGGATATTGTTTTACAATTTGTTCTATTTTTTCATTTATTTCTTCAGGTAAAACTTCGATTTTTTCATCTTTTTCTATTTGGTTAAAAATTAAAAATAATTTTACCCTTTGCTCGGCTACTTTTTTAAATTCATTTTTTATCTCCTGTTCGGTTTTTTTAATTTGCTCTAAATATTGAGGCAGAGGAATTCCTATTTCTGAATTAACCCTATTTTTAAAATTTTCGAAAAGGGCGTTTTCTTCTCGTGAGCGCAAAGAAGTAGGAATTTCTACTTTTACTTTTTCAGATATTTTTTCTAAAACCTCTCCCCTTTTCTTTTCTTGGGCGGCAATTTCTTTTTCTTTAATTATCCCTTTTTTAATATCGTCTTTCAAGCTTTTAAGACTATCAAAATTTCCAATTTGGTTTGCCCATTCATCAGTAATTTCCGGTAATTCAACCTTTTTTACTTCTTTAACTAATAATTTTACTTCTACATTTTCTTCTTTTTGGTCTGCGCCTAAAACAATCTTGGCTTGAAAATTTTTGTCTTCTCCTTTTTTCATACCCAACAAGGCCTCGTCAATTCCTTTTAAATAATGATTTTTTCCTACAATAAAACTATCTTGTTGTAACCCCTTTGGTAAATTTTCAGATTCTGATAAAAATTCAAAGTTTATTTCCGCCAAGTCCCCATTTTCAACCGCCCCATTTTTAACTGCTATTTTTGATCTTGATTGTTGAAGCCATTGAACAGTATCTTCTACTTCTTTTTCGCTTACAGCAATAGTTTCTTGTTTGACACAAACCTGGGCGGCAATTTCTTTAATATTGGGAAGCTCTATTTTTGGCAAAACCTCAACTTCTAAGGTAAAAATAAAAGGATTAGATTTGGCAATTTTTGTTATCTCCACCTCTGGCTGACTGATTGTATCCATTTTTTCTGATTTTAATATTTTCAACCAAGTATCTCTAATGGCATTTTCTGCAGCTTCGGATAGAATAGCTTCTGATCCGATTTTTTCTTCAACCATTTTTTCAGGAGCTTTTCCTTTTCTAAAACCAGGCAATTCTGCTTCTTTATTAAGATTTTTTAAGGCCTGATTGTAAAAATTATCAAATTCTTCGGCGGTTATCTCTGCTTCAATCTTTTTTTTATTTGGAGAAATGTCTTTTATTTCGTATTTCATCGCTATTTTTAATCATTATATTTTTATATTTTTTTTGCCCTATATATATAGGTAGCTCACTTTACTATTATTCCCCTTCTTCTGCTTCGTTATCATCTAAAACATCTTCTTCTGAATCTTCAGACTCTAAAGAATCGGAAGAATCTTGATCGCTTTTCATATCCAATTTCCAACCAGTAAGCTTTGCTGCCAAGCGAACATTTTGTCCGTCTTTGCCAATTGCCAAAGATAATTGATCTGCTGGAACAACAACTATTGCTGTATTTTTGGGCAATACTTTTACCTCAATTACTTTTGCTGGAGATAAAGCGTTAGTAATATATTTAACAACATCATCAGAATATTCAATAATATCTATTTTTTCTCCGCCAAGCTCGGAAATCACCGCCGAAACTCTCACTCCCCGCTGACCAACCATGGCTCCAATCGGATCAACCCCTTCAGCTAATGAAGCAACGGCTATTTTTGTTCGATTCCCCGGTTCGCGAGCAATTGATTTTATTTCTACTTGATTGCTTGATATTTCTGGAACTTCTAATTCAAAAAGCTTGGAAATTAATTTTGGATAAATTCGAGACAATAAAATAACCGGACCCCTAGGAGTGGTATCAACCCTTAAAATATATAACTTTAAACGTTGTCCTTCTTTATAAAATTCTCCTCTAATTTGTTCTTCTTTTGGCAAAACACCTAAGCTTTTACCAATATCAAAATAAACATTAGGGCCTTCTATTTTTTGCACGATGCCAGAAACAATTTCTCCTTCTTTAGATTTGTATTCTTCAATTACTGCGTCTTTTTCCGCTTCCCTTATTTTTTGTAAAATTACCTGTTTAGCTGTTTGAGCTGCAATTCTGCCAAAATCTTCTCTTTGGTCAACTGGAATTACTTGTTCTTCGTTTACTTTTAATCCTAATTTTTGTTCTTCAACCTCTTCAATTAAAATATGTCTTTCCGGGTTATATCTTACTCTCCTTTGAATCTCTGGATTTTGAGGAGCTTCTTCAATATTTAATTCTAATTCTGTGGGACGATAACTTTTTTTAATTTCAAAATTAAACGCGTATTTTTCTTCGTTTAAAGGATGCTCGCTGTCCCCTTCTTTAGGTTCCACAGGTTCTGGTATATAAACAATTGTATCATCTACCACTGATTTAGTTCGCCAAAAATCAACTTTTCCTGTTCGGGAATCAATTTTTGCTTTAATTACTTGGCCTTTTTGACCATATTCTTTTTTATAGGCCGAAGCTAAAGCATGCTCTACTGTTTCTAAAACTTTTTCTTGAGATAATCCTTTTTCTTCGGCAATCTGCGTAATAGCAGATAAAAATGACTGAAAATCCATAATATTTTATATTTTTGTCTTTTTTTTGCTTATCTTTTTTATAATAAGCAGGACTTTAGATATTTAAAATTTTAATTATTTATTCAAATAAAAATTTTGATTTTTCTACTAATAAAAAAATCGGAACTCATTCCGATCAAACAAAAATCAATTTCCCTATTCGTTGTTTTTATTTTAACAGAATGGCAATAGTTGTCAAGCTTATGTTTTTATATTAAAATACAGGCATGAATTCAATTAAAAAAAATGCTAATTTTTTAGATTATAAAAATCAAAAAATAGTTATTCCTCAAAATGTCTTTTTTTGTATAAATACCTTGAAAGATTGCGGTTTTACGGCTTTTATAGTCGGTGGATGCACCCGCGATTTTTTAAGAGGCATAGAACCAAAAGATTGGGATATTACGACCAGCGCCACGCCAGAACAAATCCAAGAAGTGTTTAAAAAATTAAATATTAAAACTTTTTACGAAAATAATTTCGGCACTGTTGGTATTGAATTTCCTAAAAATCAAAAGTCAAAAAAACAAAATCAATACGAAATTATTGAAATAACCACCTATCGTTCCGAATCTTCTTATTCAGACAGCCGACATCCAGACAACGTAATTTGGTCTAAAACCATTGAACAAGATCTAAAAAGAAGGGATTTTACAATTAATACTATTGCTCTATCCCCTTTAAAAAACAAGAAAGAATTTGAAATAATTGACTTGTTTCAGGGCCAAGAAGACTTAAAAAATCACTTAATTAAAGCCGTGGGAGACCCAAAAGAGAGATTCAAAGAAGACGCTTTAAGAATGATGCGAGCCATTAGATTTGAAGCTAGCTTAGGAAATAATTGGCAAATTGAAAAAAACACCTATCAAGCCATAATCCATTGCTCAAAAGAATTACAAAAAATATCATCAGAGCGAATCAGGGATGAATTAAATAAAATAATTATGACTAAAAATGCGGCCAAAGGCATTGATTCTTTAAGACAATCAGGGCTTTTAAGCTATATTATCCCTGAACTTTTGGAGGGCTGTAATGTCTCGCAAAACAAACATCATGTTTATGATTGTTATCGGCACAATCTGGAATCCCTTGATTATGCTGCTAAAAAAGGATTTAGCTTCCCTATTCGCCTGGCCGCGCTATTGCACGATATAGGAAAACCAAAATCAAAACATGGCAATGGGCCTAGTGCTACTTTTTATAACCACGAAATAATTGGAGCAAAAATGACTCAAAAAATTCTGGAAAGATTGCGCTATCCTAAAAAAGATGCCCAAAAAATCATAACTTTGGTTCGCTATCATTTGTTTTATTATAATGTTGACGAAGTAAAAGAAGCATCTATTCGCAGATTAATAAATAATGTAGGCTTAGAAAATATGGAAGATTTATTAAAATTAAGAATGGCTGATAGAATTGGAAGTGGCTGTCCAAAAGCAGAACCCTACAAGTTAAGACATATGAAATATATGATTGATAAGGTGTCCCGAGATCCAATTTCTGTAAAAATGTTGAAAATTAATGGCTTAGATTTAATGAAAACTTTAAAAATCAATCCTGGTCCAAAAATTGGACAGATTTTAGATATTTTGTTAGAAGAAGTGTTAAACGATCCCCAAAAAAACACTAAAAAATACTTAGAACAAAAAGTAAAAAATTTAGCCAATTTAAGCCAAACAGATTTAATCAAATTAGCCAAACAAGCCAAGCAAAAAAAACAAACCTTAGAAAACCAAGCAAATGAAGAAATAAAGGGAAAATATTGGGTTGGATAATATTATATATATATTAGGGCCTGTAATTAAACGGTATAATACTACTTTCGCATAGTAGCATTAGGAGTTCAATTCTCCTCGGGTCCACTCTTAATCATTATGTCCACATAAAAATATGTGGACATAATATATAAGAATATTTTGTCCATTTTTGTCCACAAATAAATTATCTGGACATTCAACCGGGATGTAATATAAAGGCATTATGCAGGCTTCGGGAGTCTGTAATCTGGGTTCAATTCCCAGCATCCCGACTATAAATAGTCATTGGATCCGTAGTTTAATGGTAAAATACTGCTTTCACACAGCAGCGAAATGAGTCCGATTCTCATCGGGTCCACATAAATATAGAAAAATTATTAAAAAATACCAATAAAAATGGTATTTTTTATTAAAAAACATCTAATTTTTGACAAAAACTTATTTTATTTTTTAATTAATGTCGTACAATATTATATGTTCCACGTAGAACATATAAAAATATACTTATTTTTAAGGCATCTATGTATTTTAGCAACGAATGATTAGCTATTTCAGGCAAAATGAAAATATTTTAAAATATATTTTTCCTAAAAATCATTAATCATTTAAAGTATAGTTTTGTTTACTATTTAAAAAATTAACAATGTTCCACGTGGAACACGAAAGTTTTATAAGCTAAAACACCCAATCATTGATAATCTTAGTTTTCAGACAAAACTACATTCTAAAAAACTTTTGTTTCCCTAAAAATCATTAATCGTTTGATATAAGGTTTTAGTTTTGTTGGTAAATATTATGTGTTCCACGTGGAACATTTAGACTTTAAATGTCTTTTAATATGAAATCATTAATCATCTGTGTTTTCAGACAAAAATATATTTTAAAATATTTTCATTTTGCCTGAAATCATTAATCATTTAAAGTATAGTTTTGTTTACTATTTAAAAAATTAACAATGTTCCACGTGGAACACGAAAGTTTTATAAGCTAAAACACCCAATCATTGATAATCTTAGTTTTCAGACAAAACTACATTCTAAAAAACTTTTGTTTCCCTAAAAATCATTAATCGTTTGATATAAGGTTTTAGTTTTGTTGGTAAATATTATGTGTTCCACGTGGAACATTTAGACTTTAAATGTCTTTTAATATGAAATTATTAATCATCTGTGTTTTCAGACAAAAATATATTTCAAAATATTTTCATTTTGCCTGAAATAGCTAATCATTCGTCTCTAAAATACGTAAAAACACTAATTTTATCATAATAATCAATAGATGATCTAGTATAAAATTTATGTGGACATAAAATGTATTTAAAATGGGTTTTATGTCCACTAATGTCCACTAAATCTTTATGGACAAATTATGTGGACAATTATGTGGACAAACAATGATTTATGTGGACAAATCCGGACATGATATTTAAACAAACTATTGTTTAAAATAAAAATAAAGATTATGTGGAAATAAAATATTTTGCATTTTTGTCCAGTTAAGGTATAATTTTAATTAAAATCGTACAATAAAATTAAAATAATGCATTTTTTTTCTAAAAATATTGGAAGAATAGGGGAAGCTATTGCTGAAAAATATTTAAAAAAGAATAAATATCAAATAATTGATAAAAATTTTTATTTAATAAGCAAGATAACAAATAAAAAAATAGGCGAAATTGATCTTATTGCAAAGAAAAATAAGATCTATGTTTTTGTAGAAGTAAAATCAACCACCAAAAAAAATATAAAAATACCATTAGAAGGAAAAATAAATAAGAAAAAGAAAAAAAGAATGATAATTATGGGCGAAGCCTGGCTTCAAAAAAACAAACTCCCCTTTACCGTCCCCTGGCAAATTGATATAATCACTATTGTAATTAATTTAAATGACAAAAAAGCTCAAATTAAGCATTATCGGAACGCGATTGAAGATATAAAAAAATAATGGAAAAACAAATAATTTTTATTTTTTTCTTGATTATTGGATATTTTTTGGGATCAATTCCTTTTGGCTATATAATTTCAAAATCAAAAAATATTGATATTCGAAAAAAGGGGAGTGGGGCCACAGGCGCAACTAATGTTTCTCGTTTCTTGGGAATAAAATATGCTATACTTGTCGCTGTTTTAGATGTTTTAAAAGCAATAATTCCTATCTTTTTTGCTAAATTTTATTTTCAAGAGGGAATAGAATTAGCCCTAATTTCAATTGCTCCGGTTTTAGGGCATATTTTTCCAGTTTGGCTTAAATTCAAAGGAGGAAAAGGGGTCTCAGTTATTTTTGCTTCAATAATTATGACCATTGGTTGGAAATATTCATTAATTATCCTGGTTTTTTGGGCTTTATGCCTATTTTTTATTAAGATTATGAGCCTAACTAATATTCTTCTTTTTTTAATTCTGCCTTTCCTTTTTTGGCATCTAACCAATTCTTATATATATGTAGGTCTGGGAATTTTTTATGTTTTAATTATTTGGTGGGCTCATCGTGAAAATATTAAACGACTATTAAAAGGTACTGAACCAAAAATTATAAAATAAAAAGTCTTAAAAACTTTAATAAGCAATGTTATATTATTTTTTATCTATTTTTTATTTTTTTATCCCTGCTTATATTGCCAATTGTATTCCTCCTCTTTTAAGTAAGATAAAATTCTTAGATTATCCTCTTGATAATAATAAAATGCTCTGGGGCGCCCCGATTTTAGGAAGTCATAAAACTTGGCGAGGATTAATTGCTGAATTAATTTCCTGCACCTTATTTACTTTTATTTTCTTTGAAATAAACCATTATTTCCAAGGCGGAATCTATGAAAATTTAGGATTTTTTTCTTATTATGAATTTGGCGGATTAGCTTTTGGCGCGCTTTTAGGAATGGGCATAATTTTTGGAGATGTTTTTTTTGCATTTATAAAACGCCGACTCCGCCTTAGGCCAGGGTTTCCTTTTATACCTTTTGATCAAACTAATTATGTTATCGGAGCTTTTATTTTTATCGAACCTATTGCCCATTTTGGGTTTAATTTTTGGCTTATTCTTTTATTTTTAACCTTTTTTATTCATATTGTTTTTAATCGAATTGGGTATAATTTAGGCTTGCATAAAGCAAAATGGTAAGATAGTATAAATTCAAGCATTTAAAAGCAATTTTATATTTTATGCAAAATATTTTTCAAACAATTTCTGAAACTTTTATTATTAATGCTTCTAATTTAGTCTGGGGTATTTTTATTTTGCTAGCCGGCTGGTTTGTTTCTGTTAAAATCAGAAACATGGCTATTGATATTTTTAATAAAATCAGAATTAATCAAATGGCAAAAACTTTAGGCTGGGAAGGATTTTTTGATCGATACGATGCTCATTTAAATATTGCAAAGTTTTTTGGAGCGATTATTGAAGCTCTTTTTTTGGTTGTGTTTTTTACTGTTTTCTTTGATATTATTGGTTTAAATCAATTTAATTCGGTTTTAATGTCTATTATTAGCTACTTTCCGAATATTTTGATTGCCATGGTAATTTTTATTTTCGCGCTTTTTGTTGCCAGTTTTTCAAAAAAAATAGTATTAGTCAGTTTAGAAAAAGAAAAAATAACTTATTCTGGAATTTTAGGAAATATTATTTCTTCGGCTTCTTGGATTCTTGCTGTTTTAGCAATCTTATATCAATTAAATATTGTCCCTACTTTGATTCTTAGTATTTTTATCGGCTTTGTCGCCTTAATTGTTATTACTTTTGGCTTGGCTTTTGGCCTTGGCGGCAAAGATTTGGCAAAAAAATTATTAGAGGGGTGGGAAGAAAAGATAAAATGATAACAAAGGAGGATGCCCAACTCCTCTTTTTAATCTATGGAAACACTTACTTATCAAGATCTGAAAAAAATGTTTGTTTTTTCTGCAGAAAGAGTAGAAAAAGACAAAGAACAAATAAATAAAATAAATGTCTTTCCTGTTCCAGATCAAGACACAGGAAGTAATCTGGCAGCCACACTTATTGGCATAAAGCAGACAATTGCAGAAAAAGAATTTAATGGCATGGAAGACTTTGGAGAAACGGTCTTAGATGCTGCTCTAACTGCTGCCCAAGGAAATACCGGCATTATTTATACTGGTTTTTTGGCTGGATTCATTCCTGCTCTAGACAATAAAGACCCTCAAGCCAAAGAATTGGCTAATGCTTTTATTAAAGGATATGAACGGGCGAAAGATTCTATTCAAAATCCAAAAGAAGGCACTATTTTAGATGTTATTAAAGCTTTTGCCGAAACTTTTAATCAATTTGCCCAAAACGAAAACGATATTACTAAATTATTTTTAGAAGGATTTAAGGCTGCTAATACTGCTCTTTTAGAAACTCCGAATAAAATGGAAATTTTAAAAAAGGCAGGAGTTGTTGATGCTGGAGGTTTGGGATTTTTAATAATTTTAGAAACATACCTTGATGTCCTTTTAGAAAAATCAGAAGCTTTTTCTACTATTAAACCAGAAATTCTTCGAGAAGAAGAGTCAGCAACAAAAAAGTTTGTCCAAATATTATCCAACCGTTACGAAGTTGTTGCTTTAATGCGCCGAACCGATACCAAAGAATCGGAAATGAGAAATCAGCTTAAAAATCTGGGGAACTGCTTGGATATTATCCAAATAGGGGATCGGACAAAAATTCATATCCACACAGATGATCCTTATGATGTCCGAGACATTATTTCAAAAATGGGAGCAGTAGAAAATCTTAGAATCCAAGATATGGCCATGGAAATAGTAGGCGAAGAATCAATAGTTAAAGATGTTTCGATTGGAATTGTAATTGATGAAAGGGCTGGATTAAGCCAAAAAATTATCCAGCATTATGATATTGAAGTTATCCCTTTCCGAATAAATTGGCCCGAAGAACAACAATTAGAAGGTGAAAATGTTTGCGAAAAAATAAAACAAGCTCAAAAAAAAGGATTGCACAATCGACCAAAAATAAATCCAATTTCTCCAGAATTTTTTATGGAATCGTTTAAAAAACAACTGGAAAAATTTGAAAATGTTCTCTGTATTGTCAGTAGTAGCAAGCTTTCAAATAATTATCTTTCTGCTTTAAAAGCAAAAAATATGCTAAACTGGAATCAGAAAGAAAATGTTTTTATAATTGATTCTCGCCAAATAAGCGCTGGCCAATCTTTAGTAGTTTTGGAAGCAATCGAATTAATCAGAGAACAAAGAAAGATAAAAGAGGTGGTCATTAAGCTGGAAAAAATAATTCCACAAATTCATTTTTCTGGAATTTTAGAAAATGAACGCTGGGAAAAAAAGAAAAAAATGCCCTCTTGGTTTCAAAAAGAATCTCAAAAAGAGTATCTTATTATTGAAACAAGATCGGGTAGAATAATTCCAACCCAAAAAATAAGATCAGAAGATTTTGCAGAAATTCTTTTTAATAAAATGGAACGTTTCGCCCGTCGAGATTTGCAAGCTGGAAAAAAAATAAGAACTGTTATTGCTCACGGCGATAATCCCGAACAAGCAGAAAAGCTAAAAGCCAAATTAAAAACAACAAAAAAAGCCGATATTTCCTTTATCGGAATAACTGATCCGGTTACCAGTATCAATGCCTGCCCCCAAAGTTTATTTGTGGGCTGGATAATAAAATAATTTTAATTATGGAAAACCTCTTAAAAAATAAAAAAGATATTGGCTTAATCGCTGACGAAATGGGGGATTTGCCAGAAGATATGGTTCTTGCCAATAATGTTTCGATTGTAAAATTTAAAATAGATTACGGAGAATTAGACGCTTTTCCGGGAAATGTTTATCAAAAAATAAGAGAAGGTGAAAAAAGAGGATTACCTTCATTATTAAAAACCTCCCAGCCATCGATTAATGATTTTTTAAAAATTTTTAAAGAAAAACTTCAAAATTTTGAAAAAGTAATTTGTGTTACTTTTTCTTCAAAAATATCCGGAGCTTATAATTCGGCCGTTCAGGCAATAAAGTTTTTACCATCATCAGACCAAAAAAATATTTATATTTTAGATTCTTTTCAGGGGAGCGGAGCAGAGGGCTTGATTATTTTAAAAATAGCAGAAATGATTAAAGGGGCTAAATTAAAATTTGAAGAAATTATTGAAGAAGTTCAAAAAAACTTAAGTAATTTTAGATTAGTAGCCGCTTATGATAAGCCAAAATGGATAGAGGCAAGTGGACGTTTGCCAAAGTTTCTTCCTTTTGCTTTAAATCAAGCAGAAATTAGAAACATTAAACCTATTTTTACTATTAAAAACGGAAATCTGAGTATTATCGGCATCAAAAAAAATATCAATGGGTTAGGCCAAACAATTTTTGAAGAATTTAAAAAACAAACCGCGAATATTGCTACAAAAATAAAAGTAGCAATCAATCATGCCGATAATCCTGAACAAGCAGAAAAACTAAAAAATTTAATCCAATCATTGCCTAATTGTGAAATTGCCTATATAAATCTTGCATGTTTTACAATTGGATCGCACACCGGTCCAGGAACAATGATTCTTTCTTGGCAACAATAAAATAATGCAACCCTTTAATAAATAAAAACATGAAAAATCTTGCTATAATCATCGGTGATAGCGCGCCAATCACTCCGGAAATAGTAGAAAAATTCGAATTCAATATTGTTGAATTTAAAATCGATTGGCCCGAAGAAGCTGGAATTTTTGGAAAAAATCTTTTTGAAAAAATGCGCGAAGCTAAAAGAATGAATGTTAAAACAACTCCAAAAACTTCCCAGCCATCAATCGGAACTTTTAAAAAAGCTTACGAGCAAGCTTTTAAAAAAGCTTCTAATGTTTTAGCAATCACGATAAGCTCGGGAATTTCTGGAACCTATAATTCCGCAATTCAAGCAAAAAAAATGTTTAGCGAAGAAGATCAAAAAAGAATTTTTGTGATTGATTCTTTTAATGCTGATGCCGCAGAAACAATGCTTGCAATTAAAGCCGCGGAAATGGATAAAGCTGGAATGAAAGTTGAAGAAATTGTTAAAAAAATTGAAATCTTAAAACCTCAAACAAAATTATTCGGCATGATTGAAAGCCCTTATTGGCTTGAGGCTGGAGGTAGATTAAGCCATCCAATCGCTGTATTATTAGAACAAATGCAAAAAATAGGAATGAGGCCTTTATTATCAATTATTGACGGCATGGTTAAACCAGCTAATTTAAAAATGCAAGCTAAAGATACGGCCAATGCTTTATTTAAACAAATAGAAGGGCTCGTAAAAGAGCCATTGGCTCAAGGAAAAAAAATAAGTATTGGTATTTCTCATTCTGATACTTTGTTTGAAGCAGAAAAACTAAAAGATTTAATTGTTAAAAATTTTCCGGAAATAAAAATAGAATTTTTAGCCACTATGGGTCGAGCAATTGGATCGCACACTGGCCCAGGAACTTTAATTTGTTGTTTCATTGAAGATTAATAATGTTTTAATTAAAATATGACTTTATTTCCAATTTTATTGATTATTGCTATTTTCTCTTATCTGATTGGATCTATTCCTTTCGCCCTTGTTTTTAATAAATTAATTTTCAAACAAGATCCTCGCCAAACAGGATCTAAAAATATTGGCGCCTTGAATACTTTAAGAATTGGAACAACAAAGGGGGGAAAAATGATTGGAGCTTTATCTTTTTTGGCTGTATTTTTATTAGATGCAGGTAAGGGTGTTATTGCTGTTATTTTAGCTCAAAAATTAGCTTTAGCCACAATAACTAATCCTCTTTTACTTGGCCTAGAAGGATCCACTGTTATGATTTTAATCTCTTCAATGATTGCTTCCTTGTTTTCAGTTGTTGGGCATAATCATTCTATATTTCTTAAATTTAAAGGCGGTCGAGGAGCGGCAACTTTATTTGGCATTGCCTTGTTTTTAAATTGTCAGATTGCTTGGCTTTGGGCAGGAATAGTCCTTTTAGCAATAATTATCGGAGAAATTTTGGCTGGCCAAAAATTTAATAAAAAATTAATTCCTCGCGCTATTAATAATCAGATTTTAGGCCGCTTGATTGGAGAAATTTTAGGATTAGGACTAATTTATTTCTTGAACCCTTATGTTTTTGCAATTGTTTGCTTGCCTTTATTGCCAGTGCTTTTAGCTCATTCCGATCGGTTAGAAGAACAAATAAAAAAAATAAAAGCAAAAAATTATTTAATAAAATAAAATGTCTCAAATTTTATTATCTTTTGGTTTTTTTATCTTTTCTTATTTGCTTGGATCTATTCCTTTCAGTTATTTGATTACAAAAATTTTTACCAAAAAAAATGTCTTTGAATTAGGCTGGAAAAAAAGTTCAGCTAGTAATGTTATCAAAAATATTGGAAAATTGCCGGGAATTTTAGCTTTTTTGTTAGACGTTGGTAAAGGATTTTTAGTAATTTATTTATCTCAAAAGCTAGGACTTCCTCTTTTTGTTCAAGTTTTGGCAGGACTCTGCGCTATTTTAGGACACAATTGGTCTATTTTTGTTAAGGGTAAAGGGGGAAGGGGATTAGCGACATTAGTTGGCGCAATTATTGGATTTTCTCCTGTTTTTCTTTTTATTATTGTTATTCCTTGTATTATCTTTACTTTTATTTGGACTGCTTCAATCGGCACTATTTTGTCTTTATTGTTTGGAATTTTTTTAGGATTTGCTTTTACTAAATGGCAAGCTCCAGGGTTTTTACTTTTAATCTCTCTTTTCCCAATTTTTATTAAAAGGCTAAGTCCGATTAAAGAAATAAAAAATATTAATGACCAAAAGAAAAAACGGGAATTAATAGAAAATCGTCTTTTGTTTGATCAAGATACGGTTCCTGCTTTCCGAATAAAGTTTTTTAAAAATAAACTTTGACTTTTAAGTAAATACGTTGTATTTTTTATATCTGCCCCCGTAGCTCAACGGATAGAGTTCTGGTCTTCGGAACCAGCGGTGTGGGTTCGAGTCCTGCCGGGGGCACTAATTAAAAGAGAGGGGCAAATGCCCCTCTCTTTTAATTACTTTCGGACTCGAAGCCGGAGGGCCGACGGGCCCGAGGCCGGCCCTGAGGAATTTTCACCAGAAAATTACAGAAGGGCGAGTCCTGCCGTATAATTTTCGGACTCGAAGCCGGAGGGCCGACGGGCCCGAGGCCGAACTTAAAAAGCCTTGATTTTTTAAACAAAATAAACTATACTCAACCCAGAATAGCAACCTAAAAAAAGATGATTTTTAATAAAAAATATAAATATTTTTCTTTAATTGGCCTTCTTTTTTTAGTTTTCATTGCTTTTCCAATTATTACCAGTGCTGCCACTTGTCCAACTTGCGACTCAATTGTTTGCTGTGGAAATGAAGGCCAGCCTGCCTGCACCTTGGCAGACTTATTTTGTTTAGTCCAAAGCATAATAAATTTTATTTTATGGCAATTAGTTCCGCCATTAATAGTGATTTGGTTTGCTTATGCTGGATTCTTAATGCTAACCTCTGGGGGAGATCCGGGGAAAACAAAACAAGCTAAAGATATGGTTACTGCCGCTGTTATTGGAATAATCCTGGTTTATTCCGCTTGGATGTTAGTGTACTGGTTTATCAGTTTTATTGGAGGACCAACTCAAAGCAATTGGCTATTACAATTTTTCACCACGCAAACCACGCCTTAATTTTAATCAAGAAATTCTGTTAATCTAAATAGGCCCCGTTAGCTCAGTTGGTAGAGCAGGAAGCTCTTAACTTCAAGGTCGTGGGTTCGAATCCCTCACGGGGCACAACGGAAGCCTGCGATAAAAAAGACAATCTTATTAACAATTAAATATTGAAGAGACACCTGTTTTGGTTAAAAAACTAAAACAAGGCGCATAATAAAAATTAAAAAATAAAAAAATGTTATCACCAGAAGACAAAACAAGTATTATTGATAAGTTCAAAACTCACGAAAAAGATACTGGTTCAGCTGAAGTTCAAGTCGCTTTATTGTCCAAAGAAATTGAAAAACTATTAGAGCACTTGAAAGAGCACAAAAAAGATATTCATTCAAAAAAAGGACTTTTGAAAATGGTTTCTAAAAGAAGAAAACTTTTAAAATACCTTCAAAAGACCGACGAAAAAATCTATAAAGAAATCACTAAAAAAATCGGCCTTAAATCTTAGGGCCGTATTTTTCTATTTGTAAAATTATGGAAACAAAATTATTTAAAACAGAAATTAACAATAAATTGCTAGAAATAGAATTTAATGGCTTGGCCGAAAGAGCAAACAGTTCTGTTTTTGTAAAATACGGCGATACTGTTGTAATGGCCAATTGCGTTATCGCAAAAAAAGAAATTGAAAATGCAGATTTTTTTCCTTTAACAGTATTATACGAAGAAAAATATTATGCAGTTGGAAAAATACTTGGCTCCCGTTTTATGAAAAGGGAAGGGCGGCCATCAGAACAATCCATCTTAACATCAAGACTAATTGATCGAGCAATTCGCCCGCTTTTTCCATCTGATTTGCATCATGAAGTCCAGCTTGTTGTCACTTGCTTGTCTTGGGATCAAGAATCAGACCCGGCTTCTTTAAGTTTATTGGCTGCCTCAGTTGCCTTGCTTTGTTCTGATATTCCTTGGAGTGGTCCGGTTGCCCCAATTAGAGTAGGAGAAAAAGATGGTCAAATAATTATTTTCCCAACAGCCAAAGAAAGAGAAGAGGGGAATATGGATTTAATGATTTCCGCTTTAAGATCCGAATCGGGAAAAGAAATTTTAGTTAATATGATTGAAGCTGGACTAAAAGAGGTTTCTGAAGAAATGCTTTTAACGGCTTTTGCGGAAACGAAAAAAATTCAAAAAGAAATTTTAGACTTTCAAGAAAAAATCCAAAAAGAAATCGGAAAAGAAAAAATAAAAATAAAAGAATACCCAATTAACGAAGAGCTAAAAAAAGAAGTAATTAATTTTCTTGGCAATCGCCTGGAAAAAGCTTTATTTAAAAAAACAGATACTATTGAAAATTTAAAAAATGAATTAGCCGAACATTTAAAAGCTTTAAATGACGATCCTCAACAATTAAGACAGGGTTTGAATATTTTTGAAATGGAAACAGAAAAAACCATGCATCATGGAGCAATAAAAATGGGTCTTAGAACAGATGGCCGAAAAATAACCCAATTAAGGGAATTAAATTGCCAGACAGGATTATTTAAAAGAACCCATGGCACCGGCTTGTTTACCCGCGGCCAGACAAAAGTTTTATCTTTTCTTACTTTGGGCGCTCCGGGAGATCAAAAAATTATTGACGAAATGGAAATTCAGGGCAAAAAAAGATTTATGCATAATTATAATTTTCCTCCTTATTGTGTCGGCGAAACAGGACCCATGCGTGGCCCTGGCCGAAGAGAAATAGGGCATGGAATGTTAGCAGAAAAAGCTCTCCGTCCAATGATTCCTTCGGCAGAAGAATTTCCTTATACAATCAGGGTTGTTTCTGAAGTTTTGTGTTCAAATGGATCAAGTTCTATGGCCTCAACTTGCGCTGCTTGTTTAGCGCTTATGGATGGAGGTGTGCCAATTAAAAGGCCTGTTTCTGGAATTGCTATGGGATTAATGATGGAAATAAATAACGAAAAAAGCTCTGAAGATAAAGAATATGTTGTTTTAACTGATGTTCAAGGAGAAGAAGATCATTATGGTGATATGGATTTTAAAGTTGCCGGCACAGAAAAAGGAATTACTGCTCTGCAAATGGATATTAAAATAAGGGGAATAACCGATAAAATTATCAAGCAAGCGCTTGAACAATCGCGTCCAGCTAGAGAAGAGATAAGAAATACTATGACTCAAACCTTAGTTGAACCAAGAAAAGAATTATCTCCTTATGCTCCAAGAATTTTTGTTATTAAAATAAATCCGGAAAAAATTGGAGAAGTAATTGGAACTGGTGGAAAAATAATTAATGAAATAATAGAAACTTGCAATGTTACTATTGATATCGAAGATTCTGGAGAAATATTCATTACTTCGGAAAATCAAGAATCAGCCAAAAAAGCTATTGATTGGATAAATAATATTGTTAAAGAAGTGGAAGTGGGAGAAATTTATCAAGGAACAGTAAAAAGGATAATGGATTTTGGCGCTTTTGTTGAAATTCTACCAGGACAAGAGGGATTGGTTCATATTTCTCATTTAGACAACAAACGCGTAAACAAAGTAACTGACGTTGTAAAACTAAATGACATCATTCCGGTAAAAGTTATCTCTATTGACGAACAAGGCAGGATTAATCTATCATTAAAAGAAGCAAAGAAATAATTTAAAAATCCCGCTTATTTTTTCCATGGAGGAAAATATTTTCACAATAGAAACCACCAAAATAAGGACAATGAAAAAAGATATTAATGCCGCGCAGAGGGAACAAGCTAATGCGCAGGGTGTTTTTTTAGATACAAAAATAGAAAACGTTAAAAATCAATTAGAAAAAGAAAAAGCAGTTATTGCCGCTTTGGCGCAAAAAGAAAAAGAGCTTGAACAAAAACAAGCTCTAGAAGAAAAACCTCTTAACTCGACAGAAAAAAATATACCCATTATCGAAGGCAATGCAATTATTGTACCAATGGAAAAAAGAAATCAAATAAAAATAAATGTTGCCGAAGGGGATAGCGAAGAAGAAAAAGAACTTATGCCTCATATTGAAGAGGCTCCGACCAACATAGAATCTGTTTTTGAAAAAAATGAACCCGAACCAGAATTGCCAATTCCAGCTTTTATCGCACCCAAAAAAGACTCATCTGAACAAGAAATTAAAAAAACTATCAAAGAGCCAGAATTAACTGAAGAAGTTGCTCCAAAACAAATCAAAGAACCAGAATTAACTGAAGAAGTTGCTCAAGAAGAAAACATCTCCGATTTAGCCGAAGAAGGTTTGAGCTTGGCTGAAAATTTAACTGATTTTGAACAAGAATCGCCTGATTTTTCAAAAGAAGATTCTGGCGCTGGGTTAGCTATTGATGATTTAGAAAATTTAGAATTGCCAGAAAGCGACCACGAACAAATAGATATCGGGGAGATTCCAGGTCTAGAGCTAGACGATAATTTAAAAGAAGAGCAAGGTTTGCGCAGTGTTGATTTTCCATTCAAAGATTCTTTAGAAAAAAAAGATGAAAAAGAAGAAACAATAATTTCTTTAGAGGAATTAAAGCCAGAGAAAAAGAAAGAAGATGTTTTAGAAAAAGAAGAAACTGCCAAAGAAGAATCTTTCTTAAGTGATGAATTTTTTTCTTTGAAAAAAGAAGAAACAAATGAAGAAAAGCTAAGAAAATTAACCGACCTTATTTTTGAAATAGAACAAAACATTATTCAAATTAATGATGAAAAAATTCCGTTTGAAGAAAAAAGAAAAGATATTGAAAGGGAAATAGATAAAGCCAGACAACGCCTAGACCTAATTTTAGAAAGGAAAAAAAGAATCGAAGAATTAAAAAAAACCACTGAAACCAAAGAAGAAGGCGCGGAAACAGCTGAAGAAAAAAGAAATATGGAAAAAGAACGCTGGAAGATAGAAGATGAAAGAAACACTGTAGAGCAAGAAAAAAACAAAAAAGAAGATGAAATAAAATCATTACGTCTTCAATTAAATGAATTTAATCTTAATTTTGAAAAAATTCTTTCTCGAGAAAAAGAACTCAATATGGAGCTTGACCTTTTAAAAAGAGATAAAAATTATTTAATTTTAAATGAAGAAAAAGAAAAATTATTAGAAAAATTAGAAAAAGTCCAAAACGAAGCAAACAGTATCAAAGATTTAATGAATGAAAACACTTCTCAAAAAGAATTGATTGATAAAAAAATAAATAAAATAAAAGAAGAAGAGCAGGGAATTGAAGAAGAGATAAAAGTTTTGGAAAAAAGAACAGACCTAACGATTCCAGAAATAGAATTGCGAAAACTAGAAGCTCAAAGAAAGTCAGCGGAAGAAAAGAGAAGAAAAACAGAAGAAGAAAGATGGCAAACAGAAGACGACTTAAGCAAGGCCGAATCTTTGCGCTTGGAATTAAGAGAAAAATACCAATCTTTTGCCTCAGAGGCCAATGAATTAAAAGAAAAAATTTCCGAAATAAATAAGAAAATGAATAAAAACGATTAATTCTTTTAAAAATGGACAAAGAAAAAATTGATAATATAAAAAAAGATTTAAAAAGCATAAAATTAAAAATAGAAACCTTAGAAAAAGGACTTGATTCTTTTGGCTTGTCAACCAAAGAAATTTCAGACACTCCAAAACATAATCTTCCTCAGGGAGTATCTTTTGAAGACAAACGAAAAGAAATTGAAAACGAAATAGAAAAAGCAGAAAAAAGATTAGAATTACTTTTTGAGAGAAAAAAAAGAATCGAACAATTAAAAAAAGAGATTGAAGATAGGGAAGCGGGAGCAAAAACTCCAGAAGAAAGAAAAGACGCAGAGCAACAAAGAAGAATTGTTGAAGATGAAAGAAATTTAGTAGAAGAAAATTTAGCAAAAAAACAAGAAGAAGTGAAGCTAATGAAGCTTCAGCTAAAAGACTGGGATAAATTTTATTATGAAAAAACTGAATGGAATCCTGATTTTGAAAAAAGCCTCGATTCTCTGATTTTGGAAGAAGAAAAACAAAATTTAATGATCGACTTGGAAAAAATTCAAACTCGAACTACTGGTTTAAAAAATCTTTTACATGACACTGCGGCCCAGAGAGAAGTTCTAAATAAAAAATTATCAGAAATAAATAAAGCCGAGGATTCAGCTGAAAAAGAAATTAAATCTTTGGAAGAAAAAATAAATTCTACTTCTTCTGAAGATGTTCGAACTTTAGAAGATCAAAGAAGAGCAGCCGAAGAAAGAAGAAGAGAACTTGAACAAGCTAGATGGGAGGCTGAAGACGAATTAAGCAAGCTGGAAGACGTATACACCCGATTAAAAGCAGAATACCAGATTATGCCCTTGGATATCAACAATATTAAAGAAAAACTAGCCTTAATAAATAAAAAAATGGATGAACAAATTTAAAAATGGGCCTTTTTAAAAAAATACTAATCCGGGCTGTTTATCTTTTAGTAATTATAATAATTATTTTTTTAATTATAAAATAAAATGGATCAATCTTTAATACAAGAACTAAAAAATCAACTGGAAATAAAAAAATTGGAACTGGAAAAAGAAATGGAATCAATCGCTCAAAAAGCCCAAGAGGGAAGCGAGCACTGGGAACCAAAATTTCCTAATGACGAAACAAATACTGATATTGATGACGAGACATCGGAAGTGGAAGACTTTGAAAATATTTTGCCGGTTGAATATGTTTTAGAAGAAGATTTAAAAAATATAAACTTGGCTTTAAAAAAAATAGCTGAAAATACTTATGGACGATGTGAAAATTGCCAAAAAGAAATTTCAGAAGAAAGATTAAAAGCCTTTCCTGAAGCCAGGTTTTGTAATGAATGTAGTACTAATAAATAAAATATGTGTGCTAAAGTCTTCTCTTCAACTATTTTGGGAATAAATGCCCAAATAATTGAAGTAGAAGTAGAATGCACTAATGGATTAAGATCGTTTAGTGTTGTTGGTATGGCCGCCAAATCAGTAGATGAATCAAAAGAAAGAGTAGATTTGGCCATTAAAAATACCAAGATTAAAAGCCCGACCGAACAGACTCAAAAAATAATTGTTAATTTAGCGCCCGCAGAAATAAAAAAAGAAGGGGCGCTTTTTGATTTGCCTATTGCCTTGTGCTATCTTTTAGCTTCAAAACAAGCTTTTTTTAATGCTGATAAAAAAATGATTGTTGGAGAGCTTTCTTTAGACGGACGACTAAAACCAATCAAAGGGGCTCTAATTATTGCCAGCGAAGCAAAAAGGCAAGGTTTTGAAGAAATAATTCTTCCAAAAGAAAACAGCCAAGAAGCAGCTCTGGTTAAGGGGATAAAGGTTTTCGGATTTGAAAATTTAAAACAAGTTATTTGCCATTTGGAAAAAATAAAAAATATTCCTGAAACCATAATTAATGATTCCTATTTGCAATTTTCTGAGACAATAGGGAAAAGAGCAAATATTGGCTGGGTTCAAGGCCAAGAATATGCAAAACGTGCTTTAGAGATAGCAGCTGCTGGAGGCCACAATTTATTAATGGAAGGGCCTCCAGGCACAGGAAAAACATTACTCGCTAAATCTTTTGCCCGACTTCTCCCTTTTTTAAATCAGGCAGAATCTTTAGAAGTGACAAAAATACACAGCTTGATTGGAAACTTATCTGCAGATTATCCTTTGATTGTTTCCGCTCCCTTTCGATCTCCCCATCATACTTCATCTGAAGCTGCTCTTTTGGGAGGCGGAAATCCGCCTTGTCCTGGCGAAATAACTTTGGCCCATAAAGGTGTTTTATTTTTGATAAATGTCCCACAATATACCGAAGTTTGTTTATAAAAATCCCAATCCTTTCAGAGTTAGATAGGCGCCGAGAGGTTATAGCAACAAACCCGGGAATGCATCGACAATTAAAATAAAACAGAGCTTAAGCCCTGTTTTATTTTTTACCTTTTTAATTTAAGACTTATTGCACAGTCACGCCGACATCGTTAGGAACAGTTTTAAGTAAATCTAAATTATAGTCTTTTAGTTTTGTGCTCTTTGAGGAGTCATAAGCAAGGTTTTCATCTTTTTTCAAATAAACACAATTTTTTGAATAATCAGATAGGGTCATATTATCATTATCGAAGTCCATAACCACGTTTCTATTTTTATTCTGAGTTATTTTAGCGTGACTAAAGGCGTCAATATAAACCATATTCTGCCATTTATCTAATAGCTTGAAGTGATTTTGACTTTCTGACCACGCTAACGGCACGACGTGATGCAATTCAAAGCCACTAATTTTTGTTTTGATTTTATGATTAACAAAGTATTGGTATTTTTCATTAAGAGACCTATCGAGTCTTTTTTGTGTCTGAATACCCTCAAAGCTGTCCTTGCCGGTCCTTAATACAAGTTGTTCGCCACGCTGTTCAAAATACACAGTTTGATTTAATAAAACAAAAACTTGTTGGGCTTCGTTTCTCCAATTATGAAAATCTCTTTTTTTAATTTTTGATCCGGTAAATTTTTTAGGGACTAAATCATTTTTTAACGTTTCCAATACCGCTTGTCTTTGTGTTTTAGCAAGCGTTCTATATGATTTGATTAAATCAACTGCTTCATCGGTATTTACTTTAAATGAAGCATCCATACCTATGGCAGAAACAAAAAACATATATTCGGAAATCGAGATATGGTCTAATTGGTAGTCTGTATCTCTAAGAATATCAAGAATCATATCGATGGAACCGCCGAGAAGCGTATCGATTGCTTTTGAAAAAATAAAGTCTTGGTCTAATATCGTGGGTGCTTTAATTAGCTTGTGGCCAAGGTCGGATATTGAAACGTACTTAACACCAGAACGAGCAAACGGGTCAAGTGTTTCTTCCTTTTTATTATATCGATTAATTAGACCCATCCTATGCAAATCAACAAACAAATTTTTTCGCATCGCGTCTTGAGTTCCGATCCCAGAGATGTCTTTTGCCGCATCACAAAAACGCGCATATTCAGCTTCCTCTGAAGTATTAGTTGGCCTCTTTGATAAATCAGTCGTCCTAATGGCCATCAATGTTTTGTTAGGAGCATACTGGTCTAACAATTTCAAAATTTCTACAATTCGTTTTGAATCATATCTATTATGCTGTGAGAAATGAAGTCCCCGATATTTATCATCGGCGATCCTTTTCGTTATAAACTCCAGCGCTTTATTCCCTTGATTAATATCAATTAATGCCATATTCTTTGAGATTTTTTTTTGATAATTCTACATAATTTTTGTCCGAATCAGCACACAAATAATTTCTATGCAATCGGTTTGCGGCAACAGCAGTTGTCCCACTACCGACAAAACAATCCAACACAAGATCACCTTTTTTTGAGCTTGCTTTGATAATTCTCTCAACAAGATCAAGTGGTTTTGGGGTTAGGTGACCCATTTTTTGTGTCTTTCCGTTTACTTTTCTTTTGTGTCTTTCGCTTGTTATATGCCAAACCTCGCCACAAAATCTACCCTTAGGGTTTGGGAACCACCTCTTACCATTTTTCAATATACCTTTTTCGGCCGCGTGTTGAATTCTTTCGGTAGACTCATAAGGGAGGCGAATATCATTATAATTAAAAGTGTGTTTGTTTGACTTTGTAAAAAACAATATCGTTTCCTGTCCGTTGCTGTATTTCTTTTTTGAAGCACCCATACCATCCCGTTTATCCCAAGTAATCCAATTTTGGAACACCATTTTTTTTGAAACAAGGTACTGCAAAATAAAAGCGGAATTATATGGCGTATTAAACACATAAAGACTGCCATTTTCTTTTAGCTTATCAATAACAAGATCAAGCCATTTATGGGTAAAATCCAAAAACTCCTTTTGCGACCTAAACGTATCCCAGTCCGCTTTATGCATATTATAGGGCGGATCAATTACAGCAAGATCAATGGAGTTATTATCAACTTTTTTTAAGAAGTCAAAGCAGTCTAAGTTATAAATTTTATTAATTTCAAGCATAGTTAGTCTTTTAACTTTAGCTTAATAACTCTCTCATAGCTTTTTGAAATTTCATAGCCTACGTATTTTCTGCCTAATTCTTTGGCAACCTTAAGAGTGGTGCCGGAACCAGCAAAAGGGTCTAATACCGTTTCGCCTACAAAAGTAAATAATTTTACACATCTCCTAACAATTTCCTCTGGCATAATTGCAGAGTGTTCACCGAAGGCGATATCTCCTCTGCCGGGAATTGGTATGTTCCATATCTGCTTGGTCAGCTCCACCCACTCCTTCTGCGTTAGTTTACTTTTTTCTTTTATTTCTTTTGGCAAGTTATTTTCCGGTTGCCCGTCTTTTACAAAAACTGTTATAAATTCAATTGTATTTTGTGCGTAAAAATTACGAGGATATGGATAGCTTCCGAACATTAACTTCTTTGACGGATTTGTTCTATTCCAAATGTACACGTCCATTAAAAATAGACCTGTTCCATTTAAAATGGAATGTTCAATGTCGCTATTAATATCAAAAATGTGCCGGTTGTAGTGCGTAATTAAATTCTTTTTTAGCATCGGCATTAATGGAGTGTTTACAATCAGTTTTCCGTTAGGCTTTAAAACTCTTTCGCATTCTTTCCATACAGCCAGCATCTCCTTTATGTATTTTGAATAGTCAGAGATATCTCCGATTTGACCCTTTGCCTTAGCTGTTTGCTTTTTCTCTTGGCGACCATCAAGTGAATAGTCTTTTATATTAAAATAAGGCGGACTTGTTACAATCAACTGCACGGAATTATCAGGTAACTCCTTCATCGTTCGTGCGTCTTTAAAAAAAACTTTGTTATTAAATTCCATAAATTATTTTTTTGATTTTGTATTACTCGTTCTTTCCAAAAACTCGTTTAAATCTGTTTCTTTAATTCTCCACAATCCAATTTTTGAGGCCTTTAATTTTCCGGTCTCAATATAGCGAGTCACAGAGCGCGTACTTACTCTCAAAATTTTAGCCACTTCCTCGATCGTAAAAAGTTTATCGATACTTGTGTTCATAACTATGTTTAACTTTTAGCTGTTGTGCTTTAATTTTACCTTTTTCAGTTTGCGTTGTCAAAAATGGCAGTTTTTGACATAATAGAGTTAAGGCAATCTAAGCCATTCTCAATATGAAATCTGACAAATCCTACAAAATTGAGCACCTTTCACCAGCGTTAACCACCCGTGGGGCCACTGTTGGCCCCGTGTGCGATTATGTTCAGAAAGTTGAGCGTAACAGCACCCGGCAAGCTAAAGAACGATTTGTGGCGGTATTTGAAAGTGTTGGCGGTTCAAGCGTTAGTCTCGTAGCCCAACAAACAGGAATCAGCCGGGACACCTTCTATCGCTGGCTAAAAGAGGATAAAGAATTTAAAGAAAAAATTGATCACATTCAAAACCACCTTAACGATCTTGTTGAGGACATTTTAATGTTGAAAATACTACAAGGAGATGGGCCATCAGTGAGGTTTTATTTAAGCCGTAAACACCCAGCATATAAAACACACAAAGAAGTGTATTTTTACTCCGCGAAAGGCAGTGGAGAAAAGACGCTTGAGGATTTACTGGATAATTATCAAACGGCCCTTTAATAAGTCCGAAAAATTTGATAAGATAGAATCACAACTGAATAAAAATGACCTAACCCGTCGGGAAACTGACGGTATGGCCGCAAGTCCAATCGAGCATAAACAACCCATCATCGGGGTCGCTTGATTGGCCATATCTGGAAACAGGTATGAGTGGCGCAAGCCACTACTCGGTGGTGGGCTTTTTGTGTAAAAAAGCGAAAGTCGACACCGCCGAACAAAGTCCAATCAAGCAAAAATATGAATAACAAAGTTTTGAAGCTGGGGCCACTGGGCGTTGGCGGTAAACTAAAAATTGAAACAGGTTTTTTGAATTTTAACCATCCTTACGGCCAAACGTTCCGGGTACCAATCAAGGATATTGAGACTGTAGCAGTTGACGCTAAAGGTTTAGGAAAAGGTCTCCTTAAAATTATTGGTCACGGCGCGGAGCTTGCCTCAGTAGAAATGCCGATTAACTGGGCAAACAAAAGCCAAGTGTGGATTTTGGAGAATAAGTAACAGAAAGTAACATAAATACGAACGCTGAAAAACCGTTATTTTAATAGCGGTTTTTTGTTTTTTGAGGTATAATTTAATTACAAAATTACAATTACAATGACACGCAAGATCAACTTACAACTTGCACAATTTGTGCTGGAAAAAGGTACTGCTTTAGCTGGAATTTTTGGAGACATAGCCCCCAAAATAGACTCAGCTACTTTTTTTATTGATCCAATAAAAGAGGAACTCGGGATTTTTGAAAACGAAATAAAGGAATTTGTGGACTTACTGGAAAGCCTGAGAATCATAGACAAGGTTCACTACGGAGAAGCACATACAATTAACTCACAAATGACTGGCTTCGCATTTGATTGCGAAATGGACGTTCCTAAAATGAGAGAATTTATAAAAAGAGGAGCCGGAGACAGCACGATTTTTGACCCCACAGAAAGCCAGATAACCTTCGGACTCAATGAAGTAAAAATACCGCGCGACACTGGCCAATTTTATTTCTGTAAGAAAATGTATGAATTCCCAACAGACCAATGGGTAAGTTGGGATTTGATTTACAGCGAAGCTCAAGGCCTCAAGGAGATACAGCAGATACCTCAAAAGGGTGAGTGGAAAAAGGTTTATGACACAATGACCGAAATAAATAAAAAAGCCCAAGACCGGCTCGGGATAAAAGAGCTTTTTCAATACAATAAACACGAATTTCTAAGAACAATTTAATAAGACTTTAGCTCGCCCGAAACCGTCCGAAAAAAGTCACGGCCGTCCACAGGCTCAAAGCATAGACTACACACATAAGTAGTCTTTTTTGTTTTACGTGCAAAGTCGGGCGCAAAAAATTAATCAAAATAATTATGAAAATCAATCAAGAACAACAAAACATCGACAAAGGGGACGGAAACCGTCTGTACACATTTGATTTAGGAGCCGCCGCATTACTTGTTACGGCCGGTTTTGAATTAATTGGACTGGATAAAACAAATCCAAGAAAAGTCCAGTTTATTTTTAATCGTGCAAAAGACATAGAAAAGGTCGCCGACGGTTACTGGACCGGAAAAACAAAGGTCGGAGCGAGATCGTTTTTTGACAACATAAAAATGTTGAAAAACCGCATTTACAGCGAATAAATATGGACACTAAATGCAAACAACCAGTTTCAGTAAATTTCTCGGCACAAACTGTCGACGAAAAAGAATCATACAAAGTATTGTTTGCATTTTTTGACAGTGTTCTTAACGAACAAGACGATCAACCATCAGCAGAAATACAAAAGGTCGAGAAAAACCCAAGTGCCGTAACAACGGACCCAAAAGAGTTATGAAATACGAAAAGGGCTCTTTCCTCGTTATACCAAACAAAGAAAAACTGAAAGAAACAGATGCAATCAGTCAAAGTATTTTCTTTTGGATTTGTGACTTCTCAGATAAAAACGGGCAATGTTACCCAAGCATTAATACGCTCGCACGCTTATCGCGTGTTTGTAAAAACACCGTCAAGAAACGGATAGCACGTCTTGAAGAAATGGGGTTTGTAAAAAAGACAATAAGAAAAAGTTGTGACGGGAAAAACTATTCAAACTTGTACCAAATTTTAATCATAAAAAATAAAAAAAGTAATAGGTCAGCCGATGACCCATATGGGGCAAACGATGCCCAAACCACGGGGCAGGAGATAGCTACTAACTCAACTAAAATTAAACTCAACCCAAGTAAGATCAAGGGTATATATAAATTACAAGAAAAAGTCGAGAGGTCGTCTGTTAATTACCTTGAAAAAATACCGGCAGACGATATGGCCGAATTAGTAAGCAAGTACAAAGTGTCCGAACAATTTATTTTAAGAAAAATTGACGATTTAATAAATTACTGCAAAACAACCGGGAAAACTTATGAGAACTACAACGCCGCACTTCGCATTTTTATTAAAAATCACCGAGAATCCCAAAAAGGAAACAATAATCAAACAAAATTTTCAAACTATATTCCCGTCACTCCCGGCAAATACGACAAATTCTGCAAATGACGCTTTACTTATATCGATTTAATTGGCATATGTGTAGTAGGGACATCATCCACAAATTATTATTAAAATTAAACTAAAATTATGAACAACACACCAAACAAAAGACTAAGAGCCGCAATTTATTTAAGAGTATCCACCAATGAGCAGGCCACAACTGGGTACGGGCTTGCTGTTCAAGAGGAAAAATTAAAAGCGTTTGCTATTGCAAACGACTACACCCTCGACGAAAAACACATTTATCGCGATGAGGGTTTTTCCGGCTCATTATCAGCATCAGAACGGCCCGGGGCATTAAAATTATTTGCAGACGCGAAAAACCGCGAGTTTGATATCATTCTTGTTTATAGACTTGATAGACTTTTCAGAGACGCCACTCTTTTATTAAACACCCTAAAAGAATTCCGCGAATGGAAAATGGAATTCAAATCAGTAACTGAATCATTTGATACAACCACTGTGTACGGGAAAGGAATGGTTGGCTTTCTTTCAATTATCGCTGAGATGGAAAGAGACACGATCCGAGAGAGAACAACGAATGGCAGAATTTCAGCCGCTAAAGACGGAAAATGGGTAACAGGCGTTCCACCTTATGGTTACAGAGTAGACGACGAAACTCAAAAATTGAAAGTAGTACCCGAGGAAGCGAAATGGGTTAAAACATTTTTTCGTTGGATTGTAGAGGATCGCTTGTCGCTTCGGGAAGTACAAAAAAGAGCAAATAGTATGAAAATACCCCTGCCACGTAGAAAGGTGTCCAAAAAAGACACATTAAACGTTTGGCATAAAAGAACACTTGGCAGAATTGTAACTAACGAAACTTACACAGGGAGCGCCTACTACCGAAAATACAAAAGACCTTTTAATAATTTGACCAGTTTGATTGACGAGAACCTTTTAAGAGACCGCGCAGGATGGGTAGAAATTAAAGTACCGGAAATTGTACCGAGGGAAGTTTTTGACGCCTGCACTCAACAGCTTTTGAGGAACAGGGAATTTTCAAAGAGAAATCAGAAAAGAAATTATTTATTTTCAAAAATTATTTATTGCGGAAGCTGTGGTTTTAAGCTATTCGGTGGATACCAGCCACCAAAGAAAGACGGAAACAACGGATCAAAATACTACCACGGAATGTGTACCAAAATGGAAGTCGGTACAACGCAAAGGTGCCCGGCTTGTGAGCAGATAGCAGAAACGCGCCTCTACCCAATTTGGGATAAAATAAAAGACATTCTCAAAAAGCCCGAGCTGACACTTGAGCGCCTAAGGAAATACAATGAGGAAAGAATATCAAAGGACGACACCGAGGAACGTTTACAACAAATTGATAAAAGCCTGAAGTCACTCACATTAAAAAGGTACCGCCTCGGTCAAATTTATTCGGAGGATGAGGGAATGGACCACGAAAACTATAAAAAATCAGTTACAGAGTGTCGCGAGCAAGAGGATAAATTGAGACAAGATAAAATGAGACTTGAGCGCAGGCTACTTGATCGAAAGGGTGTAAAGAAAATGGCCGAATTAATAGAAAGTCAGTACGCAAGACTGGCAAAAAAACTGGATAGCCTGACCTATGACGAGCAACAGGAGGCGCTAAGGCTTCTCGTAAAAAGAGTTATCGTGTATCCTAAAAAGGCAGAGGCCGAGGTGGAATTGAACTTTAATGCCGAAAAACAAGCCAATTCTCACGGTTTAGCGGCCTTAGTGGGAGTGGCCAGTCCAGTATTGTGGGACAACAACGCTAACGTCGGTCTCACAATATCAGAGGGTAATCAGTTATTGAGGGACAATAACTTTAGATGAATTGCCGGAATTCCACCGAGATGTTTTAGAATCTTTAAGACAGCCATTAGAAGAAGGCCAAATAAATATTTTAAGAGCAAAAACAAAAATAAGCTTTCCGGCACAATTTATTTTAATTGCCACGGCCAATCCTTGCCCTTGCGGCTATTATGGAGATCCAGAAAAAGCTTGCACTTGTTCTGCCTCTCAAATTCAAATGTATCGCCGAAAATTATCAGGCCCCTTAATGGACAGAATTGATATGTTTATTAATGTTCCTCGGATAAATTTTGACAAATTAAATGCTGAAGAAAATAAATCTTTAGAAAAAGAATTAAAAGAAAAAATAAAAACTGCTCGAAAAATTCAAGCCGATAGATTTAAATCTTTAAAAATATTAAAAAATTCAGAAATGCAAATTCCGGAAATAAAAACTTTTTGCAGTTTTGATAATGATTCAAAAAGTCTCTTAAAACAAGCTGTTGATTCTGGTAAGCTTTCTCCCAGAGCCTATCATCGAGTTTTAAAAGTAGCTCGAACTATTGCTGATTTGGATTCTTCAGAAAAAATTCTTTTTTCCCATATTTCCGAAGCTTTAATGTATCGGAAAAAATAAAAAAACGCCTCAGAAGGCGCTTGTTTTTTTCTTTTTAGTAAGAAACTTTCGTTCCTGTTCTATATTTAGTTAAAGGATTGGTTGTTCCTCTTACATCAAAATGCAAATGGGATCCATTTCCTCCCAAACTGATAACTCTTCCCGTATTGCCCATATATCCAATAATCTGGCCCTGGGTAACTGTTGATCCTATAGTTAATCCTTTGGCAAACGAATTTAAATGGGCATACAGGGTTACAACGCCATTTGGATGAGCAATTGTAATATAATTTCCATAAGGCCAAACATTTTTCATGATTTGAATTTCTCCTCCAGCGGCTGCTAAAATCGGCGTTCCAATAACATTACTAATATCTATAGCATTATAATAGCTTCGGCCATTAGAAATATAAGAGAAATGAGCTCCTTGAGAAATCTTTCCCACGGCCGGAACAATAAAATAAGAATCAGATAAAGTTATTTGCGAGTTTGAGCCTGCTCCAGAAACATCTTTGACTTGTGGTTTAGCCACTTGCTTAATCGGCATTTTTCCTCCAGGAATGATTAATATATCTCCCACGTAAATATCTCCGTTTTCTGATAAATCATTAAAATTAATAATTTCTTCTTCATTTGCTTTATAGGTTAAAGCTAAAGACTTTACTGTTTCTCCCTTTTCTACCATATGCATTATGCCATTTACAGGCAAAATCATTAATTCTTGGCCAGGAACGATTCGACTGCTTGTTAATTCGTTTGTTAAAAGAATAGTATCTATCGAAATATTGAATTTATCCGCAATTTCAGAAAGGGTCTCTCCTTTTTCTACTATATATTTAATAATAGATTTGGAATCTCCTGAGCTGGTGTCATCAACTAGTAATACTCCTAAATTTTGAGAAGAAATAAAAACAGGGGATGGCACTGCGCTAACAATACTATTTCCCCCGATAATCAGGCTTGGCACTGCTTGTGTTCCTGGTTCAATATTGGTAAAATTATTATAAGATTTAGCAAAAATATTAGCCTGTTCTTTATTTAAGGGCAAAATAGCAAAAAGACCCCAAACTGATAAAGTCAAGACAATTAAACAAAAAAATCGGCCCTTTGGGGTTTTTAAATATTTCACTAATCCTGATTTTTTAAGGATTTTCAGCGCAAAAGATATTTTTTGGAATTTCTTTAAAATAAGCCTTGAAAAATAAAATAATAATTTCTCACCATTAAATCAATGCTTTCTACGTATTATTAAGTTTACCTTGTTTTAAGCCCATGTCAAGCAATTTTTCCACTGAAAAAATGTTCTTTAATAAGGGCTCTGCGAGCCTAATTTTGCCTAAAAAATCACTTGGCCAAAACTTTTTACAAGATAAAAACATTATTAATAAGATAATCGCCTCGGCTGGAATTACTAAAAATGATAATATTTTAGAGGTTGGACCAGGCCAAGGAGCTTTAACTTTTTTGCTTGCCTATTATGCTAATAAAGTAATTGCAATTGAAAAAGATGATAATCTTAGCCAAGAGCTGAAAAAAACAATCCAAAATTTAAAAATTAATAATATCGAAATTTTTAATTCTGATATTATTAAAGAATTAAAACAAGGGAAAGAATCAGAGGCAATCAAAAAATTAGGCCGGCATTATCGGGTTATTGCCAATATCCCATATTATCTTACCGGTCCATTAATTCGGCTTCTTTTAGAATCCAATCCACAGCCAGAAAACATTACTTTAATGATTCAAAAAGAAGTAGCTCAAAGAATTGTTGCTGCTCCGCCCAAAATGAGCCTGCTTTCTGCGGCAGTCCAATATTACGCCAATCCAAAAATATTATTTTATGTCTCTAAAAACTGCTTTTGGCCAAGACCGAAAATAGATAGCGCTATCATCAATTTAGAAACTAAAAAATCTTATTCTCCAGAAGCCCAAGTTTTTTTTAAAATCATTAAGGCTGGGTTTTCCTCTCCGCGGAAACAATTATTAAATAATTTGTCATTGGGTTTAAAAATAAACAAAGAAAGACTAAAAAACCGCTTAAATGAAAACGGTTTTAATCATTTGCGCCGAGCAGAGTCTTTATCAGTAGAGGAGTGGGAAAATTTAGTTAAAATTATTTACCCGGTAAAATCGTAAAATATAAAGGTTTTGTCTTTTCTCTATTTTCTATATCATAAACCTTCCCATAAGTAATAGAAGTAATACAATTGCTTAGTCCTTGCTTCCTGAATAGTTGGCAATTTCCTTCTTTGTCTTTTAATAATAAAACAGCACCTTCGCTTATTTTCGCTGATAAAATAGTATCTCCGTTTTGAGGCATTGTTTCGCAAATTTCAAATTTAAATTCTTTTTGATATTCTGGAACAACGCAATAATTCGGCTCAAGAAATGATTTGGTGGCATCATTCCAAATAGAATCTTTTGATTCGCAATTTGTACCATTATAAAGCACGACCTCGGAAAGGGGAGTGGCGGGATCAATTTTTAAAACATAAATTGAAGATACTTGGCCAATGCCAGAAAACTCATCGCTTTCGTTAATTCGAACACTATTTTCTTCAGGATTGCTCTGACTAACTTCATTAATATTTGGCAAATCATTCATTACCCAAGAACATTTTCCAGTATAATTATCCCCGGAAAAAAGCACGGCTCCGTATTTTACAAATCCTTTTTCCGAAGGCTGAACTATTTTTATCGAAGCGGTTTTTTTATCAAATCCATTATTTCCTAAGGCTGGCTGGCTATTTAATAAATATAATGGCGACCTTCTGTTTTCTAACTGATAATCAAGCGCATTATAAAGATAAACTCCGGGACGTTGCCAATCAAAAGAAATTGAACTTCCTTTAGCAATAAAAACACTGTTTCCGTTCATAATTTCTTGGGGGTTGCCAGAAAAATCTTTTTGCGGAAAAACAAATATTCTCGGTAATTCCGATTCTGCGGAAAGCCATTTAATTCCGCCTACATTATAAGGCGTTTCGGTCATGTCGCCAGCAATGTTTTGTTCTCGGCCGTTTTCATATTGTAAAATTATTCCTCCAGAATATTTTTCAGGGTTCAAACTTTCTAAAGTATTTTTATTAATTCCAGAATTAATCGTATTTAATATCATTACTGATCCAAATAAAACAACAAGCCCGATAAAAGACCTTATGATTTCTCTTTTTGCTTTTTCTATTTTCCCAATTTCTCCTTTAGAAAGAAAATATGATATTGCTCCAAAAATCAAAACAAAACTAGCCGCCACCATTCCAACGAATAAAGCAAAATTAAAAAAATAAATAAAATAATTTGTAAACGTAGGATTAGGAGGCAAAGATACTCCACCGATTGTGGGATAGGAAATTTCCAAAGCTAAAACGCTATTAGCGCAAAAAAGAATTGAAATAAATAAAAATAATAAAATGTTTTTTTTCATAAAATTAATCTATTGGCAAGAGTTCGAAAATGTCAGGATTACTAACACTGGTTTCTAAAATTGAACAAACACAATTACCTGAACAAAAATCTTTTTTATCAAAATATTGGCATTTATTTCCTTCAACTAAAACCACTCCTACTGGACCATTAATTTTAAATGATTTTATTTTAAAATCTTGCCCACAAGCTGAGTTTAAATATATTCCCCACGGATTTTCATAAATTTCTTGCTCACAAGATTTTTGTTCAGGAATAGCCTCATTTTTTTGACAATTCAGTGTATTATAAAAAGTAACAACCCCATTAACTGCCGCACTCCCAGTTGTAGTATATTTAAAAGTAATTGCCGAGCTTACATTATAACCAAAAGGGATTAATGGTTTTCCTAATTGCCCTTCTTGATTTAAATCATTCAATCCAGTTTCTGTTCCCGCAGTTGGAAAAAACTCCAAACATGTTCCTCTAAATTCTGGTTCAGAAAAAAATACTGCTCCTGGTGTAGTTCCCAAATGACCAACTTGATTTTCAGGATCGGCAGGAGTAAACCGTGGAGCAACTACTTGAATTGATTGGGTTTTACGAAAAAAATCAGGATTGGTTTTAGAAAAATCGCTTACATTGCCAGCTAAAAAAAACGGGGCAATAGATCCATCACCAACTTCAAAATTGGGTCTATCATACAGATAAATTCCTTCTCTTTTTTCGATTATTTTATAAGATTTTAAATTTGTGCCATCAGCTGTAGGACTAAGAGCCAAGTCTTTTGCCTCTGCCTCTGGATTATTGGGATCAGGAAAAATTTTAATTGGCGTGCCTCTAAATCCTGAATCAAGAAACCCCCAAATTTCTTTTAAATTATCATACTTTTTAATAACAATACTTTCTCCTTCTTGTAACAATAAATTATCATTAGCTGTCTGAATAGCCATTTCCACTGTTGTTTTCGATTTTTCGTTTGCTATCCTAGTAAACGCTACGCAAATTGGAACATCTTTGCAGTCTATTGCTTTAACAGGAGTATTAACTAAAGATTTATTAATTGTATTTAGAATTAAATGGCAAGAGAACAAAACAACAAGTCCAACAAAAGCGCCTAGAGCTTGATTTCTTGCAGAGCTTATTTTTGTCGGCAACCCTCCGCTGTTTAAAAAATTAAATCCAGCCATTACTAAAACAATAAAAGCAATCACTGCCCCCAGGCTTATTAAAATATAAAATACATAAATTACGTACTGGTCTGGAGAAGATTCATCCGTAATTGTTATTTTTTGGCCATCTATGGTGGTTATTTCCGGATATTGAATCTCTAAAGCAAAACAGGGTTGAATTAAAAAACCCGTAAACAAAAGTACTGTAAAAATAATTATTGATAATTTTTTCATATTATATTTTTATTATAATTTTTTTTCATAAGGGATAATTATAAAATTATTAATTTCTGCTTTTCGAAAGAATATATTATCGCTGATACAATTACCACTAACAATATTTACACTATCAATGTCAAAAAAATTACAATATCTTTTTCCAGATGATTCTGCAATCATCAAAACTCCCGATTCTTCTGAGAGTCTAACAGACAAAACATCTCCAGCAGATATTCCAGAGCAATTTGAAATTGGAATTGTTTGTAGTTTAAATAATCCTTGAAACGGGGCCGAACACTCGCTTAATTGACCAGATACCGAGCCCAGTGGGATATAGCAATTTAAAGTATTATAAAAAGTTATGCCTGGATTATGATTTTTTGCTAAAAAAGAATCCGAGCTCTTAAAAATTAAAATGGATCCGCTCGGCCCAGAAAAAGACGAATCGCTTTCTTCAATCACATCGCTGCAATCTGAGCTGGGAGATTGGGGATAAAAATTATAATCATAACTATCATTATATTTTTCTATGGCAAAAACCACAGCATAATATTTAAAATTTGGTTCATTAAAAATTTGAATTGATTTTATTTTATTTTTAAATTCTCCCAAATCAACAGTGCTATTTCTTAAAAATAGGGGAGGGATCTTGCTAGCTTGATAATTTAATCCATCATATAAATATATTCCTGGTTGTTTAATATAGGCTCTAACGGATTTAACAGAACTATCAATGGTTATTTCTGCTGGCAAATCATTATTCAAATCTGATTCATCGTCGTTTCGATATCCTTGAATTAAAAACGGAGTTCCTTGAAAATCAAGCTCAGGAAATCCCCAAATCTCTTTTAATCCTTTAAATCTTTTAATTACCATTACCTCATTTGATTTTAAATCTAAATTAGGACTATCAGGAAGAGACGAAGAATAGCTTATTTTTTGATTTTCACTTCCCAAAAAATAACGAGCAACACAAATATCCTCCTGATTGCAATCAATTTGTTCTACTTTTACATTTTTTATTTCTGAATTCACAACATTTAAAATAAGATAAGCTCCAAATAAAATTAATAGTCCAATCAAAGCGTTTTGAGCCTTGGATTTAGCCTCAGAAAACTTTTGAGGATTGCCATGTGAAAGAATCATTTCTACCCCAGCCCAAATCATGGCTCCTAAAGCAATAATTGTGCCCAGGCCAGAAAAAAAAGCAAATAAATATAAAAGATATTCTGTCGCATTGCTGCTGGCAGTAATTGTTAAGGTTTTATTCAAAGAAATCGGAATAGGGGGATAAATATTTTCCAAAGCTCCCAAAACTGATTTTGGCCAAAAAAGACAAACTAATAATATTGTTTTGATAATTGTTTTTTTCATAATTTAATTATTGAGATCCAGAACAGCAATAAAAATCATTTATTAAATTATATTCTTGTAAAATTGATTGACATCCGTCAACTCCTTTTTTATTTTTATTTTCAAAACAATTTTTTCTTTCTTGAGCGTTGAGAACTGAACTATTCAAAGGATAGCATCCCCATTGAGATTCTGATTTTGTTTCTGATAAAAATGAATTGGTTAATGGAAATTCTGGATAGATACGATAAGCCCCTAAGTTTTGAGCATCAATTCCTTCTTCGCAAGTAAATAAGTAAACCGTGGTCGCAGCCGGCTTATATTGCTGGCCATATCCCTGAATACACTGATGAAAACGTGAACGAGTAACATTTAATAAATCTAATAAAGTAAATCGATTAACATCAATAGGGGATAAATCTATTGCATTTTGATAATTCCACAATCTTTCTCGCCATTGCTCTATCCTTTGTAAAAATCCAGGAACATCATCCAAGCATGCTTGATCTGTGGTTAAATCTTCTAATCCAACCCAAGAAGGATCTCCCACTCTTTTATAAATTCTGGATTGCTGGGTTTTGATTTCATTATATGGACAAACATAATAAGCTTGATTATCTTTTATTTTTTCTGGCCGAATAATTGGTCCGCTCAAATCAACTTTTCGACTAATTTTAATTGATGATTGTCCTGTTTCAAAATCAATCGAACATTCGGTATTAAATCCGCTCGGAATATTAGACATTAAATTATCAATATTTGCTTGAAGTTCATTAGTATTCCCTACATAAAGACCACAACAATCTAAACCGCTATAAGTCAATTCGTCTTGTCCTTTGCCAAGCTCATTAAGCCAAGTAATTTCTTGACTATAATTATCTTCGATTAAAATTCTTTCTTCTTCGGTTAAGTTTGTATAACCCTCTTCGCAAGAGATAATATTAGAAGTATATTTTGGGGTTATTCTAATAGTTTTTCCATTACAAGAAGCAATATCCCAAAAGCCGCCTAAATTTGTGACTGTTTTGGCATTTTTTATACAATCACCAGCAATTGATTTTTCTAATAATTGATAACAATCGCTATCTGTTGTAAACTCTTCATCGTTTAATTGATTTAGTGTGCAATTTAATGGTTCATTATTTATTGGATTATAGCATTGGGTTGAACCAATATTATGAGCACAAGTACAAATATATCCTGATTCTAATAATTGCTTGTCATACCGATATTCATAATTATTTAATATTTTTTGAACATCATTTGTGGTGCAAACTGCTCCAAAAGAACCTTCTAGTGAACTGCCATAAACCAAAGTATTGCATTCATGAGCACCATCAAGAGCATCTCTTATTAGATATGATAATCCTTGTTCGCATCCGCAATGCTCTCCACCAATTATAAGAAAAGGATTTTTTAATAAATAAAATGATGTATAATTATTCGCCGGATTAGAAACATAACATCCTTCTTGCGAAGGCATATAATTAAATGGATTTAATACCCCGGCAGCATCAAAATCATAATTTCTAGCAGCTGACCATTCTCCCGTAGGAGATCCATCTCTTACGCAATAATATCTTGCTGAATCTATTGCTTGAGTTGCTCCGCAATCAAGACATCCAAATTCACAAACAACTTGTTCCGATGTTTCGCAATCCGTGCAAGGAGGCGCTCCGCAAACTTGAAATGGCTCGGCGCAGGTTGGTCCAAGTTGAGGTTCGCAAATATTGGTATTTCCACAGCCAGAAGAACAGCTGCAATGTTCTGGTAAATAATTAGCTAGCTGATCAGCAGAATCAATCACATTATTTACTTCATCAACTGTGTTGTCTAAAATTAAATTTATTTGTTCTACATATTCAGTCATGTTGTCAGTTAATTGTCCAATCGGAATATTAGAAACTGCTGTTCCTTTTTCAATTTGTTCTTTATCTGTTTTTTCCGAATCTTTTAAGGTGCATTGATTATTGGTAGGGGAATTATCAATAATTCCGGCCCGAGCAGAAGCTGGATATTTGTTTGGATCAGTTGTTCCTGGATAAGATAAAATATATAAGGTATCAGGGTCTCCAGTATTATATAAATCGCTTTTTAGAGCTGTTTTTCCTAATTTATTATTCCAAATTCTTTTTGCTGTAAATGGCCAGCCAAAAGCATATTTATCGCTTGTATATTTAGTATTGTCAATTTCCGAGCTTGGGGAAGTTGCTGGCACTTGGCCCTCTCCTTGAGTAGGAAAAGATTCATAATTTTGTCCAGGCAAAAAAGCGTATCCTGATTCTTTTAATTTTACCAACTCTCCTTGAACGCAAACATTATTAATATTATATTTTTTACAAACAAAAGAATGGTAAGTTGAGGGATCGTAGCCGGTAATCAAAGGTTCTTTAACCACATTTTCAGAACTAGTTTCTTGGAGATTTTGAAATTCAGCTAAAGATAAAATATTTTTTGTTTTATCGGCATTAATAAAATTTTTAGCAATTTGTAGTTCTGCTAACCGATTATTGAAATACGACTTAAAGCTTTCGATTCTATTGAGAACACTGCTTTCAACTGCGCCGGTAAAAGTTAAGAATTGAGCTTTATATATTTTTCCATCTGGTGCTGTTTTTTCAATTATTTTTAAAGTATTAGTTTCTTCATCGATAAAAGGGGCAATGTCTGGACTGTATTCATAAATCCCAGCGCATTTTAATCCCAAATCCAATCCTTTGCCGTAAATTCTAAAATTCATTTCTTGCCGAGCACAATCAATCTGTTGACGATTTGTACAAGGATCGTGGTTGATATAAACATTTTCCAAATAAAATGGACTAGAAGGTTGATCTTGGCAGCCAATATCACTTCCCCGAGGCTCTCCACAGCACTTACACTTCCAGTCACAATAAGTTCCATCTATTTCATAGCTTGATCCGTCATTGTCATAGCAAGTAACTTTTGTATCTGTTGTTTTACACCCTTGCGGCCAGTTTGTTTCTGGGAATGTTTTATCTGGCCATTTAGTGCAAGGCTCACAAGTACATCCTGTCCTAATAAATTTTTTCAAAGCATTAATCGGGCCTTCTGTATTAGCAATCGCACCATTACAAATTGATTGATTGCCGTTAAACCAGCTAATTTTTGCAATTGTTGCTCTTAGTAAATTATCCATACAAACAGACAAGTCCATTCCCTCAACCATATCTTGGTTGTTAATTTCGCCATCATTATTGCGATCAATTGTGTTTCCTTCTTCGTCATATAAATAACATTTTTCTTCTGTTTTTTTGTTAAGTTGGGAATAATTAAAATATTGATTTTCAGCTGTCGAAGACGGCATCAAAATTGCTTCGATAATTGCTCCCAAGGCAATTTCTTTATAAACAACATCTTTTGATTCGAATTCTTTATTATTCGAAAAAATTTTTTCGCCGTATTCTAAGATTGGAAGATTAATTTTTGTTAAATCAGGATTAATAAACATTAAAATAAAATAAGCGCCTAAAAGAATTGTTAACCCTAAAAATACCGCCTTAATTCTATCTTTAGCTTCATTTATTTTTGCTACATTTCCTTTGGATAAAAAAATGGTTATTCCTTGATAAATAATTACTGAGACAGCCACTATTCCTCCGGAATAAACCAAAAAATTAAAAAAATAAACCAACAGCCCTGTTCCTTCTTCTGGAGAAAATCCTGGAAGAGAAGGATAGGTATTTTCTAGGGCGCCAAAAACAGTTAACGGAATTAAAAAAAATAATCCTAAAATAATTAATCCAATTTTTTTATTTTTTTTCATTTTTTTCTTCACGCGATAATCCTTGTTTTATTATTCTAAAATAATTTCTTCTGAATCTTTTTCCGCTTTTTGAGTCTGCAAAATAGTTTGAATCACGATTAAGCTATACCCTGGGAAAATTCCTCCCAAATAGGGGATAAGCTCTATTGTGCCATAACCAAGTAAACGGAATAAAACTTTTTTCATTATTGTTGGATCTTTTCTTTTTATCATAATCCAAATTGTTAAAATTGGTGTTATTACTAAGTCTGTTATTCCGCAATCGTCTAGCCCAAATAAAAGCAGGATGATTCCGATCAAATCTCCCATTATTGCCAAAGGAAGGATCATAATAGTTTCAGGGCTTGCTCTTAAATTGGCCTTCATAATTTTGTAATTTACCAAAAATTCAATTAATGTTATAATAATTATAACATTCACTAATGCACAAGTAAATATGAAATTTTTCAAAAAAATATTTTCTCATAAAACAATAATTGCGTTTTTTTGCTTTGTTTTTATTTCTTTTTTATTTTTCCCTTTTTTTGCCTCTGCTTTTGAATTATCAGATTTAAATCCATTTAATTTTTTAAGTAACGTAAAAGATTCTTTAGGCGAAGCTTTATTGGGCGCTATTTTTGGGTTATTAATGACTGTTCCGCTTTATATTTTAAATGTATCCCTTGATTTATTAACTTGGGTAGCAAGTGGAAATTTTTTAGCTGTTTCTTTTACTGGAGCAGACAATGTGATTGTTTCCACTGGCTGGGGTTTTGTAAGAAATTTGGCCAACGTTGTCCTTATTTTTGGATTAGTTATAATCGCGCTTAGTATAATCCTTGGCTACCAAGAAACTCGAGCAAAAAAAACTTTAGTTAATTTTATTTTAATTGCAGCTCTAATAAATTTTACTCCAGTATTCTGCGGATTAATTATTGACCTTGCGACAATGATAATGGATCTTCTTTTGAAGGGTGGGGTTCCTCCTACTTTTGTCAATCTTTTGTCTGAAAAAATGACAACTTTTAATTCGGCCGATATTCCAACTTTATTTGTTCTCACGATTTTTGCTATTTTTGCCAGTGTAATTTATTTGCTTTTTGCTTTACTGCTTTTGGTAAGAATTGTTATGCTTTGGATTTTAGTGATTTTATCTCCTGTTGCTTTTGCCACCAAGGTTTTACCAGAATCAAAATATTTTTTAAAAATTTTTCCCAGAATTTGCACTTGGGATGGTTGGTGGGATGATTTTCTTCAATGGTGTTTTTTGGGAATCCCGGCCGCTGGAACTATTTTTTTATCAAATCTAATAATGTTTCAAATTGCCACAGATTCCAGTCAAATTATTAATCCTCCGACAGGAAATGTTTTAAATGGAACATTGGGTTTGCTTTTTGCTTATCTTATTCCTTTTATTGTCTTAATTCTTGGATTTTTTATTACTCTTGATTCAGGCGGTCCAGTAGGCGGGAAAATAAAAGGTTTGGCCAATAAAGCAATTGGAACTACTAAGGGGGTAATTGGGGGAGCGGCTATCGGTGCTGCTGTTGGAGCTGGGTCGGGAATATCAAATCAATGGACTCAAAGCCGAGCTGAAGGAGGGGGACGAGTTTCTTCAGCTTTTTCCTCTGCTGTAGGTGGCGCTGGGGGAGCATTAAGAGGAGGCCTAAAAGGTGGCCTTACTCAAGGAAAATCAGCCGAAAGCCAAATTAACCGCTGGTATACAAGAAATGTAAAAGAACCTCTTGGTGTGGCTCCAGCTGGAAGCGCAACTCAAGAGGAACAAAAAGAAATTAATAATTTAGTTTCGTCTTATAAAAATATAGAAGCGGCCGAATTGCAAAGAATTACTCAACAAAATGCGATCTCTGTTGAAAGTAGGCAAGAAAAAATAGCTGGAATTATTTCTGCTGTGGACAGAGGAGAAGATGCCGCCATAACAGATGCTGAAATTAATTGGATTGCCGCAAATCACGTTGAATTAAGAAGAAGAGGCGCCGACCTAAATAAAATTGCAGAATATGCTCCAGAGTTATCCTTAAGGATTAATGGACAAACAACCCAACAGACAATCCAAGGGATGTCGGCTAGAAAATTCCAAGAAACAGTTCGAGCAGAGTCTCTTAATTCTTTGGATGTCTTAACTCATGCAAATGAAAGACAAATTAGGAGAACGATTGAAGATGGGTCTCCAGCTCAAGTCAACAACTTAAGAAGACTCGGGGGACAACAGAACCAAGCAAATATTAATGCTCACTATAATCATTTGTTAACCCAAATGCGAGCTGCGACGACGCAACAAGAGAGAGATGAATTCCAACGTCAAATAGACAACTTTATAGATAATATTTTATATATACAATCTAATCCATAACGCACAATAATATGCTAGATGAAATATACAACTTAATAGAAGACTTAGTTAGCCAATACCGACTTGAAGATATAGACGAAAATATTCGTAATAATTTATCGTCTTTTAAAACAGCGAGAGAGAGGCTATTTTTCAAAATGTCTTCTCAAAAAAACTTGGCGTCTTTAATTTTATATAAAATAATCCTAGATTTGAAATATAAAAAAATATCAACGGCTGAGGTTGTAAATAATCTTATTAAAAATTTAAATCTTACTAGAGAAGCAGCAGAAGAGATATCCGCTAAATTAATTAAAAATGATTACGTTCTAAAAGAATTATCTATAGACGACGAGACTGATGCATTAGATACAACCCCTAAAATGAAAATAACGCCTAAAGGGATTGGGCAAGAATTAGTGTAATAAAAAATGGACTTAGTATTCTTCAAGTCCATTATCTTTTAAAAATTTTTTCCTTTTTTCTTCCTTCGTAAGTTTCTTTTCTTCTGAAGGGTTTTGTTTTGTTGGTTCTGATTGTGCTTGTGATTTCCCTCCGCTTTTATTTAGAGAGTTACCAGAAACAGCCGGAGTGTTCATTGCCTTGAGCATCCCAACAACCGTAGCAATAAGGTCATTGTTCACTCCTCCGCCTGATGAACCAGTACTTCCACTAGTCAAAATTTGAACCAGACCATTAGCTTCAGCTGACACCATTTGTTCAACCAGCTTGTTACAAGCTTCAATTTCCGGTCCATATGTTTTTTGGAATTCTTGGGGGTGCTCTGTCATGCACTCTTTTATTTTATCTTCAGAAAGACCAGTTCTTCCTGAAATTAAAGTCATAAAGAGACCCGCTGTTTTATTAGCTCGAGCTTGCATCTCGGCCTCAGAATCTATTACTTTTTTCTTGGCCGCTGCTTCGGCATCAGTTATAGTGGCATCTTTTCGAAGCTTGGCGACAGCATTTGCTTTAATCGCTGCTTGCATGTCTTTGTCGCCACCAATAATCTCTATTACGTCTATAGAGATTATTTCCACTCCATAAATATCGCGAAGCTCTTCAAAAATACCCCCCGACTGTTTCATTTCTTCAAAAATGCTGTCGCCAAGCGACTTCACATTTTCCAGCATTTCCTGAAAGGAGTGCAGTTTGATGTAAGCCACATAAGTGCCCTGTATTTTTGGAGTAGCAACCTCAATCCACTCAGTAGTAATTTTAAACAAAGCTTTATACGGATTAACTATCCGCATTGTTACTACTGTAAATAGATCAAGCGGAGCCCGGTCTTTGTCTTCAGCCTGAAGGGTTTCGATATAATATGGATAATCCATCAAGCTTGTTTGAGTTAACAACTCTCTCCTGTCAATTGGAGCTTTTTTCAAAAAATCATATTTCCGCCAGGCTAAGATGTGGGTATAAACCTTGCCGAAAAATAAAGGCCAAATTGTATGCATACCTAAAGTACTTTTATCTTTGTAATATGCATTAGGACTATTTTCTTCCACGATTTCCCAATCTTTATTCATTGCTTTGCCTTTGTGGTTAAAAACAATTCTTTTGAACTTATCTCCCACTACAATAACTTTGCAATATCCTTCATTGACATTGCAAGTTAAGATGTCGTGTTTTGCCCAGATAAAATAAAGCACTAAAAAAACAAAAAATACTACAATCAAAATCGCTGCGGCTGTTGCTCCAATGAGAGAAAAAACATTAGAAGTAGACATTGCGATTAAAGCAATTCCAAAAATTACAGCAAAAATCATAATTACCAATCCCTTATTGCGGGCTTGTTTTCTTTTTTGCTGATAGCTTTGTAGTTGTTCTTCAGCTGTTCGTTTTACTTCTTCTTTTTTTTCTTTTTTCCAGAAAACCATTTTCATCACCTGTTAATTGTTAAGGTACGCCCCTAAATACAATAGGGGATTATTATAATTATAAACTACTTGATTATATTTGTCAATATGTAATAAAGATTTGTTTTTTCTAAATAATTATTTTAATTTTCTTTTTTAAAAATAATTTAAAAATAAGTTGATTCTTAATAATGATTTGTGTTAAAATAATCAATATATGGAAGAGTACACTAAAGAATTTTTTTGGGAAACCTATAAAACCCTGCCCGAAGAATTAAAAGAAGCTGTTTTTGATGAAAAAAACAACCAAATTATTTATAATATTTGTAGCCGTTTAGGATTGGACGAAGATCAGACTTCTATTGTTGCTAAATATACTGGTCGAGTTTTAATGGGTCTTTTGTCTCTCAAAGATTTTGGAGTTACTTTGGAATTAGAATTAAATATTAATGAATTTTTAGCCAATAAAATAACCCAAGAAATAAATTTCAGCATTTTCAAACATTTGCGCTTGGCCTTATCACGACTAGAAGAACAAAAAACAGGCAAAAAAACAATTCCTGATTTAGATAAATTTATTCCCGAAGAAATCCCTGAAGATAAAAAATCTTCTCTTTTAGAATCAGAAGCTCAAAGCCTGAATAACAAAGAAGAAGATGTTCAGCTCCAAGGAGGGAGCGGAAAAATCAAATTTCCCATCATAAAATCTTTAAAATCTTTTTTGTCTTTAATTAAAGAAAAAAAACCAAAAACTTCTGTTTCAGTTAAAAGCTTTACCAAAAAAGAAGAGTCTCGGATTGACCTTAGCGATAAAAATTTAGAAGAAGTGAAAAAGCCTAGCACTTCTAGTATTGATTTTACAGAATTAACAGAGCCGACTCTAAACACGGAAATTAAAAATAAAAATATTTTAAATAACCAGTCTTCTTATCGAGAAAAAATTGATAAAGAAAGTTCTTCAGATTTTTCAAGTTCTGATTCGTCTTTTAAAAAACCAGACTCTGAGCCAAACATCCCTAAACCAACTCCAATATCTGAATCAAAGAATACTTTCAATATTAAAAATGATTATTCTGATCCTTATCGCGAAGCTCCGCTTTAAATATTAAAAATATTTTGATAAAATAAATAAAATATCAATATTCTAATTTATGGATTTTCGAGTGCCACAATTTATCGAACATGACCCGAAAATATTAGGGCCGCTTACTCTAAGCCAAACTATGTTTGTTGGTACAGCTTTTGGAATTTCTTTTTTTTTATATTTTTTAATGTCAAAAAACCATTTAACTTTATATGTTATAATCACTGTTTTACTTTTTGGAATTGCCTTTGCCCTTGCTTTTATAAAAATAGAAGGATTGGGAGTAGCTAAGGTGGGAAAAAATTTTACTACCTACACATTAAATAATAAATTATTCCTTTGGAAAAGAAAACAATCTCCTGTATTTCTTTCTTCGCCAAAAGAAAAAAGATTGGCCGAAGCAAAACTTCAAGAAAAACCATCTCCTTTAAAAATAAAAGAAACCGGAAAAATAGAAAACTTAATTAAAAAAATAGATTTTGAAAAATAATTTTTATGGCTACTCCCACGCAACAATTTATTCCAATTAAACAAATCCGCGAGGGGATTATGATAATGAATGACCAATCAATGAGGGGGATGCTCATTGTTTCTTCTATTAATTTTGCTTTAAAGTCTGAAGAAGAACAGGGGGCGATTATTTTTAATTTTCAAAATTTTCTTAATTCTTTGGATTTTTCCTGCCAAATGATAGTTAGTTCGCGAAAAGTAAACATTACTGGATATATTGATAAAATAAAAGAATTAGAGTCAAAACAAAAAAACGAATTATTAAAAATTCAAACTGCAGATTATCGAAAATTTATTGAAGATCTGGTAGCAGATGGGTCTATTATGAATAAAAGCTTTTATGTGGTTATCCCTTATTATCCTCTTTTAGAGCTTTCTACTTCTTCAGCTGCTCAAAATCTGGGAGGAAAACCAGTGTCTCAATCAGCTCTCACTGAAGATTTTTTCCAAAAAGGAAAATATCAGCTCTTGCAAAGAATTGAATATGTTGCTTTGGGGCTTCGACGTTGCGGGTTAAAATCAGCAGCAATGGGATCAGAAGAGGTATTGGAATTGCTTTGGTCATTACATCATCCAAAACAAGCGGAAATGGGATACTACCCAGAACTGCCCCCAGAAATAATTACTTAAAAAAAATTTATGGCCCTATTTGGCGCAAAAAAAGAAGAAAAAAAGAAAAAATTATTTGAAACCGAAGTAACTGATTTTAAAGACATTATTGCTCCGTCTTCAATTGAGGTTGCTCAAAATTATGTTCAGCTTGAAGAAAAATATAGTAAAACATACTTTGTTTTTTCTTATCCGCGTTATCTAAATATGGGCTGGATTGCTCCGGTAATTAATATGGATGTCCCTTTTGATTTATCTTTTTATTTCCACCCTATTGAAACTGGAGAAATTTTAAAACAACTAAGGAAAAGTGTCACCGAGGTTCAATCAGAAATTATTGAAAGGCAAGAAAAAGGATTGGTTAGAGATCCTGCCTTGGAAACTGCCTTTCAAGACCTGGAAGATTTGCGCGACAGTTTACAAACAGCTCAAGAAAAAATGTTTAAATTTGGGCTTTATATCACTGTATATGTAGACGATAAAAAACAATTAGAATTTGTAGAAACAAATCTAAGATCAATGCTCGAGTCTCGTCTTATTTATATAAAGCCTGCGCTTTTCCAACAAAAAGAAGGTCTTATTTCTTGTTTTCCTTATGGCCAAGATCTTTTAAATATCCACAACACTCTTAATACCTCTCCTTTATCAAGTTTGTTTCCTTTTATTTCTTTTGATTTAAGTAGTAATGAAGGAATTCTTTTTGGAATTAATAAACATAATAGCTCTTTGGTTTTATTTGATCGCTTTAGTATGGAAAATCCAAATATGGTTATTTTTGCAAAAGCTGGATCTGGAAAATCTTATGCTGTAAAATTGGAAATTTTAAGATCAATGATGATGGGCACGGAATGTATTATCATTGATCCAGAAAATGAGTACAAGCCCTTAGCTGAAGCTGTTGGAGGATCTTTTTTCCGAATATCTTTAAGTTCTGATAGCCATATCAATCCTTTTGATTTGCCTGATATGATGGAAGGGGAAACTCCAGAAGACGTACTTCGGGGCAATGTTATTAACTTGGTTGGATTAATGAGAATAATGCTCGGTGGAATGACTCCAGAAGAAGACGCAATTATGGATCAAGCGATTATGGCTACTTATGCTGCTAAAGACATTACTATTAGCTCTGACCCTAAAAAATGGAAAGAAAACGTCCCTCTTTTATCAGACTTGGAATCGGTTTTAGAAACAATGGAAAATGCTGATTCTTTATCAGAAAGATTAAGAAAATTCACTCGTGGTACTTATTCGTCTTTTTTTAATGCTTACTCAAATGTAGACATGGATAAACATTTGGTTGTTTTTGGGATTCGAGACATGGAAGATGAATTAAGGCCAATCGCTATGTTTATTGTTATGCGTTATATTTGGAATGCTGTTCGTACCACTTTCAAAAAAAGAATCTTGGTTGTTGATGAGGCTTGGTGGATGATGAAAGAAGAAGACGGCGCCTCTTTTCTTTTTGGAATGTGTAAACGTTCCCGAAAATATTGGCTAGGGGTAACAACAATCACTCAAGATGTTTCTGATTTTATGAGTTCTGCTTATGGCAAGCCGATTATTACAAATTCCTCAATTCAATTATTATTAAAACAAAGTCCCGCTAGTATTGATTTAGTCCAAAAAACATTTAATTTAACTGATCAAGAAAAATATCTTCTTTTAGAAACCCCGGTGGGGGAGGGTATTTTTTTCGCAGGACAAAAACATGTTGCTATTGCTATTCGAGCTTCATATACCGAAGACCAAATTATTACCACTAATCCAGAAGAAGTTTTAAAAATAAAAGAAGCAAAAGATCGTTTGTCTCGTCAAACTAATGGATTGTCTTAACAAAAAACCGCCCCAGAAAGGGCGATTTTAATTTAATTAACTATTCTGTTTTTGGTTTTACGATAATATGCCTTTCTTCTCCTTCGCCAACACTTTCAACTACAACATCATCTCTTTTTGATAGCTCTAAATGAACAATCCTTCTATCAAAAGGAGAGGGCATTGGAATTTCTTTTATTTTTTTTGTAAAAACAGCTTCGTCGGCAATATCTTCGGCTAAATCTCTTAAATATTCTTCTTTTTTCTTTTTATAATTATCAATATCTAAATTTAAAAATATTTCTTGGTTTAATGCTTTTTTTAATATTTTTCTAATCAATAATTGGATATCTGACAAAACCATGCCTTGTTTTCCAATCAGCATTTGAGCATCTCCGGTATTTAAATTTACACGCAAAACATTATTTTCTCCTTCGTGTTTTAAATTAATGCTTTGAATTTCCGCTTCATATCCAGCAGCATCAAAAAAATCTAAAATTATATTTTCAATTATTTTTTCTTCTTCGGATCCGATTGAGTCTTTAAAAGAAAAGCGGGATTGGTCTAAAATCATATTATTTCTTTTTTAATAATTGTTTTTGTTCAAAAATAGAAATCAAGGTTGAAATAACCCAATAAAGTCCCATTGCTGAGGGAAGGCTAAAAAGAACAAAAAAGGTCAGAAGGGGCATAAAAAATACCATTTGTTTTTGCATCATATTAGAAACTTCTGTCATGTTGCTTTCTCCTTCTTTTGTTTTTGTTGGAGCTGGTGGCGTGGCTGTTTTAATTTGTAAATACTGAGCGCCTGCAGTTAGGGCAGTAAGATAAATATTTGGCTTACTTAAATCCAAAATTTCATAGCCATTAATATTTAATAAATAAGGGTAGATGAATTCTGGAAGTTTTATAAATGAATAAAGAGAGTTCCCAATTTGAGAAACGTCAATGCCGTTTTTAACCACATAAAAAAGCGCTATTAAAATCGGGATTTGTAAAAATAATAAAAATATTCCAGCAAAAGGATTAAAGTTTTCTTTTTTGTAAAGATTCATTAACTCTAAAGCTTGTTTTTCTTTGTCGTTTTTATATTTATTCTGGATTTCTTGCATTTTTGGCTGAATTTCTGCCATTGCTTTTTGCGATTGAATAGATTTTTTATTCAAAGGATGCAGAATAAGTTTTATCACTAAAGTTAAAACAATAATCGCTACACCAAAATTGCCAATTAATCCATAAATCCAAATTAAAATATTCAGCATTGGCTGATAAAGAAGATTATCAAAAATAATAGTAATAGGATTCATTTTTTTAAATTATATTTTTAAATGCTGTGGAAATACTTTGCTCAATTTCTTGATAACGCGCCTTTTTGATAGGGGGGAGAGCGATAATAATAATATCTACTTTAGAAGAAAAAGTTTCAATTGCTCTTTTGGTAGCCGCCCTTAACTGCCTCTTTATTTTATTTCGCTTTACTGCTTGCTTTGCTATTTTCTTACTAACAATAATGCCGATTCGAGAATAATTATTTTGCGTTGATAAAAATTTTAAAAAAAACAGCTTGTTTTTTATATTTTTCCCTTGCTTAAAAATTATTTCAAAATCTTTTTTCTTTTTTAAGCGGTGTTTAATAGGCAACATCTATAACAAAAATCCCGTCTTCACGGGGTGCGTTAAACGGTTAATTTTGCTCTTTTCTTTGCTCTTCTTTTTTTGATGACTTTTTTCCCCCCGGAAGTTTTTGATCTTGTTAAAAATCCGTGCGTTTTTTGTCTTTTCTTTTTCTTGGGATTATAGGTAACACTCATATTGATTAATAATATTAATAATAAGTATTTAAAATATAGCAATATTATTAGCTTCGGTCAAGATAGAAAATTCTTAATACTTTATCTAAAAAGTCTTTTATTTTTAATTTTAGTTTTAATTTTTCTAAGTAATTTTCTTAACAATTTATCCCCAGATTTTCAACAAGCTGTTTATTTTTCCTTTATTTATAAGGCTTTTTTGCTATATTGACTTGAATAAATTATAATGAATATAAAATATAACATTATATTAATTATGGAAGCAGAACAATTATGGCAGGCTGTTTTAGCCCAACTTCAATTAAATATATCATCGGCTAACTTTGCCACTTGGTTTGCCAACACAAAAATATCAGCAATTGAAAAAGATAATGTAATTGTTTCTGTTCCAAATTCTTTTAGCAAGGAATGGCTCGAACAAAAATACAATAAAGATATTTTAAAAATTTTACGAGACCTTGATCCAAGCATTAAAACTATTTCCTATTCTGTTTGCGCAGTAAAAATAGATAAAAAACAATCTTCTTCTAAAAAACAATCAGAAAAAGAAAATGATTTCACAGAACAGCTTGGTTTTTCAGAATTGGAAACAAATAAAGAAACGAACCTTAATCCTAAATATACTTTTGAAAATTTTATTGTTGGTCCTTTTAATGAAATTGCTTATGCTGCCGCTACAGCAGTAGTAGAAGACCCTGGTAAAAATTACAATCCCTTGTTTATTTATGGGGGAGTGGGGTTGGGAAAAACCCACCTAATCCAAGCTATTGGAAATAAAATAAAAGAAAACTGTTCCGAAAAAATGGTCCGCTATATTCCGGCTGAAAAATTAATTTCTATTATCGTAAACGCTATTCGAAATAATAATGTGGAAGAATTAAAAAAAACGTTACGAGAGCTTGATGTTTTAATTGTTGATGATATTCAGTTTATCGCCGGCAAAGATAAGACTCAAGAAGAATTCTTCCATACTTTTAATTCTTTATACCAAAAAAACAAACAAATTATTCTTTCTTCTGATCGGCATCCTAATAATATCCCTGCGATAACAGAAAGATTAAAGTCCCGTTTTGAAGGAGGAATGATTGCTGATATTAGTATTCCAGATTTTGAAACTAGAAGTGCTATTTTAAAACAAAAATTAGAAGAAAAAGGGGTAGTTTTCAATAAAGAAGTTGTTGATTTTATTGCCAATAACATTCAAAAAAACGTAAGAGAGTTGGAAAGCGCTTTAAACCGTTTGATTATTTTTAAAAAATCAACCAATAAAAATCCAACCATAGAAGACGCAAAAAAACTTTTAAAAACAATTATTATTTCTCCAAGCCAAGCTACTAATCCCAAAAAAATAATAGAAACAATTACTCAATTTTATGATATCCCTAGCGGAAATATGTTTTATTCTTCTCGAAAAAAAGAGTTCAGTAAACCAAGGCAAATAGCAATGTTTTTATTAAAAAAAGAGTTAAGGCTTTCTTATTCAGAAATTGGAAGAAAATTTGGAGGAAAAGATCATACAACTGTTATCCACGCTTGCCAATTAGTAGAAAAACTTTGGGACGAAGATGAAAAAATTCACCAAGAAATAGAATTAATTTTACAAAGAGTTTATGGATCTTAAAATGTTTAAAAAGTGTTAAAAACTCATTTATAATTTGGGGGTATAATCAGGAAAAAACCATTTTTAAAAAATATAAAATTTTGCTAAAAAATTTTTCCCCGTTTTTTCCAAAAATACATCCCAAAAAATCTTTCAACTTGTCCCCATATTTTCCAAAAATAAAAAATTGATATTTATTTGAAAATAAAAGATTAATCGGTTTTTAAAAAAATTATCCCCAATAAAAATAAAATTAATAAAAATAAAAATAAATTAAATAAATAAAATATTAATACTTATATGAACTTCACTATTTTAACCAAAGAATTAAAAAAAGGAATCGGCTTTACAGAAAAAATTACTGGCCGAAACTTAACCCTTCCAATTTTAGATAATCTTTTAATAGAAGCTTTGCCTAATTTTTTAAAAATATCTTCTACTGATTTAGAATTAGGGATTCAATGGTGGGGATTATGTAAGACTGAGAAAGAAGGGAAGATTGCTATTCCAGCTAAATTATTAAACCAAGTCGCTGGATCTTTAGGTGAAGAAAAAATAAACATTAAAGAAAAAAATAAAGCCTTGGTAATTGAGGGGAAAAATTATAAAACCCAAATTAAAGGACTATCAGCTGAAGATTTTCCAATTATTCCTTCTTTTGGAAAAGATCTTTTTATAGAAATTAACGCTGGAAAATTAAAAGAAGCATTAATGAGCGTTGTGAATATTGCTAGTGTTTCTCAAATTAGACCAGAGATATCAGGAGTTTATTTTTCTTTTGAAAAAGATTTAGTTAAAATAGTTGCAACCGATAGTTTTCGTTTAGCAGAAAAAACATTATTTTTTGGAGGAAAACAAGGATATAAAAATACATTTAAAAATCCAATATCTTTTATTTTACCTCAAAAGACAGCAAAAGAAATAATAAACATTTTAAACGAAACAGAAAAAGATATAAAAATTTATACTTCAGAGTCCCAAGTTCTTTTTGAAACATTTTTATCAGGCATCGATCATCCAGAAATAAACTTAATCAGTCGTCAGATTGAAGGAGAGTATCCGTCTTATCAAGAAATTATTCCCAAAGAAGCCAAAACAAAAGTAATTTTAAATAAAGATGAATTTGCGAAACAAATTAAAACAGCAGGTATTTTTGGCGGAAGAACAAATGAAGCTATTTTAAAAATTGATCCTAAAGATAAAGAAATTGAAATTTATAGCCAAGACTCAGAAATGGGAGAGAGTAATTTATCTTTGCCAGCAAAAATAGAGGGATCAGAATTAAGAATATCTTTTAATTGGAAATTTATTTTAGAAGGATTAGATAATATCAAAGCCTCGGAAATAGTTTTTGAACTGCAAGGGAATAACGGCCCAGCCGTAATTAAACCGATTGGAGATCAGAGCTATCTTTATGTTGTAATGCCGATCAAGATTTAATATTAATAAAAAAGCGCAGAATTGCGCTTTTTTTAATCTTGATATAAAGGAACCTCTGTTCCTGGCTCAACAGGTTCGAAAGTTTCTTGATGACTGCTTTGGCTGTTTAATTCAATTGATTTTAGAATCAATGATCTCCAAGTTGGTCCAGCCGCTTGAAGCCCAATAGACGACATTTTCGCTCGATTGTTATTTCCAGCCCAAACAACAACCACTGTTTCTGAAGTAAATCCAGCCGTCCAACCATCTACGCTATCTTGAGTGGTTCCTGTTTTTACAGAAACTTTATAATTATCAAATCTTAGTAAAGAATTTTGTCCAAACATTGGTGCTCGAGCGTTATTGTCAGACAAAACATCAGTAATCATGTCGCAAACATTTTTTTCCAAAACTTTTCGGGGGGTTTTTTTATTTTTAAACAAAAGATTGCCTTGACTGTCTTCTATTTTTAAAATTACTGAAGGTTCAAGATAATAACCCCCGTTTGCAAAAACACTATAAGCCGTAGCCATATCAATCACGCGGACATCAGCAGCTCCTAAAGCAAAAGATAATCCATATCTTGATTTGTCTTCTAAAGTGGTTAAACCCATTGTTTGGGCCAGGCTAATGGTTTCGTTTAATCCAGCATAATCATTTAATGTTTTTACGGCTGGAATATTCAAAGACATTGCCAGCGATTGCCTTAAAGTTAAAGCTCCGCGGAATGAGCCATCGTAATTATTGGGGCAATAGGTTCCAAAACAAGTAGGCTCATCGATAATTATAGTTTGATCATTAAATCCATTTCGAAAAGCCGAAGCATAAATTATCGGCTTGATCGAGGACCCTGGTTGTCTGATTGCTTGAACCGCAACATTATAACTGGGCACAAACTTGCAAGTTTTAGCTGGATCGCATCCTTTTGGCAAAGGATCGGCCCAAGGATCAGCTGACCCAACCATAGCTAAAACCTCTCCTGTTTTTGGAGACATTATAATTGCGGCTTGATTATAAGCATTATAATTAGCTCTATTTTTGGCAACACTTTCTTTTACCGTTTCTTCGGCTGATTTTTGAAGATCCCAATTTAGGGTTGTATAAATTCTTAACCCTTTTGTTTGAAGAAAATCTTCTCCATACATTTCTTCAACCTGCTCTTTAACATACTCAACAAAATGATAAGCTAAAATTTTTCGGCTACTTTTAGAAATTTTTATTTCTTTTTCTTTGGCGGCCTGTTCTTGCTCTCGATTGATATATCCCTCTTCTCTCATTCTTCGTAAAACAAAATCTTTCCGAGCAATTAATTCATCAAAATGCTGGCCATAAGGGGAATAATAGCTTGGCAATTGAATTATTGCTGCCAGCATGGCTGCTTCTTGTAATTCCAAATCTTGAACAGGCTTTTTGAAATATGTCATCGAGGCCTCTTCGGCTCCATATATGTTTACTCCAAAAGGAACCTGGTTAAGGTACCATTCCAAAATTTGGTCTTTCGAATATTGCCGATCTAACTCTATAGAAAGCAGAATTTCTTTTATTTTTCGATTTATTTTTTTATCAGGAGTTAAAAATGTTGAACGAATTAATTGTTGGGTAATTGTAGATGCTCCATGGGCGTTTCCGGTTTTTACATTAGAAATAATTACTCTAACAATGCCGGCAACATCAATACCGAAATGATTATAAAAACGATGATCTTCGGTGGCGATTACTGCATTTTTTAAAATATCAGGAATTTGAGACAAAGAAACATAAGTTCTTTTTTCTTCATTATAAATATCAGACAAAAGAATTTCGCCAGTTCGATCATATATTTTTGTAGATTCTACCATTTTGTTTTCGGTAAAAACTTCTGGCCGAGGCAAGTCTCTAATAATCCAGAAAAAAAACATTATTCCGCAAAAAATTATAAAAAGAGAAAAAAGAGCCAAAATTTTAAAAAGATTATAAAAAATACCCCTCTTTTTTTTGGGCTTTGGTTTTAATTCGGTTTTTTTATTTTTAATTTCTTTATTGGGCCTTGTTCCAATAGCTACAGAAACCCCAAGTCTTTTATTTGCTTTTGGCATATTCTTATATTTATATATACCACTAGAGGGGCCAATAATCAATATTTTAAAGTGTTGGCAAACATTATTTTTTAAGCTATTATCAAATTATGAAAATCAATACTAATCCAAAAATAATAGAAGAAATTTTAACGCGAGGGACAGAAGATATTATTGATAAAAAATCTTTAAAAAAAGAACTACTCTCTGGCCGAAGGCTTAATATAAAATTTGGAGTGGATCCAACCGGGCCCAAAATTCATCTCGGACGGGCAACAGCCTTGTTAAAATTAAGAGATTTCCAAAATTTAGGGCATAAAATTATTTTAATTATTGGTAATTTTACTGCTCAAATTGGAGATGCTTCTGATAAAGATTCTTTGCGCCAGCCCTTAACCGAAGAAGAGATTGAAAAGAATTTACAAGATTATTTACCTCAAATTGGAAAAATTTTAGATTTAAAAAAAACAGAAGTTTATTACAATGAACAATGGCTTGGAGTTTTAAAGCTCCACACTCTTTTATCTTTGTCTATGAATTTTACTGCTCAGCAAATGATTCAACGTCGAAATTTTAAAGAAAGATGGGAGGATGGCAAGCCAATCGGACTTCATGAAATGTTCTATCCTATTTTGCAAGGATACGATTCTGTGGCCGTGAGCGCTGATGTTGAGCTTGGAGGATTTGATCAATTATTTAATTTAAAAACAGGAAGAGACGTCCAAAAATATTTTGGAATGCCTCCTCAAAACATAATGACCGTTAAAATGATTTATGGATTAGATGGGCGGAAAATGTCAACTAGCTGGGGCAATGTTATTAATATTTCCGACGAACCAGAAATTATGTTTAATAAAATAATGTCTATCAAAGATGATTTAATTGTCGACTATTTTGAATGTTGCACAAGAGTCCCTTTGAAAGAAATTAAAAAAATAGAAAAACAATTAAAAGAAAAGAAAGTAAATCCTAAAGAGATTAAAAAAATATTAGCTCGAGCCCTTGTTGAAGATTTTTATTCAAAAGAAGCGGCAAAAAAATCAGAGCAAGAATTTGAAAAAGTTTTTGAAAAAGGAAATTTACCAACAAAAATAAAAGAAACTAAAATTAAAGAAAAAAAATTAGATATTTTAGAGTTGCTTTTAAAATTGGATTTAACTAAGTCAAAAGGCGAGGCAAGGAGAGTAATTGAGCAAGGCGGAGTAAAATTTATTTTTGAAAAGAAAATAGAAATCAAAAAAGATTGGAAAGAAGAAATAGAAATCAAAAAAGGGACTGTCGTTCAAGTGGGTAAAAAAAGTTTTTGTCGCATTGGATAAAAAAGACCGCTCTTCTGAGCGGTTTTTATTTTTTAGAATTTTTTTTAAGATTATCAAATTCAGAAGCATAAGCACAACAAATAGCTAAAGCCAGGGCATCGGCCGCATCGTCTGGCTTAGGAGGTTTTTTTAATTCTAAAATATGCTGAAGCATTTTTTGAACTTGAATTTTTTCCGCTCGGCCATAACCGGTTATTGCGATTTTTGCCTGAAGGGGAGTAAATTCAAAAAATGGTATTTTTTTTTGAGCAATAAGCAGTAAAGCCACTCCTCGAGCTTGGCTAACCGCCATTACGGTTTTGGCATTTTTAAAGAAAAACAAACTTTCAATGGCAATAGCTTCTGGTTTATATTTTTCAATTAATTCACTCAAATCTTGATATAATATTTTTAATCTTTCCGATAAAGGCATTTTTGAAGGCGTAATAATTGTACCATAATGCAAACAATTTAATTGTTTTTGGCTTGTTTTTTTGTATTCAATTAGTCCGACTCCTGTTGTGGCAGTTCCAGGATCAATGCCTAAAATTATCATAAATTAGATATTCCAATAAATATTTTGGACATCATCATGATCATCAATTGCCTCATAAAGCTTATGGCATTTTTCTTTTATTTCTTCATCAACAGAGATTGTTTCTTTCGCCAGCCATTCTAGGCCACAAGAAGCAGTTTTTATTTTATTTTCTTCAAAATATTTTTTTACTTTATCTAAATCTTCTGGTTTAGTATAAACAACCAGTCCTTCTTCTTGCCAAGCCAAATCTTCCGCCCCAAAATCAATTATAGAAAGCTCTAATTCGTCTTTATTTTTTTTTATATTCTCAGCGTCAACAATAATTACTCCTTTTTTTTCAAACATCCATTTAATTCCGCCTCCTTCTACTATTTTCCCACCTAAACGATTAAGAATTAATCTGATTTCTCCTAAAGAACGATTTTTATTATCTGTAATTCCTTCAATAATAATTGCCACTCCATTTGGACCATAAGCTTCCATGGAAAATTCTTCCAGTGTAAAACCCTCCAGCTCTCCTGCGCCCTTTTTAATTGCTTTTTCAATACTATCAGCTGGCATATTTGCCTCTTTAGCTTTATCAACTACAGATCTTAATTTGGGATTAAAAGTCATATCAGATCCTCCTCCTCGGGCAGCAATTGATATTTCTTTTGAAAGTTTTGAAAAAATTTTGCTTCTTTTCGCGTCTTCAGTTCCTTTTTTAAATTTAATTGTACTCCAATGGGAATGTCCGCTCATATTTTTATTTAAAAACCAATTTTAATATTATTTTTTTTATTGTTTTTACCATAGCTTAAAAATATTAAAAATTCAACTGATTTTGTTTTTTAATATCTTGCAACATTTTTTGATAATGATATAATATTAAAAAGTATTTTATCATTAAATTATTAATTCATGAAAAAACAAAAAGCCTTTACTTTAATCGAGCTTTTAATGGTTATCGTGATTATTGGCATTCTTTCAGGAATAGTTATTGTTTTTTTAAGTCAAGGAGTGGCCGCAGCTCAAGACGCAAAGAAAAAATCAGACCTAGCCATGATTCAAAGAGCCTTACTTATTTATCAAGCTGCAAATAATAATTATCCAGTTGAAGAATCGGAATGTAATATTGGGAATAATTGTCTTTCTTTAGAAGAAGCTTTAGTTCCGGTTTATTTACAAGAGATGCCGGATATTCCTCTTGATGCAGATTATACTTATGTTTCTGATGGCTCAACTTTTACGATTCAAACAACCTTGTCTTCTGACAACACTTATTCTTATGCTCCGGAGCAAGGATGGGCGGAAATGCCTAGCACTCCTTTTGTTGGATGGCATAAACGTAAATTAATTGCAATCTCTAATTCAGAATCAAGCTTAAGTGATTATCAAATTAAATTAGAAATTGATTATGATTCTGATATGCAGCCAGATTTTGATGATTTAAGGTTTGCAACAACAGATAATGTTGTTTTAAATTATTGGCTAGAATCAAAAACCGATTCGTCTTCGGCTAAAGTTTGGGTAAGGGTTCCAAATATTCCAACAGGGCTTTCCTCTTTTTATATGTATTATAACAACAGCGAGGCATCTTCTGCTTCCAATGGAGATAATACCTTTGTATTTTTTGATGATTTTAATTCTGGAACAATTGACCCAAGCAAATGGATTGCTACTTGTATTGGAAGTAATAGCGGAGGGTCGGTTTCTGTATCTGGAGGAGAGCTTGTTGTTACCGCCAGATCGTCTTGTTACACCAGCTGTAGAACAGTTTGTTATGTCCGAAGTGCCAGCACTTTTGATATTAGAGATGGATATGCAATTCAGTATTATGCTAAACAATATGAAAGCTCAGGAGAGGGTAGTTGGTGGAAAGGAGGATTCTTTTTAAGCGACACCTCAACTCCGCCTTATGATCCCGCGAATTACCCATCTGTTCCTTCATCAATCATGATTACCCAAAGTTTGGTTACCTATCCCTCAAATCCTCCAAGTATATGTATTGCGGATAGGATTTCTAACGGGGGCACCGAAGCATGTGACGACCAAAGGCTTTATTATGGTTCTAATTTTCCGGGAAATCATATTTTTACATTAGGAATTAACGAAAACGCGGTTAATATTTTTTCTGATAATACTCAGTTAGTAACTAATGCAACCCATCGTCAATCTTCTACTTATAATAAATATTTATATTTTTTAAGAGGAGCAGATCAAACAATTTATGCTACTCAAAGATTTGATAATGTTTTAGTAAGAAAATATATTTTTACTGAGCCCTCTCCTTCAATCGGATCAGAACAATCAATTTAAAGATTTTTTAAGAATTAAAATTACTATGCCGGAAAAAAAAGGAATCAATCCGGCTAAAAATAAAGTTTTTTGAGAAACATTATTATTTGCTTCTTTAGAAAATTTAGAGAGAGAAGGGGAGTCAAAATTTTTGAATTCTGATTCTAATGGTTTAATAATTATTCCTAAGCTATTTTTTTGATTTGGCGTGCCAAGCGTTTGCTCGCTGGTTTGCCAGCTTGTTTTATTATTACCAGAAGAATAATCATTTTTTCTTTCCATTGTTTGCTTGGTTTGATTATCTCCGGCTGGCCATCCCTTTGTCCAATTTGCTTCGTCAATAATATTTTTATTGTCATCAATTAATTTCAAATAATTGCCAGTATTTTTTAAAGCTTTATTAAAAAACAAATTAGCAGGTTGAGTTTTGTCTCGGGAAATCAAATAAAACCCTAAACCAGGGATTGTTCCTTTTAGTTTTATTTCGGTATCGTCAATTTTTAAAATCCAGTTATCCAGCACAACAGATTCGTTTTTGTTGTTATATAATTCAATCCATTCATTGCTGGTTTTATTTTTGTCTCCCATCCAGGCTATTTCATTCAAGTAAATTAAAGAACCTGCAAAAGCAGGAGACAAAAAAAGAAAGAGAAAGAGAAAAATCAAAGCAAGCGTTTTTGTTTTTCCGGACATTTTATTTTTAAATGCTTATAGGCTAGGGGAGTGGCAATTCTTCCTTTTTGGGTTCTTCGAATCAAACCCAATTGGGTAAGATAGGGTTCGTATATTTCTAAAATAGCATTTTTTTCTTCTGAAGTAGCAGCCGACAAAGCTTGTAGTCCGACCGGTCCGCCTTCAAATTTTGTAATTATCATTTCTACCAGCTTTTTATCGCTTGGTTCTAATCCCAAATTATCAATTTCTAAAAAAGATAAAGCTTTTTCTGAAATTTGTTCAGTAATTTTCCCCGTGCCTTCTATTTCTGCAAAGTCTCGAATTCTTTTTAAAAGTTTGTTGGCGATTCGAGGAGTAAAACGCGATCTTTCAGCGATTTGAATAACAGCCTTTTGATCAATAGGGATATTTAATATTTTTGCCGAGCGTTTGATTATTTTTTCCATTTCTTCCTGGTTGTAAAAATTTAATTGCATTATCGCTCCAAAACGACTTCGCAAAGGAGCAGTCATTAAATCAATACGAGTAGTAGCCCCTACTAAAGTAAAGCGGGGAAGGTCGATATTGATCGTTTTTGCCATCGGCCCCTTTCCAAGCATAAGGCATAGTTTAAAATCTTCCATTGCGGAATATAGATATTCTTCAACATATCGGCTTAATCGGTGACATTCGTCAATAAAAAGAAAATCACCTTCGTTTAAATTCGTAAGAAGAGCAACCAAGTCTCCTGATTTTTCAATTATTGGACCAGAGGTTACTTTTATTTTACTCCCAAATTCTTCAGCTACAAGATAGGCAAGAGTTGTTTTTCCTAATCCAGCTGGACCATAAAAAAGTAAATGATCCGGAGATTCATTTCTTTTTTTAGCAGCTTCAATCATTATCTTTAAATTCTTTTTTATTCTTTCTTGGCCGATATAATTATCCCATTTTTTCGGCCGCAAAGCAGAATCTAAAGATTCTTCAACATTTTCTGATTCAACTGGTTTGCTATTGACAAACATTTTAAAGTGTGTTATCTTTGAGAAACAAAATGATTCTTGTACTGGGGGAAGGAGCTTTCTCCAGAATATGGATATTTCGGCTTCGGCTGGAATATTCCTCGGGATATCTCTTACGCTTTCAGCCCGAATGCTAAAGTTGGACCCCCAGTTCAGCAATCATTTTGAATCTCGGCTTTATTGCCGATTTTTGTTTATCCAGCGGCTTTAATAACTTCTTCAATTGTAGTTATTCTTTGCAATACTTTTATAAATCCATCTTGTTTCATCAAAACCAATCCTTTTTTAATAGCCATTTTTTGTAAGGCTGAAGAAGAGGGGGAGGTAAGGATAAATTCTTCCATTTCATCGTCAACCAAAAAGGCTTCAAAAATTCCAATTCTTCCTTTATATCCTGTAAAATTACAATGTTCGCATCCTTTTGGTTGGCCAATTTTTGTATCAGTAGTTATTTCCGGTATTTCAATTCCTAGGGGTAAATCTTTTAATTCTTGTTTTATTTTTTCGTATTCTTCGGCTGAAATTTTTCTTGTTTCCGAACATTCTGGGCAAAGTTTTCGAACCAATCTTTGGGCAACAATCATATTTATTGCTGGAGCAATATTTGTTGGCTGTTCTCCTAAAGATTGAAGACGGGCAATTGTTCCAGTGGAATCATTCGTGTGCAAAGTAGATAAAACCAAATGCCCGGTTAAAGCTGCTTGAAGAGCAATACTAGCAGTTTCTAAATCTCTAATTTCTCCAACTAAAATAGCATCCGGGTCTTGTCGAACAATTGATCTTAGCCCAGAAGCAAAATCATATCCTCTACTAGGGTCAACCTGAGTTTGAGAAATTCCTTCTAAATGATATTCAATCGGGTCTTCAATTGTAATTACTTTTATTTCTGGATTGCGGATTTTTTTTAAAAAAGCATAAAGAGTTGTTGTTTTTCCAGATCCAGTCGGACCAGTTACAATAATCATTCCGTTAGGCTTTTGAGACTGTTTATCAAAAATTTCATATAAATCTTTTCTTAATCCCAAATCTTCCAAACTAATTAAACTTTTTGGATTTAAAACCCTCATCACTACTGTTTCTCCATATTCGGCCGGCAGGGTGGAAACTCTGATTTCAATGTTTTGCAAGTTATTTTCACCATCTTCCATTAAAACAGTAAACCGTCCGTCTTGCGGTTTTTTTTCTACATTTAATTTTAATCCAGCTAATAATTTTATTCTCGAAACTAAAGCTTGGTGCTGGGCCTTGGTAAAAGTGCAAACTTGATCAAGCAAGCCGTCAACTCGCAAACGAAAAGAACTTCCTTGTTCGGTTGTTTCAATGTGAAGATCAGAAACTTTAAGAAGAATAGCCCCAGCCATTATTGTTTTAATCAGCAAAGAAAGATCTTCTTTAAGAGCGCTTTCAATTGCTGTTTTTAAACTGGGAGAATTTTTAAAACTTTTGGCATTTTTTTCCAAAAAAGAATTTTCTATTTCTATTTTTCCAGTAATTTGTTCCATGCTTTTAGTATAAATTAAAATTTTGTTTTAAGGAAGTAATTTTAAGATGTATTTTTTAGCTTGGTTTAAGTCAGTGGTGTTTAAATCAAACAAACCGCCAGTTTCTTTAAAGGCGCCAATAAAGTTTTTTTTAAATTTATCAATTAAAAGATAGTCGTTGCTGAAAAATAATCCCTTTATATTTTTTTGTTCTTTATTTTCCCAAATTAAAACAAAAGAGGGAAGATGGAAAAAATTTTTTATTTTATCAACCACAAAAATTAAATCCTTAACATTAGCTTTTGAAAAATCTTTTTCGTTTAAAAAGGAGAAATAAAAAGAATGTTCTTGTAAAGCATTTTTATCAAGATTTTCAATTGTTTTACCCAAAAGCTTTATTTTTTCAGATAATTCAGAATTTTTACTGCTTGTTGCTAATCCGAACTCAGCTTTATTTTTTAAAAGCCAGGAATAGGTTATTATGTTTTTTTTACTGCGCGAGTTTTTTGGAGAATTAGCTAATCCAAAGACAAGAGAATCTCCAACTTTTTTGTTTAAAAAATCAGGGCCCAATTGATAAATCAAACAAGCCATTGTTTGTGACAAGCAAAAATTATCTTCAACAATATTTATATCCCCATAATTTTGATTAGCCAGATTATTATCAATATTAATAATATCGCATTGATAAAGCGCATCTGGATTTCCGGTAAAGTTTTTTTCAATTTGGGAGTAATTTGGCACGCCAATGGTTATCAATAAATCGAAATCAATATTTTCACTTGCCAAAGGATCTTCTTTTTCTTGAATTTTTTGACAAGAAAAGTTTTCTAAAGAAACAGGATTATTTTTGGGCGTTAAATAAATATTTGTTCGTCCTGGCGCTTTTTCGTAAGTAATTTCTAAAGGATCTCCCAAAAAAGAAAAAACTATTTTTTCTTTTGTTGTTTTTTGAAGAAAGAAATTAATTTTTTTTAAAGGGGTTTGATTTATCAAAAAAGGCTTTTTCCCGATATTTTTTAAAGAAAAAAATAAAGCTAAAAAAGTTCCGATTGTATCATTGCTGGGATCATCAGCCACAAAAAGCCCTATGTTTTTAGCGCCTTGAAGCGTATTTTTGATTTTTTCAACATCTTCCATATTTTTCTTCAAACTACTTGATTTCAACCTAAAAGTCAATTTTATTTTTTTCTTGATTTCAGGTATAATTAACCAAGTTAAAAATGAAATATCTTACTAGTAATATTAAAGAAACAAAAGAGATTGGAAACAAGGAAGCTCGAAAAATAAAAAAAAAGAAAACAGCTCTTGTTTTTTGTTTGCGCGGAGATTTAGGAGCAGGAAAAACTGCTTTTTTGCAAGGGTTTGGCAAGGGCTTGGGAGTAAAAGAAAAAATTCAAAGCCCCACTTTTGTTATCATGTCCAGATTTCCTTTAAAAAAGACTGAGTTTAACAATTTTTTTCATTTTGATTGTTACCGCCTAGAGAATCCTGAAGAAATAATTAATTTGGGGTTTAAAGATATAATTATTAATCCAGAAAATATTGTAGCCATTGAGTGGCCAGAAAAAATAGAAAAATTTTTACCCAAAAAAAGAACAGAAATTATTTTTAAAACAATCAATGAAGATGAGCGAGAAATAATTATTAAGAATATTCAATAAAAATGGAAAAAAAAGAATCCGAAAATTTTTTAATTATCGATGGCAATTCTATTATTCATCGTGCTTTTCACGCTTTGCCCCCTTTGACCAATAAAAAGGGCGAAATAGTGAATGCTGTTTACGGCTTTTTATTAATGTTTTTTCGAGTAATAAAAGATTTTAATCCTAAATATATTGCTGCTTGTTTTGATTTACCAGAGCCTACTTTTCGCAAACAAGCTTTTGCTGATTATAAAGCAAAAAGGGTTAAGGCTCCAGATGAGCTTTATGCCCAAATTCCAGAAGTAAAGAAATTTTTAAAAGCATTTAATGTGGCGATTTTTGAAAAAAGCGGATATGAAGGTGACGACTTGATCGGAACATTATCCGAAGCTATAAACAAGCCAAAATTTCAAAATATTAAAAATATAATTATTTCTGGAGATTTGGATAATTTACAATTGATAAACAATCAAACTAGTGTTTATTTTTTATTCCGCGGAATAAAACAAGGCATAATTTATAACGAACAAGAAGTTCAAAAAAAATATGATGGCCTAAAGCCAGAAGATATTATCGTGTTAAAATCTTTAAAAGGGGATTCTTCGGATAATATTCCAGGGGTAAAAGGAGTCGGAGAAAAAACAGCTATTCAATTAGTGAAAAAATATAAAAATTTAGAAAATATATATCAAGAAGCAGAAAAAGAAAATTCCGAAATTAAAGACTCTCTTCGTCAAAAATTGATAGAAAACAAAGAAACCGCTTTTTTAAGTCGAGAGTTGTCAGAAATTAAAAAAGATGTGCCTATTAAAATAGATATTACTGACTGTTCTTGGCAAGAATTTAACAAAGAAAAAGTCCGAGAGTTATTAGAAGATTTTGGCTTTAAAAGCTTACTAACTAAACTACCAGGAGAAAAAGATTTTTTTATTAAACCAAAAAAGAAAAAAAAATTAGAACAAAATATTTCCGAAAACTTGAAATTATGGTAAATTAAAACAAAGATTTTGTTAAATAAAAAATTTATTGTTATGGATTTTGAACCAGTTGGTCAAACTAGCGAAACTAAAAATTTTTTGGAAGAAAATGCCAAAGAAATAAAAAAATGGAAAGATGAAGAATTTAGAAAAATTCGGTTAGCTCTTTTTAATATTTTAGAAGACACAGAAGAAGCTAGAAAAGATGCGGTTAGAGAAAAAAATAGAACTTTAACCATGTTAAATAATCTTACGGACGGAATTTTGGTTTTAGACCCCTCTCACAAAATAGAATTAATAAATCCCTTAGCCGAAGCCTTTTTTAAAAAAGATAAAAAAGAATTTTTAGACAAAAATATTTTTAAAATTTCTTCTCCGCGATTTAGCTTAGCTCCATTTTTTCAAGCACTAAAAAGCGGGAAAAAAGGGAAAATAAAAAACATTTTACAAAAAGAAGTAAAATTAGGAGAAAAAATTTTTGTTGAAGTGAGCACTGTTTTTTTAGAAGAAGAAAATGAATCTAAAGGCGTTTTAATTATTTTGCACGATGTTTCCCGGGATAAATTGGTGGAAACCATGAAAACCGAGTTTGTGTCTATTGCTGCCCACCAATTAAGAACCCCTTTATCAGCAATAAAATGGACAATTCGAATGCTTTTAGATGGAGATATTGGCGACATTAGCGAAGATCAAAAAAGTTTATTGGAAAAAACTTATGAAAGTAATGAGCGAATGATAGGACTAATCAATGATCTTTTGAATGTTACCAGGATTGAAGAGGGGAGATTTTTATATAAGCCCGAAATTTCTCAAATTGAAGATTTGACAGATAAAATTATTAAAAATTCAGAAGGCCCCTTAGCAATGAAAAAAATAAAAATTAAATTGGAAAAACCAAGAGAATTATTGCCTTCAGTTTTGGTTGATGAGGAAAAAATGGGCTTGGCCATTCAAAATCTTTTAGAGAATGCAATAAAATATACTTCAGAAAAAGGAACGATTACAATTTCTTTACAAAAAGAAAAAAATTATATTTTATTTAAAATAAAAGACACAGGAGTGGGTATTCCTCTTGATCAGCAAGACAGGATTTTTACAAAATTTTTTCGAGGAAGCAATGTTGTAAAAATGGAAACTGATGGCTCTGGCTTAGGGCTTTATACAACAAAAAACATAATCGAAGCCCATAATGGAAAAATTTGGTTTGAATCTGAAGAAGGAAAGGGGACGATGTTTTGTTTTACTCTTCCGGTCTTTGATAAAAACAATTGACAAATTATGAGATAATTATAAAATAATAATAATGGTATGAAAATATTGCTGATTGAAGACGATAAATTGCTTCGAGAATTATTGGTTAAAAAATTAACCAGCGCTGGATACGAAATGTTGGCTGCTTGTGACGGCCAGGAAGGTTTAGAATTAATGAAAAACAATCTTCCCCAATTAATTCTTTTAGACATTATTATGCCAAGAAAAAGCGGTTTTGAGGTAATCAAAGAAATGAAAAAAGATGAAAATCTTAAGGATATCCCGATTATTATTGTTAGCAATTCCGGACAGCCTGTGGAAATAAGCAAGGCAAAAGAAATGGGAGTAAAAGACTGGATAATTAAAACAGAATTCAGCACCAAAGATGTTTTAGATAAAGTAAAAAAAATAGAAAAGGAACTAATCAATTAAATTAGACGTCAAAAATATGCCCAAAAAAATATTAATCATTGAAGACGATAGATTTTTAAGAGAATTAATGAGTCGTAAGCTTTTAAGCTTACAATTTGACGTAGCTGTTGCCGTTGATGGGGAAGAGGGCTTGGAAAAAATAAAATCAGAAATGCCAGACGTTGTTCTTTTAGATTTAATTTTACCTGGGATTAACGGGTTTGAAGTTTTAGAAAATGCTAAAAAAAATCCAGCGACAGCTAAAATTCCAGTTATTATTCTTTCTAATTTAGGCCAAAGCGAAGACATTGAAAAAGGATTAAAGCTTGGCGCAGAAGACTTTTTAGTAAAAGCGCATTTCACCCCACAAGAAATAGTAAATAAATTAAAATCAATCTTGGGATAAATATGCCGGAACTACCGGAAGTAGAAACAACAGTTAATGGTTTATTAAAAAAAGTCCTCAAAAGGACTTTTCTTGATATTTGGACAGATTCGCCCAAATTAATTAAAAAAATATCTTTTTCTGATTTTAAAAAAAAGATTATTAAAAGAAAAATAATAAAAATTCAAAGAAGGGCAAAAAATATTTTATTTTTTTTAGACCAAGAATATATTTTATTAATTCATTTGAAAATGACCGGGCATTTATTAACAGGAAAATGGAAGCTTGAAAATAAAAAATGGACTTCCGAAGAAAAGGGGAGTCTGCTAACTGACCCCATGAATCGATTTTTACATGTCATCTTTTTTTTAGATAATGATACCCAGATCGCCTTGTCTGATTTAAGAAAATTCGCCAAAATTGAATTGTGGAACAAAAAAGATTTTTTAAATTCAAAAGAATATTTAACAATTGGCCCAGAACCATTGGATCCTAATTTTACTTTTAAAAAATTTCAAGATCTTTTTTATAAAAAAAATGGAAACATAAAAAGAGTTTTAATGGACCAGTCCTTTATTGCTGGTATTGGCAATATTTATGCCAGTGAAATATTATTTATTGCTAAAATCCATCCCGAAACAAGAATAGAAAATTTAACACAAAATGATTTAAAAAAAATATACCAAGCAATTAAAAAGGTTTTAAAAATAGGGATAAGGCAAGGCGGATCAAGTATTTCCGACTATCGCAATATCTTTGGAGAAAAAGGAAATTATCAAAAAAAATATAAAGTTTATGGAAGAAATGGGAAAAAGTGTTTGGTTTGCAGAGAAACTATTAGTAAAATAACAATCGGCGCCCGAAGCACGTTTTTTTGCCCAAAGTGCCAAACAAAAAAATGATAATTTTAATTTTTGGAAAAGACTCTTATCAATCATCTCGGCGCTTGGCTGATTTTATTTCTCTTCATAAACAAAAACATTCCAGCGGATTAAATCTAAGGCGTTTTGAGGCAAGGGCTATTGATTTTGAGGATTTAAAAAAAGAAATGTTTGAGGTTTCAATGTTTAAAGAAAAAAAATTAATTATTATTGATAATGTTTTTGAAAGCGTAAAATTTAAAGAAGCTTTTTTAACTCAAGGCAAGAAATTTTCAGAAGATGAAAATGTTTTGGTTTTTTACGAATCTAAAGAAATTTTAGCCAAAGATAAATTTTTAAATTATTTAAAAGAAATCCAGGCTAAACTTGAAAATTTTGATTTTCTTCCTTTACCAAAAATCAAAAATTGGGCTCAAAAAGAAGTAGAGGAAAACAAGGTAGAAATTTCCGACTCCGCAAAAGAAGAATTAATTGATTATTTGGGAAATGATTTATGGGCACTAAGTAATGAAATTAAAAAATTAGCCCATTATGTTTTGGCCAACAAAAAGAAAGAGATTACTTCTGTAGAAATAAAAAAATTAATTATTCCTGATTTGGAGTTGAATATTTTTGAAGCCATTGATGCCATTGCCAATAAAAATAAAAAGAAAGCAATCAATTTATTAAAAGAGCATTTAAAACAAGGAGCTGAGGTGCCTTATTTGTTTTCTATGATTGCTTGGCAAATTAAAAATATTATTATTGCCAAAACCTCTAGCCAAGGGTTCGGCGGAAGCGGAATTAGCCCTTTTGTTTTTAGAAAATCAGCCAATCAAGCTAAAAATTTTTCTTTAGATGAACTAAAAAAAATTTATCAAAAAATAATTGATTTGGACGCGGACATGAAAGTTGGAAAAATTTTTCCGGAAACCGCTTTAGACTTATTAATTTTAGAAATTTAAAATTTTAAAACCGCCCAGAAGGGGCGGTTTTGATTTTAAGCGGATTTTTTCAAAAGGGAAGCATTTCTGCCAATTCTTGATTTTTTTCGACTAGCATTGTTTTTTTTAATAATTCCTATTTTGCAAGCTTTGTCTATTGCTTTAAATACTTTGGGCAGAATTTTTTCCAATTCTTCGCTGTTTTTGCTTTCAATTAAGGCGAGGGCCTGCTTTAAAAGCTTTTTCATTTCTGTTTTTTTCGCATCGTTTTGTTCTTTTTTTACAAAACTTTGGCGAAGTTGTTTTTGGGCTGATTTTGTTATAGGCATATAGAGATTATATACAATACTTTTTAAATTTAGGCAACCCCCAAACACATTCCACCTTATTTTAAATCCTTTGTTTTTTATAGTTTTTTGTTATATAATTAATAGCAATGATTAGTTTTTTAGCTGGAAAAATTATTTATAAGGACGACAAAAAAGTCATCTTAGAAAGAGGGGGAATTGGTTTTGAGGTTTTTTTAGCTTTTTCTAATTTAGAAAAATTAAACGAAGGAGATGAAGCACATCTTCATACTTTTCTTTTGGTTGGAGAAAAATCATTAGAGCTTTACGGTTGTTTAAATGAAAAAGAAATGGAATTATTCAGAGTTTTAAAAAATGTTTCTGGCGTGGGAGCAAAAACAGCCTTGCAATTAGCGGTATTCGGTTCAATTGAAAAATTAAAACAAGCTCTGGAAAAAGAGGGGATGCCTCCAGAAGCAAAAGGAGTGGGAGCAAAAAGGCTTCAAAAAATATTATTAGAACTTACTGGAAAAATTGAAGAAATTAAAAAAAAGGATTCAAAAATAAAATCAAAAGATGAAGTTTATGAAGCTTTGGCCACACTTGGTTTTTCTAAAATAGAAATTAAAGATGCTTTGTCGTCTTTATCTTCTGAAGTTAAAGATCCAAACGAAAAAATAAAACAAGCCTTAAAATATTTAGGCCAATGACAATAAAAGCTTTTATTAGAAAATTATTACCTAAAAAGGTTATCAATTTTTATCATTTGATAATTGCTTTTTTGGGCGCGGTTATTTACGGTTTTCCGGGCAAAAAAATAAAAGTTATTGGAGTAACTGGAACAAATGGAAAATCAACAGTAATTAACATTGCTTGCAAGATTTTTGAAAAAGCTGGATTTAAGGTTGCTGCACTTACTTCCATTATGTTTAAAATAGGAAGCGAAGAAAAAGAAAACAAACTGAAAATGACCATGCCTGGAAGATTTGTTATTAATAAATTTTTAAGCGAAGCAATAAAAGCAGGTTGTGATTTTGCGATAATTGAAACTACTTCCGAAGGGGTAGAGCAGAACCGCCACCGATTTATTGATTTTAAAACAGCGGTTATTACTACTTTAAATCCAGAGCATATCGAGGCTCACGGAGGATTTGAAAATTATAAAAAGGCCAAAGGAAAGTTTTTTGAAAGCGTTAAGCAAACGCATATCGTTAATTTAGACGATAAGCATACGGAATATTTTTTAAAATTTCCAGCGCAAAAAATTATTACCTATGGATTAAACAACCCTGAAGCAGAAATAAAAGCAGAAAAAATTTCAGTTTCTGATCAAGGGTCTAATTTTCAAATCAATAAGATCGATTTTAATTTAAAAATATTATGCAGTTTTAATATTTCCAACGCTTTGGCGGCAATTGCTATTGCCACTTCCGAAGGTTTAAGCTTGGAAGACTGTCAAAAAGGAATAAGCGAAGTTTCTCAAATTGCCGGAAGAATGGAAAAAATAATTGATAATCCTTTTAAGGTTTTTGTTGATTATGCTTTTATTCCGGTTGCTTTAGAAAAAGTTTATGAATTTGTAAAACCTAAAAATAAAAAACTAATTGTAGTTTTAGGCGCTTGCGGGGGGGGAAGAGATAAATGGAAGCGGCCAGTTTTAGGCGGAATAGCCGATCAATACGCTGATCATATTATTATAACCAATGAAGATCCTTATGATGAAAATCCGCAAAATATTATTGACGAAGTTGGGGTAGGGGTAAAGAACAAAAATAAGCTTTTGAAAATATTAAATCGTCGAGACGCAATTCGCCAAGCGCTTTTATTAGCCGAACCAGATGATGTGGTAGTTGTAACTGGAAAAGGATGTGAGCCTTGGATTTGCTTTGAAGATGGCCGAAAAGAGCCCTGGGACGATCGGCAAGTAATTAAAGAAGAATTGGAAAAATTGTTTTAAAATTTTATTTATGATAAGCTGATATTAGTAAAAGGAGGCAGCCAAATGGTTACTGTGTCTTTTGAAGAAGAATCTTTAAATTTTTTTGGCGAAGGATTGGAAGAAGAAATTGAAACTGGACAAGAAGAAATTGAAACTCCCGAAGACAGGATTATCAATTATTTTTCCAATTGCTTTTTTAATAGCGATGAAGAAGCCTTAGACCAAAGCACTTTATCAAATTATACCTTGTTCTTTATGTTGATAGGGTATAAGGCTGTTATTTCTAATTGTCAGATAGACAATTTTCAAGGCACAACTTAGGGTTGTGCCTTTCTTGACTTCAAATTGTTTTTTATATAGGATAAAAATGTTTGATAAATATAAATAGATTTTATGGAAACGCCCACTCTTTTCGGCCATGCGGTTTTTAATTTTTTAGGAATTAATATTACTAACACTTTTTTGTTGAGTGTGGTTTGTGCCATTTTTATTGCTCTTGTTTTTTGTTTCGCATTCAGAAAGACAACTATTATTCCCGGAAAAATTCAGAATTTTTTTGAATGGGTGTTAGAAATTATTTTTGATTTATTTGATGGAATGACAGGGGATCGAAGAAAAACAGAAGAAGTTTTTCCTTTGTCCGCTACTTTATTTATTTTTATTTTTGTTTCTAATCTTGTTGAAATAATCCCGGGAGTCGGGGTTTTTTCTGTTATGAGGTCTCCCAGCTCGGATTTACATATCACATTAGCTTTAGCCCTTTTTTCAATGGCCTATATCCATATTTCCGCTCTTAAAAAATTGGGAATTGGGGGGCATATCAAAAAATATATAAACTTCAAAGATCCGATTATGTTTTTCGTAGGAATTTTAGAAGCAATTGGCGAGATTACAAAAACATTTTCCTTGGGCGTCCGTCTTTTTGGAAATCTTTTTGCTGGAGAGATATTATTAATTATCGTTGGATTTTTATTGCCCTTTATTGTTCCGTTGCCCTTTTTGGGGTTAGAATTGTTCGTTGCTTTTATCCAAGCATTGGTTTTTTCATCATTAATCACAGTTTTTTATGTCTTTACCGTTGCCACCGTCGAACACTAAATCAAGCGTTGCCAAAGCGCTTATTTTAGGAAGTGAATTAGGATTTTTAATTGCTTTGCCTTTGGTTGGTTGTTTGATTTTTGGAGTTTTTCTTGATAAGAAATTAGATAGTTTCCCTGTTTTCATTCTCGTTTCTGTTTTATTTGGTATTATTTTAACAATTGTCAGTTTATATAAATTAATTATTCCATTTTTGGAAAAAGGTCGGGAAAAAAATAATAAGGATTTAAACAAAAAATAATAAAAATAAAGCTTTTTTGAAAAAAGCAATTAAATAAAAAAATATGGATGAATCAATGGTAAAATTAGCCGCTGCCCTTGCTATCGGAATCGGATCAATCGCTCCAGCAATTAGCATTGGAATGATCGGAAGCAAAGCCTCGGAAGCTATTGGAAGAAACCCAGAGGCAACTTCAAAAATTCAAACCGGAATGATTTTGTCAGTCGCTTTCGCTGAAGCTGTTGCTATTTATGCTTTGGTTGTCTCTTTAATTATCTTATTTATTTAGGAAAATATGGAAGCTTTGGAAATTGATTGGAAAATTTTTGTCGGCCAATTGATAAATTTCGCAATTTTGTTTTTTTTGCTGAAAGTTTTTGTTTATGGGCCGTTTTTGGCAATGATTAAAAAACGAAGGGAAAAAATACAAGAAGGAGTTGAAAAATCAATTGAGGCTGAAGAAAAATTAAAAAAACTTTTAGAAACCAAGCAGAAAATGGAAGCCGATAACGAATCTCAAAAAAAGGAAATTCTTTTTTCTGCCAATGAAGAGGCAAAAAAAAGAATCGCCTTGGGAATCGAAGAAGCAGAAAAAGAAAGGCAAAATATTTTGTTAAAAGCCGAGAAAGAAGCCCAAGAAAAAAAGGCCAAAGAAGCAGAAAAAACAAAAAAAGAAACAATTGAAAACGCCTTTTTTTTAGCGGAAAATCTTTTAAAGCAAAATATCGACGATGAGAAAAACAAAAAGATAACCGACGAGTTTTTAAGCAGGTTAAAATTATAAAATATGAAAAAAGAAAAAGAAATTTCTTTTTGGTCTCAAGCTTTATTTTTTGCCGTAAAAGACAATCCTAAAAATTTAGAATTTTTTTTGACTAACTTAAAAAAAAATTTAATTAAAAAACAAGAATTACTTTTGCCGATTATTAAAAAATTTGAAAAAATTTATCAATCTGAACAAAAAGCAAAATTAGTTTTAGCGAAAAATATAGAAGAAAAAGAAAGAAAAAATATAGAAAAAAAAATAAAAGCAATCATTGGTTTAGATAAAGAAATAGAATATTCGGTTGATTCTGAATTGTTGGCCGGCTTTCGTCTAAAAACAAAAGATTTTCTTATAAAAGCCTCTTTAAAAGATATTTTAATGGGGTTAAAAAACAAGCTATATGGACATAATTGAAAAATTTAAAAAACAATTAGAAGGGATAGAGCTTAGCCCCGAAGCTGAAGAAATTGGCGAAGTTATTGAAGTAAAAGATGGTGTAGTAAAAATTTCCGGATTAAAAAATGTAGAAAATTTTGAATTAATCCAATTTGAACAAGCTAATGTTTTTGGATTAGTTTTAAACCTGGAAGAATATGAGGCTGGAGCAGTAGTTCTTGGTTCAGATCGAGATATTAAAGAGGGAACTATTGTAAAAAGAACAAGAAAAGTATTTTCTTTGCCTGTTGGTGAAGGAATGTTAGGAAGAGTAGTTGATCCAATGGGCAACCCCCTTGATGGTAAAGGAGAAATAGAATCTTCAGAATACCTTCCTTTAGAAAGAAAAGGTCCATCAGTAATTGAAAGAAAGCCAGTCGGAGAACCAATCCACACTGGCATAAAGATGATAGATGCCTTGATTCCGATTGGGCGAGGCCAAAGAGAATTAATTATTGGTGATCGGGGATTGGGAAAAACTGCGGTTGCTCTTGATACTATTATTAATCAAAAAAATGAAAAAAACAGGCCTTATTGTATTTATGTTGCTTGTGGACAAAAGAAAAGTAAAGTGAGAAGATTGATTACTACTTTAGAAAAGTCTGGAGCTATGGAATACACAACAATAGTTTGTGCTTTTCCAGATGATCCGGCTAGTTTTGTTTATTTAGCGCCTTTTGCTGGAGTAACTATTGGTGAATATTTTCGAGATAATAAAAAAGATGCTCTGGTTGTTTTTGATGATCTCACTAAGCAGGCTTGGGCCTGGAGAGAAATTTCTTTGATTTTAAGACGTCCCCCAGGTCGAGAAGCTTATCCTGGAGATGTTTTTTATTTACATTCTCGTCTTTTGGAAAGAGCAGCAAGATTATCCGAAGAAAAAGGCGGAGGATCTTTAACAGCTTTGCCGATTATTGAAACTCAAGCCGGAGATATCAGTGGATATATTCCTACTAATGTTATTAGTATTACGGATGGGCAAATATTTTTAAACTCAACAATGTTTAAAAAAGAACAAAAACCAGCGATTGATGTTGGAACTTCAGTTAGTCGTGTTGGTTCAGCTGCTCAATTGAAGCCAATGAAAAAAGTGGCTGGTCGATTAAAGCTTGACTTGGCTCAATTCCAAGAATTGGAAAGATTTTCTGAATTTACTGAAGAGCTTGATCCTCAAACAAAAAGTATTATTGAAAAAGGAAAAAGAATTAGAGAAATATTAAGGCAAAACGATCTTAATCCTTATCCTTTTGAAAAAGAGGTAATCGTTATTTTTGCCGGGGTAAACGGAAACTTAGAAGAAATTTCTTTAGATAAAATCAAGGACTTTGAAAATGATTTGCTTCGGGAAATAGAAGTAAGCCATAAAGGTATTTTGACGGAAATTAGAGAAAAAGAAGATTTTACAGATGAAGCTCAGGCAAAAATTTTAGAAGTGATAAAAAATATTAAGAAAAAATATGGATCTTCGGGAGATTAAAGGAAAAATTGGATCAGTAAAAAATATTTCCGAGCTTACCAGCGCTTTGGAAACTTTTTCTGCTTTGAAAATGAGAAAAACCCAAAAAAGATTTTTAGATTCAAAATCTTTTGTGCAAAATATGGCTAATATGTTGAAAAGACTGGAAAAAGCTTTACGAGAAAAAAAATCAGCTTACTTAGAAGAAAAGCCGATTAAAAAAATATTAGTTTGTGTTGTTGCTTCTGATCGGGGATTTTGCGGATCTTTTAATTCCAGTATTTTAAAATTTGCTGATCGATCTTTAAAAGAAATCTCTAATCAAGGAGAAATCGAGATAATGCCGATTGGAAAAAAGGCTATTAGCCATTATAAAAAAGAAAATATTTTGCATAGTTTTTCAGGAATAGGCGATTATTGGAAATTTAGTGAAACTAAGGAAATTTCTGATTTTTTAATAAAGTCTTTTTTGGAAAACAAATATCAAAAAGTATATCTTTTTTATACTCACTTTTTCTCTTCTTTTTTACAAAAACCCTCTTTGGTTCAGCTTTTTCCTTTAACCCAAGAAACAATTGTTAATTTTTTAAAACAAGAAAACAAAGAACAAAACAAAGAGCAAGATTATTTATTAGAGCCGTCAGCGGAAATAATTTTAAATCAAATTATTCCGACTTTAATCGAATATTTAGTTTATCAATTTATTTTATCAGCTAACACCTCAGAACATTCAGCTCGGATGTTGGCAATGAGAAATGCTTCGGATAATGCTCGAGGATTATTGGGAGAATTAAGATTGGTTTACAACAAAGCCAGACAAGAGCAAATTACTTCCGAGGTTTGCGAAATTTCGTCAACCAAAGAAGCAATGGGATAATAAAAAATTGTGAATCAAGAATTAAAGAATAAAGACAATTTATCGATTTTTAAAAAATAAAAAAAATAAAGAATCGTTTAAAACATTATTCTTAATTCTTTATTCATAATTCTAAAAAAAATAATTATGGCAAAAATAATACAAATTATCGGTCCAGTTGTTGATGTGGAATTTGAAGATGGAAAAATTCCAGCCCTTTACAATGCTTTAATTGTTAAGGGTAAAGATTTGGTTTTGGAGGTTGAACAAGAATTAGGAGAAGGAAAAGTTAAATGCTTGGCCATGGGGCCAACCGAAGGATTAAAAAGAGGCGATGAAGTAGAAGATACTGGCAGTTCAATAAACGTGCCTGTTGGTAAAGATGCTTTGGGAAGAATTTTAAATGTTTTAGGCCAGCCGATTGATGGCCAAGGAGAAATAAAAGAATCACAAAAATCGCCGATTCATAAAAAAGGCCCGATTTTAGAAGAGCAAAAAGATGAAATAGAAATTTTAGAAACAGGAATTAAAGCGATTGATCTGCTTTGCCCATTACCAAAAGGAGGAAAAGTTGGTTTGTTTGGAGGAGCTGGAGTTGGAAAAACAGTTTTAATTCAAGAATTAATTACTAATATTGCTCGCGAACATCAAGGTTATTCTATTTTTGCTGGAATTGGAGAACGTTCTCGTGAGGGTAATGATATTTATCGAGAAATGAAAGAGTCAAATACTTTAAAAAGCACTTGCTTGGTTTTTGGCCAAATGAACGAATCTCCAGGGGTAAGGTTTAGAATTCCTTTCACTGCTTTGACAATTGCTGAACATTTTCGAGATGCAGAAAAAAAAGACGTTCTTTTATTTATGGACAATATGTTTCGTTTTGTTTTGGCAGGAAGTGAGGTGTCCGCTTTATTAGGAAGAATTCCTTCGCAAACAGGTTATCAACCAACTTTATCTTCTGAAGTTGGATTGCTTCAAGAAAGAATTACTTCTACTAAAAATGGATCAATTACTTCAGTCCAAGCTGTTTATGTTCCAGCCGATGATTTGACTGATCCAGCGATTGTGGCCACTTTTTCTCACCTTGATTCTTCTTTGGTTTTATCTCGAGCGATTGCCTCACTTGGAATTTACCCAGCAGTTGATCCATTAGAATCAAATTCTTCTTTATTAAGCCCAAGAATCGTTGGCCAGAAGCATTATGATGTTGCAAGCAAAGTAAAGAAAATTCTTCAAAGATATAAAGAATTGCAGGATATTATTGCAATTTTAGGAATTGAAGAATTAGCTGAAGAAGATAAAATTATTGTTGATCGCGCAAGAAAGATTCAAAAATATTTATCTCAGCCATTTTTTGTAGCAGAGGTTTTCAGCGGTATTTCTGGAAAATATGTAACCATTGAAGAAACAATAAATGGATTTGAAAAAATTGTTTCTGGAGAAATGGATGATAAGCCCGAAGCTGCTTTTTATATGAAAGGAAACATCAACGAAGTTCAATAATATGGAATTAACTATTTCTACCCCTGAAAAATTAATATTTAAAGGAGATGCTGAATCTATAAATATTCCCACTCAATCGGGAATGATTACAGTTTTGCCAAAACATACGGCCTTGCTTTCTGCTGTTTCGTCCGGGCGAATTAAAATAATTAGTCAAAATCAAGAAAAATATTTTTCTTGCGAAGGAGGAGTTTTAGAGGTTTCAGAAGGAAAAGCTATTATTCTTTTGAGAAGTACAAGAATATAAAATATTCAAAATTAAAAACAAGTTTGAGGTCAGGCTTGTTTTTATATTACATTAAGCTGAAATTAAAAGGGAATGGTCGTTGATTTAAAATATTGATTTTTTGAATTTAATTCAGATAAAATTAATTATTTTAATGTTTTTATCATATAGCCAGATTTTAATTTATATCCAAGTTTTTGATAATAATTTCTTACTCCAACACCGGAGATTATTGCCATTTTTTTAAATCTAAATTCTTTTTTGGCGATTTCTTCAGCTTTTTTGATTAATTTTTTTCCAAGACCTTTGTGCTGAACTAATCCCTTTTTAGAGATTAAACTTGCTTGCCCATAAGTGTGTAATTCCCTGATTAGGGCGCAGTTTTTTAAAATTGGCAAAGTATCATCAAAATTATTATTAATTCTCAGGCGAAGCATGCTGTAAAGATTTTTTTTAGCCTTGTTTTCCCAGCTTAAAAAAATTTCTTTTCCTTGCGAAGCATTATAATCTTCGCGAAATAAATAAGCTTTTTCTTTAGGTAAAGATTTTACTTCTCGACACCTAATGCATTCACAATGCCAATTTTCTTTTTCCATATCCTGATCAATCATTTGGCGTAAATTAGAAATTCGCGATCCTCCTTCAACAATTAAAGGAGAGGGTATGTCGCGGATTATTCTTTCTATCCTTACATATCGGGGAATTATTTTTTTTATTGATTTTAATAATTCTAAAAGAATTTTTTCAGAGTAAGGTTTGTATTCCTTTTTTAAATATTTTTTATAAAGCAAGGCTTCTTTTACTAAAGCGCAAGGATATATTTTTAAACAATCTGGTTTAAAGTTTGGATTATTAAAAAGTTCTTCGAACATTTTTAAATCTTTTCTTGGATTGGACCCGTAAAGATTAAGCATCATTTGATAAGAAACTTTAAATCCCGCGTTTTTTAAATTTTGGGTGGCTTCAATTATTTCTTTTAATCCGTGCCCTCGATTATTTTTTTGTAAAATATCTTCAAATATTGACTGGATGCCTAGTTCTACTTTAGTGGTTCCTAATTTTTGAATTTGTTCTATTTCTTTTGGATTTATAAAATCAGGCCTAGTTTCAACAGACATTGCTACGATTCGATATTTTGATTTTTCATTTTTTTTCTGGGCGATTTTTAATTTTTTCCAAAGGTTTTCAATGCTCAATTTTTTGTCATTTGGGTCATTTTTTGTTCCATTACAAGAATCAAACATTTTTTTACAAAACCAAATTTGATATTTTTTAGGATAATAAGACCAAGTGGCGCCGATAATTCGAATTTCTACTTTATTGGTTGGATGTCCTGAAAGATCTAATCCTTCTAGTCTTTTTTGGACTTGGATAAAAGGATCAAATTTTAAGCGTTTGGCCCTTTCTACTGCTGGCTCTCCTGAAAGGTAGCTTCTGGGCACACCAGGCTCATTTGGGCAATAAAGACATTTTCCAGGACAAGGATAAGGCTTGGTTAAAATTGAAACATTTACCACCCCAGAAAGGGACCGAATCGGCCTAGTTCTTAAAAGCATTTCTAATTTTAGATTTTTTTTAATTCTTTTTTCTTTCACTAATTTATGATAAGATTTAAGCAAAGAAATATTTCCCGGACAGCTTATTTTCATTGACTTTGCAATTTTTCTTTTAATCAAAGACAAATCATCCGAAGTTTCTGCTCGAATTTTTAAAAGTTCTAAAATTATTAATTCATTACTATTTTCCATAGATGGACAAAGAATTAGCAATCACTATTTTAAACAAGACCTTAGATGATTATAATAAGGTAGCGGAGAAATATTCGCAAGTCAGAGAAAAAAACTGGAAAGAAATGTCTTTTTTGTTTGATGATTATTTGGAAAAGGGGGATAATGTTTTAGATCTTGGTTGTGGAAATGGTCGTTTTTACGAAGAGTTTATTTCTCGAGGAGTTTTTTATAACGGTCTTGATTTTTCAGAAAAAATAATCGAAATTGCCAGAAAAAATAATCCTAAAGGGGATTTTCGAGTGGCCGATGCTTTGAATATCCCTTTTGAAGATAATTATTTTGATAAGGTTTATAGCATTGCGGTGCTCCATCACATTCCTTCTTTTGATTTGCGCATTAGATTTTTAGAAGAAATAAATCGAATTTTGAGAGATGATGGATATTTAATTCTAACAGTTTGGGATTTAAAAGAAAAGAGAAAGAAAAGAAGGTTTAATTTTTTGACTTGGTGGTGGGAATTAGGACTAGACAAGGGCGATATTTTACTTCCTTGGTATGGGGTAAAAGATGCTTATTTCCATTGTTTTGAAAAAGAAGAGCTTTCTTTTTTACTTCAATCGCTTCAATTTAAAATAATAAAAAGCGGAGAAATAAAAGTGGGAGAGCGTCCGTATAATAATTTTTATTTTATCGTTCAAAAAAAATAATAAATTTAAAAAATTAAAATATGAAGAAAACGTGTCCAAGAATGTTTAAAAAATCTAAATATAATATTGTTGTTTCTGGTGCCGCTGTTACAAAAATTTGTTGTCATGATGTAGAAAAACTATCAAAAGAAGTTGGAGCCGCTATTGCGGAAACTGGACACACTTTAATAACCGGAGCAACCACTGGTGTGCCTTATTTTGCTGCTTTGGGATGTAAAGAAGTAGGTGGCTATAATATTGGTTTTTCTCCAGCTGAATCAGAATTGGCCCATATTAAAACTTATCATTTACCAGTAGATACCTTTGATGTTATGGTTTATACTGGTGCGGATTATGCTGGTCGTGACGTGACAATGACCAAAGCAGCTGATGCAGTTATTATTATTTGTGGAAGAATGGGAACCTTACACGAATTTACTACGGCCGTAGAAACAAAAAAACCAATCGGGGTTTTAGAAAGAACTGGCGGAACGGCCGATGAAATTAGAAATTTAATGAAAAGAATATTTAGCCGGGAAGAAGAAAAAGTTATTTTTGAAACAGATCCAAAAATATTAGTGGCAAAAATAATTAAAACAATAGAACAAAACAAAAAAGAAAATATCAAGCATTTAAAAAAAAGAAAAGAGCGCCAAAAATTAATGCAATAATTTTTAATATGAAAACTAAAAAAAAGTTGTCTCAAAAACCGATTAAAAAAATAGTGAAAAAGTCAATCAAGAAAAAAACAACAATCAAAAAAGCGATTAAGAAGAAATCGGTTTTTAAAAAAAAGATTGTTCTTAAAATTAAAAAAATAGAAAAACCCAACAAAGAAAAAAGAATCGGCCGGCTTCTTCATTATTTTGATAAGATAAAAGTTATTGTTGTAAAGGTGAACGATGTTTTAAGCGTGGGGGACACTATTAGAATTAAAGGCGGTAAAGAAACGGATTTTAAGCAAAAAATAGCTTCTTTGGAAATAAACGGCCAAAAAATAAAAAAAGCGAAAAAAGGCCAAGAAGTGGGCATAAAAGTAAAAGAAAAAGCCAGAGAAGGTTATTTGGTTTTTAAAATATCATAATCATGAAGTTTATTGCTGATTTTCACTTACATTCAAAATATTCCCGAGCCACGGGAAAAAACACTGATTTAGAGAATATAGATAAATGGGCAAAAATAAAAGGAGTTAAGGTCATCACTTGTGGAGATTTTACCCATCCTGTTTGGTATAAAAATTTAGAAGAAAAATTACAGCCCGCTGAATCAGGGCTTTTTAAATTAAAAGGGTCGAATACGGGAATACGATTTATTTTAACCACAGAAATTAGCTGTATTTATACTAAAAAAGGAAAGGTTAGAAAAATTCATGTTGTAATTTTTGCTCCTTCGCTTGAGATAGCAAAAAAAATAAATCAACGGTTGGAAATTGTCGGGAATATTCGTTCTGATGGTCGTCCAATTCTTGGCCTTGATGTGATAGAGCTATTAAAAATTGTTTTAGATGTTTCACCTGATTGTTTGTTTGTTCCGGCCCATTGTCTTACCCCTTGGTTTAGTATTTTTGGTTCAAAATCGGGATTTGATTCTATTGAAGAATGTTTTGAAGATTATGCAAAATATATTTATGCTATTGAAAGCGGATTATCAGCTGATCCAGCAATGCTTTGGCGAATACCAGACGGCAGACGAGTAGCTATTTTGAGCAATAGCGATGCTCATAGCGTGGAAAAAATTGGACGAGAAGCAAATGTTTTTGATACCAGTCTTGACTATTATTCAATTTTAAAAGCGATTAAAGAAAAAAATCCTAAAGAGTTTTTAAACACTATTGAATTTTATCCTCAAGAAGGAAAATATTATAATGACGGAGACAGAATCTGTAATATTTCTTTAGACCCAAAAGAATCTTTTGAATATGGCGAACTTTGTCCTGTTTGTGGAAAAAAATTAATTATCGGAGTTTTAAATAGGGTTCAAAAATTAGCTGATCAAAACGAGGGTTTTATTCCGGAAAAGGCAATTCCTTTTAAAAGCATTATTCCTTTAAAAGAAATAATTGCTGAAGCGTTCGGAGTGGGAGTTGTTTCTAAGAAAGTAAAAGCAGAATATGAAAAAATTATTCAACATTTTTCAGAGTTTGATGTTTTGCTTGAAACCTCAATTGAAGACATCAAGAAAATAGCCGATCCTCAAGTAGCTGAAGGGATCTTTCGATCTCGAAAAGGAGAAGTGAATATCCAGCCTGGATTTGATGGTGTTTTTGGAAAAGTAAAAATATTTTCTGATGTAGAAAAAAAGCAAGCCATTCGTCAGAGGAAATTATTATAATTTTTTGGTATAATATCTTTAATATAATAAAAACAATCTTAAACAAATGAAATCCAAGCGTCTTATTGCTTTTACTCTAATCGAGCTCTTAGTAGTTATTGCTATTGTTGGCATTCTTTCAGGCTTTGTCTTGATTTCTTTGAATTCAGCCACTGATTCTGCTAAAGACGTGAAAACAAAGAATGACTTGGCGGCTATCTCTCGAGCAATCCTCACTTATCATGCCTTGAACAATGCTTATCCAATTGAAGAAACTCCTTGCAGTATTGGCGACGGAACTTGCTTAAACGAGCTTGTTCCTAACCATATCCAATCTTTTCCCCTTGATTTCAACAACAACCGGTATCAGTATTCTTCAGACGGAACCAGCTATACGCTCACTTGAGACCTAACCAATGAACGAGTCTTGACTTATGATTCAGAAACCGGATTCAGCGAATCATCAGCTGAACAAGGCTTGCCTGGATATGCTAAAAGACAGCCCATTACCATCAATTCCGCTTCTGCTTTAACTGATTATCAAGTTAAGCTAACCGTGGCTTATGATTCTGACATGCAACCTGATTTTGACGATCTCCGCTTCACTTCATCAGACCAAACTACCGAACTAAACTATTGGCTAGAATCAAAAACAGATTCCACCACTGCCACGATCTGGGTTAAAATCCCAAGCCTGGCTTCTGGAGACAACACCATTTACATGTATTATGGCAATGCCTCTGCCACCACTGCTTCTAATGGGGACAATACTTTTGAATTCTTTGATGATTTTCTAGGGACAACATTAGATACTTCAAAATGGTATGTTGTATATGGCTCGGTTAGTCTTACAGATTCAACACTTGTGGTTGCTAATGCAGAAGTATTTTCAACAAATTATTATCTTTTTTCAAATGATATGGTTTTAGAGGCTCGTTTAAAAACTTCAGCTTGGGGTGGATCTTCCGAGGCAATGGAATTTGGATATACGGTTAATGTTTGGACTTATTGTGCTCGTATGATGTTTTGTGGTTCTGATTATCGGCAAAAGTATTTACATCGTACAACAGGAGGAGGATATACGTCTTATAATATTCCTTCTTGGTCTGCAAATACTTGGCATTTAGTACGTTTTAAGGCTGGTCCAACTTCAGGCAAATGGTGCATAGATCGTAGCGAAACGGAAACTACTATTACAACAGGATATGCCCATCCAATGACATCAGATAAAATTATTCTTCGAACCTATCCAACATCATATACTCTTACTGCGGATTGGGTTTTTATTCGTAAATATACTGCTACTGAGCCAACTTCATCTTTTAGTGTCGAACAAAATAATTAATAATTAAAATAAAAATATGTTACTTCAAATAATAGTTCCAGTTATCATTTTCATTATTTTGATTTCTATCAAACAAATAAATCAATATGAAAATGGAATAAAATTTACCTTAGGAAAATTTTCTGGAACCATGAATCCAGGTTGGAATATTGTTTTTCCTATTTTTCAATCATTTACCAAGGTTGATATGAGGGTTAAGGCTGTTGACGTGCCAGATCAAGAAGCTATAACGCGAGATAATATTTCTATAAAAGTAAATGCCGTGATTTATTACAAAATAAGTTCAGCCGAAAAAGCAATTTTACAAGTTGAAGATTTTTATTATGCCGTTTCTCAGCTGGCCCAAACAACCATGAGAAACGCTGTTGGTCAAGTTGAGTTGGATGAATTATTATCTAAAAGAGAAAAAGTTTCCGAAGATATTAGGGGTATTATTGATAAAGCTTCTGACCCTTGGGGTATTAGTGTTGATAATCTTGAGCTAAAAGATATCACCTTACCAGAAGAGATGAAAAGGGTAATTGGCAAACAAGCAGAAGCAGAACGAGAAAAAAGAGCAGTAATTATTAAAGCCGAAGGAGAGGTGGCATCTGCAAATAATATGGCCAAAGCAGCCGAAATTCTTTCTGCTTCTGCTGGCGCCCTTCACTTAAGAACCCTGCAATCAATTAACGATATTAGCTCTGATCAATCAAACACGATAGTATTTGCTGTTCCGCTGGAAGTTTTAAAAGCAGTGGAAGGAATTGGAAAAAAAGAATAAATTAAAATACCGGATAATCTCCGGTATTTATTTTAAGTATTTTGCTTTTGCAATATTATGCTCAGTTAAAGTTTTACTAAAGATTGTTGTTCCATCTGGCTTTGATAAATAATACCAATAATTTGTTTTTTCGGGATAAATAGCTGCAACAATACTATCTATTCCCGGATTGCTTATTGGTCCAAAAGGAAGACCTTTGTATTTATAAGTATTATAAGGAGAATCGATTTCTGTGTATTTTTTATAAACTTTATCTGCGCTTTGCATTTGCAGAGCATACAAAACTGTAGCATCAGCCTGAAGGGGTTGGCCTATTTCTAAACGATTCCATAAAATTCCGGAAACAATTTTTTTATCCTCTATAGTTTGAACCTCTTTTTCGATAATTGAAGCCATGGTAATAATCTGATAAATATTTTTATTTTGGCTTTCAATGTCAGCTTTCATTTTTGGCGTTAATTTGCTATTAAAATTAGAAAGCATTTTTAAAATTATTTTTTCTAAAGAAGATTCGGTGCTAACAAAATAAGTGTCTGGGAAAATAAATCCTTCCAAGCTGGCAGAAACAGGTTTGTTTTTTAAAAAGTCAAAAGATTTTGAATATTGGAAAATATTTTCTGACAAATTAGAATTTTGGCCATAAGTTTGAGCTGGACTTCCGGCCAGAGAATAAAAATCAGATTCTTTTCCAAATCCTTTGCCTTGCAAATATTGAGCAATTTGGGCCAAATCCCATCCTTCGATTATAGTTAATTTAATTTCTGAAGATTGGCCTTTGATTATTTCTTCGCTAATTTGTTGCCCAGTCATTTTAGAATTTAAAACATATTGGCCAGCTTTTATGTTTTTATAATTTCCCGTAGCATAAAGATAAGCTAAAAGGGGATAAGGGTCCTGAATTAATTTTGTTTTTGCTAAAGCAAAAGCTATTTCAGTTGCATTTTGCCCCTTTTGAATATCAAAAGATTTTTCTAATTTTGCTGCGTTTGGATAATTATAAATTCCATCATAAAAATAATAACCAGTAGAACAGGCGGTTAGCAAAAAGAGAATAATAATTATAGCCCTTAATTGATTAATCATACTTATCGTATTTTAAAGAAAAAAACAAAATCAGTCAATTTTAAATATTTTTAAAGAGTTGACAATTTTTAACGAATTTTATAGAATAAAAGAGTAAAAATGAAATTATTAAACACTCAAAAAGTTTATAAAACGGTCGCCAAAGTCCAAATTATTAATTTGGCCGGTTTCTGGTTTTTAAATAAAACTTTTTAGAGGGTATAATATATATAATTATAAATAATACACAGAGCCCCTCTAAAAAGAGGGGCTTTTTAATAATAAACAATAAAAGGATATGGCAAATACATACTACATTACAAAAGAAAAACTTGAGCAGATAAGAAAAGAATATGAAGCCATTAAAAAGGCTTTACAAGAAGAAATTTCGGGAGACATTCCTAATTTTTTGGAAAGCAATGATCCAAATCCTGATTTTTATTTATTTGAGCAAAACTTTGAAGATCTTAGCTCTCGGGCAGAAGTATTGGAAAATATTTTAAAAAATTATACAATTATTAAAAGTCCTCCAAGGCAAGATCAAGATAAGGTTCAGCTGGGTGCGCGAGTAATTTTTAGCAACGGAAGCGCAAATCAAGAAGAATATAAAATCGTAGGAACAATAGAAGCCAATCCATTTGAAGGAAAAATTAGCAATGAATCTCCAGTGGGAATGGCTTTTCTTGGAAAAAAAGTAGGAGACACAATTAACCTTCCAATAAATAAAAAAAATTATAAAATTTTAAGAATAGACTATAAGGACGCTTAATTCAAAATAAAAAAATGAAAAAGTGGCTTAAAATAACATTTATTTTTCTTGGAATTATTTTAGTCGCTTCTTTTGTTTGGTTTGATTTGTTTTTTTGGCAAGAAAACAATGCTTTATTTAAAAATAATTTATTTGAATCAGCGAAAACAAGCGATGTTTTAATTATTTTTAATTCCGGAGGTTATGGTACGGTGCAAATGGAAAAAGCTTATGATTTTCAGCCATTAATTAAGGGAATAGAAGGCGTTATTAAGGAAATGGGCTATAAATCATCTGTTATTCCTTATTATCGCACTAAAGATAATTTTTTAGGGAAAGCAGCTTATTTAAAAGAAATACTATTTGGATTTCCTAAAGAATCAGATTATTTAGCTGAAGAATTACAAAAATTTTCTAAAGAAAATCCAGGCAAAAAAATTATTATTACTGGATTAAGTAATGGAGCTGGCTTGGCAAATATTACTATGGAAAAAATAAGTTGCTGCCAGGCAAACATTTCTGCTATTGGATTTGGAGCCCCATTTTGGAGTTTTAAAAAAGAAAAATCCAATATTATAAATTTTGATAATAACGGGAAAGATGTTCTTTCCCAGGGAAATTTTTTCGCTTTAACTTGGGCAACAATAAAAGCGCCTTTTGTTGTTTTTTATTCTCAAATTATCGGCCAGCCGATTTCTTTTGCAAAAGCAATTAATGTTCCTGGCCATGAATATGATTGGGCAAAAATTAGCCCGGAAATCAAACCATTTCTTTTTTTTGTTTTAGCTTACGATTAAGAGGGTATAAAACTTAGTCTTTTTTCTTAAGGTTTTTTGTGTTAAAATGTATAAAATTAAAAAACAAGAAAAGGTTTTGCTTTTTTAATTTTTTATTGATTTTAAATATTAATTATGGGATTTGGAAAAAGAAATATATTTTTAGTGTTATTATCTTTTTTATTTGGGATAATTATTTTTCTTTGGCTTGGAAAAACAACCGGTTGGGATAAAATAATTCAAGCTTTTCAAGTTTTTAGAGGCTGGCAGGGAATAGTAATTATAGCTTTAAGTTTTTTAATCGCTATTATTGGAAATTGGCGCTGGTTTGAAATTCTAAAAGATAATGAAATTAATATTCCTTTTTGGCGTTTATTCCGTTCTTATCTTGGTGGATATGCAATGATGTATTTATTTCCGATAATTTTTCTTTCTGGGGAAATATTTCGATCAATTGTTATTTCCAAGGAAGATCGAGTGCCCATGGCTAAAGCTGCTTCCTCGGTAATTATTGAAAGGATCCTAGAATGGACAATAAATCTTTTAGTTATTTTCTTTGGCTTGTTCTTTTTTACTTTTAAATTTGGAATTCTGCCTTTAGAGATTTTATATATTTTTGGAATAGCCTTGGCCGGATTTGCAATTATTATTAGCTATTTTTATTTTAAAGCTCTGCGTCAAAAAAGCATTGTTGCTGGCTTTATTAAAAAATTTAGCCGAACAAAAGAAATTACTCAAGGCAATAGTATTGTTGAAACAGAAAACGAAATTTTCAAATTTTTTAAACTTAAAAGCCGATCGATGTATAAGGGATTGTTCTTATCCTTATTAAAAGCCGGGGCAATGTTAGCCAGAGCTTGGCTTTTAATTTTTTTCTTAACAAATATAAACATTGGATTTCCAGCGTCTCTTTCTGTTTTAGGTTCAACTTATTTTTCCACTTTAATTCCTATTCCTACTTCTTTAGGATCGCAAGAAGTTATTCAAGCAGCCGCTTTTCTTTCCTTGGATTTTGAAGTTTCGGTTGCCGCTGCTTTTACCATGATTATTAGAGCCGGAGAAATATTGGTTTCTTTATTGGGTTTGGCTTTTTTAGCAAAAAAGGGATTTAATATTATGGAAGAAAGATTTAATAATAAAATTAATAATGGATAAAAATGCATTTAAAAAAAATTAATAAAATAATAAAATATTTAATTTTATCAGATCTTGCACTTTGGTCTGGGCTTGGCTTGATAACACCGGTTTTTGCGATTTTTATTTTAGAAAGAGTGGGGGGAACAGCTCTTTCCGTTGGAATCGCTGTTTCTATTTATTGGGTAACAAAATCTTTATTTCAATATCCAGCAGGATTATTTTTAGACCATCGTCGAGGGGATACTGATGATTATCTTTTTCTTGTTTTTGGAACATTTATTGTTTCTTTAGTTCCTTTCGCTTATCTTTTAGCAACCAATGATTGGCATGTTTATATTTTTCAATTTTTTTATGGAATAGGTATGGCAATGTGTATTTCGGGCTGGCGAGCGATTTTTACTAGAAATATAGACAAAGGACATGAAGCTGCCGATTGGAGTTTAGATGATGCGGTTTTAGGTTTTGGAACGGGAGTTTCTGGACTTGTTTCCGGATATTTGGTTTATAAATTTGGATTTGTTCCGTCTTTTATGGTCGCTGGTTTTTGTGGATTGATTGGGGTTATTTTTTTGATTTGCTTGAGAAAAGATATCGTTGGCAATTTTGAAAAGAAAAGGCTTTTAAATTTTTTACGGATTTCTCGGAAAAAATAAAATATTTTTTAAATTCAAAAATTATAAAATTTATTGTAATTATTAAAAATGAAAAATCAGGAAATTGCTAAAATTTTATTTGAAATCGGCGATTTCTTGGAATTGAACGAAATTCCTTTTAAGCCAAAAGCTTATCAGCAAGCTGCTATTGCTTTGGATAACTTAGAAGAAGATATTGCGGAAACATATAAACAAAAAGGATTAAAGGGATTAGAAGATCTTCCTGCCATTGGTAAAAGCATTGCTTTAAAAATAGAAGAATATCTTAAGACAGGAAAAATTGAGTATTATAAAGATTTAAAAAAAACTTCGCCGATTGATTTTGAAGCTTTAACAAAAGTTGAAGGTTTGGGTGTGCGGAAAATAAAAAAACTTTATAATGAATTAAATATTAAAAATTTAGTTGATTTGGATGCTGCTGCTCGAGCAGGCAAGATTGCTCCACTTTTCGGATTTGGGAAAAAAACAGAAGATAATATTATTGAAGCATTGGAATTTTTAAAACAGGCTAAAGGCCGATTTTTATTGCGAGAAATTTTTCCTCAAATTAAAAAAATTGAACAAAGAATTAGTAAAATTCAAGGAGTAGAAAAAATTTCTATTGCTGGAAGTACTCGTCGACGAAAAGAAACTATTGGCGACGCAGATATCTTGGTAGCCGTAAAAGACCCGACAAACAAATATTTAATTGAAAAAATAATGAATACTTTTGTTACTTTGGATGAAGTAGTGAAAATAGTAGCGAAAGGGGAAACTAAATCCTCGGTCAAAACCAGAGAAGGGCTAGATATTGATTTGCGAGTTGTTGCTAATAGTTCATTTGGTGCAGCCTTACAATACTTTACTGGCAGTAAAGAGCATAATATTGCAATGCGTCGTTTGGCTATTAAAAAAGGACTAAAACTTAGTGAGTATGGCTTGTTTAGACGAGAAGGCAGGAAAATAAAAGGTGAAACCGAAGAAGAAATTTATGAGCATTTAGGTTTAGACTGGATACCGCCGGAAATCCGAGAAAATCAAGGAGAGATAGAGGCTGCGGAACAACATAGGCTGCCCAAAATTATTGACTTAAAAGATATAAAAGGCGATTTTCACTGGCATTCGAGTTGGGACGGAGGGGAAGATTCTTTGCGTGAAATGTGTGAACGAGGCATGGAGCTTAGTTATGAATATTTGGGCGTTTCAGATCATACCAAAACTTTAAAAATAGAAAATGGATTAGATGAAAAAGAATTATTAAAACAGCGCAAAGAGATAAACAAATTAAATGAAGAATTTAAAAAACAAGGGAAAAAATTCAAATTATTACAAGGCGCGGAAGTGGAAATTTTAAAAGATGGATCTTTGGATTTTGATAATGAAATTTTAAAGCAATTAGATTTTGTGAGCGTATCGGTTCATTCTAATTTTAAAATAGGTAAAGTTGAAATGACTAAGCGTGTTATCAAAGCTATAAGCAATCCAAACGTGGATATTTTAAACCATCTGACTGGTAAAATTTTAGGCAGTCGTGATGCCTATGAAATTGATGTTGATGAAATATTTAAAGCAGCTAAAGAATACAAGACAACTTTAGAGATTAATTGCTTCCGGACTGATTTAAGCGCTCAAAGCGCTCGAGCAGCCAAAGAAATGGGAATAAAAATTTGCATTGGCAGTGATGCCCATTTAAAAAAAGAATTAAAAGATATGGAGTTCGGGGTTTATCAAGCGCGTCGTGCTTGGCTTGAAAAAGGAGATGTTTTAAATGCGCAACCATTAGAAAAATTATGGCTAAAGAAAAAACAAAAATAAAAGCATTGTTATTAATGTCTGGAGGGCTTGATTCAATACTGGCTGCAAAATTATTGCAAAATCAGGGCATTTCTGTAACCCCGATTTGTTTTAAAAGTTTTTTCTTTGGGTGCGATCAAGCCCAAAAAGCCTGCAAGCAACTAGGTTTAAAATTAATGGAAATTGATTTTAGTAAAAAATACTTAACCATGCTTAGGTCGCCAAAATATGGGATGGGTTCAGCTATGAATCCTTGCATTGATTGCCATTTATTAATGCTAAAGGAAGCTAAGAAAATAATGAAAGCGGGGGAGTATGATTTTGTAGCGACCGGAGAAGTATTAGGTGAGCGTCCAATGTCTCAAAACCCACGAGCTTTAAATATTATTGAAAAAGAGGCCGGGCTTAAAGGTTATTTATTAAGGCCATTATCAGCTAAAATAATGGAAGAAACAATTCCTGAGAAAAAAGGTTTGGTTAATCGAGAAAAACTTGAAGCAATTAATGGACGCAGTCGTAAACCACAATTAGAATTGGTCAAAAAATTTGGGATTAAGGAATTTCCTACTCCAGGTGGGGGTTGTATTTTAACAGATAAAAACTACTCTGAAAATTTAAAGAAGATTTTAGAATTTAAAAAAAATCCAAATGAAAATGATTTTTTAATAATCAGACAAGGAAGAGTATTTTGGAAAAATAATATTTTAATTGTGGTAGCTCGGGATAAAAGTGAATCAAAGATGCTAAAAAAAATACACCAAATAAAAGATGTTTATTTGGAGCCAAAAAATTTTAGTGGTCCGTCTGTAATTATTCGTGCTTTTGGAAAAGCGAACAAAAAAGAATTAATTATTTTCGGTAGGGAATATCTACTTAAATTTTCTAAGAATATTCCTAATAATCCAAAGATTAGTGAATGAAAAAACCACGCGCAAGCGTGGTTTATTGTTAGGCTTTTGCTTTTTCTAATATTTTTGTAAAAATATCAGGATTTTCATTGGCTAAGTCTGCTAATATTTTTCGATCCAATTCAATGTTCAACTTTTTCAAAGCTCCCATAAATTTACTGTAAGAAATTCCATTTTCTTTACAAACTGAAGAGATTCTGATTTGCCACATTGCGCGCCTATCTCTTTTTAAAGTTTTTCTGTCGCGGTAAGCATAAGACCAAGCTTTCATTAGGGCCTGTTTAGCAGCTAAAAATTTAGAATTTCTGCTCCAGCGGAAACCTTTTGCCTGTTTGATAATATTTTTTCTTCTTTTGTGGGCAACTGTACCCCTCTTTACTCTTACCATATTTTTATTTTCCTAATAATTTTTTAATTTTTTTCGCTTCTGGTTTAGATAATTCCACCATTTTACGAAGAGATCTTCTTTTTTTTGAAGTCTGTTTGCTTAAAAGATGGTCTTGACCTACGGCACGCCTTAAAACTTTTCCATTTTTTGTTATTTTGAATCTTTTCACTATTGATTTTCTGGTCTTTCCTTTGTTTTTCATATTATTACTTTTTTGCGATTATCATTGACAAGCCTTTTGGCTCTTTTTTTAATTCTTTTTCTGTTTTTATTTCTATTTTTACACTTAATAGTTCTAAAAATTTTTGAATTTTTTGTTCGCCGACAGTAATTAATCCTTTTTGTCTTCCGCGAAGAGGCAAATCAACCTTTACTTTATCTCCTTTTTTTAAAAATTTTTCGGCAGCACTAGCTCTGGTTTCGATATCGTTATCAGAAATATTAAAAGTTAATCTAATTGACTTTACCTCTCCTCCCTTAGTGCCAACATTTATTTTTCTTTCTTTTTTTTGCAAAGAATAAAGATATTTTCCATAGTCGCCGATTTTACATACCGGCGGCTCCACTTTTTCTGTTACTTGAATTAAATCAAAATTTTTGTTTTTAGCCATTTCCAAAGCCTGCTCTAAAGAAACAACGCCTAATTGTACGCCTGTTTCATCTACCAGACGAACTTGTTTGGCTTTTATTTGATTGTTGAATAATGGTTTGTTCAAGTATTTTTTGTGGAGGTGGCGAGTAATGAACTCGCGTCCAAAAATTATCCTGATAATAAATCTACAAGCTTGTTCCGGCCTTGTTAGGCAATAGGTGGAAAGCCGGACGAAACTCCTATGGCCTTGATTTAATATTATTTCGGCAAAAAATTCTTAAATCAAAAAAAATTTGCCTATTCCGCAAAATTTATGCCCTTATCCGCTTAGCGGAAGTCTGCGGCAAGGACAGCATTAAGCGTAAGCTAATGCAGGTTCTTCAAATAAGTTTGCACTTAAATTGGTTCTCTAAGTTTTGCGAGATTAGAGAATACTCGGCTTGCATATTATTTTCAAATTTCTGTCGAAGCGGTTCACCCCCTTATTTTTAACTCTTGTCTTATTTTTTTCTCAACTTCTCTCTTCTTGATGGTTTCACGCTTGTCAAAAGACTTTTTTCCTTTAGCCAAGCCTATTTCCATCTTGATTTTATGTTTTTTAGTATAAACTGATAATGGCACTAAAGTCAAGCCCTTTTCCTTTATTTTACCAGCCAAAAAAGCAATTTCTTTTTTATGCAAAAGCAGTTTTCGGTCTCGCTGAGGATTGTATTCAGGGCTGGCATTTTCTACTTGATAAGCAGAAATATTAGCGCCAACCCAAAAAACTTCAGCCTGGCCGGGTTTATTTTTAATAACTACGTAATTTCCATTTAAATTAACCCCTTTTTTTCTTAAAGATTTTACTTCTTGGCCATTTAAACTTATTCCAGCTTCGAATTTTTCTTGGATTTCGTAGTTGTATCGGGCTTTTTTATTGTCTGCTATTACGGGCATATTTTTTTAATTTGATATATTTTTAGCTTATCTGATTTTTACTTGAAAAGGAAGAGACTAATAAATTAAATACATTTTTGAATATTTTGTTTTTCTGGTTGAAAAATGATATATTTATTATTAAGATATGTTTTATTAATAAAATGCAAGCGAGAAAATATATAATTAAAATAATAGAGCAAGCAATCAAAACGTTGCAAAAGAGCAATATTTTTGGCGTTTTTGAAGATCCTAATTTTCAAATATTAAAACCAAAAGAAAAAAATTATGGAGATTATGCTGTTAATGTTGCTATGGAAATAGGGAAAAGACAAAAAATCAACCCAATGGATGTTGCTGAAAAAATAAAAGAAGAAATAGCGAAAGATAATGATTTTTTTAATTATTTTGATTTAGTAGAAGTAGTTTCTCCTGGATTTATCAATTTTCGGATTTCTCGGCAATATTTATGGCAAACAGTAGGCAATGTTTTAAAACAACAAGAAAAATTTGGCAATTTAGAAATAGGAAAAAATAAAAAAATTCAAGTAGAGTTTGTGTCTGCTAATCCTACTGGACCACTAACAGTAGGTAACGGCCGAGGTGGTCCATTTGGAGATGTTTTAGGAAATGTTTTTAAAAAAGCAGGATATCAAACAGAAAAAGCATATTATATCAATGATTTTGGAAATCAAATTTTATCGCTTGGCCATTCTGTTTTAAAAGATGAAGAAGCAAAGTATTCTGGTCCATATATTGATGATTTAAATCAAAAATTAGCAAAATCTGAAAGCAATGCTTATACGATAGGGCAAGCGGCAGCAAAAATTATTTTAGAAACAATGCTAAAAAAAACTATTGAAAAATTAAACATCAAATACGATGAATGGTTTTCTGAAGCTAGCTTGCATCAAAAAGGAGAAGTTAAAAAAACAATCGAATTTTTAAAGAAAAAAAATTTAGTTTATGAAGCAGATAATGCCCAATGGTTTAAGTCTTCGGAATTTGGAGATGAGCGGGACCGAGTTTTAATTAAAACAGACGGCGCTTTTACTTATTTGGCTGGAGACATTGCTTACCATAAGCATAAATTTGAAAAAAATAAATTTGATAAAGTTATCAATGTTTGGGGGGCAGATCATTTTGGAGATGTTCCTGGTTTGTTGGCTGGAACAGAAGCAATTGGACATAAGGGGAAATTAGAAATAATCCTTTTGCAATTTGTTACGGTAATGAAAAATAATCAGCCTGTAAAAATGTCTAAAAGATTGGGCACGGCTATTACTATGGACGACTTGCTTGAAGAATTGCCAGCTGATGTTGTAAGATTTTTCTTTTTACAGAAATCAGCTAATACGCACCTTAATTTTGATATGGATTTAGCAAAAGAACAGTCTGAAAAAAATCCTGTTTTTTATGTTCAATATGCCCATGCTCGGATGGCAAGCATTTTAAGAAATGCTGGCATAGAGAATAAAAAAATAAAACAAATTAAGGGGGTAGAATTATTAATTCATCCTAAAGAATTGGATTTAATAAAGCAAATCAATTATTTCCCAGAAATAATAGAAGATACAGCCTATGATTATCAAGTCCATCGACTTGTGCAATATAGTTTGGATTTGGCGGCCGCTTTTCATCAATTTTATAATGAATGTCATGTTTTAGTTGATGATGAGCAATTAAAACAAGCTCGTTTAGGTCTGGTAAATGTCACACAAATTACTCTTAAAAATGTTTTGGATTTGCTTGGAGTTTCTGCGCCACAAAAAATGTAATAGATTATCAGTAGTTAATACTATTTAAAAAATAAAAAACAATAAAAAATATGATTCCATTAAATCAAAATCAAAAACTTGTTTCGTCTTATATTTATTATGTTATTTTAAAAATATTATTATTGTTTTCTATTCTTTACTTGATTTTTTCTTTATTTCACATGCAAACAGTTATTATTTTTTGGTTTGCTACAATGGGATTACCGGTAATAATCTATGAATGGCTTTATTCTAACAATTTTGACTTTAGATTAACTGACGATAATTTAATTATCGACAAAGGGGTTATTTTTAAAAAAACAAAAATTATTCCGTATTCAAATATTCAAACAGTTGATGTTAATAAAGGTTTTTTAAGAAGATGGCTTAAAATAGCGACAGTTAATATTTGGACCGCTTCTCCAAATCAATTAAATCTAAAGACTGCCAATAAACCAGACGGATGGATTATGTTAAAAATCGATAAAGCTGAATGGTTGGCTGGTTTTGTTTCTTCTTATAAATCAAAAAATTAAAATATAAATAATTATAGTAAAACTAAATTATATGAATTTAAAAAATAAAGTAGCAATTGTAACTGGGGCAAAGCAAGGAATTGGATATGGTATTGCTTCGGCTTTAGCAAAAGAGGGATGCCGAGTAGTTATTAGTGATCTTTTTCAAGATGATTGTGATTTAGCTTTGCAAAAAATAGAAAATCAAGAATGTCTAGGAATGGCTTTGAAATGCGATGTTTCCAAAAAAGAAGAAGTCGACAACCTAATCGCTTCTACGGTTAAAAAATTTGGTCAGCTTGATATTTTAGTGAATAATGCCGGAATTTATCCCTTTCAATCTTTTTTAGAAATGAAAGAATCGGATTGGGACAGGGTAATAGATGTTAATTTGAAAAGTGTTTTTTTATGCACTCAAGCAGCAATAAAAGAAATGAAGGAAGGAGGAAAAATAATAAATATTTCTTCGATTGCTTCTTTGATTGGATTTGAAGGATTAGTTCATTATTGCGCTTCTAAAGGGGGATTGAACGCCATGGTTAGAGCATTAGCTTTAGAATTGGCGCCAAGAAAAATAAACGTAAACGCAGTTGCTCCAGGGGGAATTGACACTCCTGGCGCAGCTTCTTCAGAAGAAGTAAAAAAACAAACCATCGCAATGGTTCCTTTGAAAAAACTTGGTACCCCAGAAGACATTGCCAATGCTGTAGTTTTTTTAGCTTCCGAAAAGTCAAATTATATTACTGGCCAAACTATTGTTGTTGATGGTGGCTGGACATTAAGATAATCAAAATGCTTCAAAAAAAAATAAAAAATGTTTGGGACTTATCTCCTTTGTTTAATAATGATAATGATCCTTTAATAATAAAAGAAAGGAAAAAAGTTGCTCGAGCAACAAGCTTATTTGTTAAAAAATGGAAAGATAAAAAAAATTATTTAGAGCAGGCCAAAGTTTTAAAACAAGTTTTAAATGATTATGAAAATTGGGCTCGTTTTTTTGGTGCTAATTCAAAAGAATTAGATTATTTTCATTATCGTAATTCTCAAGATCAATCCAATCATTTAATCAAAGCCAGACTTAATCAAGCCTTTGAGTTTGCTCAAAAAATAGGCAACGAAATGGAGTTTTTTTATTTAAGCTTAGGCAGAATTACAAAAGAAAAACAGCAAGAATTTTTAAAAAGCAAAGAATTAGCGCCTTATCGCCATTATTTAAAAAAAATATTTGACGGGTCTCGATATTTTTTGACTGAACCTGAAGAAAAAATAATAAACTTAAAACATCAAACCTCTCATAGTAATTGGGTAATGATGACCTCGCTTTTTATTTCCAAAGAGTCAAGAAAAATTTTAGATGAAGACGGAAAAAGAAAACCAAAATTTTTTGAAGAAATAATGACTTTAATTTCTAGCAAAAAAAAATCGGTTCGCGATGAAGCTGCCCAGGCCTTAAATGATATTTTAGCAAAAAATTCCGAAATAGCAGAACATGAAATAAACTCTGTTTTGCAGAATAAAAAAATAAATGATCAAATTAGAGGGTTTGATCGTCCGGATAAAGCCAGGCATTTAAGCGATGACATCGAAACAAAAATAGTTGATACGCTTTGCGATGTTGTAAAAAAAAGATTCGATCTTTCTAGGCGATATTATAAATTAAAAGCCAAGTTGATGAAGGTAAAAAGATTAAAGTATCACGAAAGAAATGTTGAATATGGGAAAAAAGAAAAAAAATATTCTTATAACCAGTCTGTTCAATTGGTGCGAAAAGTATTTTTTCAACTAGATAAAGAATTTGGAGAAATTTTTGACTCTTTCCTTAATAATGGGCAGATTGACGTTTTTCCTCGCCAAGGGAAAACAGGAGGGGCTTACTGTAGTCATGGTTTAATTATTCAGCCAACTTATATTTTACTTAACCATACAAATAAATTAAGAGATGTTTTAACTATTGCACATGAAGTTGGTCATGGGATTAATAATGAATTAATGAAAAAAAGAGAAAATGCCCTGAATTTTGGCAATTCTTTGGCTGTTGCGGAAACAGCCAGTACTTTTATGGAAGATTTTGTTTTAGAAGAATTATTGAAACAAGCAGATGAAGAATTAAGATTGGAAATAATAACTCAAAGATTAGGAGATATTATTTCTACTATTCAAAGGCAAATTGCTTGTTATAATTTTGAAAAAGATTTGCATCAAAATTTTCGAGAAAAAGGATATCTTTCAAAAGAAGAAATTGGCCGGATTTTTCAAAAAAATATGTCAGCTTATATGGGTGATGCCGTAGAACAATCACCAGGATCAGAAAATTGGTGGGTTTATTGGAGCCACATTCGTTCTTTTTTTTATGTCTATTCTTATGCTAGTGGATTATTAATTTCAAAATCTTTGCAAAAAACAGTAAAACAAAATCCTGAATTTATTAAAAAAGTAAAAGAAATTTTATCAATCGGGCTTTCCGAAAGTCCACAAAATATTTTTCTTAGAGCCGGTATTGATATTACTAAAAAAAGTTTTTGGGAAAAAGGGCTAAAAGAAATAGAAGAACAACTTATTGAAGCAGAAAGATTAGCAAAAAAAATAGGAAAATAAAGGTTGTTTTTTTTGAAATTACAGATATACTATACTTATAATAAACCTAATAAATAAAACTACTATGGCAGATGAAATAGAAAAAGTAGAAGAAGGCACAGAAACTACTCCAGAAGTAGAAGAAGCTAATGAAGGAGAAAATGCAGCTGAATAGCTAAACAAAAATGGCCGGCATCTGCCGGCCTTTTTTATTGATAAAAAATAATAAAAATGCTAATTTATCATTATGAGTAAGGATTTTAAGAATCGATATTTTCTTTTAAGACACGGAAAAAACATTCATCAAACCGAGAAAAAGGGAATTCTTTATAATTGGCCTGACGATTTTCCTCCTTGTGAATTAATCGAAGAGGGAATTAAAGAAGTGAAAAAAGCTGGAGAAGAATTAAAAAATAAAAACATTGATCTTGTTTTTTGTTCCGATGTTTTTCGAACCAAGCAAACCGCAGGATTAATCTCTGAGATTATTGGCTTTGAAAAAGAAAAAATAATTTATGACCAGAGATTAAGGGATATTAATTGGGGAATTTTTGCTGGGCAAAATGAAAATCAAGCCTGGGCTTTTTATGAAAATAATTTAATGAAAAAATTTGAGCTATCTCCTCCTGAAGGAGAAAATTGGAATGATTGCCAGCAAAGAATGATTTTGGTGATCAACGAAATCGAAGCTCAGTATGAAAATAAAAATATTTTGATTGTTTCCCATGGGGATCCGCTTTGGCTTTTAGAGGCTTATTTTCGTGGAATTCCTGCAAAAGATTTAGTAATTAATAATAATCGAGAAGTATTAAAAACTGGAGAAATAAGAACTATATGAACAATGAAGAAAAAATATTAGAGTTTTGGGAAAAACAAGACATTTTCCACAAATCCATTAAAAATAGAGAGAATTCGCCATTTTTTAGTTTTTTTGATGGTCCGCCTTTTGCTACGGGAAAGCCCCATTATGGGCATATTTTAACAACCGCTCTAAAAGATACGGTTTTAAGATATTGGACCATGAAAGGATATCAAGTGCCAAGAAGGGTAGGCTGGGACTGTCACGGTTTGCCGATTGAAAATTTGATTGAAAAACAAATGGAAATCAAAACCAAAAAACAGATTCAAGAAATGGGGCTAGAAAAATTTAATAATGCTTGCCGAGCGTCGGTTTTTACTTGTGTGGCTGATTTTGAAAACACCTTGAAAAGAGTAGGGCGCTGGGCTGATTATGATAAAGCTTATGCCACTTTAGAAAATAATTATATCGAATCTGTTTGGTGGGTTTTAAAACAATTATGGAATAAAAAATTAGTGAAAAAAAATTATCGAGTTTCTCCTTATTGCCCACGTTGTGGAACCACTTTATCTAATTTTGAAGTTAATTTAGGATACAAAGAAACAAGAGATATTTCTATTTATGTAAAGTTCAAAATTATTGAAGAAGAATTTAAAAATGCTTATTTTTTAGTTTGGACTACTACGCCTTGGACCTTGCCTGGAAATTTAGCTTTGGCTGTTAATCCGGAATTGGAATATTGTTTGATTGAAAACAAAGGAGAAAAATATATTTTAGCTAAAGATCGCTTGGCAATAATTGAAGAAGATTTTAAAATTTTAAAAGAATTTAAAGGAAAAGATTTGGCTAATAAAAAATACGAGCCGATTTTCCCTTATTTTGAAAAAATTGAAACAAAAAATATAAAAAATGCTTTTCAAGTTTTATTAGCCGAGTTTGTCACTGCCGAAGATGGTACTGGGATTGTCCATATAAATCCAATGCACGGAGAAGATGATTATAATTTAGGCCAAAAATACGAATTACCGATTTACCATTTAGTGGATGAAGCTGGAAAATTTATAAAGCAGGTAACTGATTATGAAAACCTAAACGTTAAAGATGCGGATAAAAAAATAATTAGCGATCTGAAAGATAAAAACATTTTTTATAAACAAGAGTTGATTGTTCACGAATATCCTTATTGCTGGCGTTGTGATACTCCGCTTGTTTATTATGCTCTTGAAAGTTGGTATGTTTTAGTAACAGAGTTAAAAGAAAAATTATTAGCTAACAATCAAAAAATTAATTGGGTTCCCAGCCACATTAAAGATGGGCGATTTGGAAAATGGTTAGAAGGCGGTCGGGATTGGAATTTTGCCCGAGATCGTTTTTGGGGTGCACCGATTCCAATTTGGGAATGTCCAGATTGCAAGAAAACAATTTGTATCGAAAGTGTGGCCGAGCTAAAGGAAAAATCAGTGAAAGATTATGATTTAAAAGATTTGCATCGTCCTTATATTGATGAAGTGAAATTAAAATGCGAATGCGGAAAAGAAATAAGTCGAGTTCAAAGTGTATTTGATTGTTGGTTTGAATCAGGATCAATGCCTTATGCTCAGTGGCATTATCCTTTTGAAAACAAAGAATTAGTGGAAAAAACTTTTCCAGCTGATTTTATTGTAGAAGGATTAGATCAAACCAGGGGCTGGTTTTATACTTTGCATGTAATTGCCTCAGCTTTAACCTTAGACGATCTTGGTTTAGGTAAAAATCAACCTGCTTTTAGAAATGTAGTTGTTAATGGTTTGGTTTTGGATGCTCAGGGTCGCAAATTAAGTAAAAAGTTAAAAAATTATCCTGATCCGAAAGAGGTTTTTGATAAATATGGGGCTGATTCTTTGCGTTATTTTTTACTATCTTCTTCAAATATTGGAGAAGAATATCGATTTTCCGAAGATCGAGTTAAAGAAGTTTGGCGCAAAGTGATTTCCGGATTGAATAATTGTTATATTTTTTATGAAACTTATAAAGGAGAAGATTTAATAAAAAATAATATTTCAAAAAATATTTTAGATCAATGGATTATTTCCCGTTTAGAAAAATTAAACCAAGAGATAAATAAATGGATGGAGAAATATGAATTAACAAAAGCATCAAGACTGTTTAATGATTTTATTGACGATTTTTCCAATTGGCATATTAGGCGGTCAAGGCGTAGACTACAAAAACCAGAAACAAAAGAAGAAAAACAAGAAGCAATCGCAACCATGCATTATGTTTTATTGAAATTGGTAAAATTAATTGCTCCTTTTACACCGTTTTTAGCCGAAGATTTATATCAAAAATTAAAAAAAGAATCAGACCTAGAAAGCGTTCATCTTTGTGATTATCCAAGCGAAGATAAAAATTTTATTAGCCATGATTTAGAAAAACAAATGGCTGAAGCAAGAGAAATAGTAAATTTAGCCTTAGCAGAAAGACAAAAGCAGGGGATAAAAGTAAGGCAACCCTTGAAAGAATTAAAAATAAAAAATATTGAACTTAAAGAAGAGTTTTTTCCATTAATTGCCGATGAAATAAATGTTAAAAAAATAACAAAAGAACCAGGCCTGGAAAATGATATTTGGCTTGATTTAGAGGTTACGCCAGAATTAAAAGAAGAGGGGGATGTTCGAGAAATTATTAGACAAATTCAACAAATCAGAAAAGATTTAAATATGATTCCAGCTGATCGAATCAATGTTCTCTATCAAAAATCAGATTTTTTTGATAAAATAATAGTTAATAATAAAAATTATATTCTTGATGAGGTTTTGGCTGATGAATTTATTATTCAAGAAAAATTTGACCAAGCCAAGGAAATAGAAATTGGAAAAGAAAAAATTATTTTAGGAATAACAAAAAAAGAAAATATTTAAAAAAAAGAATATGAGTAATTTTTCTTTTTCAACGGAAAAGCCGGGAGCCAAGCAAAATTTTTCATCTTCGCGAATGACCTTTCAGGGTGAATCCGGGAAAAGATTGCGCTTGGGAGAGAAAGAAGATTTTAAAAAAAATAGCTATAATCTTAAAAAAACTCCTCGGGGCACTAAACAAGCGGAAAAAGAAGATTTTAAAACATATAAACAAAATATTAATGCTATTAAAGAAAGGGTTGAAATGAAGAAAAACCCTATCGATAAAAAAGAGCAAAGCAAATTAAGATTTTACAAAATAAAGTTTTTTAAAAAATGAAAATACGAAACATTGTTATATTATTAATAATTATTGCTTTGATGGCAGGAGGTTTTTCTTGGTATAAAATGTCTTATTCTAAGCAAGTAATGTATTTGGAAATTTTGGGACCTAGTAAAACTGATATGGGTGAAAATATTACCTATACGGTAAAATATAAAAACAATGGCAATGTTCGTCTAGAAAACCTAGAAATGTTTTTTACTTTTCCAGAAGGGGCGATTATTGAAAATGGCCAAAGAGTAGTTCATTTAGATTCTGTTGCTTTGAAAGGAGATATTTATCCAGGAGAAGAAAGATCAGTTCAATTTACTACTCGCTTATTGGGTCAAGCCAATGAAACTAAAAAAGCTGAAGCCAGGATATCTTTTCAGCCCTCGGGACTAAAAACAAAAAATGAAGTAAGTACTACTTTTACCACTATTTTGGGTAGTGTGCCGATTAATTTAATTGTTCAAATGCCAGATCAGGTTGCGAACAATAAAACATTTACTGTAAATTTTAATTATTCTTCAAATGTTTCTTATCCTTTAAATGACTTAACAATTAAGGCGCAGATTCCTGCTGAATTTAATGTTATTACTCAGAAACCAAAAGGGCTAGATAATGAATGGAGTATTCCTGTTTTAAACGAATTAGATAGTGGGAATATTCAACTAACAGGATCTTTAACTGGAAACGATCAAGATAAAAAAATATTTAAAGTTCAGCTTGGAATTTGGGAAAATGGAAATTTTGTAATTTTAAAAGAATCAATTCGAAGCGTTCAAATTATTGCCCCTTCGATTTATTTAACGCAAATTGTTAATAATAGCGATGCTTATGTTGCTTCAGCTGGCGACCAATTGCACTACGAAATATCTTTTATGAATATCGGTCAAGATGCGATGCAGAATATGGTTTTAATCAGCCGATTAAACACTAATAATATTGATTTAAATTCAGTTATTGTTCCTAATGGAAACTATCAGCAAGGGGATAATTCTATTATTTGGGATAATACGCACATTCCCGAGCTTAATTATTTAGCTCCAGGGCAAGGCGGAAAAGTTGAATTTTGGGTAAACGTAAATAAACGTTGGAATATGGATAGTCCTGGTAATGCTAATCCAATAATTAAAAATAATGTTACCGTAGGAGCAAACACCCAAGAATTTATTACTAAAATCAATTCTTCGCTTGTTGCTGAACAAAAAATTTATAATCAAAATCAATATTTTACAAATTCCGGGCCTTATCCTCTTCAAATCGGTCAAAAAACTTATTTAACTGTTGAGTGGTCAGCAAAGAATTATTATAATAATATGGAAGGGGTTATTATGAGAGCGGTTCTTTCTCCGAATGTTTTTTACGAAAATAAAATTTGGCCAGAAACAGCAAAAATAACTTATGATGAAAATACAAGAGAAGTGGTTTGTTTAATTGGAGCCATGGAAGCAGGAGAAGGAATTTTAAAAGAAGCCCCTAAATGTGCCTTTCAAGTTTCGGCTGTTCCCGAGCTCAGTGAGGATATTTTAATTACCGGATCCGTTCATATTACCGGCAATGACCAGTGGACTGGTAAGCAATTAAGCTCTCAGTCAGAGCCGGTTTATGCGCCTATTGCAAATCAATAATAAAAATATTTTGGAGAAAAAAACTTTCGAAATATCATTTTTTAAAATTTTAGCAATAGTTGTTGTTTTTAGCCTTTCTTTAGGTTTCCCAATTTTGATTTTTAAAAAATTAGAAGAATCAGCTAATAATTTATTAATCAGGAAAAACTTAGAAACAGTTAGAAATTGGGCAGAAATAAAAAGGTTAAAAAATGGCAACTATATTGGCTTGGAAAAAGATAAAGAGATTTTAAATATTTTCGAAAAAATAAAAGATTTTGGGGGAACCGCGGAAATTTATCTTAGTGCGAATAATAATTATTATTGTGCAAAAACAAATTTTATAGGATCTCAAAAAAATAAAAATTGGTGTATTGATTCTTCTAATTATTCTGGCGCAGATAGCTCTAAATGCAAACCAGGATTTTCTCAATGTCGATAGTGCTTAAAATTTTCATTTTCAACTTTCTTGTGTTCTGATATAATATCTTTAAGAAAAAACAATCTTAAACAAATGAAATCCAAACGTCTTATTGCTTTTACTCTAATCGAGCTCTTAGTCGTGATTGCGATTGTTGGCATCTTATCAGGCTTTGTCTTGGTTTCTTTGAATTCAGCTGCTAATGCTGCTAATGATGCCCGACGGAAAGCAGACGTGGCCACGATTAAGAA
>JBAZNB010000002.1:0-111071 GCA_041649435.1 Minisyncoccota bacterium | reverse complement strand
GATAAACTTCTGCTGAAGTTTTCTCAAGTACGGCCTCAGTCCCGTCGGACCTCCGGCTTCGAATCTCCCAATCTATCTTAATTATTATTTTAAACATCATCCTAAAATAATGTTTAAATTAGAGCGGAGAGGGGGAGATTCGAACTCCCGAGCCGTTTTCACAGCTAACACCTTAGCAGGGTGCCCCATTCGACCACTCTGGCACCTCTCCAAAAATTTTTAATAAAATATAAAAAAATAAATCCGCCTTCGAATCCTCTAATTCATTAAATATTTTTTTAATAACGTCCTAAATGACGATATTAAAAAAATGAGGAGGGAGAGGGATTCGCCTTCGCTTCAATTTCTGGTGAAATTGCTCTCAGGCCGGGCTCGGGCCCGTCGGCCCTCCGCCTTCGAATCCTCTAATTCATTAAATATTTTTTTAATAACGTCCTAAATGACGATATTAAAAAAATGAGGAGGGAGAGGGATTCGAACCCTCGGTGGGTTTCCCCACAATAGTTTTCAAGACTATCCCATTCGGCCGCTCTGGCATCCCTCCTAAAATCATTGATTTTTAAAATAAAAGAAACGTCAATGATAAAAACATTCTATCTAAAATAAGCCTTTTGGTCAACAATTGCTTTATTTTATTTCTCTAGCCACGGTAAGGCCCCAAATTTGCTTGGCTCCTGATTTTTTTAAAATTTTAGCGCATTCTTGCATTGTCGCTCCAGTAGTATAAACATTATCTAATAAAAAAACTACCTTTCCCTGAAAAGTTTTTTTATTTTTAACGATAAAAGCATTTTTTATGTTTTCCTGTCTTTGTTCTTTGTTCAATTTTGCCTGGGGAAAGGTATTTTTAATTCGGATTAAATTATCAAGAATTAAAGGGATTTTTATTTTTTTAGAAATTATTTTTCCTATTTCTTCGGACTGATTAAATCCTCGGCGTTTTTTCTTTTTTAAAAAAAGCGGAACCGGAACAAGCACAGAATTAGGAGGAAAATATTTTTTAATTAAATATAGGTGTATTAAAATTAAAAGCGAAAGGGAATAGGCCAATTCTTTTAACTGATTTTGATATTTAAAGTTATAAATTAAATTTTTAACTTGGGGGTTTTGAAAATCAACAGCAGAATATATTCCGTTTAAAATTTTTTTAGAACACTTTGGACATTGTCCGGGCGTTATTATTTTTTGGGGGCGATCGCAAAGGCAATACTGAAAAGGGTTTATATCAATCAAAGAAAAACAATCTTCGCAAAAAAAAGTCCCTTCTTTTCTACAATTAAGGCATTTTTTAGGGAAAATTAAATCCAATAAATATTTTTTTAAAAACAAAAATAAGGGCTTTATATTCAATGACTCTTTTTTAATTTTCAACATATTGCTAATATTATAACAAAGATGATATAATTTAAAAAAATAAAACATGGCTATTTTTGGTGATAAACAAAAAAATAACAGCTTGGGGATAGACGTTGGAACAAAATCAATACGAGTGGTAGAGCTTGCCGCAAAAAAGGGATTGCCGGAATTAAGAAATTACGGAGAGCTTAATTTAGATATTGCTGCTAGTCAATCTTTTCGAAATTTTGATAAAAATAATTTAAACCCGTCTATTGATATTATTTCCAAAGCTTTAAAAGCGATAATTGATGAAGCGGAAATAAAAGCTAAAAAAGCGATTTTTTCACTTCCTGATTTTTCAACTTTTTTTGTTAGTTTTGAGCTTCCGCCAATGACTAAAAAAGAATTGCAAACTGCCGTTGGCTTTGAAGCCAGAAAATATATTCCCTTGCCAATGAATGATGTGGCTTTGGATTGGCAATGTATTAGCAAAGATTCTACCAAGGAAAATAATAAAATTTTATTAATGGCTATTCCTCGAGTGCTGGTTGATCAATACAGAACTATTGCTGAAAACGTAGGACTACAATTAACCTCTTTAGAAGCTGAGGCCTGGGGGCTAAAAAGATGCTTAATCAAATCTGGAGATCCAACAACTTGTATTGTAGAAATTGGATATCAAAGTACAATTGTTTCCGTGATTGATAATGGTTTTGTTAAAACAAGTTATAGTTTTGATACAGCTGGAAAAGACTTAACTGAAAAATTAGCCGAAGATTTGGAAATCGGACTTAAAGAAGCTGAAGAAATAAAAAAAGAAAACGGATTGCTTAATAATGAACGTGATGATGTTGCTCAAATCTTGGCTCCAGTGATTGGAATTATCATAAAAAGAATTAAAAAGGTAGTGATTGATTTTCAAAATCTTGAACGGGTAAGAATCAAAAGGATGATTTTAGCAGGAGGCACTTCGCGCATGCCGGGGATAGTAGAATATTTTAAAAATATTTTTGACGAAGATGATTTTACAGGAATAGAAATTTCTTTGGGATCTGCTTTTAGTGCTGTTAGTTATTCATCTCTTTTAAATAAAAAAATAGAAGATATTAATCCTACTTTTGCAATTTCTTTGGGTGAGGCTTTGAAAAAATATGATTCTTGATAATTTTATTTGTCAAAAAAAAGAAATTATTATAAAATATAACAAATAAAGATAATTATTCTTTGTTTGATATTTTTTAAAAAAATAACATGGCTATTGAATTAAATTCAGCAGAAAAAGATCCTTCTTCTCCGGTGGCGAATATTCTTTTTGCTCTGTCTATTGTTGCCTTGATTGCTTCAATAGGTATTTTTGCATATTTTCATTTTTTTATTGAAAAACAGCAAAATGCTGAAATCCAAGAAATTCAAGCGCAAATTGCAAAACAAAAAAGCGAAAGCAGCGGCTATTCCGAAGAAGATTTGATTGCTATTGGGAAAAAAGTTAATGATTATAAAATTTTAATGGAAAAACGCCCGTTTGCTTCAAAATTTTTTGATGCTTTTGAAAAATTGGTTCACCCTCAAGTTTATTTTACTGGTTTTAGTTTAGACCCTATTTCTCGAACAGTAGCTCTAGATGGCGTAGTTAATGATTTTCAGCCATTAATCCAGCAGATTGCGATTTTAAAAAACAACCAAACAACAATTGAGCGATATGATATTTCCAATATAAGAATGGCAGATAAGGGGGGAGTTACATTTTCTATTAATCTGGTTGTTAGACCGGAAATTTTAAAATAAAAATGAATAAAAAAATAAACAAATTATTAATAGCTTCTTTAATCCTTTTAATCGGAGCTGGAGCGATTGTCTATTTTTTGGATATGCCTAAATATGTAGCCACACAAAAAAAGGTATCAGAAATTAATAATTTAAAAAATATTGAAAAGCTTGGGGCTAGCCATAATTTAGAAATTCGTACCGCCGAACAATCCCTTCAAGAAGCTAATTGGGCAGAAATGGAAAAAAGAATTGATGATAATTTTTCTTCAGATCCTTTTTATGCTTCAAAAATGGAGATATTTTTTAGAGACATCATTTCGCGAAGCGGCATGTCTTTAACTTCGCTTGTCTTTAGCGGATCATCTTTAATGGCTGGTGCAGTAGATGCTGGAGCGGAAAAAATAAAATCTCCATCAGAAAGCTCTTCTTCGTCTCAGCAGGAATCTCGGCCATCCTCTTCTATTGGAATTGCTGGTCCTGTTAAATCGACAAAGGTAACTATTTCTGTTAGCGGTACCTATGACCAATTAAAGGGATTATTGAATATATTTGAAAAACAAGCTTATTTAATTTCTGTGCAATCAATTAATTTTTCCGGGGGATCGATTATTACCCCTTATACAATTAATGTAGAAATTTATTCTTATTAATATGGACATTTTACAAGATTCAAAAAAATCAGAAATGCAGAAAACCAAGCCTATATTCTTGATACTTTTACTTTTACTTTTAATAGGCTTTGGTGTTTATTGGTATACAAAAAACAATTCTTCTTCTTTGGCTCCAATTTTAACACCCACAGAATCTTCAACTCAATCTTTTCCATCAATTAATATTGATTTTGAGTTTTTAAAAGCAGAAAACTTTTTAAACTTAGAAGCTTTTCCTGATTATCCAGCCTTTCGCCCTAGTACTGGACTAGAAGTTATTCCTGGCCGAGTCAATCCATTTTTGCCTCCAAGCACTCAAAAATAATGCCGGCAGATTAGTTCTTTAATTAACCCTATTTCATGTTAATTCAAAAATTAGTTGAGAAAAAAATAATTACCGAAGACCAGGCCTCTAGCCTGGAAAAGGAATTTAAAGAAGAATTTGTTGGAACCAATGAAGAGGATTTTTTATTAATTAAAAAAATATTAAGCGAGCAAGAACTTAATAAGGTAAAATCAGAGATTTATGATTTGCCTGTTTTTGAAGAAGCAGAAGATTTAATCATTCCTTTGAAAATTTTATCTTTATTTCCCGAAGAGTCAGCCCAATTTTATCAAGCCGTTCCCTTGAAAATAGAAGAAGGAATTTTACAATTTGGAATTGTTAATCCAGAAAATATCAAAGCTCGCGAAGCAATTAATTTTTTAGCCAGACAGCAAAGATACAAGGTAAATTTTTATTTGATTAATAATCGGCAATTTGAAAAATATTTAAAACAATACCGCAGCACCGAGCAAGAAGTGGGAGCAGCTTTAACCGAATTGGAAATAGAGCTGGGATCAGAGACCGGAACCCCTCTTTTTAAAAAAACAGACGAAAATGTTGATATTGCTAGATTAGACGATGAAGCCCCGATTATAAAAATGGTGGGCGTGATTTTGCGTCATGCAGTTGATGGCAAGGCTTCGGATATTCATATTGAGCCAGCTGAAAAACAAGTTCGTATTCGTTTTCGAATGGATGGAATTCTTTATTCTTCTCTTTTTTTACCTATTCATACTCATCCTTCTATTGTGGCCAGAATAAAAATTTTGAGTAGTATGAGAATAGATGAAACTAGAATTCCCCAAGACGGCCGTTTTTCTGCTCGAATCGATGGCAAAGAAGTTGATTTCAGGGTTTCTACTTTTCCAACTAAATTAGGCGAAAAAGTAGTTATCAGGGTATTAGATCCAAGCGAGGGATTACGAACTTATGAAGAAATAGGAATGATGGGTGTAAATATTAGTATTTTGCGAGAAGCTATTAAAAAGCCATTTGGAATGATTTTGGCCACTGGTCCAACCGGTTCTGGAAAAACAACCACTCTTTATTCTATTTTAAAAGAAATGAATAATCCAGAATTTAATATTATTACCTTAGAAGATCCAATCGAGTATTTTATTGAAGGAATAAATCAATCTCAAATCAGGCCGGAAATCGGATATGATTTTAGCCAGGGGTTGAGATCTGTAGTCAGGCAAGACCCAGATATTATTATGGTTGGTGAAATTAGAGATGAAGAATCAGCTTCATTGGCAGTGCAAGCTGCTTTAACAGGTCACGTTGTTTTATCAAGTTTGCATACTAATAATGCTAATGGGGTAGTGCCTCGTTTGATTGATATGAAAGTAAAGCCATTTCTTTTACCGGCCAGTTTAAACATTGCTATTGCTCAAAGATTAGCTTTGCGTTTATGCCCTTACTGTAAAGAAAAAATAAAACCGAATAAAGAAATTGAAAAATTTATTTTAAATCAAATAGCAGAAATGCCGGAAATAGCTAAAAAATCAGTAGACCTAAGCGATATTCATATTTATCGACCAGTTGGTTGTCCAAAATGTAATATGAAAGGGGAAAAGGGAAGAATAGGAATTTTTGAGATTTTAAAAATGACACCAGAATTAGAAGTAATTATTCTTAAAGATCCAAGTGAAATGAGAATTTCTGCTGAAGCAAAAAGGCAGGGAATGATTACAATGAGACAAGATGGGATTTTAAAAGTTTTAGCCGGGGAAGTGAGTTTGGAAGAAGTTTTAAGAGTTACTGATTAAAAAAATGGATTATAATAATTATTTACAACAACTTTTATTCTTAGCTATTCAAAAAGGGGCATCGGATTTGCACTTGGTTGCTGGTCATCCTCCGGTTTTAAGGATAAATCGAAAATTAATAGCTTTGCCTAAAGATAAAAAATTATTAGCTGCTGACACAGAAGGGCTTTGTTTATCTTTATTAACCGATATTCAAAAAGAAAAATTTTTTCAACAAAAAGAAATAGATTTTTCTTATGAGCTTTCCGGGGTTGGCCGTTTCCGAGTTAATATTTATTATCAATTAGGAACATTTGCTGCTGCGCTTCGAACTGTTTCAAATAAAATTAGAGGATTAGAAGAATTGGGTTTACCTCAGCAATTAAATCGTTTCACAGAAGCAATGCAAGGATTTGTCTTAATTACTGGCCCAGCTAGTCACGGAAAAAGCACGACTTTGGCTGGAATGATTGATCAAATCAATCGCACTCGCGCTTGTAATATTATTACTATTGAAGATCCGATTGAATATATTTTTGAGCACGATAAAGCAATTATCAGTCAAAGAGAGTTATCAGCCGATACGCTTTCTTTTTCCAGAGCATTGAAATCAACTTTTCGAGAAGATCCAGATGTAATTATGGTAGGGGAAATGAGAGATCAGGAAACTATTGCTACCGCCATAACCGCAGCTGAAACAGGTCATTTGGTTTTTGCTACTTTGCACACTAATTCAGCCTCGCAAACAATAAATAGAATTGTGGATGCCTTTAGTGGAGAGCAGCAAAATCAAATTCGGGCCCAGCTTTCAAGTTCATTATTGGGCATTGTTTCCCAAAGATTGATTCCTTCTTTAAATGGAGGCACTGTGCCTGCTTGTGAGATTTTATTTAATACCCAAGCAGTGGCTAATATAATTAGAGAAAATAAGGTTTATGAATTGCCTTTAGTTATAGATACTTCTTCAGATTTAGGAATGATTTCTTTAAATAGAGCTTTGGCTGAATTAGTCAGAAAAAAAACAGTTACCTTGGAAAGTGCATTAAATTATTCTCCAAATGTTAAAGAATTAAAGAAAATAATATTACAATGAAATATTTTTATCAAGCCAAAGATTTTGAGGGCCGAACCATTGTCGGAACCATGGAAGCTTCTAATCGAGAAGAAGTTTTAGATGCGTTAAGCAATAAAGGATTGTTTGCTGTTTCTCTTGAAGAAAAAGAAACCCAATCATTTGGCGATTTAAAATTTTCTTTGCCATTTTTTAATCGAATAAACCAAAAAGACATTGTGATGTTTTCTCGAGAGCTGGCAATTATGATTGATAGCAATGTTTCCCCAGCCGAAGCATTAGATGCTTTAGCTAATCAAGCAAATAACAAGAAAATGAAAGAAAAAATTGCTCGTGTTGCAGCTGATGTTCGAGGTGGGACTTTATTATCAAAAGCTTTTTCTCGTTACCCTGAAATTTTTTCTATTTTTTATGTGAATATGGTAAAATCCGGGGAAATATCAGGTGATTTGCCGAAGATTTTAGAAAGAACAGCGGATCATGTGGAAAGCGAGTACAATATTAGAACCAAAGCCATGGGAGCCATGACTTATCCGATTGTAATTTTAATTATTTTTGTTTTAATTTTTATTGTGATTATGGTTTTTGTTGTGCCCGGGTTGGTCAAAGTTTTAACTTCCAGCGGACAGTCGTTACCGTTTACTACAAAAACAATAATTGCTATTTCTGATTTTTTTGTTAATCAATGGTACTTGGCAGTGGCAGTGGCCGGAGGAATTGGAGCCTTTTTCTATTATTATCCTAGAACTAAAGAAGGAAAAGATGTTTTTGATGCTTTAATTTTAAAGCTTCCTGTTTTCGGCAATTTTTTTAGGAATCTTTATATCGCTCGCTTTGCTGAAAATTTATCAACTTTAATTTCTGCGGGCATTCCGATTGCCGATGCCTTGGAAGTAGTAGCTGATTTGATTGGCAATAATGTTTATCGCCGGATTATTTTAGATACCAAAAATAGGGTTATTAAGGGAGAAGGTATCAGTCATGCCCTTACAATCCATGAAAGGGAAGTAACGCCTTTGTTTGTGCAAATGGCTTCGGTGGGAGAAAAAACCGGCCGACTCGATTCTTCGCTTTTGAATATTGTTAGATTTTTTAAAAGAGAGGCCGAAATTTTTATTGACTCTTTGGCCAGTATCATAGAACCGATAATGATTATCGGATTAGCAGTTATGGTTGGATTTTTAGTGGCTGCGGTTTTACTGCCTATTTATCAGATCAGCACCACAATTCCTACTTAATGTTTGTAATTAAATTATTATTTGATAAAATGGATTCGGAAACATAAACAAAGGTCGGATAAATAAAAAATAAAACATTTTAAAAAAATGACATCAAAAAAAGGTTTTACTTTAATTGAGCTTTTGGTCGTAATCGCGATCATTGGTATTTTGTCCGGCTTGATTATCGTGTCTATGGGTGGAGCTCAAAATTCTGCCAAAGACGCCAGAATCAAAACTAGCATGGATCAAATGAGAACCGTGGCCGAACTTTATAAAATGACAACCGGAGGAGGAACATCTTATGGTACAGCTGTTGCTTTGGGTACTTGCGCTTCTGCTGGATTTGCTACTTCTACAGATGGTGCTTTATTGTGCACTGATATCAATTCTCAAGGAGGAGCGGCAGCTGCTTTGACTATTGCTACCAATGGTACAGCTTATTGTTTTTCTAAAGCTTTGAATTCAGGAAGTTTATACCAATGCATCGATTCTACTGGAGCTGTTAAAACAAGCACCACTGCTATTTGTGCATCAGGAGTATATGCTTGTCCAAATTAATTTTTCTAATTTAATCCCCTTTGAAAAAAGGGGATTTTATTTTTTCTAATTGCTTGACGAAAACTATTTTCCCTTGGTAAAATGGATTCGGAAACATAAATAAAGGTCGGATAAATAAAAAAATAAAAAATTTTAAAAAAATGACATCAAAAAAAGGTTTTACTTTAATTGAGCTTTTGGTCGTAATCGCGATCATTGGTATTTTGTCCGGCTTGATTATTGTATCTATGGGTGGAGCTCAAAATTCTGCCAAAGATGCCAGAATCAAAACTAGCATGGATCAAATGAGAACCGTAGGTGCTCTTTATTACAACACTAATGGCACTTATGGAACTGGTGCTGCTGGAGCAGCTACCAATTTTACCGGAACTGGCGATGGCTTGATGCTTTATACAGATATTGGTAATCAAACCAGTGGAGCAAGAGTGTTTAATGTCGGCACTGGAGTTTATTGTTTTTCTGTGGTAATGAATTCAGGCACAATGTGCGTTGATTCTACTGGAAAAGTAGGTTCAGCTGCTTGTGCTGCTGCTACTGCTTGTCCATAAGCTTAAATAAATTTAACCCTCTTTGTAAAAAAAGGGGGTTTTATTTTCCAAAAATTCTTGACTTAAATTGTTTATGTTTGGTAAAATAAACCAAGAAATAAAAACAAAAGGTCGAAAGACAAATTCAAATTTTTAAAAAAATGACATCAAAAAAAGGTTTTACTTTAATTGAGCTTTTGGTCGTAATCGCGATCATTGGTATTTTGTCCGGCTTGATTATTGTATCTATGGGTGGAGCTCAAAATTCTGCCAAAGATGCCAGAATCAAAACTAGCATGGATCAAATGAGAACCGTAGGTGCTCTTTATTACAACACTAATGGCACTTATGGAACTGGTGCTGCTGGAGCAGCTACCAATTTTACCGGAACTGGCGATGGCTTGATGCTTTATACAGATATTGGTAATCAAACCAGTGGAGCAAGAGTGTTTAATGTCGGCACTGGAGTTTATTGTTTTTCTGTGGTAATGAATTCAGGCACAATGTGCGTTGATTCTACTGGAAAAGTAGGTTCAGCTGCTTGTGCTGCTGCTACTGCTTGTCCATAAGCTTAAATAAATTTAACCCTCTTTGTAAAAAAAGGGGGTTTTATTTTCCAAAAATTCTTGACTTAAATTGTTTATGTTTGGTAAAATAAACCAAGAAATAAAAACAAAAGGTCGAAAGACAAATTCAAATTTTTAAAAAAATGACATCAAAAAAAGGTTTTACTTTAATTGAGCTTTTGGTCGTAATCGCGATCATTGGTATTTTGTCCGGCTTGATTATCGTGTCTATGAACAGTGCAAATAATTCAGCAAAAAACGCAAGAATCCAATCTGATTTGGACCAACTAAGAACTGTGGCCATGCTTTATTCTTTAGGCCAATCACCAAATACTTATGTTGGTTATAGTGGAGCCGGAACATCAGCTTCGATTCTTATTGCTGACATTCTTACTCAAGCTCCGGCAACTCAGCCGACAATTCCAGCTCCAACTGCCACTGGTTATTGCGCGGTTTATTCTATTTGGCCCACAGGAAGTACTAGTACTTATTGGTGCGTTGATAGTGCTGGAAATTCAACGCGTTTAACCGGAACTTTATCTAATTGTTCTGGTGCGGTTACTACTTGTCGCTAAATTTTTAAAATAAAATCTTCTTTTAAAAAAAGGGATTTTATTTTCTCTAATTGCTTGACGAAAACTATTCTCCCTTGGTAAAATGAATTTGGAAACATAACAAAGGTCGGATAAATAAAAAAATAAAACATTTCAAAAAAAATGACATCAAAAAAAGGTTTTACTTTAATTGAGCTTTTGGTCGTAATCGCGATCATTGGTATTTTGTCCGGCTTGATTATCGTGTCTATGAACGGAGCTAATAGTTCCGCTCGAGATGCTAGAATTAAAGCTAATATGGATCAAATAAGAACTACAGCCGAGCTCTTTAAATTTACTGCTGGCAATGGTGCTTATTGTTCTGGAACTGCTTGTTCTGCTGCAATTACTGCTCCAGGAGATTTAACAGATGCATCTCATTTTATGAATGCTTCTTATGGTGATGCCTCTAGGCTTTACAGTGATATTGGCACTCAAGTAACTGGTACTCGCATTATGAATATTGCTATCAGTGGAGCTGGATATTGTATCCAAACCCCTTTAAATGGAGGCGGTTCATACTGTGTTGACAGCAATGGCTTAGTTGGAAGCACAAATGTTTCTTGTACTGTTAGCCATGGCACTTGCAATTAGTTAAAATTTTAACTTAACCTCCCTTTTGGGAGGTTTTGTTTTTTTAAAAAACAAAGTTGCAATAAACCAAAAATAATGATTTAATTAAAAAATCAATATTTTTTATTATGACTTTTAATTTTAGTTTTAGAAAAATATTTAATGATAATTTTTTACTCTGGGCAGTAGTGTCCGGGATTTTAATTTATGTTTTAAGTCCGATTTTAACTAATCAAATTTTGATTGGTTGGGACCTGCCTGCTCATTATTATTTAGTTGAGCAAATGCTTTGTTTATTAGAGCAGGGGAGAATAAGCGCTTTTAATATTTATGGATTTGCCGGCTATCCTATTTTTACTTTTTATAATCCTTTGCCTTATTTAATAGTTTGTTTGGTCCATTTATTTAGTTTTAAAACATTGCCCTTGCCGCTGTGTTTTAATTTTATTCTTTTTCTTCTGCCGTTTTTCTTTTTAATTTCAGTTTATTATACTTCTCGGGTTTTCTTTAACGATAAAAGAATAACCCAAGCAAGTATTATTTTTGGGTTTTTAGCCCTTTTCCTTATTGGCAACAATGGTTTGGGATTGACCTCGCAAATGAATGTTGGCTTGTTTCTTAATGCTTTTGCCTGTCCAATAATGATTTTTTTACTTGGAACACTAGAAAAAACTCGGCAGACGAAAAATAAAAAATATTTATTGTGGTCAATTGTTTTATTTTCCATCCTTGTTTTAAGTCATATTTTTACAGCCTTATTTTTTTGTTTTGTTTTACTTGTTTATGCACTTTTTTATTTCCGTCAAACGTGGAAACAGTTGTTTATTTTTGGTTTTGGTTCTGCCATTTTAACCAGTTTTTGGTGGGCCCCTTTTCTTTTAAATATTGGCTATACTTCGGCTCAAAACATTGTAACCACAACTGGTGTTGATCCTTTTTTTGGCATTTTCCCGAAATTTTTATTTGGTCTTTTCTTGTTTATTTTTTCAATTTTAGGAATTATTCGGCTAATTAAACAAAAATCTTATTTTTTACCAGCTTTATTTATTGCTTCTTTGTTGCTTATTCCCAGAGACGTGATTAATTATTTGATTAAATTGCCGATTCATTATTATCGTTTTGTTTCCGATGTGGCGGTTATCAACATTTTTATCAGTGCTTGTGGATTTGTTTCTTTTGGTCATTGGATTAATAATTGGAGTATTTGGGAAAAAAATCATTTTTTATTTCGCATCCCTTGGGCAAAAATTTTTATTGTTTATTTGGCTTGTTTGATGGTTTCTATTAATCTTAATTTTTTTGATGTTAAAAAATTTAAAAACGATCTTAATCCTGATTCGAATGCTTATCGTCAAGATATTTCCGATGCTATTAAATTAACAAATTATTTAAAAGATAATAATTTAACTGGTCGAGTCTTAGTTGACCTTGATTCCAATGCCTTATTAACCAAGCATTATTTTGATTATCTTTTGCCGAAAGCAGGAATTTATAATGCCCGCGGATTGCTTTACGAGTCTAGTCTTTCTGGGCGCTATATTTATTCCGAAACCGGGCTTTTATTTGATTATTCCAACTTAATGAGTATTGTTTATTTTGATAATAAAAGCGACGACAAAGATCCTCAAACAATTGAGGCAATTAATGCTGGCCAAGTTAAGAAAATAAAAGACGAAATAAATAAATTAGCAATTTATGGAATAAAATATATTGTGGCGGAAAATGCTCGATCAGTTCCGCTTATAGATTTTGTAAATTCCGACGACAATGATTTGGCTATTATTAAAAATACTTTTGGCCGTTTTACTTTGATTGAAATAAAAAACACATCGCCTTTTTTTGGAGAAACAGATTATCGTCCATTTTTATTCGTGGATAGCGGGGGAATATTTAAAAAATTAAGTTTTGCCGACCTTTCTCTTCAGTGGCAAAACTCTGGTTTTTCCCTTGACCATCCACTTATTTATACTCCCAAAGGGCTAAAAACAGTTTCTAAAGAAGACCAAGAGCGTTTAGGAGGATATTTAGTCAGCTATAATAATGATGGCCAATATTGCCCCTCAATGGCGCAAATGGAATATTGGCAAAAATTTAATAAACCGATTATTTTTCTTGATTCTGACAATGACTGCTCAAAACCAAGTGATAATTTTTATTTCGTAAAAACAAAAGAAGATTCCTTAGAAATTAATCAAGTTTATGATTTGATTGCTAAAATCAGTCCGAATAAATGGCAAGTAAAATCCCTAGAAGGAAAAATTCAAAATGAACAATTAGAAACTCCAAGCAATTCGGGTATTTTTATTAATTTTTCTTATTTTCCAAAATGGCAAAGCCTTAAAAAAAATCAAACTATTTTTTGGATTACACCTTCTTTAATGTTTGTTTTTGGCAATGGAGAAACAACTTTGAATTATAAATAATCATTATGATTTCGATTATTATTCCCGCTTATAATGAAGAAAAGAGATTGCCGAAAACTTTGGCCGGTATTATTTCTTTTTTAAACAAAGAAAAGATTGAAGCGGAAATTTTAATTGTTAATGATGGCTCGCAAGATCAAACAAAAAAAGTCGCTCAAGAAATAGCAAAAGACAACTCTTTTTTAAAAGTAATTAGTTATGAAAAAAATAAAGGAAAGGGTGGGGCGGTAAAAGAGGGAATAATCCAAGCCAAAGGGGATTATTTGATTTTTTTAGATGCTGATAATTCTACGCCGATTTTTGAAATAATTCCCTTGCTTGCTAATTTGTCAAAAGGATATGATTTAGTTATTGGTTCACGAAGAATAAAGGGCGCAAAAATTTTAAAAAAACAACCTTTTTTGCGCCAAATTTTAAGTCAAGGATTTAATTTTTTTATAAAAGTAATTTTAGGATTAGCTGATTATAAAGACACGCAGTGCGGATTTAAAGGGTTTCGAAAAGAAGCTGGTAAGAATATTTTTGCCAAAGCAAAAATTAATGGGTTCGCTTTTGATACAGAACTGCTTTGTATTGCCAATCTTTTAGATTATAAAGTTTTAGAAATGCCTATTGCCTGGCAAGATGAAAAACAAAGCACTTTAAGAATTAAGAGCATTTGGAATATTTTTTGGGATTCTTTAAAAATAAAAAGAAATATTTTTCGAGGTGATTATGGAACAAAAAAAATAATTGATTCCGGATTTTATAAAGATCTTTTTTGGGCCCTGGTTTTAACTGAAATTTCCGGGTTTTTTATTTTTAAAGTTTTAAAAATATTTTTTGTTTTTCATCGTCCAGAAATTTTTCTTTTATTGATTTTGCCATTTCTGACAGCCACAATTATGTTTTTGGCCCGAATTTTAAGCAGAAGAATTTATGAGTTTATCAAATTTTTAATCGTAGGAATTTTAAACACTGCTCTTGATTTTTTAGTTTTAAATTATTTAACCGCATATTTTAATATTTTTTCCGGACCATTAATGATTGTTTTTAATTCTTTTTCTTTTGGAGTGGCGGTAATCAATTCTTATTTTTTAAACAAATTTTGGACATTTCAAAGTTCTGGTAAAAAATTATCACCCGAACTTTTTTTATTTTTTTCCGTCAGTTTGGGGGCCAATTTAATTAATACGGCCATAGTTTTTTGGGGCACTACTTTTTTCAGCTATTTTGGAGGGGGATATTTCTGGTTGAATATAGTAAAGGCTTTGGCAATTATTTTCTCCACTTTTATAAATTTTTTAGGCTATAAATTTGTAGTTTTTAAAAAATAATAATATTTGTGAATATTAATATTAATATGCTAAAATTAAGTTATGATTATTGAAACAATTTTTATTTTTATTTTTGGTCTTATTGTCGGTAGTTTTTTGAATTGCGTAATCTGGAGAATTGGAAAAAAACAAAGTTTTTTAAAGGGTCGCTCTTATTGCCCGGCTTGCAAGCACACTCTTTATTGGAACGATCTTGTGCCTTTATTAAGTTTTGTTTTTTTAAAAGGCAAATGCCGTTATTGCCAGAAAAAAATTTCTTTTCAATATCCTTTGGTGGAATTAGCAGTAGGGTTAATTTTTTTATTTATTTATAATTATTTTCAGGTAAGTCTTTTTACAATCGGGCTGGGATTTAATTTTTATCAAGCTTTATTTTATTTTGCCATTGCTTCGATTTTTACGCTTATTTTTATTTATGATTTAAAGCATTATCTTATTCCAGATGAATTTACCCTTAGTGGTTTAATTGTAATTGTTGTTTGGCTTTTGTTTAATTATTTTTGGGGTATATTTTCAGTCAATGATTTGCTTTGGTATTTTTGTTCTGCCCTAGGGGCTTGCGCTTTTTTCTTTTGTTTATGGTTTTTTTCCCAGGGCCGAGCCATGGGGTTCGGGGACGTAAAATTAGCTTTTATTCTCGGGCTTTTACTTGGCTGGCCAAACATAATTCCCGGACTATTCATTTCTTTTCTTTTCGGTGCTATAATTGGATTAATCTTAGTGGCTGGCAAAAAAAGAAAATTAAAGTCAGCAGTTCCTTTTGGTCCATTTTTGGTTATTGGCTGTTTCTTGGCGATTTTTTACGGATCAAGTCTTATTAATTGGTATCTTTCTTTAAGTTTTGGCAGGTAATATGCTTAAAATTTTAAAACCAAAAAATAAAAAACATTCTTTTTTTTCAAAAAAGCTTTGCCAGGGGCTAACATTAGTAGAAATGCTTACGGTTGTTTCTATTTTAGTAATTTTATCTGGAATAATGTTTGCCAATTATAAAAATGGAAACGATGCTTTGATTTTAGATAGAGTTTCTCAGAAATTAGCTCAGGATTTAAGGCGAACAATGGGAATGGCTATTTCTGGCCAAGGATTAAGCGCTAATTATAATGCTTATGGAATTTATTTTAATACGGCCAGCAATAGTTCATATATTTTATTTAAAAATAACACCAATAAAGGAACCGGCAATTTTACTTATAGTACTTCTGCGCCAGCAGATTCTATTTTTGAAATTATTAATATTGAGAAAGGAGCAAAAATTTGCGAATTAAAAAATAATGGCACGGTTATCGGATCTGGAACAGTAAGCGTTACTGCTGTACCCCCGGCGCCAGCTGTTTATATGGATTCAGCAGTAAACAATGATGATATTTATATTGTGATTGCCCCGGAAAATGAAGCCAATTGCAGTAATCCGGCTAGGAAAAAAGTGGTAAAAATAAATAATGCTGGTCGAATAGACATTACTAATTAATATGAGCGCTCAATCCAAAGTCTCAAAATATTTTTTTAAAAAATTTTTTCCCAAAGGATTTACTTTGGTTGAAACTTTGATTTCTATTATGATTGTCTCAATTGCCTTTTTAGGAATTTATTCTGCGGCTGCAAAATATACCCAGCAAACCAAACAAGTTAAAGATACTTATGTTGCTTCTTTATTGGGTCAAGAGGGGATAGAAATAGTTAGAAATATTAGAGATACAAATTGGGTAAGCGCTGTTTCTTGGGATACAGGGCTAACTGCTTGCGGAAGTTGTAGCGGCCAGACTAATGGGTGCCAAGCAGATTATAATGATACGCTTTTATCAACTTATAATAATGGTTCTTATCTTTGGATTAATAACGGATTTTATGAATATGGCAGTTCTGGCACAATGACTCCTTATCGAAGGCAAATTTGTATTGATGCTGACGGAAATATTCTTCATGTTACGGTAAATATTTATTGGACTGGAAACCGACAAACAACAATTAAAGAAGATTTATATAATTGGAAATGGTAAAGAAAAACAAATCAAAAATTAAAGGATTTACTTTGGTTGAAGTCTTGGCTTCAATGGCAATCTTTTTGGTTTTGTCAGTTTCTTTGGTTGTTTTGTTTACAAATTCAATTAATACTCAGGCCAGGATTTTACAAAACCAGCAATTATTAAATGAGTCTAGCCATGCTATGGAATATATGTATAAAGCCATTAGAATGGCCTATCGTGACGATGGTTATTTAGGAAATGTGGCTGGTTCTTGCACCGGCACTGCCAATCTTAATTATAATGTCAGCACTGGAACAATTTATTTTTTGGGATATGACAACCCTAGCGCTACTTATAAATGTATCAAATTTTATTTAGACACAAGCGATAACAAAATAAAAGTTAAAAAATCTACTGATGCTGGGATGACTTATGGCAGTGCTGATGCGGCTACAGCTATGGAGCTAACTTCTAGCCAAGTAAAAATAAGCTCTGGAGGATTAAGCTTTAGTGTTTCTGGAGATTCAACTGGCAATCAGCCAAAAGTAACAATCATGATGGATATGCTTTCAACTAGTAAAAGGGTTAGTCCGATTCCAGAAATAATTATTCAAACAACTGCTTCGCAAAGAAATTTAAATCTTGGTCCTTAATATGAGTATTTTTAAAAAAACAAAAAAGAATCAGAAAGGAGTTTCTTTATATATGATCACTATTATGATCTCAATTTTGATGGGGTTTTCTTTAAGTGTTTCTGGAATAATTGTTGGATCAACAAAAATAACCGGTGGAACAGGCGATTCGGTTAAAGCTTTTCATTGCGCCGATACGGCAGTTGAAAAAGCACTATACGATGTTAGTTTGAATAATTGCGTTTATTATACTCCTGTTGCTGGCACAGTGAACGGAGATAGCGCTTATTCTTTTACTTATACGATTTTAAGCGCAGATTGTACTCAAACCGGAACTACTATCGATGCTATGGGTGCTTATAACCAGGCAACTAGAAAAATACAGATAAACTACTAAAAACTATGACCAAATCAGAGGCAAAACAAAGAATTGCCAAGCTTCGGGAACTGATTGATTATCATCGCCACCTTTATCATGTTCTAGACAGGCAAGAAATTTCCGAAAGCGCTTTAGATGCTCTCAAAAAAGAGCTTTTTGATTTAGAACAAGAATATCCTGATTTAATTACTCTTGATTCTCCAACTCAAAGAATTGGCGGGAAATCGCTGGATGTTTTTGAAAAATTTATTCATCAAGAGCCGATGCGGTCTTTTTTCGATGCTTTTTCTCGGGAAGATATGGAAAATTGGGAATCGCGCAATAAAAAATTATTATCCGAAGCAGAGAAAGAAAAAATAGATTATTACTGCGAACCAAAATTAGATGGCCTGGCAATCGAGCTGGTTTACGAAAACTTGGTTTTAACCGCTGGTTCAACTAGGGGCGATGGCAAGATTGGCGAAAATGTAACCGCGAATATTAAAACCATTGAAGCTATTCCTTTAAAATTAAGAAATTTTGAACAAGTGGAAAAAGAATTAAAAAAATCAGGATTAAATCAAGTTGCAAAAATAATCAAACAAAAAGGATTGGGGAAAATAATTGTGCGTGGGGAAGCGATTATTTCTAAAAAAGAATTTCTAAAAACAAACCAGCAAAGAGAAAAACAAGGACTGCCTCTTTATGCCAATCCTCGTAATTTGGCTGCGGGATCAATCCGTCAGCTTGATTCGAAAATTACAGCGCAAAGAAAAATGGAAGCAGATATTTATTCTTTGATTACAGATTTTGGCCAAGAAACCCACGAGCAAGAGCATTTAATTTTGAAAGCCTTGGGATTTAAAACAAATAATAAATATAATAAGGTTTGTGCGAATCTTGATCAGGTTTTTTCTTATTATGACCATTTGCATAAAATTAGAGATAATCTGCCGTATGAAATAGATGGAGCTGTTGTTTTAATTAATAATAATAAAATTTTTAAAGAATTAGGAGTAGTTGGAAAATCGTTTCGAGCAGGAATTGCGCTTAAATTTGCTTTAAAGCAGGGAACGACAATTGTAAATGATATTATTGTGCAAGTTGGAAGAACAGGAGCAATGACTCCAGTGGCAATTTTAAAACCAATTGCTGTAAGCGGCACAATAATTACCAGAGCTACTTTACATAATGCTGATGAAATTAATCGTTTAGGGCTAAAAATAGGAGATACGGTTGTGGTTGGTCGGGCTGGAGATGTGATTCCAGAAATAATTAAAGTTTTTCCAGAATTAAGAACTGGAAAAGAAAAAGATTTTTTAATGCCCAAAAAATGTCCAGCTTGTGGAGATAATCTTGTAAAAAAACCAGGAGAAGTTATTTGGTATTGTCCTAATCCCGATTGTTTCAGCCGAAAAAGAAGATATTTGGCCCATTTTGTTTCTCGAAGCGCTTTTAATATTGACGGGCTTGGCTTAAAAATAATTAATCGATTTTTAGAACAAGGGCTTATTTCTGATGCTTCAGATTTATTTGATTTGAAAGAAGGAGATATTTTGCCATTAGAAAGATTTGCCGAAAAATCAGCGCAAAAAATAGTGGAAAAAATTCAATCTAGAAAAAAAATTATTTTTAGCCGATTTATTTATGCTTTAGGAATCAGAAATGTGGGGGAAAAAACTGCTTTTGATTTGGCCAATCGATTCGGGTCTTTAGAAACATTAAAAAATACCAGCCTTGAAGAATTAGAAAATACAGCTGATATCGGTCCGATTGTCGCTTTTTCTATTTATGACTGGTTTCATAACAAGAATAATTTAGATTTTTTAAATAATTTAATTAGTAAAGGGATTGAAATTATTGGTGAAAAAAAACAAGGCGTAAGATTGAAAAATAAAACCTTTGTTTTAACTGGGACATTAGAATCTATGAGTCGAGAGCAAGCGAAAGAAAAAATTCAATCTTTGGGCGGAGAGGTCTTAGCTTCAATTTCAAAAAAGCTTGATTATTTGGTGGTTGGAGAAAATCCCGGATCAAAATATGAAAAAGCTAAAGAATTAGGAATAAAAATAATCAAAGAAAAAGAATTTTTAAAAATAATTTTTAACGATTAAAATGAACTTAGGAGTAAGATTACAAAAATTTGATTGGATTCTTTTTAGTGTAGCGGCCGCTTTGGTCGGGTTTGGGCTCGTTTCTTTATACAGTTCTTCTTCGGCTGGAGATTATACTAATTTTTTCAGGCAATTAATATTTTTTATTATTTCAATTTTAGCCATGATTGGCGTTAGTTTTATTGATAATAGAATTTTGCGCGAAAACCCTCTTTTATTAATTTTTCTTTATTTTATTTGTTTAGTCCTTTTAATTGGAGTATTTTTTTTCGCTCCAGAAATAAGAGGCATTAAATCTTGGTATCGAATTGGTCCGGTTTCTTTTGATCCCATTGAGCCAACGAAAATAATTCTTATTTTGATTTTAGCCAAGTATTTTTCTCATCGCCACATTGAACTTTATAATTTAAAGCATATTATTTTATCAGGTTTTTATTTTATTTTTCCAATAATTTTAATTTTTTTTCAGCCCGAATTTGGTTCAGTGGCTGTTTTATTAGGAATTTGGATTGGAATGCTTTTAGTCTCAGGAATTAGAATCAGGGAATTTATTTCTGTTTTTTTAGTGTTTTTATTATTATTAGGCGTGGTTTGGCAATTTTTATTAAAAGACTATCAAAAGCAAAGAATATTCAGTTTTATTGCTCCTCAAGAAGATCTTTTGGGTGAAGGCTGGAGCCAAAATCAAGCAAAAATAAGTATTGGTTCGGGCGGGCTATTCGGCCAGGGAATTGGCCAAGGATCTCAAACTCAATATGGATTTTTACCCGAAGCCCACACTGATTTTATCTTTTCTTCGATTGCCGAAGAAATGGGATTTTGCGGAGTTTTAGTTTTGCTTTCTTTATTTGGGATATTATTCTGGCGAATTTTTAAAATTGCTTTTAATGCCAATTCTAATTTTTCCCGTTTATTTGCTTCTGGGCTGGCAATTGCTATTTTTTCCCATATGCTGATAAATATCGGAATGAATTTAGGAGTTTTTCCAGTTATCGGCCTTCCTTTACCATTAGTCAGCTATGGAGGAAGCAATTTACTTTTTGATTTTATTGGTTTAGGAATTTTGCAAAATATGAAAATGACCGATTCTTAATTTCTTGTTTTGTTTTTGGCGCCTCTTTGCTATAATAAAGCTGTAAAAATAACTTAAAATTAAATTATGGATAATTTGGAAAATCGAGAAAAAAGAATAGAAAAAGAAAAAAGTCAAGAATTTTTTGAATCAAATTTTGAATCTAAATTTATTCCAGAAAAAGAATCGCTTCAGGAGGAAAAAAATTCTGTTTCGGAAAAACAACCTGTAGTTAAAAAACAAACCAATGAGCCAGCAAAATTAAGCAGGCTTAATCCGATTATCAGCAAAAAAATGAAATATTTTTTAGATTTAGCTGAAGAAAAAGGATTATCAGAATCAATTAAAGCTATTAAAAAAGAAAACGACCCATTACTTTTAGATTCATTTCACGATGCTTTGGCTAAAGAAAGCTTGTTTCAAAAATTTTTAAGCAAAAAGAAAAAGCCGAAAACTAAAGAATAAAAATTTACAGTTTATTATGGAAATTATTTATCCTCAAAGTCCTGTTTTTTATGTTGCTCTTGCCTCGGGTATAATTTTGATTTTTTCGTTGTTATTTTTCTTTTTTTTAAAAAGAAAAAAGGGCCGGCTAAAATCCAGCTTGGATATGTCTTTATTTTCAATTCAATTGCCAAAATACGAAAGACAGGGCGAAGAAAAAAAAGATATTAAAGCAATGATTGGAAAAATGGAACAAATATTTTCCAATTTTCTTTATTTTAAAAGTGATACGCCTTTATTTTCCGATCGCCCAAGAGCAGTTTTAGAAATTGCCTCTGAATTGGGAGGAGAGGATATTTCCTTTTATATTGCTGTTCCTAATAATTATGCCAGTTCTTTGCCAAAATATGTTGAAGGCGCTTATCCTGGGGCTATTGTTCAAAAAATTGCTGATGATTATACAATTTTCGAGCCCGAAGCTAATGTTTCCGCTTGTTATCTTCGCTTAAAAAAATCTTTTTTACTTCCTTTGAATACTTATGCTAATTTGAATACTGATCCCTTAGAAGCAATTGCCAACTCTTTAACCAATATTAAAGCTGATGAAGGAGCCGCAATTCAGTTGATTATTCGGGCAGCAACAACAGATGTTCATTCCCAGGGAAATTCAGTTATTTCTCAATTGATTTCTGAAGGCAAAGATCTTAATGCAGCAATTTCTGGTGCCAATGAAAATCCTCTTACCCAGTTATTAACAGCACCATCTTCTAAACAAAAAGAACTGGAAAATAAAATTAAAGAAAAAAAAGTTGATGATGCCACAATTTCCGCTTTACGGGCAAAAATCCAAAAGCCATTTTTTGATGTTAATATCAGGCTTTTGGCTTGCGCGAAAATTTCTGGCCGAGCTGATGAGATTTTGCAAAATATGGAATCAGGATTTTCTCAATTTTTTTCTCCGCTTAATAATTTTTCTTCCATTCGAGTAAAAGGTAATCAAGCCAGACAATTGGTTTATAATTATATTTTTCGAAATTTTGATGAAAGTCAGAAAATTATTTTAAATAGCGAAGAATTAAGCAGTATCTATCATCTTCCTTTATCGCACATGGAAAGCCCTTATATAAAATGGGCGGAAACAAAGGAAGTTGAGCCTCCAGCTGATTTGCTTTTATCTGGTCCGATTTTGTTAGGTAAAACTGTTTTTCGCGGACAAGAAAAAAATGTTTATGTTGCTAATGCCGAAGACAGGCGCCGTCATTTTTATATTGTTGGTCAGACCGGGGTAGGAAAATCAGGATTTTTATCAGAAATGATTAGGCAAGATATTATTAATGGGAATGGTGTGGGGGTAATCGATCCCCATGGAGAATTGGTAGAAGATATTTTAGCGATTATTCCTAAAGAAAGGGCTTCGGATGTTGTCCTTTTTGAGCCGTTTCAAACAGAGAAGCCTTGCGGATTAAATATGCTTGAATGGGATACTCCAGAACAAAAAGATACGGCTGTTTCGGAAATGATTTCTATTTTTTATAGATTATTTCCTCCAGAAATGATTGGTCCGATGTTTGAGCACTATATGAGAAACGCCATGCTGGCGATAATGGCAGATAAAACAAATCCTGGAACTTTAATCGAGATTCCTAGAATTTTTACAGATGATAAATTTATGGAGGCAAAATTACAAAAAGTTTCCGATCCATTGGTTCGAAGTTTTTGGCTTAGGGAATGGAAGCAAACAACTGGATCAACCAAATCAGATATGTTGGGATATGTAATTAGTAAGATTGGAAGATTTGTGGAAAATGAAATGCTTCGAAATATTGTTGGCCAAAATCGTTCTGGATTTAACTTGGACGAAATAATGGATAATAAAAAAATATTTTTAGCCAATTTAAGCAAGGGCCGCACCGGGGAGTTGAATAGTTCTTTATTGGGCTTGATTTTAGTTTCAAAAATGCAAATGGCAGCCATGAGAAGAGCAGAAATTCCAGCTGAAAATCGAAAAGATTTTTATCTTTATTTAGATGAATTTCAAAACTTTACCACAGAAAGCATTGCCACGATTTTATCTGAAGCTAGAAAATATCGCTTGAATTTAATTTTAGCCCACCAATATATGCCCCAGCTTTCCGAAAGCATTAAAAATGCGGTTATTGGAAATGTGGGCACTTTTGCTGCTTTTCGGGTTGGAGCTGATGATGCGGAATTTTTAGAAAAGCAATTTTCTCCAGAATTTTCCAGATTTGATTTATTAAACTTAGATAATTTTCAAGTATTAATAAAAATGATGCTAAATAATAAATTAACATCTCCTTTTAAAATTAAAACTTTGCCTCCTGAAAAAGGAAGCCTTGAAAATGCTGAACTAGTAAAACAATTATCGCGAAGCCGCTACGGGCGTCCTCGAGCTATTGTTGAAGCGGAAATTATGGAAATACTTAATTTAAATTGATTTTTAAATTCTTTTATTTTATAATTAAAGCATAATAAGCAAAAGAAAATTATGGCCAAAAAAGAATTTTTTGATCCCCAAGAAGAAAATTTGGATATTTCTAGTGATTCTTCTGATTCAAAAAAAGAAATAGAGCCAAATTTTGAAGTTTTAAAAAGAACTAATCCAGATGTTCTTTCTGGAGATGCTTTTTCTGAAATAAAAGAAGATGTTGATTTTAAAGAAGAAACAGAGTCCAGCCCCGAAGAGATTATAAAAAATTTAAACCCTGATACTATTTCAGGATCAGAAATTATTGAACAAGGAATTAAAGAAGAAGCACAACAGGAAAAAATACAAGAGTTTAAAGAAACAGCAAAAGCTCACATTGAAGAAAAAGCCAAAAAAGCGAAAGAAGCAAGAGAAGCAAGAGAAGAAAGAAAAAAAGAAAAAGAAAAAAACAAAGAAATAGAACCCCAAATAGAGACCAGTGATTTAGAAAAAGATTTAATCGAAATTGCGATAGATTCGATTGAGCCGTTGTTAGGGCCAAAACTTGATTCAAAAATAAAAATTAAAGCTTTAGCTATTTTTAAAGAACGAGCCGATGATTTTAAAATTAAATCTGCGCAATATTGGTATCAAAAAAATAAAAAACAGCTTGAGAAAAAAGGGATTGTTCCTGATTCGGAAACAGATTTTTCAATTTACCGTTTTTATTTAAATGAAAAAGGGGAGAATGATTTAGCTGACGATAAAGAATATTTAGAAATAATAAAAGATAGCGAACGATACGATAATATTATTGCCGGATTATCTGAAGAAAAACCTTTGGTTGAAACTTATTATTCAGCCATGAAAGAAATAAATAATTTTATCGAAAAAGAAAAGCAAGGCTATGCCTCAAAGGCAGTCAGTTTGTCTGGAAAAGGAAAAGCTGGAGAATTAGAAAAAGCTCAAATAACCGCTAATTTAAAAATTCAAGACTTAGCCGAAGCTGGGGTAAAATTAGCAGAATCTTTTACTGATCGCAATTTCAAAGAAGAAGCAGAAAAAACAATCCCAAAAACCAGTCGGGAAGAATATGTTTCTCTTGACTCTATTAGAGAGAAAAAGTTAGAGCTTATGAAAAATCTAAAAACTGATGAAGAAGTTGATGTTTTGAAAAAATATGGCTGGAAGGTGGAAATTAAAAAACCAGGATTATTTTCTTTAGGGCATACGATTTATAAAAGAAATGGAGTAGTAATGCGGGACATTGAAACAAATCTTTTTGGCAGTTACAACAGAGACGAAAAAAAGAATTTTGTCCGAAACACCTTGCATGCTGAAATTAAAAAAGATTTGAATGATGATTTTGATAAATTAGAAAAAGAAAACAAAAAACAAATAAATAATTATCGTTTTGCCAAATTTTTGGAAATTCTTGAAAATCCAGAAGAAAACATCAATGAATATGTAAAAAGAAAAAACCAGGAAAGTTTTCAAGACGTTCAATTAACTAAGAAAACCAAAGAAGATATTCAGAAGATAATCGAAAATTTTGGCCAAGAAGAAAATTTAAGGGCTCAACACACAGAAAAAATAGAACAAATAAAGAACGCCATTAAAAATATTTTCGGAAAATTTATTTCGGAAAATGACCACAAGAACGATGATTTTAATGCTATTAATAGTGTTAATAGGGGAATGGCGGAAAAAATAAAAAGAATTAATAATGAAAACTATGGTGATTTTATATAATGACACTTTAAAATCTTTTATTGACTTGATTAATCTTGACCAAGAAAGAAAAGATTTTTTAATCTCACAATTGCCTCAAATGGACGAGTCTGAAAGAAAAGTATTATTAAAAAAGCTACTTCAAGCCTATTTTTTAGATTTAAACGCAAAAGAAATAATCCAAAAAATTAAAGCATTTTCAGTTAGTAAATAGAACATTTTAACTCTTGACAAGAGATTGGTTTGTTGATAAGGTTATTTTAACTTTAAGATTAATTAAATAAGCCAATTTGATTTTTCAATTTTTATTCCGGTTTTGTTAATTTTTTGTTTCAACCCTAAAAATAAATAACAGGGTATTTTTTTGTTTGAAACACCCAATTTGTTTTCAGTTCCATCATTAAATAAAAAACCAGCCTATGAAAACTAAAATGAAAGACTTTTCCAAGAGTAAGATTTTTTATCCATTGCCTAGCTTAATTTTTTTGCAACAAGAAAGCGGCCGGCAATTTTGGGAAGAAGAGTTAAAAGATCTTTTTAGCGAGGTTTCTCCTATAAAGGATTATACTGGTAAAGAATTTGAGCTTCATTTTCTTGACTATAAATTAGGAAAAGCAAACTATCCTACTGGCTATGATGCTAAAGAAAACAATGACTCTTTTGTAGCTCCGCTTCGAGTTAGGACTAAATTAACTAATCTAAAAACAAAAAGATCTCAAGAACAAGAAATATTTTTTGGCAATTTTCCTCTTTTAACCGAAAGGGGAACTTTTGTTTTAAACGGAGTAGAAAGAGTGGTAATTTCCCAATTAATTCGTTCTCCGGGCGTATTCTTTCCTTTAAGTATAAATAAGGGAAAAAGATGTTTTGGCGCTAAATTAATTCCTAACCGAGGATCTTGGCTAGAATTTGAAACCGAAGGAAATGATGTTATTTCTGTAAAAATAGATCGCAAAAGAAAGGTTCCCGCCACTACTTTGATTAAGGCTTTGGGCGAATATAGCGATAATGATATTAGAGAAATGTTTTCTGGCTTTGATTCAAGCGAAATAAATTATATTGAAGAAACTCTTAAAAAAGATCCAGCCAAAACCCAGGAAGAAGCTTTATTGGAAATTTATCAAAGATTAAGATCTGGAGAAATGGTAAATCCTGATTCAGCTCGTGAGCTTATTTTTAATATGTTTTTTAATTTTGATAGATATGATTTAAGCAAGGTTGGGCGTTGGAAATTATGGTCGCGTTTGCCAGAATTAAAACCAAAAAAGGATCGAGAAATAGAAAAACAAGATCGAATTTTAGCAGTAGAAGACATTGTTGCCACAATCAAGGAAATAATTAGAATGAATAATGACCCTTATTCTAATCCTGACCAGATAGACCATTTGGGCAATAGACGAGTAAGAACATTATCAGAATTATTATCTAATAAGCTTCGAATCGGCCTAACAAGAATGTCAAGAATCATTAAAGACCGAATGTCTATTTTAGAGCACGAAAATGTTTCGCCAATGCAATTAATTAATCCTAGACCTTTTTCCGCTCAGGTTACCCAGTTTTTTACAGCTAGCCAATTTTCTCAATTTATGGACAATACTAATCCTTTGTCCGAATTAGAACATAAAAGAAGATTAACTGCTACTGGCCCTGGTGGACTAACTAGAGAAAGAGCTGGTTTTGATGTGCGCGACGTTCAGCCTTCGCACTATGGAAGAATTTGTCCAATTCAAACCCCAGAAGGTCCGAATGTTGGATTAGTAACTCATTTATCCCTTTATACTAGATTAAATCCATACGGATTTTTAGAAACTCCTTATTATCGTGTAGAAAAATCAAAAATAACTAAAGAAATTTATTATTTAGATGCTACTGCCGAAGAAAGATTTAATATTGCCCCAGCCTCAATTGAATTAGACGAAAATAATAAAATAAAAGAAGAAAGAATAGAAGCAAGAATTAAAGGAGAGCCTGGCGAAATCGAAAAAGAAAACATTGATTATGTTGATGTTTCTCCTCAGCAATTTATTTCTGTTTCAACATCTTTAATCCCTTTTTTACAAAACGATGACGCTAATCGAGCGCAAATGGGATCTAATATGCAAAGACAGGCTGTGCCTTTGGTTAATCCCGAAGCACCTTTGGTGGGGACTGGAATGGAAGCTGTTGTGGCCAGAGATTCTGGTCAATTAATCCTTGCGCAATCAAGCGGTAAAGTAGTAAAAGTTGATGCCACTGAAGTTCAGATAAAAGGAGAAGCTGGCACTGTTTCTTATCCAGTTCGAATTTTTGACCGAACCAATCAATATACTTGTTTTCATCAAAAGCCAGTTGTGGAATTGGGAGAAACAGTAAAAAAAGGAGATCCTTTAATCGAGGGCGGATCAGTTAGCGACGGCAAGCTGGCCTTAGGAAGAAATCTTTTGGTTTCTTTTATTTCTTGGCGCGGAAATACTTTTGAAGATGCAATTGTTTTATCGGAAAGAATTGTTAAAGAAGATGTTTTCACTTCGGTTCACATTGAAGATTTTTTCTGCGACGTTAGAGAAACAAAACTTGGACCAGAATTGACCACTTCAGATATTCCGAATGTAGGCGAAGACAAATTAAAAGATTTAGACGAAGAGGGAATTGTCCGCATTGGAGCAGAAGTGGGGCCGAATAATATTTTAGTTGGGAAAATTTCTCCCAAAGGAGAAGCTGATCTAAGTGCTGAAGAAAGATTATTAAGAGCTATTTTTGGAGAAAAAGCTAAAGAAGTAAAAGACACTTCTTTAAGATTAGAGCATGGAAAAAGAGGAAGAGTGACTGATGTAAAAGTTTTTGCTCGAAGCGAAGGCTATAGTTTAGAGCCAGGAGTAATTAAAAGAATCAGAGTGAGAATTTCTGAAGTAAGAAAAGTTCAGGTTGGAGATAAATTGGCTGGCCGTCATGGAAACAAAGGTATTATTGCCAAAATTTTACCAGCTGAAGAAATGCCCTTTTTAGAAGACGGCACCCCGGTTGATATTGTTTTAAATCCATTATCCGTGGCCTCAAGAATGAACTTGGGTCAGATTTTAGAGACTCATTTAGGATTGGCGGTAAATAAGCTTGGCTATTCAGCCGCAACACCATCGCTTTCAGGAGCTAACGAAAATGCGATTAAAGAAGAATTGGAAAAAGCTGGCTATCCGCGAGACGGAAAACTAACTTTATTTGATCCCGAAACAGGGGAAGCTTTCCCAGAAAAGATTACAGTTGGTTATATTTATATGATGAAACTGGGCCATATGGTAGAAGACAAAATCCATATGCGTTCGATTGGTCCATACTCTTTGATTACTCAACAGCCATTGGGAGGAAAAGCTCAATTCGGAGGACAAAGATTTGGAGAAATGGAAGTTTGGGCCCTAGAAGGATATGGTGCTGCTTATACTTTACAGGAAATGCTTACTATTAAATCAGATGATGTTTTAGGCCGAGCTGCTACTTATGAATCTATTTTAAAAGGAGAAAAAATAAAAAATCCTAATATTCCTGCTTCTTTCAATTTGCTTTTAGCAGAACTAAAAGCCCTTTCCTTAAATGTAATTATTAAAGGGAAGGTCGAAGAAGAAGGACCAGAGGCCTAAAAACCTATCCATAATTCATAATTCATAATTCCAATAATATGTTTGTCTCTAATTTAGAATCTCTTAAAATCAAGCTTGCTTCTCCAGACGAAATTTTGAATTGGTCTCATGGGGAAATAACCAAACCGGAAACAATCAACTATCGAACTCAAAGGCCGGAAAAAGACGGATTATTTTGTGAAAAAATATTCGGACCGACTAAAGATTACGAATGTTTTTGCGGAAAATATAAAAGAATCAGATATAAAGGAATTATCTGTGATCGTTGCGGGGTAGAAATTACAAAATCATCAGTTCGACGGGAAAGAATGGGGCACATTAAATTAGCTGCTCCGGTTTCGCATATCTGGTTTTTAAAAGGAATGCCTTCTCGAATTGGAACAGCCTTGGGCTTGCCAGTTCATAAAGTTGAGGAAGTGGTTTATTTTATTTCTTATATTATCACCAGCGTTGATGAACCAATGAAAGAAAAAATTTCTGAAGAGATTGAAGAAGAATTTAAAAACAAAACTAAAGAGATAAAGAACAATATAAAAACATCTCTTGATTCGGAAAAAGTAAAAGAAAAAAAACTAGAAGAAGCTTTATTGGAATTAAAAAATGCGAAAGAAAAAGCCAAGCAAGAAATAAATTCATTAAAAACATTCCATGTTTTAACTGAATTGGAATATCATGAATTATCTTTAAAATACGGAGAAGTTTTTGAAGCTGGCACTGGTGCGGAAGTAATCAAAGAAATTTTTGAAAAAATGGATTTGGGCAAAGAGATAAATAAATTAAAAGAACTGGCAGAATCAAAAAAATCATCTGAAGATAAAAAAATGATTTTGCGAAGACAAAAACTTCTTCAAGAAATGAAACAGGCTGGAGTTAGGCCAGAATGGATGTTTATTAGCGTCTTGCCGGTTTTGCCACCTGATTTAAGGCCAATGGTTCAATTAGACGGAGGCCGTTATGCTTCTTCTGATTTAAATGATTTATATCGTCGAGTAATTAATCGAAACAATCGCTTAAAATATTTATTAGAAATAGGCGCGCCAGATGTTATCGTTCGAAATGAAAAAAGAATGCTTCAAGAAGCAGTTGATGCTTTGATTGATAACAAAATGAGAAAGGGAACAACTACCCAAGCTTCAACCGGGGGCCGAAGGCTATTAAAAAGTTTGGCCGATATGCTTCAAGGAAAACAGGGAAGATTTAGGCAGAATCTTTTAGGAAAAAGAGTTGATTATTCGGGGCGAAGCGTTATTGTTGTTGGTCCGAATTTGAAATTAAATGAATGCGGAGTGCCGAAAAAAATGGCTTTGGAATTATTCAAACCATTTGTTATTAAAAATCTTTTGGAAAAAGAATTGGCTTTTAATGTTCGAGGAGCTACCCGTTTGATTGAAGAAGAAAGCGATGACATCTGGGAGGCCTTAGAAGAAGTGGTTAAAGAAAAATTAGTATTATTAAATCGAGCTCCCACCTTACATCGTTTAGGAGTTCAAGCTTTTAAGCCGATTTTAATCGAAGGCGAAGCTATTAGATTGCATCCTTTAGTTTGTACCGCTTTTAATGCAGATTTTGACGGGGATCAAATGGCTATCCATTTGCCTTTATCAGAAGAAGCTCAGCAAGAAGCGCAAGAAAGAATGCTTTCCAGCGTTAACCTTTTAAAACCTTCTACTGGAGACCCGATTATGATTCCAACTAAAGATATTATTTTAGGTTGTTATTATTTAACAAAAATAGTACCTGGTCTTTTGGGAGAGGGAAAAGTTTTTGCTTCTAGCGAAGACGCTCTTATTTCCTATAATCTAAAAATGATTGATTTGCGCGCTTCAATCAAGGTTCGTTTAGATGCAGAGTCTTTTACAGAAACCAGTGTTGGTCGAATAATTTTCAACGAAGTTTTGCCTTCTGATTTTCCTTTTCAAAACGAACAAATGGATTCCAAAGCAGTTAAACGAATGATTAATAAAATCGTTGATATTTATGGAAATCAAGCTGCGGAAACTTTGGATAAAATTAAGGAATTAGGTTTTAAATTTGCTACTCGTTCAGCTATTAGTTGGGGAATGGACGATTTAACTGTTCCTAAAGAAAAATCAAAATTAATTTCTGATGCTGAACAAAAAATAAAAGTCATCGAAGATTATTTTGAAAAAGGGCTTTTAACTAAAGACGAAAAAGCAACCCAGGTAATTGAAGTTTGGAAAAAAGTAAAAGGAGAAATTGAAAAACTTGTTCCAAAAGCTATTTCTAGCGATAGCCCAGTATTTTCTATTGTTGATTCTGGTTCTCGAGGATCATGGTCTCAGCCAGTTCAGATGTGCGGAATGAAAGGATTAGTAGCTAATCCTGCTGGAAAAATTATTGAATTGGCAATTAAAAATTCTTTCAAAGAAGGGTTTGATGTATTGGAGTATTTTATTTCTACTCATGGCGCTAGAAAAGGTACAGCTGATACTGCTTTGCGAACTTCTACTTCTGGATATTTAACCAGAAGATTGGTTGATGTTGGGCACGATGTGATTATTAATGAAGAAGATTGTGGCGATGAAGACGGTTTAGTTATGTACCGTAAGGATTCTGATGAAATCAATCAAGATTTTGTTCATAAAATTTTTGGCCGAGTTTCTTTGGAAAAAATAGTTGATTCTGAAACCAATGAAACAATAGTTAAAAAAGGAGATTCAATTACCTTGAAAGATGCGCAAAGAATAAAAGATTTGCATATTCCTAGCGTAAAAGTAAGATCTCCAATGACTTGTAAATGTAAAAGGGGAATTTGTCAAAAATGTTATGGCTTGGATTTGGGTTGGAAAAAAATTGTTGATTTTGGAGAAGCAGTAGGAGTTGTTGCTGCTCAGGCCATTGGTGAGCCCGGCACTCAGCTAACAATGAGAACTTTCCATACCGGAGGTGTAGCAGGAGAAGCTGATATTACTCGAGGTTTACCCAGAGTAGAAGAATTATTCGAACGTCGAGCCCCTAAAGGAGAAGCAGAAATGTGTTTAAAAGATGGCAAGGTAGAAAGCATCGACGAAAAAACTGGAATAATTAAAATTATTCCCTTGAATGGAAAATCTGGAAAAGAACCAGAAGTAGTTGAATATAAGGCCCCATTAAATATTGAAATTTTAGTAAAAGAAGGGGATATTGTTAAAAAAGGTGATCCTTTAAGTATCGGGTCTTTAGATTTAAAAAAATTGGCCAAGCTTTTAGGAAAAGAAGCTACCCAATTATACATTATTAAAGAGATTCAAAGAGTTTATGTTTCTCAGGGAGTTTCTATTAATGATAAACATGTAGAAATAATTGTTCGTCAAATGTTTTCCCGAGTTAAAATAAAAGATCCAGGGGATAGTATTTATAGTGCTGAAGAAATTATTAGCCGAGCAAAAATGCTTGAAGAAAACGAGAAATTAACCAAAGAAAACAAGAAAAAAATAGAAGCTGAAGAAATAGTTTTAGGACTAAGCAAAGTTGCCCTAAACACAGATAGCTTTTTATCAGCTGCCTCTTTCCAAGAAACATCGAAAGTTTTAATAGAAGCATCTCTCCGCGGAGAAGAAGATCTTTTACGAGGATTGAAAGAAAACGTAATTATTGGAAAATTAGTGCCAATTGGCACGGGCACTACTGCAAAGAAAAAGGCTTCTGCTAAATAAATTGTTTTTAAAAAACCGCTTTTGTTCAAAAAAACAAAAGCGTTTTTATGTTTGGCAGTTTTTCCGTCTTTATGGTAAAATAAAACCATAATAACAAAATTATTCTATTTAGCCATAGGCAAGATTTTTTATGAAAAAAAAGAAAAATAAACGCAATAATATTTTAAAAAACAAAAGAAAGGATGAACCAGCATTTGAAATTAAAAATCCTTTAACTACGCTTTCTGAAAAAACTCAAAGATATATTTTTTCTGGATTGTTTTTTTTGCTGGCTATTACTATTTTATTTTCTTTTACCAGCAGTGCTGGAGTTATCGGGGCAGGGCTTACTCATTTTTTAAAATTAATAATCGGGGCTGTTGTTTATATCGCTCCAGTTATTTTTATTCTTTTGGGAATAATTATTTTGCAAAATGAAGAAGCTTTAAAAGATATTAAAAATTCACTTATTATTTCTGGTTTGGTTTTTTTGGCTGGAGCAACCGGAATCTTTTCTTTATCTGAAATTAAAATCAGCGAGAGTTTGAAAAATAATTTTATTTGGAATCATTCCGGTCCGGGCGGATGGATTGGCTATATTATTTCTTGGCCCCTTTTCAAAGGTTTTGATTTTTGGGTTACTTTTTTTATTTTTGTTTTTGCTGTTTCTTTTTCCTTGATTATTATGGTTGAGCCATTTTGGAAAAAATGGAAAGAATCGCTTGAAAGAGAAGATGAAGAAGAAAAGCCTAAAGCCAAAGCTGCTTCTAAAGAGTCTGCTGCTTTACTTGAAAAAATGAAGCAAGAAGCCAAAGAAAAATTAAAAATGCTTGATTTTCAGAAAAAAGAAGCAAATAATTCCGATTTGCCGACATTAGAAATTAAAAAATCTCAAAAAGGATTTGAAGAAAGAAAAAAAGAGAATTTAATTTATAAATATCCACCGTTGGAATTGCTTTCCAACAAAGGCGGAAATTCCGAAGGAGGGGACATTGAGCTTAACTCCGCAATCATTAAAAAAACTTTATTGAATTTTGGAATTCCAGTAGAAATGGATGAAATTAATATCGGACCTACGGTAACGCAGTATACTCTTAAGCCAGCCGAAGGCATAAAATTAAGCAAAATTACTACTCTTCAAAATGATTTAGCTTTAGCCCTAGCTAGTCAAAGTATCAGAATTGAGGCCCCTATCCCGGGCCGTTCATTAGTGGGCGTAGAAATACCAAATCGCAAGCGAGCGATTGTTGGCTTGCGCGAAGTTATGGATAATAATGATTTTAAAATATCATCTGCTTCTTTATTAATGGCTTTAGGAAAAGATGTTATGGGAAGATCTTCTTTTTCTGATTTGGGAGAAATGCCTCACTTGTTGATTGGAGGAACAACTGGTTCGGGAAAAACAATTTGCTTAAATGCGATTATTATGAGCTTGTTATATCGTAATAGTCCCGATGAATTAAAGCTTATTTTAGTTGATCCAAAAAGGGTAGAATTTCCAATTTATACCACTTTGCAGCATTTGATGTGTCCGGTTATTTATGATGCCCAGCAAACTTTAGTTGCTTTAAAATGGTTGGTTGGAGAAATGGAACGTCGATTCACTGTTTTGGCCGAAGGTAAAAGTAGGGACATTGGAAGCTATAATTTAAAACAAGAAAAAAAAGGAGAAGAAAAATTGCCCTACATCGCATTGATTATTGATGAACTAGCTGATTTAATGAGCGTAAAAGGCAAAGAGATAGAATCTTATGTGGTGCGTTTAGCGCAAATGTCTCGAGCCACAGGAATTCATCTTATTTTAGCCACTCAAAGGCCTTCCGTAGAAGTTATTACCGGATTGATTAAGGCAAACATTACTAGCCGAATTGCTTTAAAAGTAGGGTCTTTAATTGATTCAAGAACAATTCTTGATTCTTCTGGTGCGGAAAAACTTTTAGGGAAAGGAGATATGTTGGTAATGAGTAAAGAATTTAGTAAACCAAAAAGAATTCAATGTCCATATATTTCTGAAAATGAAATTAAAAAAGTGGTTACTTGGCTTCAAGAAAATAATCAAATTGAAGAATCTGTTGAAGGTGAAAATAATTATATTGAATTAGAAGAAAAAACTGGATCTCTTTCCACGGAATTACAAAAAGCCATGGAAACTCCTGAGGCCCAAATGGATTCTTTTTACTCAAAAGAAGATCCTCTTTATGAAGAAGCCAAAAGAACAGTTGTTACTTCACGAAAAGCTTCGGCTTCATTATTGCAAAGAAGGTTGGGAATTGGCTATGCCCGAGCTGCTCGATTAATTGATATCTTAGAAGAGCGGGGAATAGTTGGGCCGGCCGACGGCGCCAAGCCAAGAGATATTTTAGTTAGCGAAGAATCTGAAGAATAATTTAATTAATAATTCATAATTTTTTAAGCCCTATGGCCAGAAAAAAAATAGAAGATAAAGAAAAAATAAATTTAGCCGAAGCTATTTCTGAAATTAGAGAAAAATTTGGCGAAGGCGCGATAATGAAATTAAAAGATGCGCAAAAAGCCAATGTTGACGTTATCCCTACCGGATCCCTTTCAATTGATTTAGCTTTGGGAGTAATGGGTGTGCCTCGGGGAAGGATAATTGAAATTTATGGAGGAGAAAGCACAGGAAAAACAACTCTTTCATTAAGTATTTTAGCCGAGGCCCAAAAAAAAGGTGGCGCTGTTGCTTTTGTCGACGCAGAGCATGCTTTAGACCCTGATTATGCTAAAAGAATCGGGGTAAATGTTAATGAGCTTTTAATTTCTCAGCCTGATTCGGCTGAACAAGGATTGCAAATAGTAGAAACTTTAGTCCGAAGCGGGGAGGTAGATGTGATTGTAGTTGATTCTGTGGCTGCTTTAGTTCCCAAATCAGAAGTTGCCGGAGAGATGGGCGAACTTCAAATCGGATTACAGGCTAGATTAATGTCTCAAGCTTTAAGGAAATTATCAGGCATTGTCAGTAAAACCAAAACCATTATTATTTTTATCAATCAAACCAGAATGAAAATTGGAATTCTTTTTGGCAACCCAGAAACAACTCCAGGTGGTTTAGCTTTAAAATTTTATAGTTCGGTACGAATTGAATTAAGAAGAATCGCTCAAATAAAACAAGGCGAAAATATTATTGGCAACAGGATTAAAGCGAAAATAGTGAAAAATAAAGTTGCGGCTCCGTTTAAAACAGCGGAATTTGATATCTATTATAATGAGGGCATTTCCAAGGTAGCGGAAATTATTAGCTTGGGTGTGAAAAATGATTTAATTAAAAAATCTGGCGCTTTTTTCCAATATAAAGAAGAAAAGCTTGGCCAAGGAATGGAAAAAGCAAAAGAATATTTAAGGGAAAATCAAAAATTATTTAAAGAGATTAAAGACGAAATAATCAAAAAAGAAATAGCTGAAGCTAAATCTGGAACTGGGCCTATAAAAGAAGAAAAAGAGCAGCCAGCCGAACAAGATTAAAATAATTAAACCAACCTATTTTTATTTCTAACCTTCCATGTTTTTGGTATAATATCTTTTAAGAAAACAAAACAATCTTAAACAAATGAAATCAAATCGTCTTATTGCTTTTACTTTAATCGAGCTCTTAGTCGTGATTGCGATTGTTGGCATCTTATCAGGCTTTGTCTTGGTTTCTTTGAATTCAGCTGCTAATGCTGCTAATGATGCCCGACGGAAAGCAGACGTGGCCACGATTAAGAACGCTTTAATCCAATACACTGTTCAAGGCGGAACTTTACCTGAAGGAGATTGTAACTTTGGGGTGGAAACCAATTCTTGCGATGATCTTTTAGGCGAAATCCTTAGTCCGTATTTAGCAGTCTTTCCCTCTGATCCCAAATCAGGCTCTTTCTATACTTATTCTTCTCCAGGTAGTAATGAATTTACTGTTGAATCAGTTCTTTCTGATACTTATGCTTATGGCTATGACAGCACGGCTGGTTTTTACTACGAAGCTCCTTCTGATGGAGCTTGCGGTTCAGCTCATGGCTCTTCTTTTTATGAAATTCCTACGGAAAACCTTTGTTTAACTGGAACAAACACCGAAGTCTCTGGATCTGGCCCTTGGACCTGGACCTGTCTTGGTGCTTATGGCAGAGAAACTGATTCTTGTTCAGCAAACAAAAAGATTGATGTTGCTTGTGGTTCAGCCAATGGGCAACAAACCTACAATCCTCCTACGGAAAACCTTTGCGATGACAACTCCTTGCCACCAGTCTTTGGCACTGGCCCCTGGACCTGGGACTGCTTAGGTATCAATGGTGGAACCGGAGCTTCTTGCAGCGCTGGAATCATTGTTAATGGAGAATGCGGGACAGCTAACAAAAACTATTCTTCCAGTGATACGACTTATGGAGAGGATACTTTCTGTTCCGCTGGCACAGCTGTTCCAACCACTCCTGCTTTCCCAGCTCAAGGAAGTTCCACAACTTGGACTTGCCAAGGATTACATACTGGAACTAATGCCAGTTGCACGGCAACGAGAAATCCTGCTTTAAGTGCTTGTACAGCTTCTGGAGGAATAACCTGTACCAGAACAACAAGCGGTCTTTATACCATTGATCAATTTACTGGTGCAGGAACCATGACTTGGGCTACCCCAGTGGGTGTCTCTTCTGTTGAATATCTTGTGATTGGCGGAGGAGGTGGGGGTAGTAATGGTGGTAATTATGGTGGAGGCGGAGGGGGTGGAAAATTTTTAACAGGAACAATATCAGTATCAGGGAATAAAACTTTAACTGTTGGTGCTGGCGGAGGGCCGGCAGCAAATGGTAATAATTCTGTTTTTGGAAGCATAACAGCAAACGGAGGATCAGCTGGGAATAATTTAATCGGTGGAGCATCTGGAAATGGATATGCTGGCGGAAACGGATCAAATACATTGCCTGTGGGCGGAGGTGGCGGTGGCGGTTCTGCTAGCATAGGATTAGATCGAACAGGTGCTTCCGTTGGTGGTGCAGGAGGAGCAGGAACATCATCATCAATAAAAGGAACAGCAATTTTTTATGCTGGCGGTGGTGGAGGCGCCGGAAATACTGGTGGAGGCGCCGGAAATGCTGGTGGGGGTGCTGGGGGAATAAATGGAACTCATCCTAATGGCTACAGCGCTACGGCTAATTCAGGATCTGGTGGTGGCGGAGCAGTAAATGCTACTGCCGGAAGCGGTGGATCAGGAATAATAATTTTAAAATATCTTACTCCTTAGATTATTGGGGAATGTTTGGAGACTTGATTCAATCAAGGGCGGAAGACTGACGATTCTGAGCTCGGCCTGAACAAAATTTAACAAAAGTTTATGTGAAGGAAATTTCCAAACATAAACAATATAAGCTCTCATTATAAATTAAAACCGCCTTTTAAAAGGCGGTTTTTTTATTTAGCAACAAATGGAAGAAAGGCCATAAAGCGAGCTCTTTTAATTGCTTCAGCAACTTCTCGCTGATGCTTTGAACAGAGCCCGGATTTTTTTTTCGGTTTTATTTTTCCAGATTTAGTAATATATCTTGAAATAATTTCCACTTCATGAAAATTAATTTCTTGAACATTTTTTTTACAAAAATAACAATACATATTATTTATTTTTAAAAGGGAATATCTTTGATATCGATTTCTTCGCCATCTTCGATAACTGGAATATCCTCCTCTTCTTGTATTTCTTTATTATTCTTTGGTTGGGTCGGGGCAGTAAAATTACTTGAAGTGCCAGCACTTTTTGGCCCTAATTGCATATTTTCCGCAATTATTTCCGTGGTGTATTTTTTAACTCCTGTTTTGTCTTCCCAAGACCTGTTTTGAATTCGACCTTCGATTAAAACCAGAGAGCCTTTGTTTAAAAATTGAGAAGCGGTTTGAGCTAGTTTTTGCCACATTACAATTCTGTGAAATTGGGCTTCTTCTTTTTTTTGACCATTAGCATCTTTCCAAACACGGTTAGTAGCCAAGCTAAAGGTGCAAACACTTTGTCCAGACGGAGTGCTTTTTAATTCTGGATCAGTAGCTACTCTGCCTAATAAAAATACTTTATTAAGATTCATATTTTTTTACTTTTTCGCTAAAGAGCGGAAAAAGCGATTATTTTTGTTTTTTTTAAGAACAAATAATTATTTTGAAACTAGGGAATCTTTTAATATTTTTATTCTCCAAGCATTTCGTTCAATTTTTCTTCTACTTGCTCTAATTCAACTTTTGATTTTTCTTTTTCATCGGCCGGAGCTTGCTGTTCTTCTATATTTTTCTCTTTTTGTTCGGCTTTAGCGGCCATTCTTCGATCAGATCTTTTTATTTTGATTTCTTCTTTTTTCAGAATCAAATGTCTGATGATATTTTTATTTTCTTTTATTATTTTTTCCAAATCTTTAAGCATTTCTTTTTTCACAATGCCTGGATTGGGATATAAGGTGATAAAACTAAACCAGGCCTCTTCTTGCCCTAAAATAGGGTAGGCCAATTTTTTCATTTCAATTTTTCTTTCTGAAGCCAATTTTCCGCTTTTTTGCAAAAAAGCTTCCAGGTCGCCTATTTGGGAGTTGGCTTCTTCAGCTGATATCTTGGCGGATAGCAGCAAATTTATTTCATAGAATGACATGTTGTCTTTATTCTTATGGGTTATTAATCTTAGATAAACTTTCTTTAAATAGAAAGTTTTTGCGAAGGTTTTGTTTCGTTTTTATGCGAAACGGTTTGTACAAGGTATAACCAATATAGCAATCTTTTTTGTTTTGGTCAACTTGATTTTTAGCCCATTATTGCCATTTTTTCTTTGATAATGATATAATATATTTATGAAAATTAGATTTAATTTTAAAAATATCTCTGGCTTTACATTGATTGAAATTATGGTATCGGTGCTGATATTGGCTTTAATTAGTTCAATGATTGTTGCTTTGAACACTAATTCTCAGGCAAAATCCCAAGCCGATTTATTACAGACAAAAATATTCGCTGGCACGATAAAAAATAAATTAGCCCAAAATCTAGTAGGCGATTGGTCATTTTATGAAGGCACTGGTAGCGCGATTCACGATTCAAGTGATTATCAAAACAATGGCACCATAACCGGAGCCTCGTGGGCAACTAGCAGTTCTTGTGTTGAAAATAACTGTTTGTCTTTTGATGGTAATGATTACGTAACTTTTAATACTTTTACTGATATTTCTAATCTTCCGGCTTATACCATTTCTGCTTGGATGAAAGTAAATACTAGCGCTAATCTTGAGGTGGCTATAGGATATGGTTCTACTGCTTCAGTCAACCCAGTTGTTCTTATTGGAAAACATTCTGACAATAAAGCCATATTCCAGCATCGGGATGATGCTGGTAATATTATCCAAATTTTTAGCGACAACGTAATAAATGATAATAAATGGCATTTAGTTACTGGTATTAGATATGCTTCTAATAATCACAGGATATTGGTTGACGGAGTGATGCAGTCAATGACCGATACCGACACGATTGGTGTTACAACCGAAAATCGATCAGTGCTTGGAATGTTGCCGAGAGCCAGTAATAGTTATTTTTATAATGGCTTGGTAGATGAGGTTAGTGTTTATAGTTCAGCTTATACTGTTTCGCAGATTCAGGAAAAATATTTAGCTGGTTTAAGCAATCTTTTAAACAGTGGACAGATATCCGAACAAGAATATAACCAAAGGCTGGCTGAATTACAAAAACAAATAGCAAAAAGATAAAATATGAATGAAAAAATTTTTAAAGCATATGATATTCGAGGAGTTTTTCCAGAGGAAATAAACGAAGAAACAGCTTATAAAATTGGTCAAGCTTTTGTTTGTTTTTTGAAAGAAAATCTTTTTGAATCAAGATCAGAGAAATTAAAAATAGTTGTTGGTATGGATAACCGTCTTTCTTCTGGCTATTTGTTTGCTGCTCTTGAAAAGGGGATATTAGAACAAGGTGCTGATATAATTGATATTAGTTTTTGCACTACGCCAATGTTTTATTTTAGCGTAGCAAAATTTAATTATGATGGCGGGATAATGATTACTGCTTCTCATAATCCGCCTCAATACAATGGATTTAAAATTGTCAGCAAGGGTGGGGTGCCAATCAGTGAATCAACTGGTTTGGCTCGAATAAAAGAATTGGCTCTGACAGATGATTTTATTCCGGCCCCTATTCCTGGCCGAAAAGAAAAAAAAGAAATCCTTTTTGATTATTGGGAGGCTAATTTTGTCAATGAAGATTTTAATTTTACCATTGTTGTGGATACGGCTAATAGCGTTTCTGGGATTCCAATAAAAAAAATGCTTAAAAATACGGCCCTAATCCATATTTTTGACGAATTAGATGGAAAATTTCCTAATCACGAACCAAACCCTGCCAAATCAGAAAATCTTAGAGATTTATGTAGCGCGGTTAAATCTGCTCGTGCCGATTTAGGAGTAGCTTTTGACGGTGATGGGGATAGAATTTTTTTTGTTGACGGAAAAGGGGAGATAATCAAACCCGATTTAATAACTGCTCTTTTGTCATCTATTATTTTAAAAAAGAATTTTAAACAAACTATTTTATACGATATAAGTTCCGGCAATATTGTTCCAGAAACAATTAAAAAATGGGGGAGTCGAGCAGTAATGACGCGGGTGGGGCATTCTTTGATTAAAGAAAAAATGAGACAGGAAAATGCAATTTTTGGAGGCGAGTTTTCGGGTCATTATTTTTTTAAAAAAGCTTTTTTTAGCGAAGAGCCGTTTACCGTTTTATTTTTTGTTTTAGGCGAAATGAAAAAAAGCGGGAATTCTTTATCTGAATTGATTGAGCCATTTCGAAAATATTTTCATTCCGAAGAGTTAAATTATAAAGTGGCTGATGTAAAAGAAAAAATTAAACAGATAAAAGAAAAATATCAATCTGGAAATATTAATGAAATGGATGGACTAAGAGTTGATTTTGAAGATTGGTGGTTTTTGGTTCGACCCAGCAATACTGAACCGCTTTTACGATTAATGGTAGAAGCGAAAACAAAATTTATGCTTGAGCAAAAAATAAACGAGCTGGAAAAAATAATCAAAAATTAAAATGTGGATAAATCCTATTGACAAATAATCTAATATATATTATATTATAAGAGTATAGGAGGAACAAGAAATGGCAAACAACATGCTTTTTGGCAAAATTCCTGAACACCTGTGTCAAATGAATGTTGGCACTCCCACGTTTGTGCGCATAGGCAGGCCTATGGAAATAAGGCCTAGTATGGGCCCACTCGAAAGAATGTTGATCGAGCAGAGAAAAATGCTCAATCAATGGAACGCCTCCTAAGCGTTCATCAAAAATATCTGGCTTTGCAAAATCAACAAGAAAGATTTTGCAAAGCTAGATCTATCTTAAACAAAATCGCGGTCACAAAAAGGCTGTTTTTTGTTATTTATTTTTTATAAATTAGCAAAAGTTTGCCAAAGAAAAATTATTGTGATATTATATTATTGCCTTAAGAAAAGGCAGGAGGAAAATAATGAGAAAAGCTCTTTTCACTCATAACCGCATCAATGAAAGAATATTTGAGTTTCCATTCGGAAACATTGCCCAAGACGTTGGTCCAAGTCCAGGAGGGCTTTATGATAAAGCTCTTCAGGTTCAGCAACAGCGTCTTCAGGTGTTTTTCATGGGTCGCGGAGATAGGTAGGTTGCCTGATTTTGATTGGATGTTCTAAATTTGGCAACCTCCTCCACTTTTCTTATTTACAAAAATCAGCAAGCTCGGAGCTGTTTTTTTGTTCTTTAATCAAAAACCGCTTTTTAAAAGCGGTTTTCTGAATTTTAATTAAACCTCGATAATTACTGGCAGAATCATTGGTCTTCTTTGGGTTTTTTGAAATAAGAAATCGCCTAAAGCATTTTTTACATTATCTTTGATATATGTCCAGTTGACCACTTGCCCAGAAACAGTGGCTTTTTCAATAGTTTGAATTACTTTTTTTCTGGTTTGATAAAGCAAGTCTTTTGATTCTCTAAGATAGATAAATCCTCGAGAAATAATATCTGGAGAATCTTGTACTTTTCCGGTTTTTCGGTTAACTACAGCAATTACCACAAAAATTCCGTCTTGTGCCAACATTTGGCGATCTCTTAAAACTATTTCTCCCACATCGCCAATTCCTAAACCGTCAACCATTATATATTCTGAAGAAACTTCGTTTTTGCTTACAAAAGCTTTTTCAGGAGATACTTCTACTATTTTTCCGTTGTCAGTTAAAAGGACATTGCTTTCTGGAATGCCGCATTCTTGAGCTAATTTTGAATTAGCAAAAAGCATTGAAAACTGGCCATGAATAGGCATAAAAAATTTTGGCTGCATCATTAAAATCATTTCTCTTAATTCTTCTTTTTGGGCATGCCCACCAGCATGAATATCCATCATTTTATAATGGAAAACATTAGCTTTTTGCCTTAGCATATCATCTTTTATCATTTGAACGCTTCTTTCGTTTCCAGGAATTACAGAAGAAGAAAAAACAATTGTATCCCCGGGCTTAATACTGATTGAAGGATGCTGTTTGGTTATTATTTTCATTAATCCAGCGCTTTCTTCGCCCTGGGCACCAGTACAGACAATAGTGATATTTTTATCGGGCATGCTATTTGAATCAGCCACTTTTTTCAAAAGCGTTCCTTTTTGGGTTTTTAAATAGCCAAGTTTTTTTGTTAGCTCTACATTGCTTTTCATGCTGTGGCCAATAAAGCCCACCCGGCGTCCGTATTTTTCTGATAAAGTGATTGCTTGCTGGACTCTATTAATGAGCGAACTAAAAGTGGCAATAATAATTCGGCCTTTGGCATTTTCAAAAATATGTTCCATATTTTCAAAGATTTGTTTTTCGGAAAGAGAATGGCCTTCTTCTTCCGCTCCAGTAGAATCAGACATTAAAACCGTTATTCCTCGTTTTCCGATTTCGCGTAATTTTTCAAAATTTGTTGGCAGATCGTTTACTGGAAAATTATCAAATTTGAAATCAGAAGTATTAACAATATTTCCAACCGGAGTTTTTATGATAATTCCTAAGTTGTCCGGAATACTGTGTGTTTGTCTGAAAAATTCAACTTCAAAGACGCCCAATTTTATTTTTGATCCGTCTTTTACTTCAGTGATATCTAATTTTTGATGGTCTGGAAATTCTTCCTGTCTTTTTAAAATAATTCCCTTAGCTAATGGTGCAGCAAAAATAGGAGGATTGCCAATGCGGTGGAGAACATATGGCACAGCGCCGATATGGTCATAGTGTCCGTGGGTAATTAAAACACCTTCTATTTTTTTGTATTTTTCATTTTTTAACAAATAAGAAATATCGGGAATGATATAATCTATTCCTGGCATATCTTCTTCTGGCATTCGAAAGCCCACGTCCATAATTAAAATAGAATTTTTATATTCTAAAATACTCATGTTTCGTCCCACTTCACCCAACCCCCCCAAAGGAATTATTTTTAAATTTTCGGGATTGCTTGGCGATTGCCCATGTTTTTCGCTTCTGTTAAAAGAACGATTGATTGTTTGTTTTTTTTGTGTCCGGTTATAATTTCCGGAATATCTTTTTTTTGAACCTGTTCTTTGAGCTTGGCTTTTTCCCTTTTTCTCAGGATTTTTTGCCAAAGCTTTTATAGGCTCAGGTTCTTTTGTATTATTTTTTTGTTCCATAGATTTTGCTCTCTTAATTTGAAGAGAGCTTGTTCCTGATAAATATTATTCAGGTTAATTATTTTTTGACCAGGAAGAGAATCCCGGTCAGGTTGTTTATTATTTTTAGCGTTTTACGCTTTTGATTTTAAATTAAAATAGCTTGTTTATTTTAGAAAATCTAAGCTTTTTGGATAACTGTCTGGTTCTTTGAATTTTATTTCCGGAATATCTTGATAATTGTTATTTTTTATCCAGCCATTTAGAGTGAAATAATAGCAAAGACCTTTTTTGTTTTTTATGGTTTCATAGTCAAAACTGGATTCATCTTTAACCCAATTAGCCATTTTCAAAGTTTTGTCTTTAGTATGGTTAATTGTAACATGGGCGAATCCTTTGGGCACAATAATGCAATCTCCTTTTTTTCCATTGATTACGAAAAATTCTTCCACCTTATCTTTTCCTTTTTGTAAAAGAAACAGCCCCTCTCCTTCAAGTACGATATACATTTCATTTGAATCGAGCTGATGAAAATGCCCCAAGGTTTTTACTGGCTCTTGGCCCATAAAAAATGGAGGGATTATTGTAATATCGTATCTTAAATTATCCTTTTTTTCTAAATTTCGATACATATAATAAAGTTCGAAATTTTCTTTTTGAACAGAATACCATTTTTGATCAAAAAGAACGTCTTTAATGTCATTTAAAAATCTAATATTTGGGGCTATGTCTTTTAAATCGTATTCTTTAATCATGCTGTTTTTAAGAAATTATTTCCAGACTCTTTTTTCATTAATATACCATTTTCCAATGTTTGAGAAAATTCGGCTTGAATCTGCGATTTTTGTTAATTCAATGCCTTTTAATTTTTTATTGGCAATAAAAATAGTATTAGGTGAATATAAATAAACTGCTGGAGCGTCAGAAACTAAAATATCTTGTATTGATTGCAAGGTTTTTAATCGTTCTTCGTTTATAAAATCGGAATAAGTTCTTTGTTTTTCCAATAAAGTATCCAAGTCTGTATTTTGATAAATCGCCAAATTCAAACCAGGATCAATTATTTGCGAAGAATGCCAATAAGAGAGAAGGTCGGGGATCATCCCTAATTTTTCTCCAAAAAGTAAAACCTCAAAATCTCTTTCTCTGATTACTCTTTTCATTTCGCTGCTATTCAAGATTTCAATTTCAACTTGGATTCCTAATTTTGCCCATTGTTCTTTTAAATTATTTGCGGCTGTAATCAGGGTGGTTGTATCTCCAGTTTTTATTTTAAAAGAAAGGACTTTTGTTTCTGCGGGAACAACGAAACAGACATCATTTAGTTTTTTAATTGTAGCTGCGCTTACTTTCCCAGTGCCGGCAGATAATCCATTGGGAACAAGAATTTCGTCTTTGTATTTTTCTTGGAAGGCAATCACTGCTTTTTTAGTATTTTCCCCAAAAGTGCCGGTAATTTCTCCGCTAGGATATATTTCTGGATCTTGAGCCAAACATTCTTGCAGTCTTGATACCTCTGGGCCGGTTGAACCAGTTTGCATTATTTTTGAAAATTTAAATCCAGTTGTTTTCTGAATTGTTTTTTCTCTTAATCCATTATTTAAAATAAATCCAGCTTTGTTTAAAAGTTGATTTGAATTTTCTGAATCATAAACAATTGTTTTTTCAGATTCTGTGATTCCATTATAAAATCCTGATAAAAGGGGAGAGTTGATTATCTGTCCTCGATTATTTAAAACCTTATTTAAAACTTCTTGTTTATTAATCCCAGCAGTTAAAGCAATTCTGATATTTTTATCTTTAAAAGGGTCTTTATTGTTATTAAAGAAGATACTGAAATAATCAGGGCTTGATAAAAGATAGTGATTTAAATTTTTTATTTTTTCCAAATCATATTTTTCCGAATTTTCAATTTCTCCCACAGTAATCGCGCCCTTTTTCAAGGCATTAAAAATTTCATCTTGGCTGTCAAAAAAAATTATTTGGATTTTTTGAATATGAGCAGGAGTATAATAATTTTTATTGGCAACCAAGGTGACTGATTTTACGGATTTGTTTTCTTTTTGTTCTACCTTGCTTATTTTATAAGGCCCTGATCCAATCGGTGAAATCAAATTTAATTCTGAATTGCTGGTCATTCCCAAAAAATTAGCATTTTCCCAAATATGTTGGGGCATTATTTTTAGATTGGTCAATAATTCCAAGGCTCCGCTATAAGGCTGTTTAAACTTTATCAAGCCTTTATAATCTGAAGTTTTTTCGACTTCGATTGTTTGCCAATTGGCTCTTAGCGGGCTCATAAAATCAGAATCTTGGACTAAGTGAACAGTAAAAACAATGTCATCAACAGTTAAGGGCTTATCATCATTCCATTTAACATTTTCTTTAATAGAAAATTCAATAGTCTTTCCGTTGTCTGTAATTCGGTATTCTTCGATTAAATCAGGCACAATATTTCCTTGTTCATCATAAGTCATCAAAGAAGAAAAAATCATTTCTACAAGAGCCCGATCAATATTCGAAGAATAGGCATAAAGAGGATTAATAAATTGGGGCTGGCCAACCATTCCAGATTTTAAAAATCCTGAATCACTAGGCACTGTAATTGTGTTTTTATAATAAGCGCTGGTTAAAAGAAATGTTAAAGAGCCAAAAAAGACAAGCAAAGAAATAAAGAAAGCCCATTTCTCTTTTAAATTCAATACTTTTAAAAATTGAATCCATTGTCTAAAAGAAAGTTTTTTTCTCTCCGTCTCTTTGTTTGGATTTTTTTGTCCGAAAATAGACATTTATTGATAGAAAAATCATAGCCTTAAGCCTGTTTGGCAGAAGAGCAAGATTAAAATTTAAGAACTAAACTAATAGATTGGCAATTGCCAAGCCGATAAAGGCAATAGTAAGAATAATAGTAGCCCAAAGAAGCTTTGTTTGTAATCCACGCCTGGTGCTGTAAACTTCTCCGCCTCCGCCAAAAGCCGAGCCCAAAGCAGTGCCTCTTTGCTGCATAATAATAAAAATTATTATTAAAACAGAAACGATCGATTGGATTATTGTTAGTGTTTGATTCATGTTAAATTTAAGAGTCTCCTTTTAGAATTTTTGAAAATAAAATATTAGAAATTAAAACAATTAAAGATGTCCAGAAAAGATTTTGTAATCCGTTTATTTCCAAGTGGACAGAAAATAATACTTCAGTTATCCAAACCAGAAACATTATAATTATAAAAGAAAAAAGATTTAAAGTAATGATCCTTAAGGGAAGGGTAATCAAGTCTATTAGTGGCTTTATGAAAAAAAACAATAGTCCAATAGCCACTCCTGATAAAACAATTGCTATCCAGCCGTCAGAAGATACTCCAGGTTTTAAAAAAAACACAGAAGTAGCGATTCCGGCTATGCCCGCAATCATTTTTACTATCAAGCTGTTCATAAATTAATCTTAACAGAAAACCCATTAATGTCAATTGCTAATATATTTTTTAAAAAATAAAAAGTTTAAGAAAATACTTTAAAATTTTATATTTCAATGATATAATTTAAATAATAATTTTATTTTAAAATATGGAAATTGGCTTTGAAAATAAAAAACAAAAAGGTTTTACTTTAATTGAAGTCATGCTTGCTATTTTTGTAGTCGGAATTTTATCTTCTATTCTGATTTTAAACAATCAGTCCGCTGTTGAAAAAGCGATTGATACCAAAGTAAAAACTTTTGCCAATTCCTTGCCCATAGTTTTGGCTGGAAACTATATTGCCAATTGGAAATTTGATCAAATCAATGTTCCAGCCACAAATCAGACTCCAAGTTCGTGGGGGGAATACCCTGGGACTTTGACGGCAACTGGAACTTGCGCCTTGCCGTCTCTTCAAACAACTGGATGCGTTTATGATAATTGTCTTTTTTTTGATAGCACTACAACATATGATACTACTAATTATAGTTATATTTACGTTCCCGAAGATTTAACAGGAGGATTAAGGGCGATTACGATAGAGGCTTGGGTTAATGGACAGCAAGCCTCAAACATTATTAGAGCAGCAAACAATGCTTTTATTTTACATTTTCGGGGAGCTGGTTTTTATTTGAATGATCGAAATAATGTAAATAGTGGATATTTGGGCTGGAACACTGTTTTACCTTATAATACCTGGCTTCATTTAGTTGCTACCTGGGATGGAACAACAATGAAGCTTTTTATTAATGGTGTTCAACAGCAGTCAACGCTTACATATTCTGGGGGGCATATTCTTAGGTCTGGAAATCCCATACGGATTGGCCAAACTTTTAATCCTAGCCAATTGGGATTTAGAGGGAAAATGGATAATATTCGCTTGTTTGATGACGCCTTGTCTATTTCCCAGATTCAAAATGAATATTTACTTGGCTTGAATCAGCTTTTTGCTAAAAACATAATAGATGCCGATGAATATAACGAACGCTTAAGCACGCTTAATCAAAACTTAGCTCAAAAATAATATGAAAATAAAATCAATAAGCATTGTTTCTTTTTTACTTATTATCGCTTCTTTTGTTTTGGCTTTTTGTTTTTATCCGCTAATGCCCGATCAAGTTGTTTCCCATTGGGGGATAACTGGCGAGCCAGATGGATATATGTCCAAGGGATTTGGATTGTTTTTTATGCCGATTTTAATGATTATTATTACAATTTTATTATTAGTTTTGCCAAAAATAGATCCGTTAAAAGAAAACGTCAAATCATTTTATCAATACTTTGAAGGCTTTATTCTTATTTTTAATTTGTTCTTTTTTTATATTTATAGTTTGACTATTTTTTTCAATCTTGGTTATAAATTCAATATGTTGTCGTTTTTAATGCCAGCTCTTGCCTTTCTCTTTTATTATATGGGAATAATGATTGAAAAAGCTAAAAGAAACTATTTTATTGGCATTCGCACGCCCTGGACACTAGCTGATGATACGGTTTGGGAAAAAACTCATAAAATGGGGGGGATCCTTTTTAAGCTAGGGGCTTTGCCATTTTTGCTTTCTATTTTTTTTCCAGTTCAAGGATTTATTCTTTTTTTCGTATATATAATTGGTATTAGCCTTTGGCTGGTAGTTTATTCTTGTCTTGAATTTCAAAAAGAAAAAAAGAAAAAATAAATTTAACTAATTAATAAATTATAAGGTCAATTAATTGGGGGAATGTTTGGGGGCAAGGCTCCCAAACATTTTTTAGTTATGTTAAAAAATAATTTATAAATGATACAAACAAAATAAATAATTTTGAATAATTGACAAAAATTTTTCTTAGAGTTAATATATTGTCAGTCAAATAGCCAAAGTGCTAAAAATAATAAATTAAGTTAAATAAAAAAATGAACATTAAGCCGATTTCAGATCATATTGTAATTGAGCCCTTGAAAGCTGAAGAAAAAACCAAGGGTGGTATTTTGCTTCCTCAGTCTGCGGAAAAAGACAGGCAAGAGCAAGGTAAGGTAATTGCCGTTGGACCAGGAAAAATAACTTCTTCTGGAAAAATAATTCCCATGCAAGTAAAAACAGGAGACAAGGTTTTATTTAACAAATACGGCCCCCAAGAAGTAAAAGTGGGCGATAAAGAATATTTAATAGCTCGCCAAGAAGATATTTTGGCAATCATTGAATAATCAATCTAAGAATTTAATTTTATGGCAAAACAAATTTTTTATTCAGAAGAAGCCCGGGCAAAATTAAAAGACGGGGTTGATAAGCTGGCCAATGCTGTGACTGTTACCCTTGGACCAAAAGGGCGGAATGTTGTTTTGGGAGAAAGCTTTGGTTCTCCAACAATTACCAACGACGGAGTCAGCATTGCTAAAGAAATAGACTTAGAAGATAAAATTGAAAACATTGGAGCGCAAATAGTAAAACAAGTAGCTGAAAAAGCCAATGATGTAGCTGGAGACGGAACCACAACAGCAACTTTATTGGCCCAATCATTAATCAGAGAAGGCCTAAAAAACGTTACTGCTGGAGCCAATCCTTTGGCAATCAGGCGTGGCTTAGAAAAAGGATCGGAAGCAATTGTGGCAGAAATTAAAAAAATGGCCAAACCTATTTCTACAGAACAAGATTATGCTCGCGTGGCTACAATTTCTGCCGAAGACAAAGACTTGGGAGAATTAATTGCAAAAACTATTGTCGAAGTAGGCAAAGATGGAGTGGTAACAATTGAAGAATCAAAAGGCTTGGGCATGGAAAAAGAAATTGTTAAAGGTTTGCAGTTTGATCAAGGATACGTTTCTTCATATATGGTTAGCGATGTAGAAAAAATGGAAGCAGTTTTAAACGACCCTTATATTATTATCACTGACAAAAAAATATCATCAATTCAGGATATTTTACCGATTTTAGAAAAAATAATCCAAACCGGAGAAAAAGATGTTTTAATTGTGGCTGATGATGTTGATGGTGAAGCCTTAACCACATTGATTGTAAATAAGCTAAGAGGAACTTTTAATGTTGTAGCAGTAAAAGCTCCGGGTTATGGCGATCGGAAAAAAGACATGTTGGCTGATATTGCTATTGTAACTGGAGGCCAATATGTATCCGAAGAATTAGGATTAAAATTGGATTCTTTAGAATTAGATTCTTTGGGTCGGGCTAGAAGGGTAGTGGCCACTAAAGAAAAAACTGTTATCGTAGAAGGCAAAGGAAAAAAAGAAGATATTGAAAAAAGAATTTCTCAAATAAAAACTCAAATTGAAAGCGCTGATTCTTCTTTTGATAAAGAAAAACTTCAAGAAAGATTGGCAAAATTATCAGGAGGGGTAGCAGTAATTAAAGTTGGCGCAGCAACCGAAGTAGAATTAAAAGCTAGAAAGCATAAAGTAGAAGATGCTTTGGCTGCTACTAGAGCGGCAATTGAAGAAGGAATTGTTCCGGGCGGAGGCATTGCTTTAATCCGTTGTCAAAAAACATTGGAAGAATTAAAAATTGTAGGAGAAGAAAAGGTAGCCATTGATATTTTAATAAGAACCATGGAAGATCCGATTCGCAAAATTGCTGATAACGCTGGTAAAGATGGATCAGTGATTGCCAATGAAGTAAAAAAGAAAACAGGGGATTATGGTTATAATGCGGAGGAAGATAAATATGAAGAAAGCATGCTTTCAGCAGGAATTATCGATCCAGCAAAAGTAGTAAGATCTTGTATTCAAAATGCTGTTTCCGCTGCTTCAATGCTTTTAACCACAGAATGTGTGGTAGTTGATAAGCCAGAGGAAAAGAAAAACGATAGTCATGGTGCTGGCGGAATGGCAGGAATGGGTGGCATGGGAGGAATGTATTAAAATTAAAAAATTAAAAAGAAAAAGAAACAATTATAATTAAGAATGTTTGGGAGTTTAACTCCCAAACATTCTTTTTTATTTCCAATCCTCCTAGTTTTTGATATAATATCTTCAAGAAAAAAAGAAAAACAATCTTAAACAAATGAAGTCCAAAAAACTTTTTGCTTTTACTCTAATCGAGCTCTTAGTAGTTATTGCTATTGTTGGTATTCTTTCAGGCTTTGTCCTGGTTTCTTTGAATTCAGCCACTGATTCTGCTAATGACGCCAGACGCAAATCTGATTTATCCCAGATTGTCAAAGCTTTGTTAGTTTACAATACTTCCAATCCAACTTATCCCATTGAAACCTGTGCCATTGGCTCAACTTGTTCGGAAACTGTAAACAATGCTCTTGGTTCAGCTTCTTCAATCACTGGTCCAAACAATACTTATTACACCTATTCTTCTGACGATGGAACTAGTTTTACTGTTTCGGCAATCATGTCTGATACCTATGCTTATTCCTATGATTCCAGTGTTGGCGCTTATGTCTCCTTATCAGCCATCAATGGTGTTTGTGGTTCAGCAAACAAAACCTATTCATTCACTGATACTTCCTATGGTTCTGATACTTTTTGTTCAACTGGAACAACAACCCCAAGCTCTCCTGCTTTCCCTGATCCTGGCAATACAACCAATTGGTCTTGTAATGGCCAAAACGGGGGATCTAATGCTGATTGTTCTGCTTCTCGCAACCAAGAGTTTGATGAATATGCCAAAAGACAGCCCATTACCATTAATTCCGCTTCTGCCTTAACTGATTATCAAGTTAAACTAACCGTGGCTTATGATACTGACATGCAACCTGATTTTGACGATCTCCGTTTCACTTCATCAGACGGCACTACCGAACTAAGCTATTGGCTAGAATCAAAAACAGATTCCACCACTGCCACGATTTGGGTTAAAATCCCAAGCCTTGCTTCTGGAGACAACACCATTTACATGTATTATGCCAATGCTTCTGCTACCACAGCTTCTAATGGGGATAATACGTTTGAGTTCTTTGATGATTTTGAAGGAAGTTCATTGGATACAAATAAATGGGTAAGGCATTGGAGTGGTGGATCTTCTGTTGTGTCTGGGGGAAAAGTAAGAGTAACAGGAGGGGCTTCGCCAAATTATGAAGCCATAGGCGCAAAGATTAATTTTGCCTATCCATACAGATTAAGAGCCTTAACAAATTTTGGAGCGGAATCAGATTACGTATCTATAGGATTAGATGGCAGAGCAAATATATGGAATAGTTTTACCTATACTGCAAGAATTCGTTATGAATCAACGAAAATTTTTCATACTTATTCTGAGGGTACCAGTAATACAATTTCGAGAGCTACCAGCTTAACTTCACCAAACATAATAGAAATAAACCAAAAATCATCAACCACAGTAGATTTTTATATAAATAATATTAAAGAGGGTAGTTGCACTAATACAGGAATCCCAGTAGCTGGTATGGGTCCATGGATTGAATCATTAAATTCTCAATATGTAGATGTGCAATGGATTTTTTATACAAAATATACAACCACTGAACCAACCTCATCTTTTGGCGCTGAACAAAACAACTAATATTAATTATAAACTTACAGAGAAGAATAAGAATGTTTGGGAGTTTAACTCCCAAACATGAGCCCGTATCCAATCAAGGGCGGAAGCGCTCCGACAGTTGGCGGAGGCGCTGAGCTAGGCCTGAGAAAAATCTCACCAGAGGTTTATTCGAAGGAAACCCTCAAACATGAGTCTTGAAAGAATGTTTAGGGGGTAACCCCCTAAACATTTTGTTTTCAGGCAAGCACTTGCTAAATTATGTTTTTTTGGTATAATTAACAATATAAATCAAGCACCTTGGTTCAAATAATTTTATTTTATGGACAAAATTACCTTTTATGTAACGATTGCCCTGTTTGGAATAATTTTTATTTCTATTTTTAATTTTTTTTACCTTGCCGTTAAAACAACAAAGCAGACGAAATCTGCGGTGAAAGAAATTAAAAGCGAAATAAAAAACAAATTAATTGAAAAATTAATTTCTATCGGATTTTCAAAAACTAAGAATATTTGTAAATGTGGCGGATCGACTTTTAAAAAATTTGCCGGCCCAAACGGTTTTGATTTTTCTTTTTTCCGAAAAAACAAAACTTCAGAGAAAAAAGAAAAAACACCTTCAAAGAAAAAAACAAAATCAGTTAAAAAAATAATAAAATAAAAACAACATCCTCTTTTAAAGGGGAATAAAACAAAAATATGGAAACAATATTTTTAATCGTTATTGGCCTTGTCGTTGTAATTGCTTTTTGGTTTTTTGCTATTTATAACGGTTTGGTTACAAGCCGAAACCGTACGCAAGAAGCTTGGTCTGATATTGATGTTCAATTAAAAAGAAGATACGATTTGATTCCTAATTTAGTCGAAACCGTAAAAGGATATGCTACTCACGAAAGCAGCACTTTTGAAAAAGTGATTCAAGCTAGAAATATGGCCATGTCTGCTGTTGGCGCCAAAGAAAAAAGCGCTGCGGAAAATGCTTTAGCCGGCACATTGAAAAGCTTGTTTGCTGTAGCAGAAGCTTACCCAGAATTAAAAGCTTCGGATAATTTTGTTGAATTACAAAGAGAATTGCGTGACACAGAAGATAAAATTCAGGCAGCTCGCCGATTTTATAATGGCAATGCCTTGGATTTAAAAACAAAAATAGAAACAGTGCCTTCAAATATCGTAGCGTCTTTAGCCGGATTCAAGCCAATGGACTTTTTTGAATTAGAAGATGCAGCTCAAAAAGAAGCTCCTAAGGTTGATTTTAAAAATTAAAAAAATAAATTGCTAATAAGATTGGCTGGAAAAAAATGAAAAATTTCAAAAAAACAATTATCAGGCATCACAAAAAATTGAGGAAAAAATTCAATAAATTAAGCGAAAAGGATCAGAAAAGAAAAGGCATCCTGAAAACAAAATAAAAAAGAATGCCCGGCTAGTTCCGGGCATTTTAAAAATATGCCAACTTTATATAACCAAGCAGATTCAAATGTGCGAAAAACATTTTTCTTAATGTTTCTTTTTTCTGTTTTTCTGATTTTTTTGGGCTGGCTTTTTAGTTATCTTATGGAAACAAGCTTATTTTTATATTTAGCTGTTTTTGTAAGTATTGCTATGAGCATTTCTTCTTATTGGTTTTTGGATAAAATTGTTTTAAGCTCTGTGGGTGCTCAATTGATTGAAAAAAAAGATAATCCCGAACTTTATCGATTAGTTGAAAATCTTTGTCTTTCTTCAGGAATGCCTTTGCCCAAAATTTATATTATGAACGAAGAACAGCCAAATGCTTTTGCCACTGGCCGAGACGAAAAACATGCAGTAATTGCTGTAACTAGGGGATTATTAAACAAACTAGAAAGAGCAGAGTTAGAAGGAGTTGTGGCTCATGAGCTTTCTCATATTAAAAACAAAGACATTCTCTTACAAACAGTAGTTGTGGTTTTGGTGGGGGCAATTGTAGTTTTATCAGATATTTTTTTACGCACAGGATTTAGTAATCGAAGAGATCGAGAAGGGGGAAATGCGATTTTTCTTGTTTTGGGAATCGTTGCTGCAATTTTAGCTCCTATTGCTGGCACGGTTTTACAAATGGCTGTTAGTCGTCAGAGAGAGTTTTTAGCCGATGCTTCTGGTGCTTTAATGACCAGATATCCAGAGGGTTTGGCTCGGGCTTTAGAAAAAATTGCTAGCGATCCTAATCCTATGAGCAGAGAAAATAATGCTACCGCCCATTTATTCATTTCTTCTCCTTTGCGAAGCAGAGAAAAAATAAGCTGGTTTTCTAAATTATTTATGACTCATCCCTTAACCGAAGAAAGGGTGAATGCTTTGCGAGGAATGCGTTTATAAATAAATTTTAAAATCGTTCTAAAAATAAAATCATTTTTTATTTGAAAGGGCTACTTTTGTAGCTTTTCTTTTTTATCTTTTTGTATTATATTAACCATATTGAAAATTATTTGGAGAGATGCAGGAGTGGTTGAACTGGCAGTCCTGGAAAGACTGTATGGCGAAAGTCATCGGGGGTTCGAATCCCCCTCTCTCCTCCATAACAAAAGATCCCTAGATAGGGTCTTTTGTTATGGAGATGGGGATTCGAAGGGTTTTCGCGACGGCGAAAACCCAGGCCTGAAAAATTTCCAGCAGGAAATTATGAAGGCGAATCCCCATTAATATCGAAATAAAATAAACATTGATGGGCATCTTTTTGTCTGGAGCAGGGGATTCGAAGCTTTTGCCTCGACGGAGGCAAAAGCCGGCCCTGATGATTTTTCAGCAGAAAAATCAGAAGGGCGAATCCCCCTCTCTCCTCCAACACAATTTATTATCGGAGTCATCCCATTTGTCTATGGTAAATAGGTGACCGAGTGCTTTAAGAAAAATCGCTTTTTGGGCGATTTTTTGGTATAATTATTTTAGATTGTAAACTATATTTTTAATTAATTTAAATTATATGAAAATCATTAAATGGTCAGCTCGAATAATCTCATTGTGTATTCTGGTATTTGCTTTGCCGTTTTATTTCGGTTACGGCAATCCATTGCCATTTGCTAATTCAAATTATTCTTTATGGGAGAATGTTGCCTTATCTATGATGCCGTTGGTTTTTATTAGTTTAGCACTGGGTTGGAAATATCCAAAAGTTGCTGGCTGGCTTATTATGATCGCAATTGCCATCGGTTTTATTGTCGGGATTTTAACAGAAGCAAATCTTAGTATCAATTTAGCTGTGCCTATCATTCCAGGGATTTTATATTTGATAGATGGATATAAAAAATATAAATAAAAATATCAAAATAATACTTTTCAGCTTGGCTATTGAAAAGGTTGAAAAGCAGAAATCTAAGTACTGTCGTATTTGTCGCATTTTTAAAAATCAGACCCTGACTCACATGCTTAGTCAGAGCAGGTATTTTCGTGCTAAAATATCTTTATAAATATTGAGTTTAACCCGAAAGCACCTCTCTAACAAAAGGCCCTATTTAGGGTTTTTTATTGTGGAGAGGAGAATTCAAAATTTATATTTGAAGAACAATTAAATTTTTGATAGAATTAACCAATGTCAAAGATTTTAAAATTATTTTTAATTATTGCCGGATTTTTTTTGGCATTTTTTTTGTTTATTTTTTTTACTTATTTTTGGACATATCAAAATTATGATCAAAAAATATTTCCCAATGTTTTTGTCGGAGATATTAATCTTGGCAGAAAAACAATTAACGAGGCCAAAGATTTGATTTACGATCGCCTTGATTCAGCTAATGCCGAGGGAATTAAATTTACTTATCAAAATATTGAAACAACAATTTATCCTTTAAGGCCATATTTTTTAAACAACAACTCTGCCAAAATTTTAATTAATTTTGATGTAGAAAAAGCTGTAGCTGAAGCCCAAGCGATTGGTCGAAAAGAAAAAATAATAAACAATTTTTTTGATGCTTTTTTTACTTTCTCTAAAAAAAGAATTAGTTTATCAATTCAGCTAGACAAGGAAAATATTTTAAGAAGCCTAAAAGAAAGTTTTGAAAAAATAGAGCCCGCTGATGCTGGATTTTCTGTTGTTGATAATAATTTAATAATCAAACCAGAAAGAAAAGGAACAAATCTTGATTATGAAAAAGCTTTAGTTCAGGCTGTGGAAAAATTAAAATTTTTAGATTTTTCACCAATTATTTTAAAGCCAGGCAAACAATCCAGTCCAAAAATAACCGTTTCTGATTGCGAAAGCTTAAAAGATCAGGCCACAAAATTAATTAAATTATCGCCAATCGGTTTGCGTTATGAAAATAAAAATATTGACTATATTACCGCCTCTATTTTGGCGGATTGGGTAAAAATAGAAAAAACAGAAACAGGAGAATTATCCCTTAGCTTAGATGAATATAAAATCAGGGAATATCTGGAAAATAAAATAGAGCCTTTGGTAAAAAAAGATCCCATGGCTGCTAAATTTAGTTTTCGCAACGGATCTTTGCAAAAAACAAATGTTGCTAAAACCGGATTAGAATTAAATTTTGATTTAATTGTTAGTGCTTTGAAAGATTTGCAAAATAACCCATTGCGAACAATAAATTTATCAGTCACCAAATTACCAATCGCAGACATTAAAAGCAGTTCGGTTTATGGAATAAAAGAATTAATTGGAAAAAATTCTACGGAAATTATCAGCTCTTCGGAAAACAGATTGAAAAATATAAGAAAAGGAGCTTTTTTAATTTCAGGATTGCTAATCGCCCCAGGAGAGGAATTTTCTTTATTAAATGTTTTACAACCTTTTGATGATACTAATGGATTTGTCAAAGAAGCAGTAATTCAAAACGGGGAAATGGTAGCTGATTTTGGCGGAGGGTTGTGCCAATTAAGTACCACTTTTTTCCGAGCGCTTTTAGATGCAGGAATGCCTATTACCGAAAAAACTAATCATACTTATTGGCTTGTTTATTATAATCCGCCTGGCACTGATGCTACAATTTTTGATCCTGCGCCAGATTTAAAATTTATAAACGATACCAATAATTATATTTTAATCCAAGCCAATGTGGACAGTAAATTAAATTTAAACATAGAATTGTGGGGGACTAAAGACAACCGAATTGTGAAAAAAACCGAACCAGTTATTTATAATATCGTTTATCCTGGCAAAGCAAAAATGATTCCGTCATGGTCTTTGCCAAAAGGGGAAATAGATTGTTTTTCTCAGGCCTACAAGGGAGCAGACACATATTTTGATTATATTGTTACTTATCAAAATGGAGCAATAAAAAATCAGCGCTTTCGTTCCCACTATATTCCTAGTCGGGCAGTTTGCTATATCGGGCAATAAATTATTTTAGCACTCTCACCCCTTGTTTGCTTTTTTTTAATTTTTATTATAAGATGATATAATAAATATTATTGATTATTATTTTATTTAAATAAAAAAATGGAAGGAATAAATTTTACCAACAAAGCTCAAAGAATGGTAATGGGTGCTCAAAATATTGCGCGAGAAATGGGACAGCAACAAATCGATGCCCTGCATTTACTTTTAGCTATTATTTCTGATCCAGAAAATATTGTTATTACTTTGTTGAATCGTTTTAATATTGATTTTCAGGATTTACAAAGAAAAACACGCCAAGCCTTAGGACAGATTCCACCCGTTCAATCTGAACAATTATTCGGCCAGGTTTATCTTACCCAAGATATGGCCAAAGTTTTAGAGCGGGCGAGGGAAGAGGCCATGAATATGACCGATGAATTTGTTTCTTTAGAACATTTATTTTTAGCAATTCTAAGTTCAGAAAATTATGCCAGAGGATTATTAGAAAATGCTTCCCATTTAAGAAAGACAACAATTGAAAGTGAAGAAAAGTTTTTAGAAAAATTGGATTATCCAAATGCTTTAAAGGTTTTTGCTCAGCTTCGAGGCGGAGAAAGGGTTACTAGTCCAAATCCCGAAGCTCGCTATAAAGTAATTGAAAATTATTCTCGCAATTTAACTAATTTAGCCAGACAAGGTAAGCTTGATCCTATTATCGGTCGAGAAGACGAAACTAGAAGATTGATGCAGATTCTTTCTCGTCGAACCAAAAGCAACCCGATTTTAATCGGAGAAGCAGGGGTGGGAAAAACTGCGATTGCCGAAGGATTAGCACAACGAATAGTAAAAGGAGATGTTCCAGAAAGCTTAAAAGAAAAAGAAGTAATCAGTCTTGATTTGGGATTACTTGTTGCTGGCACTAGGTATCGTGGAGAATTTGAAGACAGGGTAAAAGCTTTATTAAAAGAAGTACGCAAAGCCGAAGGTCGCTATTTGCTTTTTATCGATGAGCTTCACACCCTAATTGGCGCTGGTTCAGCCGAAGGAGCGATTGATGCTTCCAATCTTTTAAAACCAGCTTTAGCCCGAGGAGAATTACGAGCTATTGGTGCTACTACCTTAAAAGAATATCAAAAATATATTGAAAACGATCCAGCATTAGAAAGAAGATTCCAGCCGATTTATGTTTCTGAGCCCACGATTGATGACACAATTTCAATTTTGCGAGGCATCAAAGAAAAATATGAGCTTCACCATGGATTAAAAATAAAAGACTCTGCTATTGTTGCTGCCGCAGAATTATCAGCCCGCTATATCCCAGACAGATTTTTACCCGATAAAGCAGTTGATTTAATGGACGAAGCTTCTTCTGCTTTACGCTTGGAAATAGAATCCAATCCTTTGGAATTGGAAGCTTTAAACAAAGAAATTCAAAAATTAGAAATCGAACGAGAAGCTATTAAAAAAGAATTAGCTGGAAACTCAAAAGATAAAGAAAAAGGAGGCTATGAAAAAAGAGAAAGAGTGATTGCCCGTGAGTTAGCCGAGCTTAATGAAAAAGCAAATTCTTTTTCTGGGCGTTGGAAAACAGAAAAAGAAACAATGTCGCAAAGCAAAGAATTAAAACGTGAGATTGAAGAACAAAAATATCAATTGGAAAAATTATTAAAAGAGGGTGATTTGCAAAAAGTAGCAGAAATAAAATACGGAATTTTGCCCGACTTGTTTGCCAAATTAAGAAAGCAGGAAAACAAACTGGAAAGATTACAAAAACAAAATCCTATTTTAAAACAGGAAATCGGGCCAGAAGAAATTGCTAAAGTTGTTTCCCGCTGGACTGGAATCCCAACTACCAGATTATTGGAATCAGAAATTGCCAAATTAGAAAATATGGAAAAGTTTTTAGGCAAAAGAATTGTCGACCAAGAAGAGGCCATTAAAGCCGTCAGCAACGCGATTAGGCGTTCTCGGGCTGGAATATCTGAAGAATCTCGTCCCCTAGGCTCATTCTTGTTTTTAGGGCCTACGGGCGTGGGTAAAACCGAAACTGCTAAAGCTTTGGCTGAGTTTTTGTTTAATGACGAAAATGCTTTAATTCGGGTTGATATGTCCGAATATATGGAAAAATTTGATATTAGTAAAATGATTGGCAGCCCTCCAGGATATGTTGGCCATGAAGATGGTGGGCAATTAACTGATAAAGTCAGACGAAGGCCGTATAGTGTAATTCTTTTGGATGAAATTGAAAAAGCTCATCCCGAAGTATTTAATATTCTTTTACAAGTTTTAGAAGACGGGCGTTTAACTGATTCTCGAGGCCGAACTGCTTCTTTTAAAAATACAATTTTAATAATGACCAGTAACGTTGGTTCTGATATTATTGCCCAAGAAGCTCCTTTGGGGTTTGTTAACCAAAACAAAGCTGGAAAGAAAATTGAATTAAAAGCAAAAGTTCAAACTGCTTTAAAAGAAAAATTTAAACCAGAATTTTTAAACAGGATTGATGACATTGTTGTGTTTGATTATTTGGGCGCAGAGGAAATAAAACAAATTGTTGATTTAGAAATAAGCAAGGTTCAAAAAAGATTAGCAAAAAAAGAAATTAAAATTTCTGTTTCTGAAAAAGCCAAGCAGTCCTTAGCAAAAAAAGGATTTGATCCCCATTTGGGAGCCAGACCATTAAAAAGAATTATTCAAAAATTGATTTTAGATCCAATGGCTTTAAAAATAGTAGTTGGCGAAATTAAAAATGGAGTTAAGATTTTTATTGACGCTGACAAAAACGAAGAAATTATTATTACTACTGCTATTAAAGAAAAATCAAAAAAGATAAAAGCTGGTTCTTTAAAAAAATAAAAATGGAATTTTCTAAAAAAGATAAAATAGTATTCTTAAAAGACAAAATCCTCCATCAATCTGCCGGAGGCTTTGTTTTTTATAAATCATTCAAGAATGAGCTTTATGTAGCGCTTTTAAAGAACGAAAAAGGAAAATTTATGATTCCCAAAGGGCATATTCAAAAATGGGAAAATTCCGAAACAGCAGCTGTTAGGGAATTGCGTGAAGAACTAGGCATAAAAACAAGCTTAAAAATTATTGGTTTTGCTGGCCAAAGTCGCTATAAATACAAAGATTATGACGATGATAAAACCCATTTTAAAAGAGTAAATCTTTTTGTTTTATCTGTTCGAAAAATGGCCACGCTTTCTCCGCAAAAAGAAGAAGGGTTTATTGATGCCAAATGGTTAAAAATAGAAGACGCTGTGCGCAAACTGGCTTTTGATAAAAAATTGCTTTTAAAAGCTGTAGATATTTATAACCAATATTATTCTAATTCAAAATCAGCAGAAACCAACCAAAGCAAATTTTTAAAAGCTTAACCAAGCGATAATTCAAGCTGATTTTTCGACTTGTTTTTTTATTCAAAACAATAAGGTATAATAAATAATGTCAGTGTTAATTAAAAAATAATTTTAATTTTTAAAAATATGGAAATAGTGATTAAAAGAATCTTAGGAATAGCTTTGATTATTTTTGGTCTGGCGATATTTTTTTGGAGCATTTCCGAATCATATTATTATTTTAGCGCGCAAAAAGAGTTTCCAGCTGTTTTTGTTCAGCCTCAAACTTCACCTGCCACACCCTCTGTTTCAAGCGGAACATTGCAAGATCAAATGAATGCTTTGGTTGGCGATCAAATTAATCAAAAAATAAAAGAAATGCTTCCTGCTAATACCATTACCGAGCTTTTGAATTCCACGATTTGGATTGCTTTTGCCACTTTTTTGGTTTATGCCGGGGCCAGAGCTGTGGGAATGGGGCGGGATTTTCTTAATGACGCCAGCAAGCAGGCGCGTGAAGAAAAAAATACTTTAAAGCTTTAAACCCATTTTTTCTTAGGATTTTCTGTTTTGAAAAAAAACAATCTCGTGGTATAAATAAGCCAGTGCTGTTTGTTGACAATGTTTTCAACATTCGGCTTTTACAATTAAAAGAGGTGACAAGATCTTGGAATTGCCTTTTGTTTTGGATTCGGAAAAAGATTTGCGAATTAATCTTCCCAAAAAACATAAAGGCATTTGCCTTTTTGCCACGGAATCAAGTTTATATCAGCTACGATATTCTCGGTGGGGGTATTCGCTTAATCATTATGCCCGAATTCCAGAAGCAACCAATGCTTTTGAAGCAGAGTATGGAGAAATGAACAAGCGCCAGCAAGAGATTTCTTTTTTTTCTGTTGAACAAAAAGAAATAGCCCGGCTTGGCCCATTGACCAATATTTTTCGCAATTCCTTTTTAGGGATTGGTGATGATATTTTTTGCCCCATGGTAATTGACCATATTTGCGAAACCAAATATGGGCAAGTTTTTCATATCAGGCAAATTGAATCACAAAAATATCAATGTGCCGAGTATGTTCTTACTCAGCTTCCAAAAATTTGTCCGGTTGATAAATTTATTCCTGGACAAGCCAGGCTTGGCAATAACGGCAAAATTTTTAAATGCCAATGGATTACCCGCCAAGCCAGAATAAAAAAGAAAAAAGTTAATTTTGGAACAGAGAAATATCTAATTCTTTATAATAAAGGCAAAAAACCTTTAATCCAAATTGGACCTCTTTTGTCCTGTCGTTTTGACCAATATTATGATTCTAATATTGATCAAAGCCAAACCCTTTTGAGCGATTTTTATTAAAAAATCAAAAAAATAGGGAAGAGCTTGCTTTATTGGCAAGCTGTTTTTATCCATATTGACAATATTATCAAATATGTCATAATTATTTTAGCGCTATTAGCATTTAACAAATAAAAATTGTTTCTTGCTATGGCTATTTTACAAGTGATAATCATGATTAAGAAAGAGATTCTTACTAAGCCCGGGTTTATCAGAATTACAACCCAGGGTGTGATTTGCTGGTTTTCTTATTTTAGAGACAAGTTCTCTGAAGCTGGAAATCACATAATGGTTGTTTGTGGCGAAATCCCAGACAAGCCAAGAGTAAAGAATTTTGACCAAATCAAAGAAATTGGTGGGCGATTAATTGCCTCTAATTTCGAACAAGAAGCGATTAATTATGGAAATATTATTGATCGTTTTGATTTATCCGGCAGGGAAACCCTAATCAACTGCATTTATTTTACTTCTGGGAATTCAATGATTCGAGTCATTGAAAGACCAGATCAAAAATTTATGGTTGAGCATTGGGGGAAGATTCCTCGCGATCCCAGTTTTTACAAAGGAGATGGAATTTCAAAAATTGGGGGAGAGACAATTACTATCTATAATGGTCTTGATCAAAAGGAATTCGGGCCTTTTGGGTCTGGAATGTTCTGCAACACAATCATCAAGCTGTCCGGCCAAGCAACTTTGCCACAAAATATAGGGGTTTTGCTAAAATAGCGCCCCATTTTTTATTTTTTTCAAAAAATTATCCGCAATTTTTATGGTTGACTTTTGTCTTTATATTTCCTATAATGTGCCTATAATTATTGTCTATAATTTTTGCGTTTTTATGAAGGAGGGGTTGGTAAAAATAACAAATGCGTTATACAAAGTAACGGGTCTTTTTCCCGCCAAAGAACCGCTAAAATTTGCTATTCGGAAAGAGGCTTTAGATGTGCTCTTTTTTTATATTATTTCAGAAAAACAAAACGCTTCTCAATTAGCGCAAAAAGAATCATCTTTAAAAAAATCTTTAGAATGTTTGGGTTTGCTGAAAACATATTTTGAAATTGCCAAACAGCAAAAATGGGTGGATGCCCGTAATTTTTTAGTTTTAGAAAAAGAATATTTATTTATTGAAGAAGTGATTGAACACGATTTATCTAAAATTAACAACACTCAAAAACAGCAACAAGAATCAACTATTGTTCCCGAATCTTTAAAAGAAGAAATAATTCAAGAATTAAAAGAACAGGCAAAAGTTGAATTAAGCTCATTATCAAAACAAGAAGAAGAAAAACAAAATAATATTTATTATTCAGAAAAACAAAATCAGTCAAAAGACCAGAGGTTGCAAAATCTTGATTCAGAAAAGCCTTCTGGTGAAATAGACTACGAAAAGCTTACCAGTATCCAATTAAAGCTTTTAGAGCTTTTGCAGGGCAATGGACAATTGCGTCCGAATGAAATCAACAAGCATTTTCCTAATCTTACTTCCCGATCTATTCGTCGCGAATTAAAAGGGTTAAAAGAAAGGAATATTGTTGGAACAATCGGCACTGGCCGGTCTGTTAGCTATAAAATCAATTTAGAAATTTAGTATTATTAGATGATTTTTTAAAAGCCTGAAAGTAGGGCTGGGCGATTATTATGCAAGAGCAACCGCAAAAATTTAAAGAACAATTTTTTTCTCAGATCTACGATGAACATATAAACAAGATTTACCGCTTTGTTTTTTTCAAGGTGGAATCAGATTTAATTGCTCAAGACATCACTTCTGAAACTTTTACCCGCTTATGGAAGCAGATTTATTTGGACAAAGAGATTAAAAATCCTTCTGCTTTTTTATACAAATCAGCCAAAAACTTGATCATTGATTATTATCGCACCAAAGAAAAAAGGCCGGATGATTTAGGCGAAGCTGCTGTTTTAGTAAAAGATGAAAAACAAAACCTTGCCGAACAAGCAATGATTGATAGCGATATGGCCCAAGTTCAAAAAGCTTTGGCGCAATTAAGCGATGAACATCGCCAAGCTGTTTCTGCTTATTATATTGAACAATTGCCAATTAGCGATGTTGCCAAAAGTTTGGGCAAGTCTGCCGGAGCTACTCGGGTAGTTATCAGCAGGGGAATGAAACAGCTCCGTCAAATTTTAGAAGCCTAGTTTTAATATTTTTTAAAAACAAAAATCCGCTTAATAGGCGGTTTTTTAATTTTAAAAAACAAAACAATTAAAACAAAATAATTATTATATCAATTAAAAAGAATTGAGATTGACTTTTCTTAAAAAAATATTTAATCTGGTTAAGGAGCCCTTTACAATGAAGAACATAAAAAGAGAAACAATTTTTCCGCCCATTTCTCAAATTTTTGAAAAATGGGATCGGGGATCTTATTTGTATAGCCTAGTTGAAGAGTCAATCAAAAGAATTCAAAAAGGAAAACATTTTGGCCAAAAAACCTTAAGTCTTTTAAGCCAATGCACAATTTGTCCGGTTGGGAATAGCTCCTGCTGTCATTCTTTTGAAATTATTATTCATGGTTTTCATCCCCATCTTCCCGCTGAAACAAAAAAAATCAGAATCTGCCCTTATGGTTGCAATCAAAAAAATTGTCTTCTTAATAAATAGCTTTTGCTATTTTTTTGTTTTTAATTTATTAAATTATGGTATTATATAAGAGTAGGAATAATTAATAATAAATTAATATTACTATGGGGCAAAATTCACAAAAAAATCCATATACCAATCGAACTAATTTTGTTTATTTGGGTTTTAATGTTTGTGGCCGAGCGTTTAATAAAGTTTTTCGGGGGTGTAAAAATTCAGGAAAATTTTTTTTAAAAAAATCAAAAGAATATAATCAAAGATTTATAAAATTTGTTGCCAAAGATTGGAAAAGGAACCCTTCCGAAAATAAAGATCAAGACAAACAAGACTAAGAATGCTTAAGAGATGTTTAGGGGTGTTACCCCTAAACATGGGTAATCAGAATGCTTAGGGCTTGATTGAATGTTTGGGGGATTAATTGAATGTTTGGGGGCTTGATTGTACTCAATCAAGGGCGGAGGGTCGACGGGCCCGAGCCCGGCCTGAGAAAAATCTCACCAAAGATTTATTCGAAGGTAACTCCCAAACATGTTCCCAAACATGGGTTATTTGTTGGATGATAATTGGTATTGGTTTTTTGTCTTAGATAAAGAATGTTTTTTCTCTAATTTAACCCTTTTAATGAAAATATTTTCATAATTTAGCGGATATTTATGTGGACATAAGAAATGTCCACTAATGTCCACTAAAATGTCCACATAATTTATGTGGACATTTGCATTTTAAGCGCATTTATATAATAATGCCTAAAAATCATTATTTGGTTTAAATTGCTATATAAAATATAGGGTTTATTAAATAAATTTTTTTGTAAATAATGTTTTTCAATTATAATTTATGTGGACATAAAAAATGTCCACTAATGTCCACTAAAATTAATTCCCTAAAACTGCTAAAAGCCTTGTAAAATCAACAAAAATAGTGTAATAAAACAATGTTTTTTTCGTCTTATTATTAAAGGGAACAAATTTTAAAATATGATTGACGAATTTAATTTAATCAAAAAACTTCAAAAAATGCAGTCTGTAAAACCCAGCCAAGAGTGGGTTGATTTTAATAAATCGCAGATCATAACTAAAGAGTTTGAAAAAACAAAACCAGCATCTTTTCAAGAAATAATTTCTTCTGTAAGGAGCCTTGTTTCTTTCCCAAAGCTGGCTACTATATATACTGCTATCACCATGATTGTTTTTAGCGGATTTGGTATTGTTATTGCTTCTAAAAATTCTGTTCCAGGGGATGCCTTATATATCGTAAAACAAGCCGAGGAAAAAATTAAAATAGCAATGATTGTTTCCCCAGAACAAAAAACCGCTGCTCAAATTGCCCAAGTTTCCGCCAGACTAGAAGAGCTTGACATTGTTTCCAAACAAGCGGATAATCAAGAAAAAAAAATAGCAGCATTAAATGAAACAAAGAAAGCAGTTGTTAGGGCTACCAAAGAAATTGCCGGGCTTTCTAAAAATGAACAAGCCAGTTTAATCAGTGCTTTAGCAAGCAAGATTCAAGAAGTTGAAAAAACTGCAAATGCTGTTATAATGGAAAAAGAGAATCCAAACTTTGAATCAATTTATAAATTTTTAGCAGAAAGTGAAATCAAAGAATTTGAAGCTAATGAAAAAAATCTAACAGAAAAACAAAAATCGCTTCTTGATCAGGCAAAGGAGTTTTTTGAGGTTAATAAATACAGCGAAGCTTTAGATCTGCTTTATCAGATTCAACCAAATGGCAATATTGAAGAGTTAGACGATCAATCTTCGGAAATAGAATAATTGACAATTTAATAAATATAAAAATTTCACAACTGTTCAGTTTCTATTTTTTAAATAAAACAGACACTTATCATTTGTGAAAGAGGTGATATAAGTAAAATATTTTGCAATCCGATTTCCAATGAGGTTCAACCAGTGGAATTATTTCTATTGGTCTACTGGTTGAGCTTTCAGAGGAGAGAGAGATTGTAAAAGAAAAGTCATTTAACCGTATTGTTATTTCTTGCCTTCTGTTTTGTTTGTCTCGTCTGTTTATCAGATTGGGATTAAGCAAAGCAGAGAGGCAAGAATTAAATGATATGGCCCTGCGGTCGACAAATGACTATATATAAAAAAATTTAAAATCAAAAAAACGCAAAAAAATGAGTACAAAAAAATTCACAATAATTGCAAGTGTTTTATTTGCTTTATCTGTGGTAGTTACTCCGGCCTTTGCGGCTTGTGATTTGCAAAACTTAGACCAATGCGACAATGCTGGATTATTACAGCTAATCGCTAGTTTAGGTGGTAGCACAACTACAACAACCACAACCACAACTACAACCCCAACCGGAACTATCGCTGCTATTCCTGCTGGATTCCAATTCACTCAAACATTGAAACAGGGATCAACAGGAACAGAAGTAAAATACTTACAGATTTTCTTAAATTCTGACCCAGCCACTGCTGTTGGCAACGCTGGCAACGAAACATCTTACTTCGGCTCTATGACTAAAGCCGCTGTAAACAAATTTCAAACAAAATATGCTGCAGACATCTTAACTCCTTTGGGCTTAACAGCTCCAACAGGAAATTGGGCTGCTGCAACAAGAGCAAAAGCTAACGCTATCTTGGCTGGTGGAACAGTTCCAAGCACAGGCCTTCCTACTGGTTGCACATCAACCTCTGGCTACAGCCCAGTAACTGGACAACCATGTTCAGGTGGTTCTAGCGTAATTCTTCCTACTGGTTGCACATCAACCTCTGGCTACAGCCCAGTAACTGGCCAACCATGTTCAGGTGGCACAGTAATTTCTGGAGGATTTACCGCTCGATTAGCTTCTGACAACCCAGCTGCAACAACATTTGTTCAGGGCCAAGCTTCTGCTGAATTAGCTCGCTACACTTTCAGCAATTCTACTGGTTCCGAAGTTGTTGTTACAGGTGTTGAATTAACCAGAATTGGTATTTCTGCCGACGCTACTTTAGCAAATGTATATTTGTTTGAAGGCACAAGCAGATTAACCGATGCCGCTACTGTTTCTGGCGGAAAAGCTACTTTCAATGCTACTGCCGGAATCTTTACCGTTCCTGCTAACTCCAGCAAAACAATCATTGTAAAATCTGACTTGGCTGCTGCTTCAAATGGTCAGACAATCGGTGTTTCTTTGTCTGGCGTTACTTCTAATGGAACTTTGAACGCTACATTACCAATCGCTGGCAACATCAACAATATTGCTGCTGCTAATTTAGCTATAGTTAATATCGGAGGAGTTTTACCAGCTAACACCACAACTGACCCAGTTGCTGGAGTTAGAGTTTGGGAAGCTACCTTTACTGTTAACAACCGAGATGTTCAATTTACAAAATTAGCTTTAAAACAAATCAATTCAATTGATCGAGCTGATCTTTCTAATTTCAAACTATTGGTTGATGGCGTAGAAGTAGCCACAGTTGCTTCTTTAGATGCTAACAATTATGTTACCTTTGTTTTTGACAAAAAATTAACAACAGGTGCCAGAAACGTTAAAGTTTTAGCTGACGTTAATGGCGGTTCTTCAAGAGTAATTCAAATGTCTTTGAGGAACAAAGCTGATGTTGATGTTAAAGATTCTGAATACGGAGTTTATGTTGCTGTTACTCCTGCTGCTGTTACAGCTGGTACATTAACTGTAAACCAGGGAGTATTCACTATTACTAACAACAATTCTGCTTTGCCAATTACAGTTGCTAATTCCGCTTCCAATACTTTAATTGGAAAATGGACATTCAAAGCCACTGGCGAAGCTGTAAAAGTTGAAACTCTAACTACTGGATTCAATTATGCTAACAATGGTGGTAATGGAAACGCTGCTCCTACATTAAGGAATGGAAAATTAATGATTAATGGTACACAAGCTGGTAGCACTGCTACTTTAGCTACTATTGGTGCAGGTGGTACTGCTTACACCGTTAACTACACTTTCCAACCAGGAGTTGAAACTACAGTAGAATTGTATGCTGATATTTTTGACAATGCTACTAACGATGCATTACCTCTTCAAGCAACAGACACAATTCAAGCTCAATTAGTAAACGTAGCTTCTAATGCCACAAAACAAGTTTCATTAGGAACCATGGATGTTCCAACTGTTGCTCAGGCTGGAAGCTCAGCATTAAGCGCTTTGCAAATAGCTACAGGAACTGCTACAGTTACCGCTACTCCTAACTATGGTAACCAAAACACAGTTATTCCTCGAACAGCTATGAAGATTGGTTCTTGGACAGTTACTGCCGGAACATCTGAAGACATTAACGTTAACAATCTTGGCTTTGCTATTGCTCCTGTTGCTGGTGCTACTTTCGATGTTGCTGATATGTCTGATATGTATGTTGTTTACAAAATTGGAAGTGGTTCTGCTGTTACAACTTCAGTTACACCAACTCCAGTTACCCCAGCTAACTTCCCAGTAAGCTTTACTTTACCAAGAACTCAAACAGTTACTGTTGAATTATATGCTAACTTGTTAGCTGGTGGAGTTACTGCCACTCACTCAGTAAATGCTACTTTAACTGTTACTGGTACTGGTGCTCAATCAGGTGTGGCTGCTAACTTTGCTGGTGCTGGCACAGGTCAAACTATTGCTTATCAAGCTGCTGCCTTGAACGTCACAAGAGATGCTTCAACTCCAGTTTCTGCTTTAGTTGCTGCTAACAATTCTGTGAAAACAGCTTCTTACAAATTTGAAGCTCAAAACGACACTTACACTTTGGTTAAATTACAGTTTGATATTAATGATGTAACTAATGTTACTTCAGTTAATTTAAAACAGGGATCAACTATTCTTCAAACACAACCAGCTTCGGCTAATGTTGTGTTTACAGGATTCTCCACGGCTATTACTGTTGAATCAGGAACTCCAAAAATCCTTGACGTAGAATTAGTCTTGGGTGCTGTTGGTGCTGGCGCTGGTACTTCTGGTGCTAATATCGCAGTTGACTTTAATGGAGGTGCTTCTTTAGTAAGACCAGCTTCTACTGGACAGGTAGCTGCTTCTCCAGATGCTGTTGCTGGTAACGCTATTTATGTTCAAAAATCTTACCCAACCATCACTGGTATTGCTTTAGATACTAATGGTGAAAAATTGGTTGCTGGAGATAGAACTTTGTTGAAATTCAAAGTTAGCTCTAACGGCGATGCAATTGCTTGGAACAAGATTATTATTGGCGTAACCAAGACTGCTGCTAATACAATTGCCGACGGTGCTCGATTGGTAGACTCAGCAACTCAAACAGTTGTTGCTACCTTGGCTGCCGGAGACAGTGATTGTGAAGGCGCTGCTGCTACTTGTACAATGACAGTTCTTCTTGCCGGTGGTGCTGAAGAACAAATTAGTGGAGAAAAGACTTATGAATTAAAAGGTACAGTTGGTGGAACATTGGCTCTAAACAGCTACATTGCTCCTCAAATCAGCAACACTGCTGTAGCAAAAGCTACAAACACAAATGCTGTAATTACTGGTGTTGGCACAAACAGCTTTGTTTGGTCTGATATTTCAGCTCAAGCACATGATGTTGCCACTACAGCTGACTGGACTAACGAATTCTTAGTAAAGACATTCCCAGTTTCTCAAACCTTAACAGTTAAATAATTTTAATTGTTAAATTAGAAACTTGATATTAATAAATTGAAAAATTTTTAATATCAATGTCTGACTAAAAGTCAAAGAAGCCGCCCCGTAAGGGGCGGTTTTCTTTTCCAAAACATTTTCCATTTTTCCAAAATATTTTTTCAATTTTGTTATTTTTCCAAAACATTTTCCCCTTGATCATTTTTAATAATGTTTAAGTCAAAAAATTTGCAGCGAATTATTGGAGGAAGAATGTTTGATAGGGAATGTTTGGGGGCTTAACTCCTAAACACAAAGAAACATGTTAAAGGGGAACATGTTTAGGGGGTAACCCCATAAACATGAATTTAGATTTATTCTTTTAAATGATTTGATGGTTGTTTTTGTATAAATATATAATTTGCCTTTTTAGTAAATTATGATAAAATTTAAAGCACAAAAAATAATTTGACATGAAGCTTATTTTTCGAAAACAATTTTTATTTATTTTTCTCTCGCTGATTTTTTTGCCATTATTCGCTCAAGCGGACAATATCGGGCATCAGCAGATTTTTTATGTTGAGCCTAATTATGCGGAATCAAAAAAAACTCAAATAAACGCTACTTTGGTTCGAGCTTCTGATTTTATTTATTTTTATATCGATACAGACTGGTTGAACACAAAAACAGAAAAAGAAAAAGAATCTTTTTATTCTGCTTTAAGTAATTTAGGAAAAGAGTTTGATTCCAATATTTATCCTCAGCTTACTTATGCTTTTGGAAGCGAACCATTTCCTGGAGTTGATAAAGATCCAAAAATTACAGCATTACTTTATCCAATGAAAGAAAGCGCTCGTGGCTATGTAAGAAGCGTTGATTTATACGAAAAATTTATTAACCCTTTAAGCAATCAGCGGGAAATGGTTTATCTTAACTTGGATAATCTCACCAACCCTTTGATGAAATCTTTTTTGGCTCATGAGTTTACCCATTTGATTATTTTTAATCAAAAAAATTTAATTCAGAATGTCAGTGAAAGCGTTTGGCTGAATGAAGGGAGAGCAGAATACGCACCCACTTTGCTTGGTTATAACAGTGAATCCCAAGGAAATTATTTGAATAATCGGATTAAAACTTTTATCAATAATTCTTCCAATCCCTTGCTTGAATGGAGCAATGAATCTGCTGATTATGGAATTGTAAGTTTGTTTGTTCATTATTTAGCTGATCAATATGGGCTGTCGGTTTTAAGCGATTCTTTAAAATCAAAAAAAATAGGGCAAGATAGTATTAATGACGCCTTATTAAAAAATGGATTTAACGATACTTTTAATGATGCTTATACCAATTTTTTGATTGCTGCTTATTTAAATGATTGTTCTGTTTCTTCTAAATATTGTTTTAAAGATAGCAATTTAACTGATTTTCATGTTTTGCCCTATAATAATTTTTTGCCTTTTGCCGATGAAATAAATCTTAGTCTTGGTCAAAATTTAAGCAGCTATTCTGCTCATTGGCAGAAATTTAGCGGAGGAACTGGCAACTTGAAAATAATTTTTAAAAATCAATCAAGCGTAGATTTTGTTGTGCCATATATTTTAAAATATGCCAGCGGAAAATCAGAGGTTAAATTTTTATCCATAGACAAAGAGACTAAAACCGGAGAAATAGTTGTGCCCAATATCAATCAAAATGTTTTATCAATTGTTTTGATTCCTTCGATTCAAACCATTGGAACGCTGGGCTCTGTTAATAGTTATTTTATTTCTGCAAGCACTTATTCTGGAAGTAATCCGAACAACAATCAAAATCAAAACAATGAACCCAAAATTTCTTTGCCGTTTGTAATTGAAAAACCACTAACCCAGATGAATCGAGAAGAATTATTAACCGTTTTATTGCGTTTGGTTGTTTATTTATTGATTCAAGGAAAATCATTGCCATTATAAAAATATAAAAGAAATAAAATCGGCCAATTCGGCCGGTTTTTTAATTGACATTAATAGGCTTATATAATATAAATGAAAATGTTTGTTTTTGTTCTTACCAAAAAAGGATTGTTTGAAATGAAAGAAGTTAAAAAAACACTTGACCTGAAAGGCACAAAAGGAATGGAAAACCAGGAAGTAAAAGAAATTACAATTTCTGTTTCTATGCCTTTTTTAAATGACGGCTTTGTTTATAAAGGTGTTGCTATTATAATTGAAATTTTAGCTTTGATGATTGCTAAAATTTTAATTTCATTGCCGACCGACAGAGAAGCGTCTTATGAAAAAATAAGGATACTGACTGAAAACATTGTTACAATCAATCGAATTTTGGACAAAAAAAAGTAACGAATTTTCTAAAAAGTCTAGCAGTGTTTACTGCTTTTGGGCAGACTCTAAATCGCCCATTTTTTATTTACAATATTTCAAGTTTTTGGTATAATGTCTTTAAGAAAAAAAGAAAAACAATCTTAAACAAATGAAGTCCAAAAAACTTTTTGCTTTTACTCTAATCGAGCTCTTAGTAGTTATTGCTATTGTTGGTATTCTTTCAGGCTTTGTCCTGGTTTCTTTGAATTCAGCCACTGATTCTGCTAATGACGCCAGACGCAAATCTGATTTATCCCAGATTGTCAAAGCTTTGTTAGTTTACAATACTTCCAATCCAACTTATCCCATTGAAACCTGTGCCATTGGCTCAACTTGTTCGGAAACTGTAAACAATGCTCTTGGTTCAGCTTCTTCAATCACTGGTCCAAACAATACTTATTACACCTATTCTTCTGACGATGGAACTAGTTTTACTGTTTCGGCAATCATGTCTGATACCTATGCTTATTCCTATGATTCCAGTGTTGGCGCTTATGTCTCCTTATCAGCCATCAATGGTGTTTGTGGTTCAGCAAACAAAACCTATTCATTCACTGATACTTCCTATGGTTCTGATACTTTTTGTTCAACTGGAACAACAACCCCAAGCTCTCCTGCTTTCCCTGATCCTGGCAATACAACCAATTGGTCTTGTAATGGCCAAAACGGGGGATCTAATGCTGATTGTTCTGCTTCTCGCAACCAAGAGTTTGATGAATATGCCAAAAGACAGCCCATTACCATTAATTCCGCTTCTGCCTTAACTGATTATCAAGTTAAACTAACCGTGGCTTATGATACTGACATGCAACCTGATTTTGACGATCTCCGTTTCACTTCATCAGACGGCACTACCGAACTAAGCTATTGGCTAGAATCAAAAACAGATTCCACCACTGCCACGATTTGGGTTAAAATCCCAAGCCTTGCTTCTGGAGACAACACCATTTACATGTATTATGCCAATGCTTCTGCTACCACAGCTTCTAATGGGGATAATACGTTTGAGTTCTTTGATGATTTTGAAGGAAGTTCATTGGATACAAATAAATGGGTAAGGCATTGGAGTGGTGGATCTTCTGTTGTGTCTGGGGGAAAAGTAAGAGTAACAGGAGGGGCTTCGCCAAATTATGAAGCCATAGGCGCAAAGATTAATTTTGCCTATCCATACAGATTAAGAGCCTTAACAAATTTTGGAGCGGAATCAGATTACGTATCTATAGGATTAGATGGCAGAGCAAATATATGGAATAGTTTTACCTATACTGCAAGAATTCGTTATGAATCAACGAAAATTTTTCATACTTATTCTGAGGGTACCAGTAATACAATTTCGAGAGCTACCAGCTTAACTTCACCAAACATAATAGAAATAAACCAAAAATCATCAACCACAGTAGATTTTTATATAAATAATATTAAAGAGGGTAGTTGCACTAATACAGGAATCCCAGTAGCTGGTATGGGTCCATGGATTGAATCATTAAATTCTCAATATGTAGATGTGCAATGGATTTTTTATACAAAATATACAACCACTGAACCAACCTCATCTTTTGGCGCTGAACAAAACAATTAAAACCAAGGAAGTTAAAATAAAGAGAACAAATGGAATATTTGGGATTTTCCTTCACGTTAAACTCTGTTGAGTTTGTGTTCGGGCCCGACTCGCAATCTTCGCCAGCCGGCGGAAGTGCTCCGCCCTTGATTGATTGTAGACTCATGTTTGGGAGTTAAACTCCCAAACATTCAATTAAGCCCCCAAACAATCCCTTTTTCTTTGTTATTTGTTAGCCCATGTTTGGGAGTTAAACTCCCAAACATTGTTCACATTTGACAGATAAATTTGTTGCGATAAAATAGCATCAAGATAATATTAGGATAAATAATTAATTTAAATTTAAGTTCTTTTAAATTTAAATTCTTGATTGCGTTTTTATTTTTGGCGCAAATTGCCTATGGGAAAAATATTTTTGATAGAAGAAATTTTAGAAAAAATGAAAGGATGTTTTGTTTCGATTATTTCGGCCAGGTTTTATTTCCTATTTTTACAAAGAAAAGGATATTTCTCGTTTGTCCAAATTATCCTTAATCGTCGTTGTTGAATTTAATTTTCAACTCTCCTTTTTAGGGGAGTTTTTGTTTACCCAAAATCAGCAAAATGTTTGGGAGTTTAACTCCCAAACATAAAATTAATAAATAATAAATAAATAAAATTATGCCACGAAAACCAAATCCGCAACCTATTAATGGAGGATTCTATCATATCTATAACAGGGGAGTAGAAAAGCGCAATATTTTTCAGGAAGATATTGATTATGTTCGTTTTATTCACGATATGTATGAATTTAATGATGATAATTTTGTTGCTTCTTCCAATGTGCGATTGTCTTGTCGCAGCCCTAAGGGAGCAACGGAAAAATTAGTTGAATTGGTTTTTATAGAGAAAAAAGATAAAAAGCCTCGTAAATTATTAGTGGACATATTAGCTTTTTGTTTAATGCCTAATCATTATCATTTTATTCTAAGGCAAAAAATAGACAACGGAATAACAAAATTTATGCATAAATTGGGAACAGGATATACTAATTATTTTAATTTAAAAAACGAAAGAACGGGATCTTTATTCCAAGGATCTTATAGAGCCAAAGAGATTGATCAACAAAATTATTTTGATTATTTATTGTTTTATTTGCATTTTAACCCTTTAGATTTAATTGGTGAAAATTGGCGGGAAAAAGGAAAAAAGGATTCTCGGAAATACGAAGATTTTTTAAAAAACTATCGTTGGTCAAGTCATTTGGATTATTTCGGACAAAAAAATTTTCCTTCGGTGATTAGCCGTGATTTTTATCTTGATTTATTAAAAGGGGAGTTGGGATATAAAAATCAAATTAAAGATTGGATAAAAATAATTCCTAGAAAAATAAATTCCGACAAAAATCAACTTTTTATTGAAAAAGATTAGAAATAAGAATGTTTAGGGACTTGATTGAATGTTTGGGAGTTAAACTCCCAAACATGAGTCTACAAATCAAGAGTGGAGGCGCGACGGCGCTAAGCCGGGTCTGAACAAAACTTTAGCAGAATGTTTGGGAGTTTAACTCCCAAACATGAGCTTTTAAAAAATAAATGATTAGTTCTTTAAAAATATTAATAATAGATCGGTTCTTTTAAAAAAGTTTTTAATAGATTGGCGACAGCAATTAAGATTTGAAATATTTTGCTCGTTTAAAAATTTAAAAAATTATGTTTGGGAGCTTAACTCCCAAACATGAATAATAGGTATCGCAAAGCGATATGGTTTTTGTGTTTTTAAAATTAATTAAAATAATAAATTTTATCCGAAAAAATGAATAAAAAAATAAAAATAATAAGCAGCTTGATATTTTTATTGCTCACTGGGTTGTTGTTTGGGATTGTTTGGCAAAAAAATCAAAACTCTAAAACAATTCAGCCAGAGTATGCTTTTTTTGAAGATTTTATCAAGCAAGAAATCGATGGCCAGATTTTTTATAAAAATTCAAAAGCAGAAATAAAATTTAAAATTCCTTTTGAGTGGACAGCAATAAAAAGTCAAATTGCTAGCATTGCTTTAATTAGTTCTGATTTTGTTGACTTTAAAGAAACAGATCAAATAAAGGCATTTATTCCTAAAACTGGTTGTTGGATTGGAATAAGCGTTAAAAATTGCCAATCCGATGATAGCGATTATGCAATTACAAAAGATCGTTTAGACCATCAAGATTTAATTAGCGAACTAAACAGAAGTGGCGATTTTTATGAGATTTTTAATCTTAATGGAAAAGCAATGATCCGAAGAGAATTTTTAATTAATAATATCGACAATATTGGCAAAAATATTTCTTTGAAATTGGCAGAAAAAAATAAAGTTTATTTGATAGAAACTTATTTATTCGGCGAAAAAAAAGAAGAGTGCCAACAATTTTTTGATGAATTTTTAAATACCGTAGAAATTAAATAAAATGAACTTTAACAATTTAATTATTAAATCGGTATTAGTTTTAATACTAATAATGATTTTTATTGTGCCAAATATCAGTTTGGCAGAAACTTCTGATTATCAAAAATTTTCTGAAATAGAAACAAAAAATATTCTTCGTTTACTTCCGCAAGAATTATCAGATAGTTGGATAACTTATTCAACAAATGGATCAGCTGACCCTCGAAAGAAAACAGTTTTATCTTTTATTAAAACTGTTACCACTTTTGATCTTTGGAACTATATTTTTGGAGATTTGCCAGTTGAAGCAGCGGTGATTCTTTCTAGGGAAGTGACAACTATTGCCGGCATTTTAAATGCTGAAAATCCAATTGGTGGAATTATTGGATTTGTTGAAGATGAAACCGTAAAAGGGGCGGTAAAATATGCTATTGATTATCTTTTTCAAAATCAAATGAAAGTTTCTTTTGGGGCCATGAAGGCTGCTTATAATACTGGCGAAAAAAAGGTAAATACGGAATTGCAATATATAATGGTATATAAACCGCAAGACAAAGACAAAGGAGAGGTGATAATTAGAATTTATTCTCCGCAAGAAATCGATCCTCCGTTAAGCCACGGATCAGCGGGATTAGCAATAGGATTTGTTAACGATCTGCCAGATGGTCAGAAAATTCCCGCTTTTATTGCCGAAATAAGAGGAGAAATAAAAACAACTGGATTTCTTTTTGATCGGCAGTGGGTAGATTCTCCAGAGATAAATCTGTCTTTTCCCAAGAAAGTCCCTGATTATAAATTAAGGCCAAAATCATGGCAGGATAAATATATTAATGAACCGGTTCAAAAAACAGTTCAAAATATCACTTCTGCGTTAAGTATATTTTTCCCTTCAGCAGGAAAAATTGTTGATTATATGCCTTATAACGAAGAAGAAAAACAAAATACAAAAGGCATTAATTTAGAAATTAGTCGGATAGCTGAAAGCCAAGCTTCGTCTCTTTCTTCAAGTATTGATGATAAAAAAATAAATAAAGCTTCAACAAAAAAATCAGACAAAAAAAATAAATTAACGCAAGAAAATAATTTTGAACCAAAAACTGAAAACAATTCCAGTTTTCAAAATGGATCTGATTTTTCCGAAGAAGAAAAAAGACAAGCTTTATTAAAGATTTTAAAAGAACTGCAGAGAAGATTAGCAGTTAATGAAGAAAATAATAAAAAAGAAGAAACCGACAAAAAAGAGGTTATTCCAGATTGCTCTCTTAATGTAAATTTAATTTCGGAACAAAAAGAAATTATAATTAATGAAGTGGCTTGGATGGGAAGTAAAAAAAGTAGCAGTGATGAATGGATTGAATTGCGCAATCTTTCTGATAAAGAAATAAATTTAGCTGGTTGGAGCCTGGTTAATGAAAATAGAAAAATAAATATTATTTTTAATAATGATCATATCGTGCCGTTGGCAGGATATTTTTTATTAGAAAGAACTGATGACGATTCAGCCCCAAACAAAGAAGCTGATTTAATTTATAGCGGAGCTTTGTCTAATATAAATGAAGCAATTTATCTTTTTAATGATAAATGTGAATTAAAAGATGTGGTAGAAGCTCAATCTGTTTGGCCAGCTGGAGATAGCGCCACAAGAAGAACAATGGAACGAAATTTAAACGATTTTGCTTGGCATACCTTTGGAGGTAATGAAACTGAAATTATGGGCACACCCAAAGAGTCTAATAGCAATACAAGTTGGATTAAGGTTATAGAAAATAGCGAATCAGGAGGAAGTAGCGGAGGAAGTAGCGGAGGAAGTAGTTCTAACTCGGGAAGCGGAAATAATAACCAAAACACTGGAACAACTGAAATTATTTTTTGTTCACAAACAAATTTAGGGCAATCTATTCAGAGCCCAATTGTGATTAATGAAGTGGCTTGGATGGGGAATAGTTTAAGTAGCAGCGACGAATGGATTGAATTAAAAAATACCAGCTCGGAAATCATTAATCTCAATGGATGGCAATTATTAGATAAAGACGGACAGATAAAAATATCATTTGAGGCAAGTGATTTTATTTTGCCCGGAAATTATTATTTACTGGAAAGAACTGACGAAAATAGCGTGCCCAATATTATTGCGGATAAAATATATACCGGTTCTTTGGGAGATTTAAATGAATCTTTGCGCTTATTTAATTCTTCTTGTGTTTTAATTGACGAGGTTGTGGCAGCGAGTAATTGGCCAGCTGGAGATAAAAATCTCAAAAAATCAATGGAAAGAAATATTGATTTATTAGGTTGGCATAATTATTCCGAAAGCATTATTGAGGAGATAAGCGGATTGTTTGGTACGCCCAAAAAAGAAAATAGTTTAATGGTTGACGACGCTTCAGACGAAGAAGAGGGAGCCGAAGAAGAAGAGGAAGAGGAAGACGAAGAAGAGGGAGCCGAAGAAGAAGAGGAAGAAGGTGATGATGAAGAAGGTGATGATGAAGATGGAGATGATAAAGATGGAGATGATGAAGATGGAGACGAAGAAGAGGATGTCATTTCTAATCAAGCTATTTTTGATTTATCAGCAACAGCCAAAGAGGGGACTAAAAATTCTTTAATTTTATCTTGGTCATCTTTAGCCTTAGCCAGTGATTATGAAATATATTATTCTCTTAATAGTCCAATCTTAGAAACCGATTTGCATAAAATTGATGACTATAAAAGCGTGGCGATAGAAGAGCCTGATGAAAATGGAAAAATGAAAGCAGAAATACAAGATCTTTATTGGGATAGTAATTATTATTTTGCTATCAAGGGAAAAGACGAAAATAATATTTATTCTTCTCTTAGTAATGTTGTGCAGTTTGCCATAGCTAAAGCTGAACATCAAAAACCTTTTACTTATGGAGATTTTGGCAATTCTGGAAAGATTAATTTTAAAGGCCCAGACAGCGAAACCTCTCTTAATGGTCAAGATTTTGTTTTTGGTATAAACGAAAATAGTAATGACGAGTTTTTGTATTATCCCCCGACAATTGATGAAAACAGCGCCGTAATCTTTAAAGGAAAAATAGATAATCAGCAAGGAATTTATTCTTTTGATAAACTTGGAAATCAAAAATGGTTTTTTCCAGCTATTGTTGGTGGAGCGTCTCCGATTTTAGGATCAGACGGAAGTATTTATCAGGTCGATAACGGATTTTTATACGCTTTAAGTCCAAGCGGAAAATTAAAATGGAAACAGGGAATGAGCTTGATTTACAATCAATTTCCAGCCTTATCTCCCGAAGGGGGTTTATATATTTTAGCCGAAGAGAATTCTTCGATTTGTTTTATAAAAATAACAGATAATCGTGATGGAACTGCAACCAAAGAGATTGTTTATGATTTTTCCGAATTTTTAAATAGTGGGATTGTTTTGGGAAATTCGGAAATAATTTTTGACTCGCAAAACAATTCTTATTTTTCAATCAATGATACTTTATTCGGATTTAATTCTGAGGGTCAAAAAATTATTGAAAAAAAGATAGAAATTGTCTTTGAAGAAGATTATTCTATTAATGGCACTGAAACAAATCAATTAAAAGAAATTCGTATTTTAAACAATAAGCTTTTGATAAATTCTTTTTATGGATATTGCAGCCAATTAACCAATGGTTGCGTAAATTTGTTATTTGCTTTTGATTTGAATAATTTTAACGATCCTCTTTGGACCAAAAAAGGAGGCGGATTTATTGGTTTGGGCACCAGCGAAGCGTATTACAAAGAGAGAATTCCTACCTGGACAGGATCTTATATCGCTCTCTATGGATTGGATTTGGAAACAGGGCAAGACCGGTGGGTTAAGAATATGTCAAGTTTGGACCTTTCGTATTTTCTAATCGATAGCCAAGATAGAGTTTATTTTAGTCAAGGAAGTAATATTATTGGGTTTGATCCTAATCAAATAATCGATTCTTCTTTGGAAGCTGGAAAAATATTTTCAGCGAGCGGAATTTATAGTGGGAACACTTATCCTTTGGCCATAGGCGATGGAGTGATGTATTTTCCAAATGGTGGCAAAATATTAAATATTTCTTATTAAACAATTTATTTTTTAAAAGGTATTTTAAAATATAAAATAAAAAGATTAGAAATAGATAATAGAAAATGGTTGAAGAATGTTTAGGGGTAACACCCCTAAACATGGGTGATTGAATGTTTGGGGGCTTGATTGAATGTTTGGGAGTTAAACTCCCAAACATAAGTCTACAGTCAATCAAGGGCGGAGCTGTGACGACAGCGAGCCGGGCCTGAGAAAAATCTCACCAGAGATTTATTCGAAGGCAACTCCCAAACATTATTTTGTTTGACAAAGATTGGAAAATATGATTTTAATAAATTGTTCTTTCAGTTTTAAAGAACCGCATTTCCGAAGCTTTAAAAAGCAAAAAAAAGAGAGGTGATTGAAATTTATTATGAAGACCTGAATCCATACTTTGTTCCGTTTTACGGAGCAGGCATGGTTGTTGGCTTGGCCATTTTCGGGGGCTTGGGTTATTTCGTGTACGGAGGCTTGGGCGGAGCCTTTGCAATTATTTTGGTAATGTTCTTTTACGGACTGACTGGGCTTCTGGGATTTATTCCCTATATCGGATTTTTGGTCCAGGCCGTGGCTTCGTATTTTTTTGTCTGGCCATGGGTAAGCGGATTTACTCATATCAGCGGAACCTGGCTGACTACTTTGATCCTTGTGCTCTGTATTATCGGGGGAATGGTTAATACCTATTTAACCACTCCGAAACATTGGGGATAGCGTTTAATCAACTGCTTAAAATAAGCAGTTCTTTTTTAATATTGACAGTTACTTTAATTTGTTTTAAAGTTGGAAATGGCCATTTTGAAAAATGTCCTTTTACAATTTAGTAATTAATTCAAAGGAGAGAAAAGATGTTTTACGTAGTTGAGATAAAAACTGTCAAAAAAAATTTTGGCATACCTGTAAAGACATCAGAGAAAATAGTAAGCCCCCAAAACATCAAAATTTCTGAATCAGGGCTGATTGTATTCGAATCAGATCATCAGCCAACAATGTTTGAGGTAAAACAAAAAATTCGCGAAAACGATTGCGTTATTTGCGGTCGGCCTAATTGGATGGAAAAAGATTTTCAAATCATTCAGATCGGCCACAAGATTGAAAAGCTGAATCACTGCCCATTTATGGGGCTGGAAACAGAAAAAAACTTGATTCGTTGCGGAGACCCTCTTCCTGAAGGGCCCAATTGCATCAAAAATATTGGTTGCCTGGTTGAAAAATGCGTTTTGAAGGGCGGATCTGCCTGCATCAAAAATTGCCTGGATTCATTGGAAAAAGACAGCGAAATTATCCCTCCTTGGTTTATTCAAACCCAAAAAAGAAAAAAGCAAAAATCATTTTAACCCGATTTATTTTTAACTCGGGTTTTTTAATTTTAAGATTAATTGACTTTTATTTTTGTTTATTTTAAGATAATTAAGTCATTGCACCTTGAATATAAGCGATGGCAGGAGAAAAATTTGAAAGACAAAATGATTGTCCGAACATACGAAATCCCGATAAGAGTCTTTGAAAAGGAATCAGAGAAAGGATTACCGGCAAAAGTTATCCAAGATGCTATCAGCGCCGAAGATGCGATCCGGGCCTTTCAAGAGAACTTTAAAAATGACTCTGTAACAGCAAGGATTGATTTGAGCAAACCGATTCTGGAGATCCCTTCTTGTCCTTTGGCCTCGAAATACGAAAAAAGGCCAATGCACTGCGCTTATAACCCGCAGGATCTTCTAATGTTGAAAGATCTTCGAAGCGGAAAAGCTCATCTTAATTGTCCTTTACTGGGGCACCCAAATGATCGTCGTTGTGCCATCAATTCGGCACATTGGCTAATAACCCGGTATGATTTGCCGGAAAAAACAATCAAGGTAGGTGATCAAAAATTTTCTTTGATCAGATGCTATTGAATAGGAGATAAAATCTCCTTTTTTTATTCAAGGATTCTTTATTTTTAATAAAAAAAATGATATAAAATCAATAAGCAGATTATGATTGATTTTCAAAAAATAATTAATTTTCTCTTTTGTGCCATTTTTTTGGCCTTGCCTGTTTTTTATATTCCCAAAACAGGAGCTTCTTATATTTTTAATCAAAAATTATTATTGATTGCTTTTCTTTTTTTAATTTTTGTTTTTGGAATTTTAAAAATTACAAGAGCAAAAAAATTCAATCTTAAATGGAATCCTGCGCTTCTTTGTTTGGCTGGATTTTTTATTTTTTCCAGTTTTTCTTTTTTGCTTGGAAAAAACATTGTTTGGGAATCTTGCCCAATTTTTTTTCAAACCTTTTTCCAGTCTTTTTTAGGAAAACCGAACAGTATCGATTCTTTTTTTATGATTTTTGTTTATTGTTGTTTGGCTTTTATGGCTGGAGGGCTTTTTCGGTTCAGCGGAAATATTTTAAAAATTTTGAAGAGTTTTGTCGTTGGTGTAACATTTTTATCATCAATTTTTCTTATTAGCATTTTAACGAATTTTAAAAATGACTTTTTCGTGCCCATAGAAAGTTTTTCTTTGGTTTTTGCTTTGGGGCTGGCGGTTTTGATGGCTGTTTTTTCTAGAGAAAGAGAATGGCCAGCCAACAAGTTGAAAATTATTTTTCCGATTTTTTCTTTTTTAGTTTTAATTTTGAGCATATTAATTATTGGCGATAAGCTTTCCTGGTTTTTAGTTTTTTTGGCCGGGTTTTTAATTTTTTGGAGACAGGCAGTTGAAAAAGATTTTTCTTTTAAGGATTTGAAAGTTATTGTTTTTTTAATAATCACAGGTATTTCCTTTGTCTTATTTTTTATTCCTAATATTATAAATTATGATTTTCAGCTTGGATATGAACAATCTATTTCTTATGGTTCGGCAATTCAAATTACTCAAAAAACTTTAACCGAATCATTTAAAAATTTTGTTTTCGGATCAGGACCGGCTACATATCTTTATGAATATTCTCTTTATAAAGGAAGTGATTTGGGTTATTCTTCTTTAGTTTTTAATCAAAGTTCGATTGCTTTTCTTACTTTGCTCGGCTCTTTAGGCGTGGGGGCGATTGTTTTTCTAATTTTTATTTGGTCCATTTTTTTAAAGCAGGGATTTTCTTTTTTATTAAAAAACCCAGAAAAAGAAAAATCACAAATTCAAAATGAACTAAAAGCAATTATTTTTCCGATAAAAATATGTTTATTGGCAATAATGTTTTTATATAAAATGACCATTGTGCCGATGGTGCTTTTATTTTTTCTTATGGGGGTATGGATTAGTCTTGAAGAAAAAAATAAAGTAGAAATAAATTTTGAAAAAAAATATTTTCCAGCCAAAATAATTTTTATTTGTTTTTTTGGATTGATGATAATAGGATCATTTTTCTTTTTTCGCCAATATCTTGCCGAATCATTTTATCAATTAGGAGTGCGAAATTATTATTTCCAAAAAGATATTGATTTTTCACGAAACAAAGGAATAGAGGCTATTTCTTTGTTCGGATCGGGAGATTATTATGTTGGAGTTTCGCAATTGTATATTTTAAAAGCTAGTGAAATTTTTAATCAGGACGATGAGGATGGTTCTTTAAGCGAACAAGATCAGAATGAGGTAAGAAATTTAGCTTCTCAGGCCGAGGCCATGGCAAAAACAGCTACAAAAATAGAGCCGTTGAATTTTAATAATTGGTACAACCTGGGCTTGATTTACGAAAATACTAGCTTTTTAATCAAAGACGAAAATAAGCAAGCTTTAAGTGCTTACGCTATGGCAGAAAAGCTAGCTCCGTATAACACTGATATTTATTTAGCCGAAGGAAGGCTTTCTGAAAAACAAGGGCACAATAAAGAAGCGGCTGAATATTATGAAAAAGCTTTGGCTCTTAATCCGAAAATAGAAGGGCTGGAAGAAAAAATAGAATCTTTAAAAAAATTATTAAATTAATTTATGGCCGAATTTTTTGAGGAATTAAAACAAAAACTTTCTGGCTTGGAAAAAAATATTAGCCTAAAAGAATATTCTACTTTTCGAATCGGAGGATTGGCAAAATATTTTTTGATTGCTCCAAACGAAGCTGATTTAAAAATAGCAATCCAGACTGCTTTGGATTTTAAAATAGATTTTTTAATTTTAGGAGGGGGAAGCAATACTTTGATTAGTACTAAAGGTTTTGATGGGCTAATAATAATTTATAAAAACAGTCAAAGACCTGAAGATTTTTTCCCTGTTCAATCCAATGGCCAGTATTTTGTAGAAGCCATGGCTGATTGGCCCTTGTCTTTTTTAATCAATCAAACACTTGAATCTGGATTGTCGGGAATGGAGTGGGGAATAGGCATTCCGGGAACAGTGGGCGGAGCAATCAATGGTAATGCCGGAGCTTTTGGAAAAAGCATTGGCGAATCAATTGAAGGGGTTCAAGTTTTGGAAATAAAAAATAATATTTTTTTGGAAAAATTTATTGATTTTAAAGATTGTGAGTTTGGATATCGTTCCAGTATTTTTAAAAAAAATAAAAATTTAATAATTTTATCTGCCAAAATAAAACTAGAAAAAAAAGATTCTCAAAAAATAAAAGAAAAAATTACAGAAAATTTAGCAAAAAGAAAAAAACATCCGCAGGGATTTTCTTTGGGCTCTGTATTTAAGAATTATGAAGGATTGATTAATTCAGAAGTTTTAAAAAAATATCCAGAGCTAGATTCATTTCCAGAAAAAATAATTCCTGCCGGATATTTAATTGATCAATGCGGCCTTCGGGGGGAAGAAATTGGTGGTGCAATAATCAGCAATGAACATGCTAATTTTATTTTAAACAAAAATAATGCTACCTCAGAAGATGTTTTGCAGCTGATTAATCTGGCAAAAAAAGAAGTAAAGAAAAAATTCAAAATAAACTTGGAAGAAGAAATAAAAATCATTTAAATTTTTTTAAAAAAACAGAGCGCGTACTCTGATTTTTTATATTTTAAAAAATTTTTTCCAAAAAAATAAAAAATTTTCTATTTTTTTTCAAAAAAAGTTATTAACATATTGACAAATATTTTAAATATAAGAAAATGAATATAGAGAAAATATTTTTTTAAAAAATATTTATAAAAATATTTTTCCAAAATTAATTTTTATAAAAATAAAAATAATTTTTTAAAAAAAATATTCAGTCGCCTTTAAAAGGTCGAGTTATAAGAACTAATACTTTTAAAAAAATGCCAGCAAAAAAGAAACCAGCTAAAAAAGCTGTAAAAAAAGTTGTAAAGAAACCAGCTAAAAAAGTTGCAAAGAAACCAGCTAAAAAAGCTGCAAAAAAGAAAAAATAATTTTCTCTAAAAACAGCCCTGACTCAGGGTTGTTTTTTTATTTTGGCTGTGTTATTATTTTCTTAGATTATGGAAATAATAATCAAAACAAAAGACTTAAAATTAACTCCGGGATTAGAAACATTCGTTAATCAAAAAGTTGGAAGGTTAAAAAAGCTTTTACTGGAGAATTCTTTAAGAAAAATAGAAATAGAGCTTGGTCTAGTTACGCTTCGCCAGCAAAAAGGTGATATTTATAGCGCTAAAATAATGATTTCAGAGCCTAGAGGAAAATTATTGCGGGCTTATGCCGAAGAAGAAACAATCAAAACCGCTATAGTTAAAGCCAGAGAAGATATTCAAGCTCAGCTTACAAAATTTAAAGAAAGGCTGGAAACGGAAAGAAAAAAAGAAATAAAAATAAAACAAGAAGAAATCTAGAATTTTTGGCAGGCGATAGGACTTTGATTTCCATCGCCTGTTTTAATAATATTACTTATGTCTATCTTAAATAATCTTTTCGGAAACGCTAATGAAAAATATGCAAAAAGCGTTGCTCCGATTGTTGAAAAAATAAATTCTTTGGAAAAAGATTTTCAAAATCTTTCAGCCGAAGAACTAAAAAATAAAACTAATGAATTTAAAGATCGTTTGAAAAAAGGGGAGTCTTTAGACAATCTTTTACCAGAAGCGTTTGCTTCTGTTAGAGAAGCAGCGCGAAGAAATTTAAATCAAAGACATTTTGATTGCCAGTTGATTGGAGGAATTGTTCTTCATCAAGGAAAAATTGCGGAAATGAAAACTGGAGAAGGAAAAACTTTAACCGCCACATTGGCAATTTATTTAAATGCTTTGGAAGGCAAGGGTGCGCACTTGGTAACAGTAAATGATTATTTGAGCCGAAGAGATTCTGTTTGGATGGGACAAATTTATAATGCCCTTGGCTTGACTACTGCTTGTGTAAACCACGAACAATCTTTTTTATATGATCCAAATTATAAAAAACCAGGAGACGATGAAGATAAAAAAAGAGACGACTTGGGTGGATTTAAAGTAGTGGAGAATTTTTTGCGACCGATTTCTAGGCGCGAAGCTTATAATGCTGATATTACTTATGGTACAAATAATGAATTTGGCTTTGATTATTTGAAAGACAATATGGTCTATCGCTTGGAAGATAAAACTCAGCGAGAACATTATTTTGCTATTGTTGACGAAGTAGATTCTATTTTAATTGATGAAGCTCGAACACCTTTGATTATTTCTGCTCCTGATACAGAGAGTTCTCATTGGTATTCGGAGTTTGCCCGAATTATTCCACGATTGAACAAAGAAACTGATTACGAAGTTGATGAAAAATTAAAAGCCGTTACCTTAACTGAACAAGGGATTAATCAAATTGAAAAAATATTAAATGCCGGCAATATATATAATGAAAGGGGGATTCAATATTTACATCATTTAGAACAAGCCCTGAAAGCAGAAATAATTTTTAAACTAGATAAAGATTATGTAGTTAGAAACGGAGAAGTGGTGATTGTGGATACTTTTACCGGAAGATTAATGCCTGGACGAAGATGGTCTGGTGGATTACATCAAGCCATCGAAGCCAAAGAAGGCGTGGAAATAAAACCAGAGTCAATTACTTTGGCTTCTGTAACTTTCCAAAATTATTTTCGAATGTATAAAAAATTAGCAGGAATGACTGGAACCGCAGAAACTTCAGCTGAAGAATTTGATAAGGTTTATCATTTAGACACGATTGTTATTCCCACCAACAAGCCCGTAATCAGAAAAGATTTTCCAGATAGAATTTATAAAAATGAAACTGGAAAATTTAAAGCCGTGGTTGAAGAAATAAAATTAAGACACGCTACCGGACAGCCTGTTTTGGTTGGAACAACAAGCATAAATAAAAACGAATATTTAAGTGCTCTCTTGAGCCGAGAAGGAGTGCCTCACAATATTTTAAATGCTAAAAATCATGAGCAAGAAGGATCAATTATTGCTCAGGCTGGAGCTTTAAACACTGTAACCATTGCCACGAATATGGCTGGTCGAGGAGTTGATATTGCTTTGGGAGGAAATCCTTGCACTTTAGAAGAAAAAGAAAAAATTAAATCTTTGGGAGGATTGCATATTATTGGCACAGAACGGCATGAAGCGCGCCGAATTGATAATCAGCTTCGTGGTCGAGGGGGTCGGCAAGGCGATCCTGGGACAACGCAATTTTTTGTTTCTTTGGAAGATGATATAATCAGGATTTTTGGCGGAGACAGAATAAAAGATTTAATGGAAAGATTTAATATGCCCGAAGATTTGCCTATTGAAAACGGGTTTGTTAGCAAAAGCATTGAATCGGCTCAGTCAAAAATAGAAGGAGCGCATTTTGATTCTCGAAAAAGAACTTTGGAATACGATGATGTTTTAAATAAACATCGAGAAGTAATTTATAAAAAAAGAGTAGAAATTATTCAAGGCGCTGAACAAGGCTTATTGAAACAGGAAATTTTAGAAAAAATTGAAAATTTTGGATTTAATAAAAACGATTACGAAAAGAAAGAGACAGAATTGGGATTAGAAAACATAAGACAAATAGAAAAAGTTTTTGCTTTGCGAATTTTGGATATGCTTTGGACTGAGCATTTGGAAAATATGGATTCTTTGCGAGATTCTGTAAACTTGCGAGCTTATGGCCAAAGGGATCCTTTGATTGAATATAAAAAAGAAGCCCGAATTTTATTTGATGCTTTATTGCTTAATTTCGAAAACTTATTGGTGAATAATATAATGAAGGCCGGGCCAGCAATTATAAAAACGCAAGAACAATCTCAAAATCAAGCCATGGTAGAAGAAAGAAAAAACAAAGATAACAAAATAGAGAAGAAAGAAATCGGACGAAATGATCCTTGCCCTTGCGGTAGTGGAAAAAAATACAAAAAGTGTTGCGGAAAGGAATCAAGTTGATTAAATTTTTTAAAATAAAAAAAGACCTGATGAAAGAGATGTTATAATGTTATAATGCATCTACATTCAGGACAGGTCGGGCCCCACATTTTGGTGTTGACCATGGGGTGATTGCATTTTGGACAGAGAAAGTCTGTCATAGGCTTCCCAAAAGCATGGGAGGCATCAAATTTTTGGCGAGCGATTCGGTCTTTTCTTGCCAGTTCGCTGGGAACAACGTACATATAAATAATATAACTAAAAAACAAAATAATGTCAAAAAAGGAATCATTGACTAAAAAACAAAAAAAACCAATTGTTGTGGCTGTTTCCGGCGGGTTTGATCCTGTTCATATTGGACATGTTAGAATGTTTAAAGAAGCAAAATCTTTTGGCGACAAATTAATTGTAATTTTGAATAATGATAATTGGCTGAAAAAGAAAAAAGGATATGCTTTTATGCCTCAAAAAGAAAGAAAAGAAATAATTGAAAATATAAAATGGGTAGATAAAGTTATTTATACTAAGCACAAAAAAAATCCAGAAGATATGAGCGTGGCTAAAGAATTGGCAGAATTAAAACCTGATATTTTTGCCAATGGCGGAGATCGAAAAAAGGGCAATACTCCAGAAGGGGGGATTTGTTTAAAATATGGAATTAAAATGGCTTTTAATGTTGGGCACGGAGGAAAAGTGCAATCAAGCTCATGGCTTTTACAAAAATATAAAAACAAGGCATCTTAGCTAGAAAATAAAAGAATATTGACTTATTAGCATTTTAAGTTTATGCTAAAAATAACCATTATTAGTTAAATTAATTTTAAACTATATCTTTTTTCATATTCTCTGGTCGGGCAGGCGGTATGTTGAATTGATAACAAGCGACTATGTCAAATAAGAAAACAACTATATTTTTTATTTTAATAATCATTCTTGCTCTCGGAGCCGGAATATTTTCTTACCCAGCTCCTTATAACCAGGCGATTGACGCAATAAACGGAAAAATTAAAACCAGCCTTCCTCATTTAAATACTCCTGAATATAAACTTGGCCTTGATTTGAAAGGCGGAGTTCATTTGGAATATAAAGCTGATTTAAGCAAAATTCCCGAAGACCAAAAAAAAGAAGTAATGAATGGCTTAAGGGATTTAATTGAAAGAAGAATTAATATTTTCGGAGTGGCGGAACCGATTATCCAAGTTTATGGAAGCGATCGTTTGGCTGTAGAATTGCCGGGCATGGAAAGTATTGATCAGGCCATAGAATGGATTGGGGAAACTCCTCTTTTGGAATTCTATGAAGAAAAAAGTGCCGAAGAATTGGAAAAAATCAATGCTAAAAGAAAGGAAATCAATGATATTTTAGAAGCGAATAAAGACAAAACACAAGAAGAAAAAGATGCCTTGATTCAGCAAGTTCCGGATTGGATTTTAATTCTTGAATCAGAATATAAGTCAACAGAATTAACCGGCCGATATCTTCAAAAGGCTAGTTTAGAATTTAACCAGACAACTGGCGCGCCTTTAGTAGAATTGAAATTTAATGATGAGGGGGCAAAAGTTTTTGAAGAAGTAACTGGAAGAAATGTTAATAAAACAATTGCTATCTTTTTAGATGGCCGATCAATTATTGATACAAACGGAGATAATGAAATTGATGGAAGTGATTTATATGCTCCTCGAGTAGACGAAAAAATCGGTGGAGGCACAGCAGTTATTTCTGGAATTACTAACGTTGCTGAAGCAAAAACATTAGTGGCCAGATTAAATCAGGGAGCTTTACCAGTACCCCTTGGCAATCCAATTGTTCAGGAAAAAGTCGGCCCAACTTTGGGAGCTATGACAATGGAAAATGCCATTAAATCAGGAATTTGGAGTTTGATCTTAATTGCTATTTTCTTAATTTTTGTTTATCGCTTCCCAGGATTATTAGCTTCTTTTGCTTTGTTGATTTATGTAGCTATTTTATTTGTTTTAATAAAATCAATTCCTGTTACTTTAACTTTGGCTGGTATTGGCGGATTGATTCTTTCTTTAGGAATCGCGGTTGATGCTAATATTTTAATTTTTAGCCGAATGAGAGAAGAATTAAAACAAGGCAAAGATTTAATGTCTGCAATTGAACAAGGAATGTTAAGGGCTTGGCCATCTATTCGAGATGGGCATTTTACTACTGTGGTCGTAGCTTTGATTCTTTTCTTTTTGGGAACCAGCTTTATTAAAGGATTTGCCTTTACTTTGACATTAGGTATTCTTTTAAGTTTATTTTCAGCAGTAATAGTAACACACATCTTCTTGTTAATGTTTGCTAGAACAATAATTGGAAAAATTAAATGGCTTTGGTCATAAAAATACTCGTATGAATTTTAATTTTACAAAATATTCAAAAATATATTACGCAATATCAATTATAATTATTCTTGCCAGCTTGATTTCTATTTTCAGTTTTGGCCTAAAATTAGGAATGGATTTTGAAGGGGGAAGTTTGATTTCAATTCAATATTCTGAAAGTCGGCCGGCAATATCTGAAATAAGCAATTCTTTAAATGAAATAGATGGCTTTCAAGGAGCAGAAATTCAGCCAATCGGAGATAAAGGAATAGTTATCAAAGTAAGCAAAACAGATATTAGCAGCGCTTCTTATTCTGAAGTTTTAAAATCTTTAGGAGAAAAAAATAAAATTGATGAACAATCAAGCAGTATTGAAACTATCAGTGCCTTGGTAGGAAGCGAATTAAAAAATAAAACCATTATTGTGGTTATTGTTGCATTGTTGGCAATGCTTTTATATATTGCCGTGGCGTTTTTAAATGTTTCCAAACCAATCAGTTCTTTTGGTTATGGAATTTCTTCAACTTTAATGCTTTTTCATGACATTATTATTCCTTTGGGAGTTTTAGCGATTTTAGGAAAATTATACGGCGCTCAATTAACAATTCCAGTTGTAACTGCCTTATTAACCATTGTTGGTTATTGTATAAACAACACTGTGGTTGTTTTTGACAGAATTAGGGAAAATCTTTTACGAACCAGAAATATGAGCTACGAAGAAGTGGTAAACAAATCATTAAATGAGACTTTTTCCCGCTGCATTAATACATCTTTAGCTGTTTTATTGGCAGTAATTTCTTTATATTATTTTTTCATCGGCGAAGAAAGTTTGAAATATTTTACCTTAACTATTGGGATCGGAGTGCTAATCGGTATCTTTTCTTCAGTGTTTTTAGCCAGCCCGTTATTGGTTTCTTGGTTGAAATATAGGCAAAAAAAGTCTTCTCGCAGCTAGGTTTGCCTTTTGCTACTTGACACATTGTTTTAAAAATGTTATTAATTTATTAATATCCAATATCTTATATTTTTATGGAATTAGATTATAAAACAATTACTCAAAACATCTTAAAACAAATGCCGGAAAGAACAAAAAATGTTCTTTCACGGAGATTTTCTTTAGGTAAAAAAACCGAAGGAGAAACCCTAGAAGCCATTGGAAAAAGCTATAAAATTACCAGAGAAAGGGTAAGGCAAATTGAAGCCGACGGCTTAAAAAGAGCAAAAAAAATAATTCAAACCCAACCTATTAAATCAAAATTTGAAGTTATTAAATCTTATTTTGAGCAAAAAATAAAAGAAAGTGGGGGTTTGAAAAAAGAAGCAACTTTGTTATCCGAGCTTGGGTCAGCAGAAGAGAAAAATTATATTATGTTTTTGTTGGCCTTAGATTCTGATTTGCAAAAAACAAAAGAAGACCAATCTTTTTTTGCTTTTTATTCTCTTGATAAAAACTTGGCTGAATTTGCAAAAAAAGAAGCAGCTAGATTTGTGAAAAAATTTGAAAACGGAAAAGAGCCAGACACATTAGATAATCTTTTTGCAGAATTTGAAAAAGAGAATGAAGAAGGAAAAAAAATATGTTCTTCTAAACAAGCTTTTTCTGGAATTTTAGAAATTTCAAAAAATATTTTTATTTCTCTTGAGGGAGATAAGATTGGTTTAAAATCATGTCCGGAAATAAATCCTCGAACCGTTAAAGACAAAGTAGTTGTTATTTTGAAGAAAAATAAAAAGCCTCTTCATTTTAAAGAGATTACAGATCTTATTTTCAAGCTAAACAAGCAAATAGAAGAAAAAGAAAATCGTGGCTACAAATTACATCCCCAGACCGTTCATAATGAATTAATCCGCAATAATGATTTTGTTTTGGTTGGCCGAGGTTTTTATGCTTTAAAAGATTGGGGTTATTATCCTGGTCGAGTAAAAGACATTATCCAAAATGTTTTAAAAGCTTCCGAATGTTCATTATCCAAAGAAGAAATAATCGATCAAGTAAAAAAACAAAGAATCGTTAAAGACTCAACAATATTTTTAAGTCTCCAAAATAAAAATCATTTTGAAAAAGACGGTGAAGGAAAATACAAAATTAGAGAAGTTTAATTCTAATGCCTGCAGACCAATTAATAATCCAAGCTCTTCAAACAATCAATTCTGTCCAGGAAACTTCGTCTCCTTTTGTTTTGCTCGCTAAAAATTTATTTTTCGATTTTTGGTGGATTCCTTTACCTTTTATTTTTTACCCGCTTTTACGCTGGGCTTTTGTTTTTTATATGGAAACAAATTATGCTGTTTCCAGAAAAAAAGTTATTCTTGAAGTAAAAATTCCAGAACAAGTTGTAAAACCTTTGCGAGCAATGGAAAACTTTTTTAATTCTTTTTGGACTTCTTATGATCCACCTAGTGATTGGCGTACTACTTTTTTTGAAGGCAAGATAATTATGGGTACTTCTTTTGAAATGGTTAGTATTGAGGGAACTCCACATTTTTTTATTCGAACCGTAGAAGGAGCAAGAAAGCTTTTAGAGGCTACTCTTTATGCGCAATATCCTCAAATAGAACTGTTTGAAGTTCCGGATTATGTAGCCACCATACCTCAAGACCTTCCCAATAAAGATTGGGACATGTGGGGTTGTGATTTTATGCCTCTAAAACCAGACATCTACCCATTAAGAACTTATGCTGATTTTTGGGAAGAAAAGCCTGATATTCCTGATGAAGAAAAAAGGCTAGATCCGCTATCAAGTATTTTAGAGCTGTTTTCAAAAATGGGAAAAGGAGAATATATTTGGTTTCAAATCAATGCCAGGCCAATTAGTGTTGAAGAAAATGATTTTGTGGGTCGAGGGAAAAAAGAAGTTGATCGTCTTTTAAAAAGGGGAGATCCATCTTCCGCTACTTCTGGCGGACCAGAATCAATGCTAACTGAGTTTATTAAAACATTTATTAATTTTTTCTTGGGACTATTAGGGCCGAGAAAAGATGAAGAAAAAAAACAAGAATTATTTCCCGGGGCAATGCTTTTGTCTCCAGGAGAAAAAGATGTTATTAGTGCGATTGAAAGAAAGATTTCAAAAACTTGTTATGAGTGCAATCTTCGTTTTATTTATTTAGCCAGGAAAGATGTTTTTAATCCAGCAATGAAAGCTTTTGGCCCGAGCTTTACTGCACAATTTGGTACGCAAAATACTAATGGTTTAAAGCCCTGGAAAATGACAATTACAAAAATCCAGTCTCCTGATTATTTTAAAGAAAGCAGGCTTTTTATTAAAAAAAGAAACATGTTTTTACGATATCGGGAAAGAGATCCAGCGCCAGGAGGAACTTTTGTTTTAAACACTGAAGAATTGGCAACAATATTTCATTTTCCAGGACATGAAGTGGCACAATCTCCAGCTTTGGAGAGAATCGAAGTTAAGAAAGTGGCTCCACCAATTTCTTTGCCAGTGGAAGAATAATTTTTTAAAAAATATTTAAAATAATGGAATCCGAACACAACAAACAGATTACCTTTTTTGGCAGCACTACTTTTCGAAGTGAGAAAAAAAGGTTTGGAATTAAAACGGATGATAAACGCCGACATGTTTATATAATTGGAAAAACTGGAATGGGAAAAACAGAATTATTGAAGAATATGATTGTTCAAGACATTCGTCGGGGAAATGGAGTTGGGTTTATCGATCCTCATGGCGAAGCGGCAGAAGAAATTTTGGATTTTATTCCTAAAGAAAGAATAAATGATGTTGTTTATTTTAATCCAGCTGATTTAGAAAATCCAATTGCTTTCAATATCATGGAAGATGTTGATCCGTCTTATCGACATTTGATTGCTGGGGGATTAATGGCTGTTTTTAAAAAAATCTGGCCCGATGTTTGGTCTTCACGAATGGAATATATTTTGAATAATACAATTTTAGCCCTTTTGGAAATACCGGGCTCTACTTTGCTTGGAATAAACAGAATGCTTTCTGATGTTGAATGGAGGGAAGAAATTGTTGCTAAGCTTCAAGATCCAGTTGTAAAAGCCTTTTGGACTAAAGAATTTGCCCGCTATACTCAGCGTTATGAAGTGGAAGCTACTGCGGCAATTCAAAATAAAATCGGACAATTTACTTCGGTGCCTATTATTAGAAATATTATCGGCCAGCAACACTCTACTATTGATATGAGAAAGATTATGGATGGCAAGAAAATTTTAATTATGAATCTTTCCAAGGGCCGAGTTGGAGAAGAGTCATCCCGTCTTTTAGGGGCTTTGCTGATTACCAAGCTTCAATTAGCAGCTATGTCTAGAGTTGATATTCCTGAACCGCAAAGAAACGATTTTATTCTTTATATTGATGAATTTCAAAATTTTTCTACTGATTCTTTTGCTACTATTTTATCAGAAGCTAGAAAATACCGCTTGTCTCTTATTCTAGCCCATCAATATATTACACAGATGGAAGAAAATGTTCGTGATGCTGTATTTGGAAACGTGGGAACAATGGTTTCTTTTCGGGTTGGTGCTGATGATGCGGAATTTTTAGAGCGAGAATTTTCTCCTGAATTTTCAATGCAAGATTTGGTTAATTTGCCCAAGCAGAATATTTTTGTAAAATTAGCTATTGATGGAATTACTTCTCGGCCTTTTTCTGCAGAAACATTATCTCCGGTTGCCCATTTAGATGTGTCTTATCGTGAGGAAATAATCCAGGCCTCAAGAAATGTTTATGGAACAAATAGAAAAAATGTAGAAGAAAGAATTGCCGCTAATACCCAGCCAGATGTTCCAAATGGAACAGGAAAATTAAAACAGCCTTCTTTTCGTGAACCAATGGAATTATATGATGCCGAATGTTCTAGTTGTGGTCGGAAGATGAAAGTGCCTTTTAAGCCCGATCCCAACCGACCAGCTTATTGCAAAACTTGTTTAAAAAAAATAACTAGCAGCAAAGAGGATAATTCTTCGTTTCCAGAAAAACCAATTAGTCAGGATAAATCAATTAGTTTGGAAAAAGAAGCGAAAAATTTTACTCCAAGCGAAAAGAAAAAAAATCCTTTTCCAAAGAAAGAAAATTTTGAAAATAAAGAATCGAAACAAAAAAAAGAAATTGATTTCGCAGGATTAAAAGATATTTTAAAACAAGCCAAAAATGAAGAAAATAAAAAAACAAATTCAGAGCCATTAAGAAAAAAATCAGAAATAGGAGAGATAGTCCCTGGCGAAACTATTAAATTTGATTAAAAGAATGTTTAGGGGTGTTATCCCTAAACATTTTTTATTTCAATCCTTTTCATTTTTTATCTCGCTTGGTATAATATTTGTAATAATATACAACAGCTTATTAATTTCATGAATATTAATTTTAAAAACAAAACCAAGGCTTTTACTTTGATTGAATTATTGGTAGTAATCGCAATTGTTGGAGTCCTTTCTGGTTTTGTGATTGTGTCTTTAAATAATGCTACTAATGCGGCTAATGACGCCCGGCGGAAAGCAGACGTGGCCACGATTAAGAACGCTTTAATCCAATACACTGTTCAAGGCGGAACTTTACCTGAAGGAGATTGTAACTTTGGTATTGAAACCAGTTCTTGCGATGATCTTTTAGGCGAAATCCTTAGTCCGTATTTAGCAGTCTTTCCCTCTGATCCTAAATCAGGCTCTTTCTATACTTATTCTTCTGCTGGAAACAATGAATTTACTATTGAATCGGTTCTTTCTGATACTTATGCTTATGGCTATGACAGCACGGCTGGTTTTTACTACTAAGCTCCTTCTGATGGAGCTTGCGGTTCAGCTCATGGCTCTTCTTTTTATGAAATTCCTACCGAAAACCTTTGTTTAACTGGAACAAACACTGAAGTCTCTGGCTCTGGCCCTTGGACCTGGACCTGTCTTGGTGCTTATGGCGGAGAAACTGATTCTTGTTCAGCTAACAAAAAGATTGATGGAATTTGTGGCACAGCTAACAAAAACTATTCTTCCAGTGATACGACTTATGGAGAGGATACTTTCTGTTTAGCTGGCAATACTAACCCTTCCACCCCGTCTTTCCCTGGCTTAGGAGGTTCAGTAACCTGGGATTGTGAAGGATTAAACAGCGGCACGACTGCTAATTGTGAAGCAACCAGAGATTTACAGATTGTTAACATTGCGGCTATTCCTGGCGTAACTGCTCCAGTCACAGGCGCCACTCCAGACACTGCTATTACCGAAACCAGCCAATACACTGGAACAATTGCTTGGAATGGCAATCCTACTACTTTTGCCGGTGGCACTGTTTACACAGCCACGATTACTTTAACTGCCAAGGCTGGTTATACGTTTACTGGCGTGGCTGCTAATTTCTTTACTGTTTCTGGAGCAACCTCTGATTCTAATCCAATTAATTCCGGAATCGTGACTGCTGCTTTCCCTGCAACAAGTTTTGTCTGCGGTAATGCGGTTGTTTATTCGGGCAAGAGCTATGCCACTGTTTTGATTGGTAGCCAATGCTGGTTTAAAGAGAATTTAAACGTTGGTACCACCATTATTCCCCCAGGAACTATGCCGACCAATAATGGAATTATTGAAAAATGGTGTAATGGCTCTGATAGTGCCATTCATACAACGAGCGGGGATTGTGCAGTTTACGGCGGGCTTTATTCTTGGAATGAGGCCATGGGTTATGTAACCACTCCTGGAGCTCAAGGTATTTGCCCTGCAGGCTGGCATATTCCTACTGATGCTGAGCAATATACTTTGGAAAATTATTTGAAAGATAGTGGTCAGCCTTGCGATCCAAATAGAAATGAGAGCGATACCGGTGCTAGTTCTTGTGCTACTGCTGCAAGCAAACTTTCTTTATTTACTTCAGGCGGCAATAATTCTAGCGGTTGGACTGGGCTACTTGCTGGGTTTCGAATGTATGATAGTTACTTTTATTATCGCAATTATTTCGGATACTGGTGGTCGTCGACACAGAGCGGTGGTTCGGCGTGGAATCGTCTCATGTGGACAACAAGCAGTGGGGTCGCTCGGTGTGTATTTGACAAGGTAAACGGATTTTCAGTGCGTTGTATCAAAAACTAATTTTTTAAACTATTTTTTATTAATTTATTAAATAAAATAATTTTTTAAAAAATATAATCTAAAAAATATTTGGGGGCTTGATTGAATGTTTGGGGGCTTGATTGAATGTTTGGGGGCTTGATTGAATGTTTGGGAGTTTAACTTACAAACATGAGCCGTAATCAATCAAGGGCGGAGCTGTGACGACAGCGAGCCGGGTCTGAGAAAAATCTCACCAGAGATTTATTCGAAGGAAACTCTCAAACATGGGCTCATAATTAATTATAAAAAAACAAGCTTTCAATCATTTCTTAAATAGATAAACAAGCGAGAAAGTACTTGTTTCTTTTTATTTTTTGTTTTTTTTGCTAAAATAATAATGGTTATTAATTAATATAATTATCAAGCCATGCTTAACTTAAGAAATATTGATGTTAAAAATAAAAAAGTTTTGGTAAGGTGTGATTTTAATGTTCCCTTGGATAAAAACGGCCAGATTTCAGATGATTTTAGAATAAGAAAAACAATTCCCACAATTAAATATTTACAAGAACGGGCAGAAACAGTTATCTTAATGAGCCATCTAGGGGATCCCGAAGAGACTGATCCAGGGTTTTCTTTTGCGCCTTTAGTTGGCAGGATTTCCGAAATTATTAAACAGCCGATTCATTTTTTATCCGAAGCCCCAGGACCAAAATTGAAAAAAATGATTGATTCTATAAAACAACCGGGATCAATAATTTTATTAGAAAATTTAAGATTTAATTCTGGAGAAAAGGAAAATAATCCTAGGTTTGTTGAAAACCTGGCCATGCTTGGCGATATTTTTGTGCAAGAAGGTTTTGGTGTTTGCCATCGCGCTCATGCTTCTACTTACGGGCTTCCGCAATTATTGCCAGCTTGTGCTGGATTTTTATTAGAGCAAGAATTAAATATTTTTGACAAAGCAATGAATAATCCCGTCCGGCCATTTGTGGCAATTATTGGCGGAGTAAAAATTTCTACCAAAACAAAATTAATTCAAAAACTTTTAGAAAGAGCAGACAATATTTTAATTGGCGGGAAAATAGCTAATTCAATTTTAACAGTCAAAGGGCTTTGCATAAAAGAAAAATGGAGCCGAGAAGAAGACCTTTTAATGGACGTAATTGATACAGTGGAATTAACCAGTCCTAGGCTTCATTTGCCGGTTGATGGATTAATAGCCTTATCTGATTTAAGTGAAAATTATTTGCGATTAGGCGCAGTGGGCACAGTTAGAAAAGAAGAAAATATTTTTGATATTGGCCCGGAAACGATAGAAAAATTCAAAGAAATTATTAAAGAAGCAAAAACTATTATTTGGAATGGTCCTTTGGGCTATTATGAAAATAGTTATTTTCGACAAGGCACTAAAGAAATTTTAAAAGCCATTGCCGATAGTCAAGCTTATAGTATTGTTGGCGGAGGGGATACAGTTGATATTATTCATCAAATGAAAATGGAGGATAATTTTGATTATATTTCTACGGGCGGAGGAGCCATGCTTGATTATATTTCTGGAGAAGAATTGCCAGGGATTAAGGTTTTAAAAAATAAATTTTAATATGAAAATAAAGAATATCGAGGAGGCGGCAAAGAGGATAAAATCAGCAGTTGAAGCAGGGGAGCAAATAATTATTTTTGCTGATTCGGATATGGATGGAGTATCTTCGGCGGTTATTCTTAAAGAAACTATTGATAATTTAATTTCATCTTTAAGCTTAAAAGATAAAGAAAAATATCCAGCAGTTCCAGCCTTTTTTCCGGATCGAAAAAATGAAGGATATGGATTGAACGAAAAAGCTTTGGAATTTATTAAAGAAAAATTCAATCCCAAAGGAAAAGAAAAAGCTGGTTTATTAATTACCTTAGATTGCGGAATCACCAATTTTGAGGAAATAAAAAATGCCCGGGAATTCGGGTTTGAAGTGATTATAATAGATCACCACACTCCAGTATCTGGCCAGCTTCCAGAAGCTGATTTGATTGTTGACCCAAAACAGCCTGAAGACAATTTTTTATTTAAGGAATATTGTAATGCTGGGTTAGTTTTTAAATTAGCAGTAGAAATACTAAAAGAAAAAATGTCTGGAATGCTTCGCGAAGTTTTATTGGAATTAACAGCCTTGGCTACTATTGCGGACATGATGATTGAAGAAGATGAAAACAGGGATTTTATTTTTGAAGGATTGATTAATATTGAAAAAAGCAATCGGCCTTCGCTTCGAGCCTTGGTGGAAGTTTTAGGAAAAGACAGCTTTCCTTCAAAAAGAGATTTAGTCTCTAAAATAAATGGGATTCTTAACTCTTCAAAAATGGAAAATCATGTAATGCTTGTTTATGCTTATTTGATTGAGCCTGATTTTGAAAAAGCAAAAAAAATGGCTAAAGAATTTATAGCAGAGCATGAGAATAGGCAAAAAGAAATTATTTCTTTAACTGATAATTTAAAATATATAATCGGAGAAGATAATTTATTGCCTGTTATTTTTCAAGGTTCTTCGCAATATAATATTGAATTTTTAGGAGCCGTAGCTTCTCGTTTAACAAATTATTATAATAAGCCTGTTTTTCTTTATCAAAAATATAATGATTTCAGTAGGGGAACAGTGCGTTTGCCCAAAGGATTAAATGCCGTAAAAGCAATGGAGTCGTGCAAAAATTTATTAAGAACCTTTGGCGGTCATCCAGCTGCGGCCGGGTTTACAGTAAAAAATGAAAATTTAGAATTATTTCGAGAAGCTTTATTTAAATATTTTCATAATTTAAATTTAAAATAAAAAAAAGAGACCCTTAGTCACAATTTTTTAAATTGTCCGGCAACGCCGGGGGTCTGGACTTGTTCAGAAGACTATTAAGCAAGGATAAATTTTTTTTCCATTTTTTATTCTTTCGTTAGCAATTTTGAGAATTTTTTTTAGATTGCCAGCTTGATAGACTTCTTCTTCCTCTTTTGTCAAATTGCGGTACGTTTCCTCTGGAGACTGTTGTCTCTCTTTTGGAGAGTGGTCGCACATTATGCGGCCACAGATGGGGCAAATACTCATGTTTTTGTTCCTCCTGTATAATAATATTATAGAATATAATAAAATATATGTCAATAGCTTTAATTGTGGACAAAAAAGAGCATTTAGCTCTTTTTAAAATCAAGACATTCGCCATTGATTAAGTAATCTTCGGCATCAATATAGGGTAATTTGCGAAGATCTTCTTTAGATAGTTTTCGTGATTCCTTTGTTTCTCTTTCCATGGCGCTTGTAATTTCTTGCAAGGCCTTTTCAAGTTCTGGTGTTGTTGCCATTGTTTTTCTCCAAAAGTTACTATTTTTGATATAGATTATTTTAACCAAGAAGTCAATCCTTGGTTTGATATTATGAAGTTATTTGCTATAATAATTTTATAATTTAATTAAAAATTTTATGAAAATAATCGTTTATACAGATGGGGGAGCTAGGGGTAATCCTGGTCCAGCTGGAATTGGAGCAGTAATTTGCAATGAAAAAGGGCAAGTAATAAAAAAATACGGAGAATTTTTAGGCGACAATATGACTAATAACGAAGCTGAATATAATGCGGTAATTTTTGCTTTGAAAAAATTAAAATTATTACTTGGAAAAGAAAAAACAAAACAAGCCGAAGTGGAAATTAGGGCTGATTCAGAGCTGATGGTAAAGCAAATGAATGGAATATATAAATTAAGCGAAAAGAGAATTCAAGATTTTTTTATCATTATTTGGAATTTAAAAACAGAATTTAAATCAGTTTTTTTTAAGCATATTCCGCGAGAGCAAAACAAAGAAGCTGATGCTATGGTTAACCAAGCCTTGGATAATCAAACAAAACAAAATTATAAAAGTTTATTTTAAAAAACAAAACCGTCCTTTAGGGGCGGTTTTGACATATAATTTTTGCCTTTTTGGGTCCGTAAGCCGAATTCTGTTTTATGCAGCCATCTATCTGGGACGCAAATTACTTTGCGCCTCAAGCGAACTACTTTTCTTCTTTTGTTTTCACAAAAGAGTTTGTTCTTGCTTCTGGGTAAGAATTTAGCCGTTTCACCTTTATAATTTCTTATAAAGCTCTCCCCAAAGGGATCCCTTGCTTTTCAGCTTGGGCGTCTCTGTTCGCATCTCTTCCGCTGCTGCCATAGGCAGAAACGGAGACGGGCGTTACCCGCTACCTTTTTAGACTTGCTTGCGCAAGAATAGAAGTTCGGACTTTCCTCCCAATTCGCTAAATTGCGAAAGGGCGGCTGCTCGACCCATTAAGGCAAGAATTATAATATAATCTTTATTTGTTTTTGTCAATTTTAAAATTTAATTACTAAAAAATATTTTTGCCAAACCAAGAAAATTAGGATATTATTTATTATATGTCGTTAAAAGGTTTTTTTAATTCTGAGCAGAAAAATATCAAAATAGCTGCATTAGTAATGATGATAACGGTCTTATTAAGCCGTTTTTTAGGCTTGATTCGTGACCGATTGTTGGCTGGAACTTTTGGCGCTTCAATTGATCTTGATATTTATTATGCTGCTTTTCGTTTTCCAGATTTGATTTATAGTATTATTTTTGCTGGAGGAATAATCGTTGCTTTTTTGCCTATTTTTTCTGAATATCAAAAAAAAGACAAATCAGAAGCTTGGAAAATATCAAATTATTTGATTAATCTTTTCGGAATTGTTTATTTTGTTTTTTTTATTATTTTTTTGTTTTTTAGTCCTGATTTTATTAATACCTTAATTGGAAAATTTTCTTTTGAGCATCAAGCCAAAGCAATTGCTTTAACCCGCTTGATTTTTGTTGCTGTTTTCTTTTTTGGGATTTCTTCTATTTTTTCGACAATTCTTAATTATTTTCAAAGATTTTTAATTTATTCATTGGCTCCAATTTTTTATAATTTAGGAATAATTCTAGGAACTATTTTTTTATCTCCATATTATGGAATATTCGGCCCTGGTATTGGCGTGATTATCGGCGCAATTTTGCATTTTTTAATTCAAGTACCTTCAGCTGTTAATTGCGGATATCGTTATCAAGCAATTCTTAAATTAAATCATCCGGCTATCCGTAATTTTTTCCAATTGGTTATTCCAAGGATAATTGCCTCATCATCATCCCAAATTAATTTTTTAGTAGCTACTTTTATTGCTTCTGGAATCGGTATCGGCGCTATCTCAGTTTTTAATTTATCTTATAATTTAAGTTTTTTGCCTATTGGAATTTTGGGAGTTTCTTTTGCTACAGCTGTTTTTCCTGCACTTTCAAAATTATGGGTTGAGAATAATAAACCTGATTTTTATCTTCGTTTTCGGGAAACATTTTTACAAGTTTTGTATTTCGCATTTCCAATTGGATTAATGGTTTTTATTTTAAGAAATCAAATTGTTCAAATTATTTATCAAACTGGTAAATTTGACGAAACAGCTGTGGCAATTACAGCTGCTGCCCTAGGGGTGTACGTTTTAAGCTTGGCTACCCAATGCTTGGTGCCAATAATTTTGCGCGGATTTTTTAGCATTAAAGACACAATTACTCCGACAATTATCGCAGTCTTTTATATGATTTTAAATATTATTTTATTTTTTCCATTTGTGGCCTTATTTGGAGGGGGAAATGTTTTTTTGCTTGATTTTTTCGGTCGAGAAATAGTTTTATCATTGCCAGCCTGGCTTAATGCGAATAATATTTTTGTGGCAATTATAAAACAAGCATTCGATGTTGACGGGCTGGTTAATTTTCCTTTATTGGGATTAGTTCTTGTTTTTAATTTATGCTCGCTTTTAGAATTTGCACTTTTGTTTATTTTCCTATATAAAAAAACCGGAGATTTTGGATTAAAACAAATCAGAGAATCTTTTTCAAAAATTTTTTTAGCGACAATTATTATGGGTTTTGCTGGATTTGGATCTTTAGCCATAGCCACCCGTTTATTTGAAAATACTTTTTGGGGATCAATTTGGCAGCTTATTGTTGTTTGCGTAATTTCTACAGTAGTATATTTGGGCGCCACTTTTATAATCAAGTGCCCGGAAGTAAATTTTGTGATAAGCTATTTTCAAAAAATAAAATCAAGATTTGCCATTCAACCAAACCAAGCAAATAGCCAGCAGAATAAATAAAAATATGAAGATTAGAAATTTTGTTATTATTAGTCATATCGATCACGGAAAGTCCACTTTAGCGGATCGATTTTTGGAAATTACAGAAACTGTTAAAACCGGAAAAATGAGATCCCAATATTTGGATGCCATGGATTTAGAAAGGGAAAAAGGAATTACTATCAAGATGACTCCGGTGAAAATGCGCTGGATAGATAAAAAAACCAAAGAACCGATAATGCTTAATTTAATCGATACCCCAGGGCATATTGATTTTAATTACGAGGTTTCTCGAAGCTTAGCAGCAGTTGAAGGTGCAATTTTATTAGTGGATGCTACTAAAGGAATCCAGGCTCAAACTATTACTAATTTGGAACTGGCCAGGGCTCAAGGAATTGTTATTATTCCGGTAATCAATAAAATTGATTCTCCAGCTGCCCAGACCGAGGCCGTGAAAAAAGAAATTGCCGATTTTTTAAAAATTGACGAAGCGGAAATAATGTCTATTTCTGCTAAAACTGGGCAAAATGTGGAAATGCTTTTAGAAAAAGTAATTGAAAAAATTCCGCAACCCAAAACTGAAACAGAAAAGCCACTAAGAGCTATGATTTTTGATTCAAAATATGATACTTTTTTGGGTGTTATTGCTTATGTTCGAATGGTTGAGGGAAAAATAAAATCAGGAGAAAAATTATTATTAATTAATTCTACCGCCCAAGGAATAAGTAAAGAAATTGGAGTTTTTAACCCTGAAATGGAACCAATTAATGAATTAAAAGCTGGAGAAATAGGATATATTGCTACGGGCATAAAAGAAGCTGAAAAAATGGGAATTATCGGAGATACAATCACCATCAATAATCCAGAAATAAAAATTGCACCCTTGGCTGGATATAAAGAACCAGAGCAGAAAATTTTTATTTCTATGTATCCCGAAGATCAAGATGATTTTGAACAATTGAAAATAGCTTTGGCAAAATTAAAATTAAATGATTCAGCGCTTTTTTATCAACAACAAAATTTTTATGTTTTTGGACGCGGATTTTTATGTGGATTTTTGGGCACCTTACACACAGAAATAACAATGGAAAGATTAAGACGGGAATTTGGGTTAGAAATAGTAATTGGCGCTCCGCAAGTGGCGTATAAAGCTTTTGATCAAAAAGGAGAGGAAATTATGATTTACAATCCATTAGGCTGGTCTGATTCTTATAAAAATTTTTCTGAACCTTGGGCAGAAGTGAAAATAATAATCAATGAAGCTTATCTTGGTCGAGTATTTGATTTTTTATCAAACCTAGAAAGCAAACATCTTGACTCTTATCCTTTTGGGGCTGATCGTTATTTGTTGATTTATGAAATGCCCTTGCGGGAAATTATTGGTAAATTTTATGAAAATCTTTTAAATATTACCCAAGGATTTGCTTCTTTGACCTATAAAGAGATAGAATATAGACAGACTGATTTGGTAAAATTGGATATTTTAGTAGCTGGAAGACCAGAAGAGGCCTTAAGCAGGATTTTACCGAAAAATAATGCCATTGCCGAAGCGAGAAAAATTGTTCAAAAATTGAAAGAGCTTTTGCCTCGGGAATCTTTTGCTGTGCCATTGCAAGGAAAAATAGGAGGAACAATTGTTTGTCGAGAAACTTTAAGTGGTTATCGAAAAGATGTTTTGGCACCGCTTTACGGAGGAGATTACACGCGTAAGAAAAAATTATTAGAAAAACAGAAAAAAGGAAAAGAAAAAATGAAAGCAAAAGGGGAGGTAAGAATTCCTCCCGAAGTATTTTTGAAAGTGTTTGGATCTTAATTTTAATAAATACCCATTCCAGGAACAATCAGGGCGAAAATCATAGCGAGAGCTACCAAGCTCACTAAGATTATCCAAATAATTCGAAATAATTTTTTTGACTTTTTCATAAAAATATTATTTTATTTTTTTAAATGGTAGCAAAAAAATCAAAAAAAAGAAAGACCCCCAAAAAACAAAATTTGGCAACCAAAATATTTTGGTTTTTTGGATGTATCTTTTTGCTTGTTTATCTTTCTTATTCCAATATTAGAATTTTTTTTGAACAATACGAAAATAATAAAAACTTAACTCAGCTTAATGAAGCAGCAGATTCGTTGCAATCGCAAAAAATAAAATTAAGCGCAGAATTAAATATAACCGGAAGCGAAGAATATGTAGAAAAAGTAGCTCGGGAAGAATTTGGATATAAAAAAGAAGGCGAACAGGTAGTAGTTATAAAGAAAGAAGAGGGTAATTCTTTAGTTGAAGCTAATCAATCTGACAATTTGCAGTTTTTTAAAAATATTAAAGAATGGATTATTGATTTATTTAAATAATTCTTGAAATCGGCCAGAGTAGCTTAACGGAAAAGCAATTCTTTCGTAAAGAAGAGACTGCGAGTTCGATTCTCGCCTCTGGCTCAATTTAAAGAAGGGGCTATGAGTTCGATTCTCGCCTCTGGCTCAATTTTATTATCAAAAGAGAATCGAACTATGAAAACAAACACGAAAGAAGGGAAGATGAATTCGTGTTGTTTTATAATTGTCGGATTTTTGATTTTTATTTTATTGACAAGGCAATCCAATAATATAAAATAAAGATAAGGATCTTAAATATTTTAACCAAAAAATTTTTTCATAATAGAAAATGAAAAAAAATAATAAAAAAAATAAAGATTGGGCGCCGTGCAGTTTTACTGCTCAAGGCATCAATAAGTGCAAAAAGCTTTTATTGGAAGAAAGCTTTAAAAAGAAAGTATCTTTATTGCAGGTTGAACGCATGCCCGTTGCCTGTATTATCTGGGATTATGATTTTCGAGTAATGACTTGGAATCCGGCAGCGGAGAAAATTTTTGGTTATAAAGCTAAAGATATTATTGGCAAAAAAGCGTTTGATTTAATTTTAGAAAAAAAAGATAAAGATAAAATTAAAAAAATCCAAGCGACTATTTTACAAGGCAAAAGGACTGTAAAAGATATTAGAAATAATAAAACTAAAAAAGGCAAAAAAATAATTTGTGAATGGCTTGATTTGCCATTGAAAGATTCTGCCCATCAGGTTGTTGGAATATTATCTATGGTTCAGGATGTTACAGAAAGCAAAAACTTGGAAGAAAAATATAAAGTTATCAATCAAGAGCTTTCAAAGCAAGTAAAAAATCTTAAAGAGTCAAAGAAAAATACCAATCAAATATTAGAAGGGCTTTCTTTAAGCGTTGAAAAAATAAAAAAGACAGAGCGAAATTTAAGCGATATTATTGATTTTCTTCCAGACGCTACATTTGCTTTAGATAAAGAAAAAAAAGTTATTATTTGGAACAAAGCCATTGAAAGAATGACTGGCATTAACGCTGAGGATATGATTGGCAAAGGCAATCACGAATATTCTATTCCTTTTTATGGAAAAAGAAGATCTGTTTTAATGGACTTGATTTGGAAAAAAGATCAAAAAATTATTAAAAAATATTCAAAAATAATAAGAGAAGACGCATGTTTAAGTGCCGAAGTTTTTTGTAGCGCTCTTTACGGTGGACGGGGAGCATATGTTTATGCTAAAGTTTCTCCGCTTCATGACGAAAAAGGGAGAATTATTGGAGCGATTGAATCAGTAAGAGATATTACCGAACGTAAATTAGCTGAAGATATTGTTAAAGCCCAAGCTTTAAAAATAAGCAAAGCGATTGCTAAAGATGAAGCAATTTTACAATCAATCGGAGATGGATTAATTGTTGTTGGGGCAGATGGCAAAATTTTAAAAACAAATTTAGCATTTGAAAAATTAACTGATTGGCGGGGCGAAGAAGTAATCGGACATAATTTTATTAAAGCAGTTCCTCGAGAAAATGAAAAAGGAGAACTTTTATCTTTTGAAAATGAAATTATTCGTTCAATTTTAAAAGGCAATCCTATTGAAGACAATTTAAATCAAGAAAGCGCTCCTTTTGTTTGGAATTATATCCGCAAAGATAAAACAAAATTTCCCGGCTCCTCAATTATTAATCCCATTTATTTAGATGAAAAAGTAATCGGCGCAGTGGAAGTTTTTCGTGATATAACAAAAGAAAAAGAGCTTGATTTAGCAAAAACAGAATTTCTTTCTTTGGCTTCTCATCAATTAAGAACTCCGTTATCAGGCACAAAATGGACCTTGGAATTATTTTTAGAAGATAAAGATCTTTCTTTAAAAAATAGAGAACGCTTAAACGATCTTTACGATTCTAATGAAAGATTAATTAATTTGGTTAACATGCTTTTGAACGTTGCCAGAATAGAAACAGGCAAATGGCCGGTTAATAAAAAAATGGTAAATATTTCTGAAATTATTGAAAAGTCATGCAAACAGATTAAGCCGAATTTAAATCAAAGAAATCAAAAAATAAAATTATTTATTAAAACCGAAATAAAAAATACAAAAATAGACCCCTTGCTATTTGAAGAAGCATTTTCTAATATTTTAAGCAATTCAATAAATTATGGGCCTAAAGATTCGGTTATTAGCGTAACAGTTGATAATCAAGACAATTATTATCTCATTTCAATTCATAATTCTGGTCCGGCTATTTCCAAAAAAGACCAAGCTAAAATTTTTAAAAAATTCGAACGGGGCGTAGCGGCTCAAGATAAAAAAACTTCTGGAAGCGGATTAGGTCTTTTCTTTTCTAAAAATGCCATTGAAATAAATGGGGGAAAGATTTGGTTTAAATCAAGCTCTGGAAAGGGAACCACTTTTTATTTTACTGTTCCAAAAAAATAAAAATAAATAAAAAATATGAAAATATTAATTATTGAAGACGAGTCTATAATGAGAAATTCTTTAGCCGAAAAATTTGCCAATGAAGGGTTTGATGTGAGTATCGGCATAGACGGCGAAGATGGATTAAAAAAAGCCTTGCAGGTTCATCCGGATATTATTTTGTTAGATATTTTAATGCCCAAAATGGACGGTTTGATGATGCTAAAAAAATTACGTCAAGATTCTTGGGGTGCCCATGTAAAAGTGATTATTCTTTCCAATGTTAGCGATGTAGAAAAAATTGCTGAAGCCATGACAATGGGCTGGGGCGGACAATTTACTTATTTAGTAAAGACAGACCATACTCTCGAAAGCGTTGTTAAAGAAGTAAAAAATCAATTAAATAAAAATAATTAAAATTATGAAAGTTCTTGTTGTAGAAGATGAAGAAGTTTTAAAAAAAGTGCTTCAAGAAAAATTGGAGGGCGAAGATTTTATAATTAAAATTGCAACTGATGGGGAAATGGCTTTATCTTTGGCCAAAGAATTTAAACCAGATCTTATTTTGCTCGATATTATTTTATCAAAAAAAGATGGAATCCAAGTTTTAGAAGAACTAAAGACAAACCCTTTATTATCAAAAATTCCAGTTATTATGATTTCTAATTTGGGAGATGATGAAATAATAAAGAGGGCAATGAAATTAGGAGCAACAGATTATTTAATTAAAACTCAACATTCCCTTGATGATGTCGTAAATAAAGTGAAAGATTATTTTCAAAAATTAAAACAATCTTAAACAAATGAAATCCAAGCGTCTTATTGCTTTTACCTTAATCGAGCTCTTAGTAGTTATTGCGATTGTCGGCATCTTATCAGGCTTTGTCTTGGTTTCTTTGAATTCAGCCACTGATTCTGCCAA
>JBAZNB010000001.1:0-176882 GCA_041649435.1 Minisyncoccota bacterium | reverse complement strand
GCCAGCTGTTCAGCAAACAAAACTACAACTTACCAAGTAAGTGGACAATGTGGATATTCTAATGGTCAAACATTTGAATACGCACCAACCGCAAACTTATGTAATGCCGGAACATTTTCTGGAATGAGTGGATCAGGCCCATGGTATTGGACTTGCTATGGAACTGGTAACGGAATGAACGCCAGCTGTTCAGCAAACAAAACTACAACTTACCAAGTAAGTGGACAATGTGGATATTCTAATGGTCAAACATTTGAATACGCACCAACCGCAAACTTATGTAATGCCGGAACATTTTCTGGAATGAGTGGATCAGGCCCATGGTATTGGACTTGCTATGGAACTGGTAACGGAATGAACGCCAGCTGTTCAGCAAACAAAACTACAATAACTTATCAAAATTTAGCTGTTGCTACTTGGAATGCTACTGATATAAAAACTACTAGTGCTACCTTAAATGGCCAATTAGATGGAGACAATGGCCAATATATCAGCGTTCGCTTTGGCTATGGTCGTTATGATAGTTTAGGATACTATACACAATATCTTACAAGCAAAAGAGCTGGTCAAAACTTTTCATCAATTGTTTATAACCTGGAAAAAGGAAAAGCATATTCCTTCCGAGCCGAAGCTACTAATAATAGTGGGTCTACAGTTTATGGAAATACTTTAAAGTTTATTACCAATCCAGACTCTCCTTATAATTTCAACGCATATGCTACCACTAATGGAGTTAACTTAGTTTGGACTCCAGGCGCAGGCGCTTGCTACACTGTAATTACCAAGAAATTATATTCTTATCCGATTTCATCCACAGATGGATCAATCGCTTACTTTGGAACAGGATCATCATATTTTGATTCTGAAGTATCTCAAGGTGTTACTTATTATTATCGCGCTTGGTCATTAGGTTGTGATCAAGGATTATATTCCTGGTCAGACAGTGTTTACACCAAAAAAGCTGTAAAAGTTCCAACTGCTATTATTCCAACTACAATTATTCAACAGCCAGTTTCTCAGGTTCCAGTAGTTGTTCAGCCAAGAACTTTAAGCTTGCAAGTTACTGGAAGAAATTCTTCTCTTAGTTGTTCTGGAGCAATGACTAGTGTAGTTTCAGCCGAACCAGGAGATATAATTGATGTGGTAATTTCTGTATCTTCTGTAGACGGAAAAGCTTTAGAAAATGTTATTTTAAATAATATTTTGCCAGAAAAAATTGGAAATGTATCCAATGTTCAATTAGACGGCCAGCCTTATGTTGGCGATGTTAATGGCACAATTTTACTTGGCAATATCAAAGCTAATCAAACTAAAAAGCTAAGCTTTACTTTAAGCGTTGCCGCTCCTGAATTTTTCAGCACTGCTACAACTTTGTCTGATAATGCCGAAGTTAATGCTAAAAATATTGAAACTGTTCGAGGATCTTTAGCCATCAATGTTAGCGCGGTTCCAGTAGAAGAAGAGGAAGAACAGCAAACCACTATGGCTGCAGTTAGTTTGTTTGCTGGCGGATGGTGGAACTTGTTATGGTTAATTATTGGTTTGATTGTGGGATTAATTCTTTTCTTTATCATTTATTTGATTGTGAAAAAAATTACCCAAAAAGAACAAGCCACTCTTGCTTTAAACAGAGATAAATACTTTACGATTCAGCAATAAACTAATATTGTCAGATTAAAAGCCCCCTTTGTTGGGGGCTTTTGTTTTAACTATTTTATATTTTTTACTTTTATTGCCTGGGCAATAAAAGTTTTATATTTCTCTAAATCAACTTTTGTTTTCAGTTTATATTCTTCAATTTCTGCTCCCAAAGATATTTTATTTTCTGACTTATATTTTCTAATTTCATCAATTGCGGCTACTGCTTCATTAAAATCACTGATATCTAAATTAGAATCAATATTTATTTTTTCTGGCCAAGCAGACAAATGAATGGTTTGTTCATTAGAAAAATATTGGAAAATTTCTTCAGTCACAAAAGGAATAATCGGGGCGTATAATTTTAAAATATTTATAAAAACATCATTTAGGGTTTTTTGGGCGCTTCTTTTCGATTCTATTTCATTTCCATAAAGCCTGTATTTTACAAATTCCAAATAATAATCTGCAAATTTAGACATAAAAAATTCTTCAATGCCTGTTTTGGCTTTGGCGTATTGATATTCATCAAAATACTTTGTTGATTCTTCAATTGTTTTATTTAGTTCTTCAATTATCCACAAGTCGGCTGGTTCAAAAATTAAATTGTCTGCTTCATTAAAATCTTCACTCATAGTTAAAACAAATTTTGCCGCATTCCATAATTTAGTGGTAATTTGTTTTCCTTTTTTTATTTCTGTTGGACTAAATCTTAAATTTTGCCCAAGCCCAGCACCCGTGGCCCAATATCTTACAGCATCAGCTCCATATTCTTCCACTAATTTATCCGAAGGAACATAATTGCCCAAGCGTTTGCTGATTTTTTTTCCTTGTTCGTCTAGTCCATGCCCGGAAACCATTATATTTTTAAAAGGGATTGTCTCAAAATTATAATATCCTTTTACAATTGAATAAAAGTCCCAAGTTCGAATAATTTCGTGAGCATTAGGCCGAAGATCTCCTGGAAACAAATCATTGCTTTGTCCTAATTCGCGCAATAAAAATGGAGTACAGGAAGAAGTGGCCCAAGTATCCATAACATCTGTTTCTGGTTTTATGTTCGTGCTTTTGCATTTTGGGCATTCTTTAACCGGAGCTTGTTGTTCAAAAGGATTAACTGGTAAATCTTTTTCATCAGCTAAAATTATTTCTTGGCAATCTTCACAAATCCAAAAAGGAAACGGCACGCCATAAAATCTTTGCCTGGAAACACACCAGTCCCATTTCAAGGAATTTACCCAAAGCTCATAATTATTAATCATATAATCAGGGTGCCATTTTATTTGTCGCCCTAATTCCAGCCATTTTTCTTTTTGGTCGGCAATTTTAATAAACCACTGCTTGCTTTGAATCAGTTCTACTGGAGTATCGCATCTTTCATGCACATTGATTGTTTGTTCAATTGGTTCTTGTTTTTCCAATAATCCTTTTTCTTGTAAATCATTTAAGACTTGTTCGCGGGCTTGTTTAATTGTTAATCCTTGATATTTTCCTGCCAAAGAATTTAATTTTCCGTCTTCGGTTAAAATATTTCTGGTTTCCAGATTATCCAATCGCCATTTTTCCAAATCTTCTTGGTCGCCCCAAGTACAAACCATCATTAATCCGGTTCCTGTTTCTTGGTCTACTTTTTCACTACCCAAAATCGGTACTTCGTATTCCATTAAAGGCACAATGGCTTTTTGCCCGATTAATTTATTAAATCTTTGGTCTGCGGGATTAACATATAAAGCCACACAAGCAGGGATTAATTCCGGTCGGGTAGTGGCAATTAATAATTTTTGCCCGTTGGCTAAAGAAAAATTAAGATAATTCATTTTTGAATCCCTGGTTTTGTCTTCCAAATCAGATTGAGAAATCGCGGTTTGGCAAAAAGGACACCATAAAATCGGCAATTCTTTTTTATAAAGCAATCCCTTTTTATACAAATCTAAAATTGATTTTTGGGAAACCATTGTTGCCAGGGGCGCGATGGTGCTGTAAGTTTTAGACCAGTCCACAGAAATGCCCAAACTATTCCAAAGATTTTTATAAGTCTGAATTCCTTTTTCTGTTTCTTGCAAGCATAAATTGATAAATTCCGAGCGCGTGGTTTTTGATTTATCAATATTATATTTTTTTTCCACAAATCTTTCGGTGGGCAAGCCATTATCATCAAAACCCATTGGATAAAAAACATTATACCCGCGCATTCTTTTATAGCGCACAATAAATTCTGCTTGAGCATAAGACATAATATGTCCGGCGTGCAAATGGTCCGCTGAAACATAAGGCGGGGGCGTGTCTACCACAAAAAGTTCGCCTGGATTTTGGCGATTGAATTCAAAGTATTTATTTTTTTCCCATTCTGCAATCCAATTTTTTTCCGCTTCCTTAAAGTTATAGCTTTTGGGAAAATCAGATCCAGTCTTTTTTGTTTGATTCATGTATTTATCTTATTTCTTATCTTATACAATTTAAAGCCAAGAATCAATATTTACTGGAACCGCGACATAATCAATCATACTTAGGCCCTTGATTGTAATTATAATTAGAAGAATGTTTGGGGCTTAACCCCCAAACATGGGCCTGAACAAACTTAAACATTCTTATTTTGAATTTTCCAAGTTTTTGGTATAATATTTTTAACATCAAAAAAAATGAAATCCAAAAAACTTTTTGCTTTTACTTTAATTGAATTGATTGTTGTTGCTGCGATTTTAGCAATTCTTACGCTTTTTATTATAGCCGGTATTCAAAAAAGCATTTCCGCTGCTAATGATGCGGTTCGAAAAAACGATATTGCGAATATTTATACAAGTATTTTAAGTAAAAAAACTTTAAATGGTTTAGACCTTCCAAATGTTACCTCATCAATAAAACAAGGGGAAACAAATATTGAACTTCAATCATTTATAGACCAATATCTCAAAACAACACCCTATGATCCAAATCCGGAGAAAGCTTATCTTTACACAAGTAATGGTGTTGATTTTTCCGTGGCCGCAATTTTAGATAATGGAACCTGTTTTATTAAATCAACCGGACCCAATCTTTTTGGAGACGAAAATGTTTGTACTGCGTATATGACCGGAGGAATCGGATTAGTCCAAAATTTTTCTGTGCTTCACGGATCAAGTTTTATTGATTTGGTTTGGGCTATTCCTGCCACCTTAACCAGTGTGCCCACTAGTAATGTTTCTTCGGTTGTTGTTTGTTTAGATAGCTCAACTGAAATTAATGATAGTAATTTGCCCTCAGAAGAGGAAATGATGACTTCTGGAATTGTTATGGCTATTGTAAATAATTCATATTGCCAATACCGAATTACTCTTGATAATCCGGATTATTACTATTATTGCAAAACTTATTCTTATGATAATAGGGTAATTACTAATCCTGGAAGTGTTGGTTATTATCCAAATACCTCAAGTGGTGGATTTTATTCTGGCGGAGGGAGCGGAGGAAGTGGTGGCTATTCAAATTATTCTTCTGCCACCCCTTCTACTTATACTCCGTCGGCTGCTTCTTATCCGCCCAGCATTGGTGGCGGAACTTCTTCTGGTGGATCAACATCTCCTTCTTTTTCCACAACCACAATTGCCAACCCTGATAATACTGGTTCAATTACTCTTACTTGGAATCCTGCCGCTTCTTCCACCCATACTATTATTCGTAGTTTAAGCAATGTTCCGCCAGCCAACAATCCGCCCCAATCTTTAAGTGATGGAGTTTTGGTTTATAACGAAAGAAATGATAAAGATGGACAAGACCCTACAGCTGTTCATTCTTATACTGATACTGGATTAGCCAACGATTTAACATATTGTTATTCTGCTTGGGCTTATGATGAATTAACCAGTCAATATTCCAATGGTTTTGTAATGGCTTGCGGAGGGATTCCGGCAACCAATCCTAGTAATTTAATTATTACCAGCACATTTAATTCTTTTAATTTAAGTTGGAACAAGGGAAGTGGAACTAATACTATTATCAGAAGACAAACAAATACTCCTCCTCAAAATCAAAATCAGGGCACCATTGTTTATAATTACACAGCTTCGGTTTTTGTTGACAATGATCCAAGCTTAGAGCCAAATACTACTTATTGTTATTCTTTGTGGTCATATAATCCAAACACTGGCTCTTTGTCTACTGGATATATTTCTGGTTGTGGTATTTTAGCTGATGTTGCCGGACCTTCAAATTTAGCTTTTCCAACCATTGCCTATAATTCAATAATTATCAATTGGACAAAAGCCCAAGGCGCAGACAAAACATTTATTGTCCGCAAGCAAGATTCTATCCCGCAAAATACAGAAGACGGCACTCAAATATATTTTGATACTGGAAATTCTTTTATTGATACTGGACTTGAAGAAAATACAGAATATTGTTATGCGCTTTATTCGGTTGATGAATATTCAGAATATTCATCTCCAACAACTGGATGTGTGACCACTGCGGAAATTATAAACGGTGTTTGTGGAACAGCTGAACAGAATTTTTATGCTGCAATTACCAGTTATGGATCTACTACTTTTTGTGCTCAGGGTACACCAGTGCCCTCTAATCCAGCCTTTCCAGAAGAAGGGGGTTCTTCCTCATGGCAGTGTGTTGGTAATGGACCGGGGGCTACAGTTGATTGCGCAGCATCCAGATCGCAAACATCCTGTGTTTCTGGAGGTGGTTTAAATTGCGTTGAAACAATTGCAGACGCAGATTATGCGGTTGATAAATATACTGCTTCGGTTGGCACTGTTTCTGGCACATCAACTTGGGTTGCCCCAGCAGGGGTAACAGAAATTGAATATTTGGTAGTGGCTGGCGGTGGCGGTGGCGGTGGTAATCGAGGCGGTGGTGGAGGTGCTGGCGGTTTTAGAACAGGATTTTTAACCGTTGTTCCAGGAAATTCATATACCGTTACTGTTGGTAAGGGCGGAGCTGGCGGCGTAAATAATACTTATGGAGTTAATGGAGGAAATTCAACTTTTGATACCATTACATCAACTGGCGGCGGCGGCGGTGCCTATAATCAAATTGGAGCTGGAGGGCACAATGGTAGTGCTGGCGGTTGTGGTGGCGGTGGAGCCAGAGGAGGCGCTGGCGGAGCCGGAATAGTTGGCCAAGGAAAAAACGGCGGATCGGGCAATGCTGGTAGCGGTGGTGGTGCTGGTGTGGCTGGGGTTGATACAGGAAGAGGAGGAAATGGATTAGAATCATCAATTACTGGAACAGCTATTTATTATGCTGGTGGCGGAGCTCCTAATTACACATCAACAGCACGTACACAACTTTTAGGAGGAGATGGTGGTGGAGGGCCTGGTGGTTATGGTTGGTATTATGATTCTGTTAATCCAGCCACTGGCGGAGTTGATGGATTGGGTGGCGGCGGTGGCGGTGGAAGAGATTATCAAACTTCTGGAAGTCAAATAGGAGGAAGAGGTGGATCAGGAGTTGTGATTATCAGATTTTTAATGCCTTAATATTTTTATTTTATCTTTAAAAATATTTTCAAAAATATTTGGATACTTGATTGAGAATGTTTGGGGGCTTGATTGTGCTCAATCAAGGGCGGAGCTGTGACGACAGCGAGCCGGGCCTGAACAAAACTTTAGCAAAAGTTTATGTGAAGGAAACTCCCAAACATGGGCCTAAGAAAAATCTCACTAGAGATTTATTCGAAGGAAACTCCCAAACATTATTTTTTAACCCAAATTTTGTGGGTTTATTTTTTTTCAAAAAGGAGTAGAATAAAAACAATGAAAGAAATAGAAAAAAAATCTATTTTCAGTCAAGCCACTCCTTTGGCTGACAGAATGAGACCAGAAACTTTGGAAGAATTTTTAGGACAGGAAGAAATTTTAGGAGAAACCAAACTTTTACGACAAGCTATTAAAGCAGATGCTATTCCATCGATGATTTTTTGGGGCCCTCCAGGTACTGGCAAAACTACTTTGGCAATGATTATTGCCAAACAAACTAAATCAGATTTTATCCGTATTAGTGCTGTTAGCAGTGGATTAAAAGATTTGCGGGAAATTATTACGCGAGCCAAAAGCAATAATTTGGGGGGCCAAAAAACAGTTTTATTTATTGATGAAATTCATCGTTGGAACAAAACCCAGCAAGATGGTCTTTTGCCTCACATTGAAAGCGGTTTAATTATTTTAATCGGCGCCACTACAGAAAATCCCAGCTTTGAAGTGCGGGCAGCTTTGTTATCTCGTTGTCGGGTTTTTGTTTTCAAGCAATTGGATTCAAGTGCCATCAAATTAATTATCAAAAAAGCCATTAAAGATAAAAAACGCGGATTGGGAAATTTAAATATAAAAATCAAAGATAAAGAAATCGGTGTAATTAGCCGGATTAGTAATGGCGATGCCAGAATTGCTTTGAATATTCTGGAATACGCAGCAATTGCCAGCCAGGGAAATATTAGCGTAAAAATAATTGAAGAAGCGTCGCAGAAAATAAATTTACTTTATGATCGCGAAGGCGAAGAGCATTATAATATCATTTCCGCGCTTCACAAATCAATGCGCGGTTCCGATGCTAACGCTTCTTTGTATTGGTTGGCCAGAATGGTAGAAGCGGGCGAAGACCCATTATACATTGCTAGGCGTTTGGTTCGCTTTGCTTCAGAAGATATCGGAATTGCCAATTCCCGGGCCTTAGAACAAGCCGTAGCCGCTTATAACGCTTGTCATTTTATCGGGTATCCGGAATGTAATGTTATTTTGGCTCAAGCCGTGGTTTATATGGCTAAATGTAAAAAATCAAATGAATTATACACTGCTTATGGTAAAGCTGCTGATGATGTCCGCCAATATGGAAACTTGCCCGTGCCTTTGCATATCCGTAACGCGCCCACAAAATTAATGCAAAATATTGGCTATGGCAAAGATTATAAATATAGTCCTGATTTTGGATATAAAGAAAAACAAGAATATTTTCCCGACAAACTTCAAAAACGAAAATATTTAAAAGACTAAATTTTAAATAAACTTGGGGGATTGATTGAATGTTTGGGGGCTTGATTGTACTCAATCAAGGGCGGAGGGCCGACGGGCCCGAGCCGGGCCTGAACAAAACTTTAGCAAAAGCTTATGTGAAGGAAACTCCTAAACATGGGCGAGTAGAATGTTTAGGGGTAACACCCCTAAACATGGGTCAATGAATTTAAATGGTTTGCGGAGATTAGAATAATATAAAAAAATGGTTATTAAGAAAATAAAAGAAGACAAATTTTTACAACACAATTTAATTTATTTTGTTGGCACAGTTAGCGTGGCTTTTTTAAACTATCTTTACCATCCGATTATGGGCCGAATAATGAAAGTGGCTGATTTCGGAGAAATTCAAGCCTTTCTTTCTTTTTTGTTGATTTTGGGAGTATTTACCGGATTTTTCAAAAATGTAATTACCACAATTGTGGCCAATTTAAAAGATGAAAAAGATAGGGAATTGCTGGCAATGCTTCAAAAATTCAGCTTGATTTGCGCCTTTTTCCTTGCCTTGATTTTGGTTTTATTCGGCAATTTTTTGGCTTCTTTTTTCAATTTCAGCTCTTATTATTTTTTCCCAGCTTTTGCCCTTCTTGTTTTCGTTGGAGTAATCAACACCAACAATCAAGCCATTACCCAGGGATTGCAAAATTTCAAAGTGCTTTCTTTGTCTGGCATTTTGGGCAGTTTATCCAAACTAATTCTTTCGGTTTTGTTTGTTTTTATCGGCTGGGCTGTTTTTGGCGTTATTGGCGCGATTATTTTATCCAGTTTTATTTCTTGCGTTTATCTAATTTTATCAAACCGTAATTATTTTAAAATAGAAAATTCTTTTTCAATAAAAATAGATTCCCGAATCAAAAAAGAGCTTTGGTATGCTTTTGTTTTTTTAATAGTTTCTTTGGCTATTACTTTTTTATATTCCAGTGATGTGGTGATAATCAAGAAATATTTTTCTCCAGAAATAGCTGGATTTTATAGTGGAATGGCGATTATTGGCCGAATCATTTATTTTTTGGTTTCGTCAATTCCGGCGGTTTTATTACCTTCCATAAAATTATCTGACGAAAAAAAAGAAAACAAAAACATAATGATTAAAGCCATGATTTTAACAACAATTTTAGGCGGGGGAGCTTTGGCTGTTTTTTCTGTTTTTCCAGGATTAGTGACCAAGATTTTAATTGGCGAGCGTTACCATGATTATGCTTTTTTGCTTCCTAAAATCAGCCTTTATTTGTTTTTTGTATCTTTTTCCAGTTTGTTTTTTTATTACTTTTTGGCTTTGCGAAAAAATCATATTATTTTGCCGGCCTTGGCCGGTCCGTTGACAGTGCTTATTTTATGTTATATTAATCATAGTAATGTGGAAATAATTGTTAATAATTTCCTAATCGGCAGTTTATTGTCATTTTTTCTGCTTTTAATCAATATAATCAAAGAATTATTTTTTAAAAAAGATAATGGAAAACAAGAAATTGATTTCAATTCTTATCCCAGCTTATAACGAGCAGGAAAATCTCCCTTTGATTTATCAAAAAGTCAAAGAAAACATTTTCTCATTCCAAAATGATTATAATTTTGAGATTATTTTTATTGATGACGGCAGCACCGACAAAACTGAAAAAACTTTGGAAGATTTAGTCAGCCAAGATTCAATTGTTAAATATATTCAATTTTCTCGTAATTTTGGCAAAGAATCTGCTATTTCCGCAGGCCTGGATTTGGCTAGCGGATACGCGGTTTTAATGATTGATGCCGATTTACAACATCCAGCCGAATTAATTCCGGAATTTATCAAAAAATGGCAAGCTGGTGCTGATGTGGTGGTGGGTGTTCGCAACAAAAACAATGGCGAGGGCTGGGTAAAAAAATACGGCGCAATTTTGTTTTATAAAATAATGGATTTTATCGGGGAAACAAAAATCACTCCTCGAGCCACTGATTATCGCTTGTTGGATCGCAAGGTTGTTTTGTCGTTTCGAAAATTTACTGAACATGAGCGAATTGCCCGGGGCTTAATTGATTGGCTGGGTTTTCGCCGAGATTATGTTTATTTCGAAGCCAGCCCCAGATTAAACGGCCGAGCTGCTTATGATAAAATAAAATTATTCAGATTAGCCTTTAATTCATTAGTAGCACATAGCACTTTTCCTTTAAAATTAGCTGGCTATTTGGGCGTAATCATTACTTTGTCTTTTGGATGTTTTGGCTTTATTCTGTTTGTAAGCAAATATATTTTAGATAATGATTTTGCTAAAAGTTTCTCCGGCACTGGTTTACTGGCTATTTTAATTATTTTTTTAATTGGCGTCGTTTTGACTTGTTTAGGATTAGTAGCAATGTATATTGCCAACATCAGGTCTGAAGTAGCCAATCGACCCACTTATGTGATTAGAAAGAAAAGTTTTAAAATAGACGATTAAAATGAAAATTATAGTTATTGGAACGGGTTATGTAGGATTAGTGCAGGGCGTTTGCTTAGCTGAAATCGGCTATGACGTTGTTTGTATTGATATTGACGAGCAAAAAATTAAGAATTTAAAAAAAGGAATTTCTCCTATTTATGAATCTGGCATTGAGGATTTAATTTTTAAAAATATTAAATCAGGAAAAATTATTTTTGATGTTGATTTTAAAAAATATTTACACGAAAGCGATATAATTTTTATTGCCGTAGGAACCCCTTCAGATGAAAAGAATAGAGCTGATTTAAAAGCGGTTTTTTCACTAGCAGAAGAGATTGGAAAGAATTTAAAAAAATATACAATTGTAGCAACAAAGAGTACGGTTCCGATGGGAACAAATAAAAAGGTTAAAGAAATAATAAGTAAGAATTATGCCGGAGATTTTGCGGTTATTTCTAATCCCGAATTTTTAAGAGAGGGATCAGCAATAGAACATTTTTTCAACCCAGACAGAATAATTATTGGTTATGATAAAGACGAAAAGGCAGCAAAAAAAGTAGCCGAATTATATAATTCATTAAATTCAGAAGTTTTGATTACTAATCTAGAAACAGCAGAAATGATTAAGTATGCTTCCAATTCTTTTTTAGCAGTAGAAATCTCTTTTATTAATACGATTGCTAGATTATGTGAAAAAGTTGGTGCAGACGTAGAATTAGTTTCTCAAGGAATGAAATTAGACAAAAGAATAGGGAAAAGAGCTTTTTTATCGGCTGGTTTGGGATATGGTGGTTCTTGTTTTCCAAAAGACGTTAAAGCCTTAATCCAAGTATTAAAAGATTATCAAGTTGATAATAATATTTTAGAAACTGCAGAAGAAATTAATTTAACCCAGAGGCATTATTTTATATTAAAAGTAAAAAAAATTTTAGGTGATTTGCGAAATAAAAAAATAGCTATTTTGGGATTAGCCTTTAAGCCAGGAACCGATGATATGAGAGAATCTCCAGCAATAAACATTATAGAAGGATTATTAAGTTTTGGAGCAAAATTAATTGCCTACGATCCAGCAGCAAAAGAAAATGCGAAAAAATTAATACCAGAACTTTTATTTTCCGATACGATAGAAGAAGCTTGTAAAAATAGCGATGCCGTAATCATTATTACCGATTGGCAAGAATTTAAAAAGATCGATTGGAAAAATATTATCAACAAAATGAAGACCCCCATAATTTTTGATGGAAGAAATATGTTTTCTCTAGAAGAAATGAGAAAAATAGGAATTAACTATTTTTCAATCGGAAGGTAAATTATTTTTGATAAAAATTTGAAAATAAATATAAATAATTTTGTGAAAAACTTTTTAATACAATTATATAAAAACGCAAGATTGCTAAATAACCATTTTATAAATACAGCGCTAAAAGAATATGGTCCTTTTGAATCTATTTTAGATGTTGGCTGTTGGGATGGGGAATTAACATGCGATTATGCTAAAAATTGTAGCGCAAAAAATGTATATGGAATAGAAATTGTTAAGGATATAATCGAAAAGGCAGAGAAAAGAGGAATAAAGTGTTTTTCTCTAGAAGCAGATAAAGATATTTGGCCAATTGAAAATGAAAGTATCGATTGCGTTATTTCGAATCAAGTTGTAGAGCATATGACCGACTTGGATCATTTTTTTGAGGAAGCTTCAAGGGTTTTAAAAAAGGACGGTATTTTAATTACAAGCACTAATAATTTAGCAGCTTGGCATAATATTTTTTCTTTATTTTTTGGATGGGCCCCTTTTGATTTAACTAATAGCTCAAAAAAAATACTTGGTATCGGAAATTTTTTAGCTACTCACAAAGGAGAAATAAGTAACGAAGCTACGTGGACTCACAAATGTATTTATACCCAGAAGTGGTTATTTGAATGGCAGAATTTATACAATCTAAGAAAAGTTAGACTTTTGGGGGCAGGTTTTTATCCTTTTTCCGCAAAATTAGGAAATATTTTTAAAAATCACGCAGCATTCATTATTTTAGTAACTCAAAAAAAATAAAGACGTATGACAAATCCTAAGGTTTCAATCTTAATGCCATCATATAATGCAGAGAGGTATATCGGAGAAGCAATCGAAAGTATTTTAAATCAAACATTTAAAGATTTTGAGTTTATAATTTTAGACGATTGCAGTAAAGATAAAACATGGGAAATCATTAATGAATATACTAAAAGCGATTCGAGAATAAAGGCATTTAAAAATGAAATTAATCTTGGAATTGCTGGGAGCCGCAATAAATTAGTTTCTTTGGCTGTCAGTAAATACATTGCATGGCAAGATGCCGACGACATTTCTTTTCCTGAAAGGATTGAAGAAGAATATATATTTATGGAAAATAATCCAAAGGTTGGAATAGTTGGCGGATTTTTAGAAATATTTGATGAAAAAAAGATTGTTGGCATAAGAAGATATAAAGAATTCGACGAAGAATTAAGAAAAAGTATATTTAGGTATTCTCCAGTAGCTCAGCCAGCAGCTATGATTAGAAAAGAATGTTTTGAGGAGGTTGGATTATATGATTTAAACTGTCCAGTCGCTCAAGATCTAGATATGTCATTTAGAATTGGAAGAAAATATAAATTTGCAAACATTCAAAAAAGGTTAATTAAATACCGAGAAAATGAAACTTCGGCAACTTTTACTAAATTAAAAACGACAGAACTAAAGACCATAAGTATACGATTAAGGTACACCGATAATGTTATTTATAAAATGAATACTTTTGATCATCTTTATAACGCGCTACAATATATAAGTATTTTTATTATACCATCAAGGGTTAAAATTAAAATTTTTGACTTTTTTAGGAATAAAAAATTATAATAGCATAATCTGATAATTAAAAATAAAATGTTTAACAATAAAATTATTTTTGTTTCTGGCGGAACTGGTTCTTGGGGCCATGAATTGGTCGCTCAAATACTTAAAAAATATAAACCAAAAGAAGTTCGTATTTATTCAAGGGGTGAACATAAGCAAGTAGATATGAAGCAAGAATTTGGATATAATCCTATTTTAAAGTTTATAATTGGAGATGTAAGAGATAAAAATATATTATCAATGGCAATGAAAAACGTTGACTATGTTTTTCATCTTGCGGCATTAAAACATGTTCCTGTTTGTGAAGAAAATTGTTGGGAGACTGTACTTACAAACATATATGGAACGCAAAACATAATTGAATGTGCGATGGAAAATAAAGTAAAAGTAGTGGTTGACATCTCAACCGATAAGGCCGTTGATCCCTTTAATTTATATGGAACAACAAAAGCGGTTGGAGAAAAGTTGGTCATAAATGCTAATCATAATTATATCAGCGAAACAAAATTTGTTTGTATAAGGGGTGGTAACGTGATGGGAACAAATGGAAGCGTTCTGCCATTATTTAAAAAACAAATTAAAGAAACAAATAAAATAACGGTAACTAATCCTGAGATGACAAGATATCTTATGCGTACCTCAGAGGCTATTAGTTTAGTTTTTGAGGCTGTAGAAAAAGCAATTGGAGGAGAGATTTTTGTAATGAGAATGCCTTCAACAAAAGTTGAAAATATAGCAAATGTTATGATTAAAATATTTGGAGACATGAATACAAAAAAAATTATTATTGGTTCTAGGCCAGGAGAAAAATTACATGAGGTTTTAATATCTAAGAATGAGGCCCCAAGAACAAAAATTTTGAATGATAAATATTACGTTATTTTACCACAGTTTAAATCCGAACAGATTGAAAATTCTTATATGAATTTTATTGCTTTCGACATGGAAGAATTTAATTCGAACAATGCTATTAAATTATGTGACGATAAATTTATCGAAATTTTAAAAAACGAAACCTGGCTTTGGGCTAATTAATAAAAATATGAATATTGGTATAACTGGTTCAGGTGGTTTTATTGGAAGCGCAGTTTATAATCGACTAATAAGCGATTCGGATTTTAATGTCAAAACTTTTGAAGGCGACATACTAAATATTGATAAATTAAACTTATTTATCAGTGGTTGTGACGTTGTAATACATTTGGCCGGGGTGTTTAGTAATGACTTTGAGCAACTTTTTAATGTGAATTTTAAAGGGACACGTAATGTTGTCGAGGTTTGTAAAAAATACAATATTAAAAAACTTGTTTTTTCTTCAACGGGAGCTGTTTACGGAGAGCCTTTAAATGGCGTCAGTTCTTTTGAGTTTGATTTATTGAGTCCTAATACCTTATATGGTTTATCAAAATTTTATGCCGAAGAGTATATCCGTTTTTCTGGGATAAATTGCACTATATTGCGTTTTTCTAATGTTTATGGGCCGAATAACAACAAAGGGGTGTTGTATAATTTTTTAGATTCGATAAAAAATAACGGAAAAGCAATTATTTTTGGAGACGGTAATCAAAAAAGAAATTTTTTATATATCGATGACGCAGTAGATGCAATATATAAAGTATTGAGATATGATGGTAAATTTAAGATTTTCAACATTGCAGATTCAGAACTTTATACCCTTAATAATGTTTTAAGAAAAATAAAAAACGCTGGTCTTATTTTTGAGGTTGAATATCGTCAGTTTGATGAAAATAATAAATTAGATGTTTTATCAGAAAATATAAATTTGTCTATGAATGAATTAAGGTGGATTCCGACAGTATCTTTAGATATTGGTATTAAAAAAATATTATAAATTATGATTATAGTGGTGAGTCATTCAAGTTTTATTGATGGAAAATTTCATGAAGTTCCGGTAAACACCCTAATAGATGTTTTAATTGAAAAAAAAGAAAAATTTGTTTTTATTAGACATTCGATTACTGGCATCTTTAAATCAAATGCTTATTTTTATGAAGATGGAAAATTAAAAAATAATCAAGAAATTTTTACCATACAAAGTATTTTAATTTTGAGATATCTTACCGAGTGTATACTCACTTTCTTTTTTATTGGTTTCCATTTTAAAGAGAAGATAATTTTTATTGGAGTGGATCCATTGAACGCATTGACCGGCTTATTGCTTAAAATATTTAAAAGAACTAAAAAGTTTATTTTTTATACCCCCGATTATTCTCCTAAAAGATTTAACAATAAAATACTAAATAATATCTATCACTTGATTGATAAAACATGTGTTAAGTATTCTGATCAGGTTTGGAATGTCTCTTCTCGTATTTGTGGGGTAAGAGAAAAAATGGGACTTATTGATTCAAAAAATATTTTTTTACCAAATGTTCCTTCTAGTAAATACATGAAATTTTTTTCTAACTCGAAGAATAAAGAAACTTTAATTATTCTCGGGAAATTAGAAAATCAGATTGATTATATCGGTTTATTTGATTCAATGGTTGTGCTTAAAAGTAAAATTCCATCAATTTGCTTAAAAATTATTGGCGGAGGACCTCAAAAATCATTTTATAAAAATTACGTTAAAGATAAAAAGATAGACGATAGAGTATATTTTTTGGGACAATTAAATCATGAAAATGCTCTTGAAGAAATCTCTAAGTCTGGGATAGGATTGGCTTTATATAATGGAAAATGGGAATTTAATTATTATGGAGATAGTATGAAATGCCGAGAGTATTTTTCATTTGGGTTGCCTGTCATCACGACGGATACTCATTCTACGGTCGATGAATTGATAAAATATAAAGCCGGGATAGTTTGCGATTTGAATTCGCAAAATTATACCGAAGCTGTACTGAAGATACTTAACAAATATGAAGAATATTCATCTAATTCTTATAATCTTGGCAAAAAGTATAGCGACAAGAATGAACAAATTATTAAAAATATTTATAGTTAAGCGTTATTGTTAACAACATACAATAAAGTATAAATGGACTTTAAGCTGGTAAAAGAAAAAAGCGAACTAATTATTAAAAAAGTATTTCCTTTTGTTTTTTTTGCTTTTTTAATAATTTTTATTTTAAAAGGATTGCTTCCAAACAATGGAGGACTGTTTTATGGGGATAATTCGTTTCTTTTTAACATAAATAATCATATCAATAATTCTTTTAATGTTTACGACCATAATTATCTTGGTATGGATAGATCTAGCATTATGGGATTTTCTTTTTTACAGAATATTTTTATTTACTGTTTAAATTTAATTGGAATTAATGACTATGCTATTATTTTTATAATGATTTTTTTATCAATATACACATGTCTAATTTTATACTTTTTAATATTTAAAAAAATATCTAATAATTATTTCTTTGGTATCTTTGCTTCATTCCTTATTTTGTTTAATAATTTGACATTAGAATATTTTTATTTTGGAAGTATCGATTATTATTTTTTTGGTTTAACCGGTATAGTTTTATTAATTTATTTTATTTTCAAATTTAAAAAGAAGAAAGAGTTTAGCAATAAAGACGCTATTCTTATGGGCTTAATTTTTTCTTTAGCATTCCATCCTTTTATTTTTCTTGTTTTTTTTATTCTATCGGTGTTATTTTTTTTATTTTTTCATATTAAAAATATTAAAAAAGCATTAATTTCTCTTTCAATCGGATTTTTAATAAACTCATATTGGATTTTTTCTTTTATATATAATTTATTTAATAGTAGTATCGAAGAGGTGTATAAGGGTGGAGGCCAAGATAGTGTTTTTCAGGGATTCTTAAAAACAACATCTTATGTTTATAATATAAATTTTTTTCATTATCCAAATTTTATAGCAAAAAGCTTACATCAAACCGATTTGCATTATTATTTTTATTTTTGTTTTCTTGTGTTAATAGTCCTTATTCTACTTTTTAAAAAGAAAAAAAATATTTATTTATTAACAGGTTTACTTATTTATTTTTTATTTTTTGAGCTTTCATTAGGTCCGATTTCTATATTTTTTGGTGAAGCTTGGAATTGGTTTTGGAATAATTTTAGTTTTTTTGGTTTTTTTAGGTCATATAAGAGGTTTTTAATCCCAATTATTCCAATTTATTTGCTTATTTTTTCTATTTTTATCAGAAATTTAAAAATAAAAAAAAGTATTATTAATTTTTTAATTGTGGTTTTTATTTTAATTATTTTATTTTTTAATCAGATTTTTTTTCTCGATCAATTTAGTAAGGTTATGTCTGTGGCTAGGGTGCCAAGTAGTTATTACGATTTAAATAATTTTTTAGAAAAAAACGAAGAAAATTTTAATATTTTGTCTTTTCCAATAATTAATTATGAATCTTATCAATGGGCCGCAGGTAAGGATTATTATTTTCAAGAAAATTTTTTAATAAAACCCATTATATATGATAGGCTTTCTTTAATTTTAGTAGAAAAAAACAATTTTTTTAAAGAATTATTTACACGAGAAGAAATTGATTATAATAATATGAGTAAATATATTGATGCAGCAAGCGCTAAATATATTTTAATACATAAAGATTATATAAATGTAACTTCTAAAAAAAATATTGATTATAAAAAATATGAAGACTATTTTTTAAATTCTGCTGATTATAATTTAATAATCAATAATAATGAATTTTATCTATTCGAAAATAAATCATATTTTCCATTACTTCACTCAGGCGATCTTATATTTAAAAAAGAGAGTAATATCAAATTTAGTTTATATTTAAAAAATTTAAATGGTGATAAAAATATTGAATTTTTAAATAATTATAATAATAATTGGGGGCTATATATTAGAAAGTATCCAAACAATAATTGGTGCGTAAGAGAGAATAAAATTAGTGGAGTTGTAGATTGCGGAGAAGGCAATATTGCATTAGATTTATTTGATTTAGAGTATTTATTTAGGCAAAATATTTTTAATAACACACATAAGAAGGTCTACGATTATGCTAATAATTGGACAATTAATTCTGATTATATAAAACAGAATTTTTCCAAAGAGTATTATATTGAAAACGAAGATGGAAGCATTGACATTGAAATGGTTTTATATTATAAACCGCAATCTTATTTTTATCTTGGAATATTAATATCCGGAATTACACTGATGGTTTGTTTTGGTTATTTAATCAAAGATAAAAAAAGAGAAAAAGTAAATGAAAAGAATTGACATAACAATAAAGTTAATATTAATTTCTATTGGTTGTTTTTTGATGTTTATTTTTCTTTTTTTAAAGAATATTGATTTTAGTAGTTATTTTTATTCTGTGGGTTCTTTTGATTTTATTGCCTTTGGCAACATTGATTTCAGTAATGTTAAACAAAACGAAGATAATAATTTTTATATAATTGAAAGAAGTGAAAATAATAAAATATATAGTAATTTATTTAATATAAATAAATGTCTTTATTTTTTTTCTAACACTGATGATAAAAATAACTACTATTTTAATAATTTTTCAAATGTAGATTCAATGGTTGCCTTGTCAAAAAATTTTAACGATGATTTTTTATTAAAAATTGATTATGATGCAAGAAAAAGAAAGATAAATTTTGTCTTGCCACAGAAAAATATTTTAATTAATCAGATTATTAGCACTAATGAAATTATCATATATAGTTTAAATAATATCGATGAAAACGATGTTTTAATGATAGGCGATAAGTTTTTTGATATTAGTAATTTGGGGAATAGCTATATTCAAAAAAATTATTTAAATAATAATTTTATTAAAAAAATAAACAATAAATCAGAAAATTTAATTGATGAAAAAAATTCTGATTTTAATGTATTATGGCAACCAAAAGTAAGCGATTGCACTAATAAAATGATTGGCGATCCTCAAATTTCAATGGAATTGTATTATAATTCTTTAAAATTATCTTCAAAAAATCATTTTGCTTGTACCAGTAATTCCTTTCCAATTAATATTATCAAAGATAAGATATATAGATTTTCATTTGATTATAAAAATATAACAGGGAATACAATAAAGTATTATTATAAATTAATAGGTAAGGACGGTGTAGTCTCTAATTCTGAAACAATTAAAACAGAAAATAAGACTTGGAATAAATTTTCTACTATCATAAAGGCAGAAAAAGATTATAGTTATTTGCAGGTATTTTTTTATGCTCCCTCTGATGGAAGTACCGAAATTATTAATTTATACGATAATGTCAAGCTTGAGCAGTATAACGCGGCATTAGACGTAAAACTATACGGCGAATATGATAAAAATATTATTAATGTTTCCGATTTTTTATATTTAAAAAAAGGAAAAAATTTATTTAACGATATTTTAATCAAAGATAATCTTACAAAAGACGATAATTTTTCTTTTGAATCTGGTTTGTGGGCGGAAAAAGCAAGCGACTGTTGTAATAAAAAACCTGGCGAGCCGGATATATTAATGGAATTAGACAATGACTCAACTGAAGGTGCTAAGTCCTTAAAATTATGGTCGAAAAATCATTGTGCTTGTACCAGTAATTCCTTTCCAATATTAATGGAAGACGATATGTTGTATAAATTTTCGTTTGATTATAAAAGTTTAAATGGCGAAAAAATTCAATATTATTATAAATTAACAAATAAAAACGGTGAAAGTGAGGTTAAATCAGAAATAATTAATACAAAAAATAATAATTGGAATAAATTCGAAAAAATTATAAATCCTAGTTTAAAAGATATTATTAGTATCAATATTTTTTTCTACGCTCCTTTCGTTGACAATAAAGAGTCTTTAGTTTTATATGATAATGTTAGATTAGAAGAGTATGTATCAAAAGACATAGGTTCATATTTTTTATATAAAGAACAAGAAATTGAAGTCAATCAAAAATTAAAAAATATTGAATTTAAACCAATAAGCAGGTTTAAAAATAAAATTATTTTACATGGAGTAAGGGAATCATTCTTATTATATTATCCAGAAAAATATAATGAAAATATAAAAATTTATCCTTATATTAGCAATAAGTTAATAGATGTTTTCAATAAGATTGTTCCTATTAATTATTTGATCCCAGAGATTGAATTAAATAGACAAGCAAATATTGATGAAGTTAATGATTTTATTAAAAATGGAAACATTTCAACGATTGGAACGAAATTTATTTCAAAGAATTTTAATAATTCAATTAGAAACGACAATTTAAGTAATTTTTCATTTTTTGCTACATATTTTAATAGGCCAATCGCAGAAAATATTCATTATAAGTTAAATGATTACGGTAATGGATGGTGGGTTGATATTAATGATTTATGTAATAAAAAGAATTTGTGCAAAGAAAATAATGACGGGACCTATGATATATATATGATTGAGGAAGATCAATTTAATAAAATTTTAGAATTAGGACTGCTGATTTCCGGAACCACTTTAGTTGGATGTGTTGGCTATTTGGGGTATGATTTTATTAGAGAAAGAAAAAGAAAAAAACAAAAAGGAAAAATTGAAATAAAATAAATATGGTAAAACTTGGAAAAATAGAACCAAAAAATATTTCCAAAGATATCAAAGCGATTATTTTTTGTGTTTTTAAATTTGGAAAATGGTTGATCAAAGATATTAAAACCAAAAAATGGAAAATATTATTAGCCATTGTTTTGGCTATTGGAGCGTATTTTTTATGGGGCTTATCCAGTGCTTTATTGTGGCTATTGTTTTTGATTTTTTTGTTTTGCGCTTGGGATAGCCGAGTGATTGCTTTTTTGGCTTTGATATCTTTAATTACTTGCCCTGTATTATTACAAATGAAAAAAGATGATACTGCGGAAACAATGGCTGTTTATGCTTATTTTTTCTTGGCAATGACTGTATTTTTGCAAATTTTTGAATACCGCCGAGATTCCAAGCTTCACCCCGACTCATCCGAATCTTCTGAACTCTCTGAACCATCTGAATAATTAGACCCATGTTTGGGGGCTTGATTGTAATCAATCAAGGGCGGATGACTCCGCCGGCTGGCGGAGAGCGCGAGCCAGGCCTGAGAAAAATCTCACCAGAGATTTATTTTATTCGAAGGTAACTCCCAAACATTTCCAAACACAAACCAAACAAATGAAAATCAATAATTATATTTTAATTTTTTTAGGATTAGCTATGTTTATTTTATGGCAAGCATTGTTGCCGGGATATATTTTTGGTTTAGATATGGTTTTTGGTCCGGAAATGAATGTTAATTTAAACACTGATGGTTTTTTGAATGCTTTGCCCATAAATTATTTAATTTATTTTTTCAGTTTGCTTATTCCAGCCTGGGTAGTGCAAAAAGCAATTCTTTTAATCCTGTTTTTTAATATTGGATATTTGGCTTTTAAATATCTGCCTGTTGATGAAAATAAAGAAGCGCGAATGTTTAGCGCCTTGATCTATTTGGCCAATCCTTTTGTTTATTCCCGTTTTCTGGCTGGCCAATGGACTCATTTGATGGCTTATGCTTTTTTACCTTTATTTATTCATTATTTGTTGAAATTGCGGGAAAATGTTGATTTTAAAGCAATAATCAGGGTTTTGGCAGTTATTTTTTTGATTAGCCTGTTCTCAATACACTTTTTTGTGATTTGTTGTTTGATTTTTGCGGTTTTTTGCTTATTTTTGCTTATTTCTTCTTTTTTTCAGAAAAAACACCAAGAAATCAAGGTTTTTTTGAAAAATTTGAGTATTGGGGGATTAATGCTATTAATTTGTGTTAGTTATTGGTTGATTCCGGCCTTGATTAGACCAAATCCAATTGAACAAAGAATCGGGCCTAATCATTGGCAGGCATTTTCAGCCTCAAGCTATAAAAACATTGATGTTTTTTGGAATGTTCTTTCTTTGAATGGATTTTGGGGAGAGCGCAATGGTTGGGCAAATTACTTTTTATGGCCCCAGAATAATGCTTTTTTCTGGATTTCTTTTGTTTTTATTGTGATTTTGATTGTCTTTGGCTTGAAATATGCCCTAAAATCACCAAAAACCAGGTTTTTAGCGGTTTTTATTAGCATAATGAGCATTTTTGCGTTTATTTTTGCCACAGGCGCAGGAGACACGATTTTTAAACAATTCAATGTTTTTCTTTTTGAAAATGTGCCGTTTTGGTCAGGATTTCGAGATAGCCAAAAGTTTAGCGGAATTTTAGCATTAGCATATTCAATTTTAGCTGGGATTGGTTTTCAGGCAATTTGGGAATATTTGAATAATAAAAACAAAAATATTTTAAATATTTTTCTTGGTTTTATTTTCTTGATTCCAATTATTTTTGGTTCATTGGTTTGGGGCGGATTTCATAAACAAGTTCAGTCTGCTTGGTATCCGCAATCATGGTTTGAAGCTAAGCAAATAATCGAAAACGATAAATCTGATTTTAGGGTTTTGTTTTTGCCTTGGCATGGATATCTTTCTTTGGAATTTAATAATAATTTAATTAGTGCCAATCCCGCGCGCCGATTTTTTGGCCAGCAAATAATTTCTAGCCGAAGCGTGGAGATGAATGGAATTTATGATCAAGAATCTGATAAAAATTATTCGGCTTTAGATGAATTGATTCGAAGCAATAATTTTGACAATGAAAAAAAACTTGACAGATTTTTTTATGAGTATAATATTAAATATATAGTCTATGCTCATGATTTAATTGGCGCAGATAATTTGACTTATGATTTTTTGTCGTCAACTAAATTAAAAATGAAATTAGACAAAAGCGAAATTTCGATTTTCGAAATTCAGCCTTAAATGTTTTAATTAAATAATAAAAATTAAAAAAACATGTTGAAAAAAATTCTCTATTTGCCAGCATTAACATTATTGATGGCAATTACTATTTTCAGCCAAGGGGCAGGAAGCTTTTTTGGTATTGAAAAAGTTTTTGGTTATGGTGGATCATCTGTGGCCACTGTATCTTCAACCGAATATACAGTTACAGAAACCGGTCCAGCGGCTGGAACAATTACCAATGTTCCTTCTGGCACATCCAAAGCAGATTTCTTAGCTAATTTAACTCCTGATGATCCCGATCAGATTTGGACAACCGATGGAGTTAGCGATCCAGTAGTTACAGGAGATTATTTTGTTTCTACTGCTGAAATCGGGGCGCCAACCATTGCTTATGAGATTACTGTTAATCCTGCTGCTCCAACAGTTACTGGAATTGAGGTGAACGAAGGTGGAACAATTGTGGCCATTACTTTTGATAAAGACATGGCTAATCCAGTAGGAAAGCATAGTGAGTTTACTGTAGAAGCAGATGGAAGCGTAAAAACTATTTCTTCGCTTTCTTATGGCGGATCTGATATTTATCATTTAAATTTGGCAACAGAAATTGTTGAAAATCAAGTGGTGACTGTTTCTTATACTGCTGGAACAGTTGTTGCTGGAGATGGAGGAGTTTTAGCCAGTTTTGCTGATGAGTCTGCAACCAACAACAGCACTTTGCCGAATTATGAAGAAATTTTTGGTGATGTAGAAACTGCTTTAAACGCTCAAAATATTACCACTAATTTAACTGGTTGTGTTGACACTCCGGATGCTTGCACTAATTTATATTTTGAAAAAACTAATCGAGGCAGAATAACTTTTACTGCTACCCTAGATTTAACCGATGAAGACACAATTACTTTTCTTCAAAACTTAGACACTTTAATGGATTCAATTGATCCAGGAAGCATCCAATTTGACGCTCGAACAGGATTAGAATTGAAAAATGCTGGAGCTGAAATCAGACTATATAACTTAAATGCTTTAGGTTTTAATTCTGTTCCAAATATTATTGTATATGATGATCTTGGCGTAGAAATTGAATCAACTGATCCTAATTATCCAAGCTTAACAAATATTTCTTATAATTCTGTAATTAATAATGGAACTTTGATTTTTACTACCAGCCACTTTACCAGGTTTGATGTTGATAAATCAACAAAAACAATTGTCTCTTTTGATTTAGCTACTCCAGAGGTAGTTGGTGGAGTAGATAACACAGCTCATACAGTTACAATAGCTGTTCCAAACGGTACTGATGTAACTGCCCTTACTCCTACAATTGTGATAAACGGAGCTTCGATTAGTCCTGATACTGGTGTGGCTCAAGATTTTACTAATCCCGTTACTTATACTTTAACAGCTAATGACGCTTCTACTCAGGATTATACGGTAACTGTTACTGTTGTTGAGGCTAATCAAACTGTTCCTGATGGTAGTGGTGATGCTGACTTAGATAATACCACTCCAGAAGTAATTATTACTTCTCCAACCCAAGCAGTTACTGTTACTGTTGGTGCTGGCACAACTAATCCAGAAGTAAATGTTGGTGCGCTTATTACTGGCGGAACCGGAACTATTCCTCAAATTGATATTAATACTCCTGATGCAAACGTATCTATTCCTGGCTCAACCACTGTTACCAGTGCTGATCCAACTTGGAATGGGGTAATTGATGCTCCAACTGTTACCACGGTTAGTGTTCCTGATACTGGTACCGAAGACAGAACTCTTAGCACCGCAATCCAGGTTGGTTTTACAGGAGCAAAATTATCATTTGACAAAGCTGTAAGAATTTTATTGCCTGGCGAAGCTGGAAAAAGAGTTGGTTATGTTCGAACAGGAATTACATTTACCGAAATTACTGCTGTTTGTGCAGCTGATAACCAAGCCACTGGAGACGCTTTGGCAGCAGACGGAGATTGTAAAATAGATGTTGGCGGAGATTTGGTAATTTGGACTAAACACTTTACAAGTTTTGCTTCTTTTACAGCCACAACAATTAGTAGTGGTGGCGGTGGCGGTGGCGGTGGATCAATCACATCTAATCCTCCTGCTCCTCCTGTTGGCGGATTTGTCTTAAAGATTAATAATGGCGCTATCAGCACTTTAAGCCAAAATGTTACTTTAACTATTGATGGCGGACCAGAAGCAGTAAAAATGGCAATTGCTAATGGTACTAATTTTGCCAGCACGGGTCAGGAAACTTATGCCACAACCAAACAATGGGTTTTGCCTGTTGGAGATGGATTAAAAACAATTTGTATTAAATTCTATAGTTCAGCCGGATATTATACCAATAATGTTTGCGCCTCTATTTATTTAGGCACACCTCCAGCTGGAACCACAATTACTACTACTGGCCAAACATCGGAAACAAATTTACAAAGAATAAATTATCTTATTTCTTTAACTAGTTTTGGAGAAAGCAGTGCCAATGTTAGCGAATTGCAGCAATTATTGAAAAACTTAGGACACTTTAATTATCCTGAAATTACTGGATATTATGGTTCTATTACTCAAGCTGCGGTTCAAGCTTATCAAAATAGTTTATCTGCCAATGGAATGTATTTGATAATTGGCGGAACACCTCTTACTTTAAGCAAACCTTTGAATGAAATGAATCGTGATGAGTTGATTAATGTTGTTTTGCGAATAATTCTTCTTCAAAGAATTCAGGCTTTGGGATTATAATTTTTAGAATAAAAATTTAAGGAAACCGCTTCGGCGGTTTTCTTTTTTTAAACATTTTTATCTTTTTAATTTTTCTCATTTTCAATTTTCCAATTTTTTCTTTAATTTTAAAGATTTAAACATTTCAAGAATGTTTGGGGGCTTGATTGTACTCAATCAAGGGCGGAAGCGCGACGGCGCTGAGCCGGGCCTGAGAAAAATCTCACCAGAATGTTTTGGGGCTTAACTCCCAAACATGGGCCTGAGAAAAATCTCACCAGAGATTTATTCGAAGGTAACTCCCAAACATGGGCCTGTGAATTATTTTTTTATGTGCTATAGTGATTTATATGTTAATTGACGATGTTACAATTAAAGTAAAAGCCGGACATGGCGGGAAAGGACTGGTTACTTTTAGCAAGCTTCCGGGATTTTTGGGTCCAACTGGCGGAGCTGGTGGCAATGGCGGAAGTGTTTATTTTGTTGGAGTTTCAGAATTAGATGCTTTAAAACAATTTCGATTTAAAAAAGAAATAGAAGCGCAAAAAGGAGAAAACGGAAAACCCCAACGTTTAGATGGAGCCAATGCCGAAGACTTGTATTTAAAAGTGCCGGTTGGTACAGTGATTCATAATCTAACCAATAATACTGATACAGAAATCGTAAAATTAGGCGAGCCGGTTTTGGTTGCTAAAGGAGGAAAAGGCGGATGGGGAAATTATCTTTTCCGTTCTTCTACCAACACCACGCCCTTGCAAGCTAATCCTGGAACCGAAGGCGATATTTTTGATTTACGCTTGGAATTAAAAATGATTGCTGATATTGGGTTTGTGGGCTTGCCCAATGTAGGAAAATCAAGCTTATTAAAAGAATTAACTAATGCTGACCCCAAAGTAGCCAATTATCCGTTTACAACCTTAGAGCCCAATTTAGGGGTTTATTATGATTTGATTTTAGCCGATATTCCAGGATTGATTGAAGGCGCTTCCGAAGGCAAGGGTTTGGGTATTAAATTTTTAAGGCACGTAGAGCGGACGCGAATTATTTTTCATTTTATTTCTGCCGAATCAGAAAACTATCAAGCGGATTATAAAATTATTAATAAAGAACTAGAAGATTACAACAGCCAGCTTACAGAAAAACAGGAATATATTTTTATTACCAAGAGCGATTTAGTGGCCCCAGAAATTTTAAAAGAACGATTAAAGAAATTTAAAAAAAAATCAATACCAATTTCTATTTATGATTATGACAGCATTGAAAAAGTAAAGAAAATTTTAAACGAAATTAGCAAAGAAAAATAGCCAGCTTGGCTATTTTTTAATATTCTTGTTTTCTTAAAATATATTTTGTGATAATATTAAAACATCATAAAAATAAAAAAATAAAAGATGATAAATCAAGAATTAATAAATTATATAAATTTTCATCTGAAAAAAGGGGTTTTTTGGGAAACAATAAAAAAAGATTTATTAGACGCTGGTTGGCCAGATGCTGACTTGGAAGAAAATTATCAGCAGATTTTAAAAGAAAAAATAAGCGCCTCAGCTAATTCTAATTCTGTTTATCGTGAGCCTATTGAAGACCAAGATTTAACACCAATAGAAAGCTCGGTAAATCTTACTAATCAACACCAACCATTAGAAGAAAAACCAGTTGAGTTGTTCAAAGAAGAAACGACTATGGCTGATTTTCCATCAAATCAAGAAAAATATAATTATCCAGAAATTCAAGAAAATAATATTACTCCAGTTGAAAATTATGCCCCTGAACAATTAAATCAACAAGAAAGAGATCTTGGTCCAGGAATGGAAAATTTTAGCGAGCCCTTTCAGGCAGAAGATCCAAATTTAGTTACTCCTGTTTCTGTTGGAAAAGAAAAGCCAAAGAAAAATATTAAAGTTTTGATTATTAGCTTGGTTTTATTTTTTCTGATTTTAGGAGGTGGAGCTTTTGCTTATTATGAATATGTTTTTCCCCAGCAAACATTTTTAAAAGCTTTGGATAATTTTTCAAATAATTTAGATACCCGAGCAATGGAAGCGTCTCAATCTGTTTCTGCAAATTTTGTTTTAAAACCAGAAAGCAAAACTTCTTTTGATTTTAATAATCTTTCTTTGAGCGCAAACCTAAAAGAAGAATTTGATTTTAATAGTGAACAGAAACTAGTTGCTAATGCTTCTGGAGATATAAATCTTTATATGCAAACAAAGCAAGGAGAAGCAAAAAAAACCAGTGCTTCTTTTGAAACTAGAACAGACGATAATGTTATTTTTTTCTTAGTTAATTCTTTAATTGGAATAGAAAATGTTTTTGAATTTTTTGGCACGGAATCAGAAATGGCTGTTCAAACATCTCAAATTTTAAGAGAAAATATTGTTAATCAATGGATTTCTGCCCCAATTTCTTCTTATCAAATAGAAACTTACGCTCAAATAAAAAAGATATACGAAGAACAAAAGCAAAAACTCGATGATTTTTATCAAGCCAACAGGGCGGATATTATCAAAATGGCAAAAATAAAAAAAATAGGTTCAGAAAAAATAGAAAAGGATGAAAATGATGATTGCTTTGTTTATCAAGTTGATTTTAATAAAGAAGAAACAAAAAAAGTATTAAGTAGTTATCTATCTTATTTTAAAATAAACACCAATACGGGAATAAGCACGGATAGTATTTTTGAAGATGATGTTTGGCCAATTATTGAAAAAATAAAAATTAAATTATGGGTTACAAAAAATGACCCGGTTTTTAGAAAATATTCTTTTGCCTATGAAGAAAATTTTGAAAATGATTTATCCGTAGACATTTCTTCGCTTTCTATTAATTTTGAGGGCGCTTATAAAAAATTAAATCCAAATTTAATTACTATATATATTCCAGAATCAACCAAAACATTGGAGCAGGCCATGGAAACATTAATGCAGATAGATTATGGTCAGTCTCAATCTACAAAAGACGTAGACACAAAAACCCTTCTCGACCAAGCTTCTGTATTAGCAAACACATATAAAGCCCAAAACAATACTTATATCGGATTTATTAGCAAAGGAGGCGGAGCTGATTTAATTAATCAAATGAATAATTTGGGTGGAAGAGCAGCGTTTGTTTATACAGCCAAAGATAAATATTGTATTACCAAAGAACTACCAGATACCAAAGAATCTTGGTGGTGTGTTGATAGCGCTGGATATAAAGGACTATCCAATAATTGTACGAAAAAAACTTATTCGTGCGAATAAGAAGAATAAAAAAAGCAATGGGAAAATCATTGCTTTTTTGTTTGTTTATGTTATACCTAAATCAGCTTTTGCTCATTAAAAAACAAAAGCCAGGAGCAAGATGACAGATTTTTCATTGCCCGGTTTTAAACCGGCTTGGAGCGGAAAAGTAAGAGATATTTACATTCCGCCGGATCATCATAATGATCTTTTGGCAGTTATAACCACTGACCGGGTATCGGCTTATGACCAAGTTGTTGGAGAAGTTCCAGGCATTGGCATTCTTCGTAACCAATTTACCAATTTTTGTAAAAATTTATTAAGGCCAATTGTTTCCAATGATTTTTTTACCGATGACGTGGCCTTTCTTTCCCGCTGTCTTCCAACTGGAATCGATCCCCAAAAAATGAAAGGGCGGGTTTCCATTGTTTATCATCTAAAAGCTATTCCTGTGGAATTTATTGTGCGGGGATATCTTGCCGGATCTCTTTGGAAAGAATATTCGGAAAATGATTTCCAGGCTGGATATTATCAGGGAAATTATTTACCAGCCGAATTGTGCGAAGGCGAAAAACTTGATTTTCCGATTTTTACGCCAACCACTAAAGGCAAGCCAGGAGAAAAAGACCAGCCATTGGAATACAAACAAATGGTCAAGCATATCCATGAATGGATCCAGGCTGACTATATGCTGAAAAGCGCTGGCTATAACGCTGACATGGTTTCACAAGCAGCAAAATCAACGGCCTTGGCAGTTTATGGTGCTTTGCACTCTTATGCCTATTGTCGCTGGAACATCATTGCTGATTTGAAGCTGGAATTTGGATTGTGGCCGATTGTAACAAAACAAGGGATAGCACTGATTGACGAAATCAGTCCAGATTCTTTCCGGGCTTGGCCTAGGGATTTCTATTGCCCAGGCAGAGAACAAGTTAGTTTGGATAAACAACCGATTCGAAATTTTGTTAAAGAAAATCCAGAACAGCCGATTTCAGCTGAAGTGGCAAAAAAAACCTACGACGGCTATAAAAGAATTTATAATTCTTTTACAGTTAATGAGTCCGCTTTCTTTTTTTAAAAATAAAGCGGATTTTTTTATGATAAAAAATTTAAAAACCAAATTTGTTTAAACATTAAAAGCGTGGTAAATTAATTTGAGATATGGCTAAAGAAAAAAATAAAATTAAAAAATTAAAAAAACCAGAATTAATGAGTCCGATTAAAAATTTCGCCGGACTTGAAGCATGTAAAGATTATGCTGATGCGGTTTATTTTGGAACAAGCGATTTAAGTTTGCGTTCCCGGGCAGATGGATTCAAAGCAAAAGATTTGAAAGCTATTGTTTCAAAATGCCATAATTACGGCCTAAAAGCTTATCTGACAGTTAATTCTGCTGTTTATAACCCTGACATCAAAAAAGCAAAAAACCTGATTGAAAGGGCGAAAATTGCCCAAATAGACGGGGTGATTGTTTGGGATCCGGCAGTGATTGAAATTGCCAAGAAAATAGGCGTAAAAATAATTATTTCTACCCAAGCCAATATTAGCAATTGGAAATCAGCTGAGTTTTATCGAAAAGCTGGAGCAAAAAGAATTGTTTTGGCCAGAGAAATGACATTATCTCAAATAAAAGAATTACGCCAAAAAACAAAAATAGAAATTGAAACCTTTGTTCATGGCGCAATGTGCGTGGCTGTTTCCGGAAGATGTATTTTATCAGCTTATTTATTTGGAAAATCTTCTAATTGTGGTGCTTGTGCTCAGCCTTGCCGAAAAGAATGGATTTTGTCAGATAGCGAAGGAAATAAAATTTCTAATTATGGAAAATATTTTTTAAGCGCCAAAGACTTGTGTATGATTGAATATATTCCAGACTTAATTAAAGCTGGAATCAATGCTTTTAAAATAGAAGGCCGATTGCGTGATCCAAAATATATTGAAGTAACGGCGCGATGTTATCGCGAAGCAATCGATTCGTATTATGCACATACCTTTACCAAAGAAAAAGTGTTAAAATGGAAGCAAGAATTGAGCACGGTTTATAATCGGGGATTTTCTACTGGATTTTATTTTGGCGTGCCTGGCAAAGAAGGTATTGGATATGACAAAGCAGATAATTATTCAAAAATAAAAAAAATATTAGTAGGCAATATTTCCCATTTTTATCCCAAAGCAATGGCTGGATCTTTAATTCTTAGCCATCATGGTTTAAAAAATGGAGACAAGATTATTATCCAGGGCGCGCATACTTTTTTTGAACAAGAAATTAAATTAATGGAAATCAAAAAAAAGCAAGTTAAGCAAGGGAAAAAGGGCGAAGAAATAGCGATTAAATTCAAAGATAAAGTTCGCGAACACGATAAAGTATTTTTGATAAGATAAATTTATTATGATTTTAGAAACTATTACAATTTTAATCGTTGCCATTGTTTCGTTTTCAGTTGCTATGTTTTTGATCCTTCGTGTCTTTCGCGATGAGCGCCAAAGAATGACCGAGCAGTTGGATTCTAAAAAAGAAGTTATCAATGAATCTTTAAAATTCAACAAAGACTCTATCAAAGAACTGGTAGAGCAGATAAATTCTGAACTAGAAAAAACCAAAAGACAGCTTAGTGAAAGCGAAAAAGAAAGAGTGGGAGAGTTTTCTGCCTTAAAAACAATTTTAGAAGAGCATAAAATAGCTACCGGAGAATTAAAACAATCTACCGAGAACTTAAAAAATATTTTATCAAACAATCAATTGCGAGGTGCTTTTGGTGAAGAGATTGCCGATAATTTGTTGAAAAGTATTGGCTTTGTAGAAGGAGAAAATTATATTTCCAATTCAGCCCAGGAAACCAATGCCAATCGTCCTGATTTTACGGTTTTTTTGCCTGATAAAACAAAAGTTAATATTGATGTGAAATTTCCTTTACAATCATTAATAAGATATATAGAATCAGAAGATAAAATCAGCAAGGAAAAGTATTTGCGTGAATTTACTCAAGACGTAAAACAGAAAATAAAAGATGTTTGCACTCGGGATTATATTAATCCTGAAGAAAAAACCGTTGATTTTGTAATTTTATTCGTGCCCAATGAAATGATTTTTAGTTTTATCCATGAAAACTTGCCCGAGGTTTGGAATGAAGCCATGGCCAAAAAAGTAATTCTAGCCGGACCATTCAGTTTTACGGCAATTTTACGGATGATTTTTCAATCATTCCGCAATTTTAAATATCAGGAAAACTTATACGAGATTATCAAACTGATTAAAATGTTTGAAATGGAATATGAAAAATACAATGCAGAATTGGAAACCCTGGGAGCTAGAATAAAATCCACTTCTAATCAATTTGAATTAGTGGCTGCTACTCGAACCAAAAAATTATCTGGAATTGTAGAAAAAATAAAAGGAGAAGCCGAAGAAAATAAAATGATTAAAAATCAAGACGATTAATTATGATTTTGGAAAAATTGGAAAATATTTTAAAAACCGAACCAAGCTTTCGCTTAAAACAAGTGAAAAGAGCGGTTTTTCATGAATTAATCAATGATTGGGATCAAGCCACTAATTTGTCTTTAGTCTTAAGGGAAAAATTAAAAAAAGAATGTCCTTTGGAAATCAATCATCAGCTGTTTTTTTCTAAAGACAAAAATACTGTTAAAGCCCTAATTGCTCTTGAAGACGGAAGCCAAATAGAAACCGTTTTAATGATTCACACCGACAAGCGGGCGACGGTTTGCGTTTCTTGTCAGGTTGGCTATCCGCTTAAATGCGCTTTTTGTGCTACCGGACAAATGGGTTTAAAAAGAAATTTAACAACTGGTGAAATTTTAGACCAGATTTTGCTTTTCTCTCGTTATTTGAAAAAAGAATTTCAGCCCAAAAGAGCGCTTACCAATATTGTTTTTATGGGTATGGGCGAACCTTTTTTGAATTATGAAAATGTTTGGGAAGCGATTCGGATTATTAATGATAAAGATTGTTTTAATATTGGCGCTAGAAAAATATCGATTTCTACTTCGGGAATAACAGAGGGAATAAAAAAAATGAGCAATGAAAAATTGCAAATTAATTTATCAATTTCTTTGCATGCGCCGACCGATGAATTAAGGGAAAAATTAATGCCAATCGCCCAGAAATATCCTTTAAAAAAATTATTGAAAGCAGTTGATGATTATATTTTTAAAACTTCCCGCAAGGTAATGTTTGAATATTTAATGATTGAAAATATTAATGATTCTATGGAAAATGCAGAGCAATTGGTAAAAATTATGAACAAGCCCTTGTATATGGTAAATCTAATTCCTTATAATTCCACAAAGGTAGCTGATAAATTTAAGCCTTCAGATAAAAAAACAATCAAAACTTTTAAGGATTATTTGGAAAAGCGGGGAATTTTTGCAACGCAAAGATATGAATTCGGCCAAGATATTCGGGCGGCTTGCGGCCAATTAGCAGGCGATAATAAAAAATAAATATTAAACAAAAAAATAAAATGGCAAAATCAATTTTAAAATACAAAAGAATAATTTTAAAAATTAGCGGGGAAGTTTTTGGGGAAAACGGAAAAGGTATTTCTTTGGCGCAATATGAAAAAATGGCTAAAAAAATTGCGAAAATAAAAAAAGAAAATAAAATTGATTTGGGTGTGGTGATTGGGGCGGGTAATATTTTCCGCGGGCGTTTTGCTGAAGATAAAAATTTTGATATGGCCACTGCCCATCAAATGGGTATGGTTGCGACAATTATTAATGGCTTGGCCCTGCAACAATGTTTAGAGCGAATAGGCGAAGAAACTAGAATGATGACTGCTGTTCAAATGGATGCTATAACCGAGCCGTATTTGCGTCGAAAAGCTTTGCATCATTTTGAAAAAAATCGAATTATAATTTTTGCTGGTGGAACAGGGAATCCTTTTTTTACCACAGATTCTGCGGCAGCGTTGCGAGCCTGTGAATTAAATTGCGATCTTATTTTAAAAGCTACAAATGTTGATGGAGTTTATGATAAAGATCCCAATAAATATCCCGGAGCAAAATTATATAAAAATATAACCTATAAACAAGCTTTAGAAAAAGATTTGAATGTAATGGATAGCACTGCTTTTGCATTATGTGAAGATAATCAAAAACCAATTATTGTTTTTAATCTGGAAAAGTTAGATAAGATTGGCCAAGCTTTAAGGGGCCAGCCATTTGGCACTTTGGTAAATTAATTTTTGAAAATAAAAAAGAGGGCAAGCGCGATGGCAAGTCCTCCTTATTTTATTTTTTCCCCGTATGGTCTCGTATGGAATGGACAACATCAAGATGATGTGCTGTGCAGTTTTGTCCGTTAGGCAGGAGGCCCTGGACAATGCAACATTTGGCAACGCAATGGATTGCGAGTTCCGCAAAGAGTGCGAGCGGAGAGCAACGTTGCCTTGGTGCCAATGGTCGTTGGTCGCATTTTTCCAACTCCGATACAATGCCCCTGAAGTCAAGAAATCATTGAATGGAAATATTAGTAATCACAAGGGGCTGATTTAGGTATAACATCTTTTTTAAAAAATGTCCAGACTTAACTAATTTAGAATTGACCCAAATAAATTAATGTGTTATTTGATAATTGTAGCTCGTTGGTGAGTGAATTGTGCCAGCATTGGTCTTTTCGACCCGCGGGAAATCTTCAATCCCTAAAAGGACAAAAAGAAGAATTTCCTTCTTTATCCAAACCAGCAAAGAATGATGACCAAAAAGCGCCAGACAAATAGTTTGGCGTTTTCCATTTTTAATAAAAATATGTTATTATCCAATAAACAAAAAACATGTCTCAATATTATCGAAAATCAAATAACATCTTTAATCCGGAATCAAAAGAGCCTTTCAAACTAAGCCGCTCTAAAATTGATTTATTTATGGAATGCCCGCAATGTTTTTATTTGGATCGGCGCTTGGGAGTGGGCCGTCCTCCAGGGTTTCCGTTTACCTTAAATAGTGCCGTAGATGCATTGCTTAAAAAAGAATTTGATTTACACCGCCAAGAAAAAACTCCGCACCCCTTGATTGAAGAATTTGGAATTAGCGCTGTTCCATATCAAGATAAGCGACTGGATGTTTGGCGGAATAATTTTAAGGGCATTGAATTTATCCATCAGCCGACCAATCTTTTGATTACTGGAGCCATTGATGACGTTTGGATTACTCCCCAGGGCCAGTTGATTATCGTGGATTACAAAGCTACTAGCAAAACCAGCGAAGTAAATCTTGATGCTGATTGGCAACGTGGCTATAAACGTCAGATGGAAATTTATCAATGGCTATTTCGTCAAAACGGATTTGACGTTTTGCCAACTGGATATTTTGTTTATTGCAATGGCGATGTGGGAAAACCATTTTTTGATAAAAAATTAGAATTCGATATTAAAGTAATTCCATATCTTGGAGATGATTCTTGGATTGAAGGAGCTCTAAAGGAAATTAAAGAATGTTTAATGAGCGAAAAAATTCCAGACATGAATCCAGATTGTGATTATTGCAATTATCGCAAAAAAGCTTATTTAGAAATAAGCAAAAAAATAAAATAATTTTTTAAAAAGCAGGCCAAAGAGGCTTGCTTTTAATTTTTAGGAAAAAAGGTTAAAATAATTTTATGGAAAAAAAAGAAAAGCCGTTTATCAAGGAATTATTGGAAAATAATATTTTTACAGTTTCCGCGTATTTAACTATTTTAAATAATATTTTAAATACGTGCGAAGCAAAAATAAAAGGGGAAGTAACTGAAGTAAAAAAATGGAGCAGCGGCCATGTTTATTTTTCTTTAAAAGACAAAAAAGACAATAGCGTAATTAATTGCGTAATTTGGAAATATGATTATCAAATTTGTGGACTGGATCTTAAAGATGGAATGGAAATTATCGCCACTGGATTGCCGGATATTTATAAACCCACTGGCCGGATAAGCTTTAAAGCAAAAACCATTAGATTGGTGGGCGAAGGGGATTTAAAAAAAGAATATGAAAAGTTAAAGAAAAAATTAGAAGACGAGGGAGCTTTTGCAGAAGAAAAGAAAAAAAATATTCCAGAATTTCCGCAAACAATCGGAGTAATCACCAGCAAGCAAGGGGCGGTTATTAATGATTTTTTAAACAATATCGGCCGATATGGATTTAAAATAAAAATGATTGATTCTCGGGTTGAGGGCGAAGAAGCCACCAAAGACTTGCTAATAGCGACAAAAACAATGCGTCAACAAGCTATTGATGTTTTGGTAATTATGAGAGGTGGGGGATCTTTAGAATCTTTTTTAGCTTTTAATAATGAAGTTTTAATTCGCGAAATTATTGATTTTCCAGTGCCTGTAATTGCTGCTTTGGGGCACGATAAAGATGTGCCCTTACTGGCTTTGGCAGCAGATAAAATGGTATCCACTCCCACAGCCGCAGCTAATTTACTTAGCCAAGGCTGGCAAACATTTGATTTTAAAATAAAAGAACAGCAAAATATTATTTTTTCAAATTTTAGCAATTCTTTTATTTCTCAAAATAATAGAATGAAAAATTTATTTTATTCAATGGAAAATTATTTACGTACGGCTTTGAAAAATTACAATGAATTGGAGTATAAAATAAAAAAAATATTGCCTAAAATCCTAGAAAATAATCTAATCCGATTTAAAGAAAAAATTAATTTAGCCGAAAGCATTATTTGCCAAAATAATCCGGAAAGAAATTTAAAATTAGGATATTCTTTGGCCAGAGTAAAAGGAAAAATAATTAGAAGTATTAATCAAGTTAAAGTAGATGATGATTTAGATCTTCAAGTTTTTGACGGAACCATTAATTCTAAAGTTAATAAAATAAATAAAACGAATAAATCCTTCGAATAATAAGTAATTAACACATGTTTAGGGGGTAACCCCCCAAACATTTAAAAAACATGGCAAAAGAACAAAAAGAAAAAAATTTAAGCGAAAATTTAAAAAAATTAACAAAAATCGCCGAATGGTTTGAAAAACAAGAAGAGGTTGATGTAGAAGAAGGCCTAGAAAAGATAAAAGAAGCAGCAAAAATAATCAAAGAAACAAAAAAAAGTTTTGCCCAGGCGGAAAACGAATTTGAAGAAATTAAAAAAAGCCTGGAGAATTAATACTTGATTTCAAAAATACAAATATGTTATAATTTAATTATAATAAAATAAAAATAAATATATGCCTTATAAAAAAGGTTTTACCTTAATCGAGTTATTAGTGGTTATCGCTATTATTGGAATTTTATCAGGGTTAATAATTATTTCAATGAACGTGGCTATTAACGCCTCAAAAGACGCCAAAAGAAAATCTGATATCGGAGTTCTTCAGCGCAGTTTAATGATTTATGGGGTGCAAAACGGAAATACATATCCAAGCACAGATACTTATCCTTGCACGATTGGCGGAGGAACAACCCCTTGTACCAATTTAGCAACTGATCTTCAGCCATATTTACCCAGCCTGCCTGTGGATCCGAATGGCGGTTATTATACTTATAATTACGCTGATGGAAATTTTACTGTTTCGGCCACGCTTTCTTCAGGTGATTCTTATTCTTATTCAAGTTCTGGAGGATTTGCGAATTGGGCCTGTGGAGATGCGCTTAGTTATTCAGGAAAATCTTATGATACCATTTTAATTGGAACCCAGTGCTGGATGAAAGAAAACTTAAATCATCAAACCGGAAATAGCTGGTGTTATAATGATAATACTGCTAATTGCGATACTTATGGAAGGCTTTATGATGCAGCGACGGCTCAATCTGTTTGCCCGTCGGGATGGCGCCTTCCATCTGATGCTGATTTTGGAGTTTTATTTACTTTAGCAGGAAACGATATGAATAAGCTTCGCGCAGTTACTCCTGATTGGGACGGAGAAGATACTTATGGCTTTGCCCTTGTTCCAGCGGGAAGATTATATAACAGTGTTTATGAAAATTTGGGTTCAACTATCGGGCTTTGGACTACCGATGTAGTCAGTAGCTATCATTTGGTTCGAGAATTTTTTACAGGCGTAAGTACAGGCATGTCTCACTCTGGAGCACTTTATGAAGTTGGTGGATTTTCCGTAAGATGCCTTAAAAATTAGTTAAAATTTTTTAAAAAAAGACATATTTTTGCAAAAAAATAAAATCAGTTGTATAATAAGAGCAGTTCCCTAAGTGAACTGCTCTTTTTTAAAATCTTAACGGAGTGTTACACTGATGCCAAAGCCCAAGAGAAACGAGAACGGTAATGGTAACGGTAAAGGTAATGGTAAAAACCATAACAATGGAAATGGAAACGGGAACAATGGCAAAAACAAGTCTGTTTATCAGCTTGGAAATTGCTTTATGTGTGGCCAAGAGTCTGTGCCAATCACAAAAGTGCCTGTTTTCCGGCAAGATGTTTTTGGAAAAAACAGCCACAAGGTATCTGTCTGTGGAAGTTGTTCCGAATCTTTTTTCAAAGCCATTAAAGTTCCAATGAATGATATTCTCAGAAACTATAAAGCAAGTTATGAGCTGACAACTTTGCTTTTTATGAAAAATATCAGATTGGAAGATTGGTTTTTGAAAGAAATTTGGTCTGATCCCGGACCAAATTACCGCTATCGAGGATGTATTCACGAGATTATTGATGCTGAGGAGCCGAGGTCTTGCCCTCTTTGCTTCAATGAAAATCTGACAGCGCATCATCCCTGGAAGCGGTCTGTTTTTAACGAAAACAACTATATTGTTTACCTTTGCCGAAATTGTCACGACCGAATCGAGTTGTATGTTAATCAAGGAGAGGCCTGGGCTCTTCAGGATAACATCATTGGTTACAAAATGGGAATTGACGACGTGATTATGAAATTGAATGGAATTAATATTTCGTTCAATTCAACCGATAAGCTGGCCGATACAGGAGGAATCAAACAGCTTATTTAAAGCAACAATTTTAATATTGTTGCTTTTTCCATTAAGGAAAGATATAATTTTAGTATAATAATAATTATAATTATTATGAACCTTTTAACTGATTCTAATTTTATGGAATTTATTAAAAATTCCGACAAGCCAGTTTTAGTAGATATTTTTACTCAATGGTGTCCGCCATGCAAAATGTTAGCACCAGTTGTTGAAAAAGTAGCTTCTGATTATAAAGAAAAAATAGTCGTAGCAAAAATTGATTTGGATGCTAGCCCGATTATTGGAAATAAATTCGGAGTAGAAGTTATCCCCACAGTGATTTTATTTAAAGATGGAGAAGTGGTTGATAAATTCGTGGGCTTTAAACCAGAACAAGAAATTAAGAAATGGATTGATCGAAAAATTTAAAAAATAAATTTTAAAATAATATGCCAGAAAAAGACTTGGAACAACAGGTAAAAATTTTGTTAAAAGATTTGGCCGAATATGCCCAGAAAAAAGGATTTAAATTAAATCCGAATGAAAAAATTGCCGAGGGTGTTATCCGGGCGCTGCTAATCAGAGAAAAATCTTTTGGAAAAAAATATTGTCCTTGCCGAAAATTAAGCAATGATAAAAAAGCGGATAAAAAAATAATTTGCCCTTGCGATTATCATTTAGAGGAAATAAAAAAAGACGGACATTGTTACTGTAATTTATTTGTAAAATAAAAATACCCCGCAAGGGGTATTTTTTTATTCGTTTACTCGGCGGACATATTCTCCGCTTTCAGTATTTATTTCAATGATATCTCCTTCATTAATAAACAAAGGAGCAGAAATTTTTGCATCCGACTCCAAAGTCACAACCTTGTTTCCGGATTGGGCACGATCTCCTTTTACGCCTGGAGTTACTTCGGTTACTTTTAATTTTACCTTAATTGGAAGAATAACATTAATTATTTTTCCTTTGAATAAAATAGTAGTCACGATTTCATTGGCTTTTAAAAATTTCGCTGATGAGCCAATTTGCTCTTCGGTTAGTTCAAATCTTTGAGAAGGATTATTGATATCAGAAAAAACATATTTTCCCTTGTTTTGAAAAATGAATTTAGCTTCATTTTTTTCTACATCCGCTTCTTCAAAAGAATCTCTGGGCTGGGCTGATTTAGCAATTACGGCACCTGAAGCAAGGCTACGCAATTTCATTTGCAAATATGAATGCCCTCGGCCTTTAAAAGTATTTTCTGCTTCGATGATTTCATAGGGCTGATCATTAACAATAATAATCCTGCCCCTGGTTAATTCAGAATATCCTAACATATTTTTATTAAATTACTTTTTATTTTTTTGGTTTATCAATTCGCCATTCAATTTCTTTTTCTTTTCCGGCGAATTCTAGCCAATCTCCGCCATCATCGATTACAAACCATTTCTTTTTGGCTGAAGACCAAACCATTGGCTGGTTTTGGAAAAAAGGCTTTTTGATTATTTCTTTTGGTTTTAAACGCCCTAATTCCAGCCATTTTTTAAAAACAGTTTCAATGGTGTAATCAAGATTTCGGGAATTAGCCCATTCCGCTACTATACTAATAGCTTGTTTTGCTTTTTTTGTCGAGCCCGCTAATTCAATCAATTCTTTGGCTGGCCGGGTAAAACGGGAATAAATTATTTTCTTTTTTTTAGAATTTTCTTTAATTTCTTCCAAGCTTAATCCTTTACTAAAAAAATAATGATTCACGACTTCCTGAATTTCGGTTTCTTTTCTTTCTTTTTCAATTTTATTTTTTTCTCTTTTTTCAGTGTTTTTTTCTTTGGCCATAAAATTAAGACAAATTTTTTAAAATTGATTCATAAAAAGATTTTATTTTTTCCAATTCTTTTTTTCCCAAATCTGTAATTTCATAAACTCGGCGCCTGTCTTGAAGAGCGCTTTTTACAAATCCTTGATCTCTTAGTCGGTAAAGAACGCGATAGGGTGTGATATTTCCCGGGCGAAAACCAAATTGTTTTTCAATAATCCCTGGCAAATCCCAAGCATAAGCAGACTCTTTTTTTAAAACAGTTAAGATATAGATCCAAAGATTTTCTTTAGTGTTTGATTTTTGTAATCTTTCAAATGGGGTCATATTGTTTAAAATAATATTGACAAACTATTTTACAGCTGTAAAATAAAAGCAATAATAAATTATTAATTAATTATAATATTTTTTAGACAATATGGCAAAAAAAATCAAGGATTTGAAAAAAGAAAAAAAATCTCTTAAAAGTCCTAATAAATCAAAAGAAATAAAAATCGCTATTGCTGGACTAGGAAACTGCGCTAGTTCTTTAGTGCAGGGTATTTATTATTATCAAAACATTAAAGATGATGATGAATTAGTTCCTGGTTTAATGCATAATGTTTTGGGTGGCTATAAAATTTCTGATATAAAAATTGTGGCTGCTTTTGATATTGATAAAAGAAAGGTTGGAAAAGATGTTTCCGAGGCAATTTTTGCCAAACCCAATTGTACAAAAATCTTTCATCACAATGTTCCCAAGACAGGCGTAAAAGTAAAAATGGGAAAAATTTTAGATGGAATTGCCGATCATATGAAAGATTATCCCGAAGACCAAACATTTGTCCCTTCTAAAGAAGCTTCGGTAGATGTTGTTGCCGAGCTTAAAAAATCTGGTGCTCAAATTTTGGTAAGCTATATGCCGGTAGGTTCGCAAAAAGCAGTTGAATTTTATGCTCAAGCAGCACTTGATGCCGGAGTGGCCTTGGTTAATTGCATGCCGATTTTTATTTGCTCAGACGAAAAATGGGAAAAGAAGTTTCGAGAAAAAGGAATTCCTTGTATTGGTGATGATATAAAATCTCAAGTTGGGGCAACAATTACTCATCGAGTTTTGTCCCATTTATTTGCCCAAAGGGGTGTTACAATCGATAGATCATATCAATTAAATTTTGGAGGCAATACAGATTTTTTAAATATGCTTAACCATGATAGGCTAAAGTCAAAAAAATTATCAAAAACCGAAGCCGTAGAATCCCAATTAGCCAAACGATTAAGCTATGATAATTTGCACATTGGTCCATCAGACTGGGTTCCATTCTTAAAAGATAACAAGATTTGCTTTATCAGAATGGAAGGGAGAAAATTTGGTAATGTTCCGATTGAATTAGAATTGCGATTATCTGTAGAAGATTCTCCTAATTCAGCTGGCTGTGTTATTGATGCTATCAGGCTTTTAAAAATAGGGCTTGATCGCAAAGTAGGAGGATCGCTTATTTCTTCTTCAGCATATTTTATGAAGCATCCGATTCAGCAATTTACAGATGAAAAAGCCAGGGAAATGATTGAAGAATTTATTGAAGGAAAAAGGGAAAGATAATTTTTTAAATAATAATCAATTTATTTTATTAAAATATGGAACCATCAAAAAGATTTTTTAATTCTGTTAGCGAAGGCAACCTTTGGATTTATATTCTGGCTCTTGCCACAGAACAGGAAATCCAAGAAAAAGAAATAACAGCTTTAATTTTTGAAAAATTTGGATTTTTGCCAAACGGTCTAATAGTAAAAACAGTTTTATTCCGTTTGAAAAACGAAGGGTATGCTAGCCGGGAAAAATTAAAAGGCGAAAAAGCTTATAAAACCACGGAAAAAGGAATGAAAGAATTGGAAAATATGAAAAACATTTGCCAAAATTTATTAATTAAAATTTAAGAAATATAAAGCAGTCGAAGGGCTGCTTTTTATTAAAATAAAAAATATGTTAGACACAAAAAGAAGCTGGTTTAAAAATCTTGAAAAAATAATTGGAAAAATGTTTGGCGTTTTACCATTAACGCCAAACCAATATACTCTTTTGTCTGGCCTTATGGCCATTATTAGTGCGTATTTTATTGTTCAACAACAATTTTGGTGGGCCATAGTTTTCTTTTTGGTTGCTGGCTTTTTAGATTTTATTGATGGGGCAGTGGCTAGGCAAAAAAATATGAGCAGTAAAATTGGCGCCTATTTAGATACAATTTTTGATAGGTTTGTAGAGGGTATTATTTTATTCGGTTTTTTATTTATAAATCTACCGAGCATCTTTTTTGCTCCAGGTTATGTTTGGGTTTATGCGGTTATGTTTGGTTCAGTAGTAACAACTTATGCCAAAGCTGCAGCAAAAGAAAAAGATTTAGTTAATCAAGAATTAAAAGGGGGATTACTTTCTCGAGCAGAAAGATTGATTTTAATTTTTATCGCTTTGCTTTTAGCGGCTCTTTATCCTGATTATTATTATACTGTTGCAATCTTGTTTATTATTGCTATTTTGGCTAATTTTACCGCTATTCAAAGAATTTGGTCAGCAATAAAAATTAATCAAAATTAAAATAGGAAGTATATTAGTGAGTAAATAATTTATTTATTTGTATAAGATAGGTTTAATGTTATTATAATCGATATAATGAAAAACAACCTTAAAGGAATAATTTTTGATTTAGACGGTATACTTTTTGACAGCGAAAAATGTCAATGGAAGGGATGGCAATATCCTTTGCGTGAATTTGGCATTGAACTGACCAAAGAAATGTATTTAAAGTATGCCGGTAAAAGCTGGAAGTATATTGATCCAGAAATGATTAAAGATTTCAATTTACCTCTTGAAGAAGGTCAATTGGTCGCAAAGAAAAAACCGCTAATTGAAAAATGGTTCAGTGAAAAACCAATGCCTTTAATGCCATTCGCGAAAGAAGTGGTTGAATTTTTTGTAAATAACCCTCAATTTAAAGTGGCGCTTTGTTCTGGTGGAGATCGGGAAGAAATCATAACTAAATTAGAAATGAATGATTTCTTGAAATATTTTCCGATTATTGCTGCGGGCGACGATGTCAAAGAAAGTAAGCCAGCTCCAGATATATATTTGCTTGCTGCAAAACTCTTAAAACTTGACCCTGAGAATTGTCTTGCGCTTGAAGATACTCAATATGGATTACAGGCTGCCAAAGCCGCCGGCGCGCATTGTTTTGCTATTCCAAATGAATACTCAGAAAAGCAAGACTTTTCATCTGCCGATAAAGTTCTTTCTTCTTTAAATGATGTAATGAACTTTTTTAAAGAAAAATAAAATACGAAATTGTTATAAGCAATTCTTTTTTTATGGACAAAGAAAATATTAAAGCATTGTTATTTGATTCGGATGGAACATTATTTCAAAGCGAATATCGTCAAGCTGAAATTTGGGATAAAATTTTGGCTGAATATAATATTAAAATTCCGCCCCAAGATTATATTCTTTATGCAGGTAAAACCGCTGAACAAATTGAATCAACTTTAATCAATCGATATGATCTAAAAATAGAAAAAGGCGATTTAGTAAAAAAGAGAGATGAATCAATTTTAAAATTATACGGAAGCGAAAATATAGAATTAATGCCTTATGCTAAAGAAGTTTTAGATTTTTTTTATAACCATTCTAATTTTCACCTTGCTTTATGCACCAATGGTGGAACAGAAGAGGTGCAATTAAAGCTTTCTCGAAATAATTTTTCTCAATATTTTTCCGCAATAATTACTAAAGACGATGTTCTTAATCCAAAACCAGCACCAGATATTTATCTTTCTGCTATGGAAAAATTAAGGCTTCAACCCGAAGAATGTTTAGTTATCGAAGATACTACCCACGGACTAATTGCTGCAAAAGCTTCTGGGGCGTATTGTTTTGTGGTGCCAAATAATTTTGCCAAGGGCCACGACTTTTCGTCGGCAGATAAAATTTTAAATTCTTTAAAAGATTTAATTTTATTTTTCAAGAATTAGGATTGGCGCGAATTAACTTTAATCTTTTTAAAGTAGGAAAAATAAGATAAAAAATTGAAGATTTCTTGCCTTTGGGCAAAGATTTTTTATTTTCAAGAGCATTTTTAAATTCTTCCAAAGAATTGGCTTCACATTCTGTATAGGCCTTGCCAACTCCGCGGTAATAATGGGCATCGCTTCCCGAGGTAATTATTAAATTGTTTTTTTTGGCAAAATCAAAAGCTTTTTTATCTGGAGTAGAAAAAGGCAATCGGCTATTAAATACTTCAATTCCGTCAACTAAATCAATATATTGATCAAGATTTTCTTTAAAGCTTTCTGGAAAATGATAAGGGTGCGGAATAATTGCTAATCCTCTTTGTTTTTTAATTTCATTAATTACCCATTTTGGATCTTTATTTTTGCCATTAATTTGTTTAGTAATAAATAAAGCCAAGATATCGCCTCGGTTTGTTTTTATTTCTTGCCCTAAAATTATTTTTGCATTTAATCTTTCCCCGGCTTTGATTGCTTCGTCCCATCCTGCGGTTGTTTCATGGTCAGTAATCGCAATTCCGTCTAATCCGCTTTTTAGGGCTTGTTTAATTAGTTGCTCTGGAGAAGAAATAGCATCATGGCTATAATATGTATGACAATGTAAATCTATTTTCATAAATTAATGGTATCATAATAATTATAAAAAATAAATTTTCATCTGCTTGAAAATTAAAATAAATGGGCTTATAGTTTAAATATGAAGAAACGAATTTTTATTAGCATAAACTTTCCAGAAAAAATTAAAAATAGCTTGTTTACAGAGCAGCAAGAAATTGATCGCTCTTTTTCATATTTTTGTGGCAACTCTCCAATTAAATGGACCAAAAAAGAAAATCTGCATATTACTTTGTTTTTTATAGGATATTTGGAAATAAACGATTTACCCGAAGTTTTTAAAATTGTAGAAAATATTGCTTCTCGTTTTGAACCGTTTGATATTAAATTAAAAGATATTGTTTATGCTCCCAAAGGAAAAATTCCTCCGAAAATGGTCTGGGTAAATGGCGAGCAGTCTCAAGAATTGGGACAGCTTCAAAAATCTTTAGAAACTGCATTGTTGTCAAATTCCAAAATCATTTTAGAAACCGAAGAAGGAATAAATAAAAATTTTTCACCGCATATTACTTTAGGCAGGATTATCCAATGGCAATGGTCCCGTCTTGAGCCTGAAGAAGTTCCAGAATTAAATAAAGATTTTTCAAAAGATTTTTCCGTAAATTCAATTGAAATAATGGAAAGTGAATTAAAGCGCGGAGGCGCGAAATACGCTATTTTAAAATCATTTAATTTAAAAAATTAAAATATGAAAATATATTTTATTGGCATCGGCGGAATTGGAGTTTCAGCTTTGGCTCAGTATTATTTGGCTAAAGGAAATCAAATCTTTGGCTCTGATGCATATGATTCTGAAATAATTAGAATGCTTCAAAAAAAGGGAGTGGAAATTTTTATTGGACCGCAAAAACAAGAAAATATTAAAGAAAATTATGATTTAGTTGTTTTTAGTCCAGCTGTAAAAGAAGATAATCCAGAATTAACTGAAGCAAGAAAAAAAGGACTAAAATGTTTAAGCTATCCTGAAGCTTTGGGCGAATTAACTAAAAAATATTTTACCATTGCTATTACTGGCACTCATGGGAAAAGCACAACCACAGCAATGGTTGCTTTAATTTTAATTAAAGCCGGATTAGACCCTACGGTAATAGTGGGAACAAAATTAAAAGAGTTTAATGATTCTAATTTTCGAATAGGGGAGTCGCAATATTTAGTAATCGAAGCCTGTGAGCATGAAGCTTCGTTTTTAAAATATTATCCAAGAATTGCGATAATTACTAATATCGAAGAAGATCATTTAGATTATTATAAAAATTTTGCCAATATTCAAAAAGCTTTTGATACTTTTGCGCTTCAAGTTTCCCCAAACGGATTTATTATTAAAAACAAAAAATCTGAATTAAAGGCCAAAGCAGAGATAATCGATTTTTCTTTGGAAAACCTTGACGATGTTCGAAAAATAAAAGCAATCTTAAAAATACCAGGTGAGCATAATGTTTTAAATGGTTTAGCCGCTTTATCTTTAGCAAGACTACTTGGTATTTCCGATGAAATTGCATTAAGCGCGCTTTCTGAATTTTATGGATCTTGGCGAAGATTTGAAATAACAACTTTGTCTAATTTTATTTTAATTGATGATTATGCTCATCATCCTACAGAAATCGGAGCTACTTTAAAATCAACACGAGAAAAATTTCCTGATAAAAAAATTTGTTGCGTTTTTCAACCTCATCAATATCAAAGAACTCAGTTTCTCTGGTTTGATTTTATTAGTGTTTTTCAGCTTGCTTTGGTTGAAAAAATGATCAATTCATTGATTTTAATAGATGTTTATGATGTAATCGGTCGAGAAGGAGGAGAAATTAAAGAAAAGTTTAATTCAAGAATTTTAGCTCAAAAAATAGCTAATGATTGCGTTTATCTTGAAGACAAAAAAAGCCTAGAGGGCTATTTTGCAGATAGCCAAATAATAATTATGATGGGCGCAGGAAATATATATGATTTAAGTTCTTTAATTAAATCAAAATATTTAGGAAGCTGTCCTAATGAATAAAAACGATTTTATTGATTTTTCATTGACAAACGATAGTTTTTATTATATAATATCTTTATAAGATTTTCCAACATTAAAAAGGAGGATTATCGTGTTCATTGAAAACATAAAAAATGAAGTGATCAACGTCCTAATTGTTGACGATGATTTGGGCCTTCTAGATTTACTCAAAACTGTTTTGGAAGATCCCCGAAATAACATGAAAATCTTTATCGCCCAAAGCGCTCCTGAAGCGCTGGAATTGCTAAAAGAAAAAAAATTTCACGTAATTGTTTCTGATTACATGATGCCAGAAATGAATGGTCTGGAGTTTTTCAAAAAAATTAGAACAGAAGAAAATAACACACCGTTCATTCTTCTGACCGGAAGAGGTGATCAGAAAATTATTATTTCAGCATTAAATGCTGGAATCAACGGGTATATCCTAAAAGGAGGAGATATCCGTAATCGATTTGAAGAATTAATTCTTCAAATTAAAAAAGTAATTTCTGACCACGAAATGAAAGAAGAATGTAAAAAAGTTTTGAAAAATGCGCCAGTTGGAATTTTCTATTCTTCTTTTGACGGCCAAATTTTTTCTGCTAATCCAGAAATAGCAAAAATTCTTGGGTATTCTAATCCCGAAGAATTAGTACAAAATACAATTATTGAGCTTTATTGTAATATAAATGATCGGGAAAAAATAATAAACGATTTATTAAGCAAAAAGGAAGAATGGACAAAATATCCCCGAATTTCTTGGAAAAAAAAAGATAATCAAATAATTGCGGTTGATTTAACTCTTCGCTCGGTTTGCAATACCGATAACGAAACAGCCTATTTTGAAGGGTTCGTTGAAGATGTCACTGAACTAAAAAAATCAGAAGAAGCTATTCAAAAACAGCTTATCGATATTGAAAAAGCTAAGGAAGCCCTTGAACAAGCTAATTATCGCCTGGAATTAATGTCACAAATCATTCGCCACGATATCGGCAATCTGTTGATGGTTATAATTGCATATCTTGGAATGATTAAAATAAAGATATCTAAGCCCGAACTTGATGACGATTTTCAAGTTATTGAGTCGGCCGCAATGTCAATCAATGAACAGATAAAGTTTATGAAACTTTATCAGGAAATTGGCACCAAGAAACCGGGATGGCAGAATTTCCAAAAGAAAATTCCGAAAATTCTCCAACCAGGGATTATTAACTTGATTGTTGATGTTCCCAAAAATTTGGAAATCTTTTCAGACATGATGATTGAAAAGGTTTTTGAAAACCTTCTTGATAATTCACTCCGGCACGGTCAGAAAGTTTCCCAGATAAAAGTCAGTGCGATTTCTTTGGAATCCGACGAATTAATAATTGTTTGGGAAGACAATGGAATTGGTGTTCCCAAAGAAGATAAAGAAAAGATTTTTCGCCAAGGCTTTGGAAAAAACACCGGGCTTGGCCTTCATTTAATAAAAAAAATTCTCGGAATTACTGGAATTAAAATCCAGGAAACTGGAGAATATGAAAAAGGAGCCAGATTTGAAATCTTGGTTCCTAAGAATAAATATAGAATATCGGAAGATGAATAACATCTTCCGTTTTTTTATTTTAAAGTATATACAAATTTTTAATAATTTTGTATAATATATTTATCTATGAAAAATCAAACAAATTTTCATAAAATAAATCTAAAAATCAATCATTGGTTTTAATTAAATTTGCCCCCTTTGGGGGTTTTGTTTTTAAATAATTAATAAAATAAAAAAATGAATAAATTTTACATTGAAGGAGACCGTCCCTGGTTTAATCTTTATCCAGAATGGTCGCCAAAAAACATAGATTACCCCGAAGTTCCATCTTTTTATTATATTGATAAAAATGCTTCTGATTATCCGGAAAACATTGCTTTAACTTTTTACGATAAGCATATAAATTATCGGGAATTAAAAGATTTAACAGATAAATTTGCTCGAGCATTGCAGCAAAACGGAATCCATAAAGGTGATCGAATAATGATTATGGCTGCCAATTGCCCTCAAAATATTGTTAGTTTTTATGGCTCGGCCAAGGCAGGTGCAATTCCAATAATGCTTAATCCGCTTTATACGGCCCAAGAATTAGAATATTTTTTCAAAGATGCAGAGCCAAGAATGGTGATTACTCCTGATGCTTTTTACAAAAATGTTTCCAAAGCAGCGCAGACCACGCCCCAAATTGAAAAAATCATGGCTTTTAATATGTCTGATTATTTTTCGCCCTTGAAAAAATTTCTAGCCCGAGCTTTAAAAAAAATTGAAGTAATTGAATGTCCTGGTGCCATTGATTTTAATGAATTCCTTAATGTTTCCCCAGAATATAACAAACAAGAGATAGATGTTTTTAACGACCCAGCCTTAATGGTTTATACCAGCGGAACCACTGGAGAGCCGAAGGGCGTAGTTTTAACGCATTACAATTTAATTTCAAATGCTTATGGAATTCATTATTGGTACAATGAATTTGTTGGTCCACGGGCAACCTTATTAGTTGTTCCTATTTTTCATGTTTATGGCGTAGGTTTAATTATGAATTGGCCGTTGATGAACAATGGGCGTTTGGTAATTCTTCCAAAATTTCATACCCAAGAAGCAATTAATCTTATTAAAAAATATAAAATAGATGGATTGTTTGGTGTGCCGGCAATTTTTTCCGCTTTTTTAAATTATTTTAAAGAAAATCCAAAAGAAAAACCTCTTGATTTTGTTCGCCTAGTTACTAGTGGAAGCGCTCCGATTTCTTCTTATTCCTGGCAAAAAGCTAAAGAAATTTTTCCCAATGCTGCTTTTATTGAAGGATATGGATTATCAGAAACTTGTTCGGTTTTTTTAGTTGATCCTTTATCTAAAAAATACGTTAAAAAAGCTGGCTTAGTTGGAATTCCTTTATTAAATATGGATGTTAAAATAATAGACCCGGAAACTGAAAAAGAATTACCAATTAATCAAAGCGGAGAAATTGTTACTAAAGGTCCGATTATTTTTAAAGAATATTGGCGCAAACCAGAAAAAACCAAAAAAGCCATGCAAGATGGATGGTTTCACACCAAAGATATTGGCCGAATAAATGAACAAGGCGCATTTAGTATTGAGGGCCGATTAGATGATATGATTAATGTGCGTGGAGAAAAAGTATGGCCAAGAGAAGTTGAAAAAATATTAGAAGAAAGTTCAAAAGTACAAGAGGTGGCAGTTATTGGCGAAAAAGATGATTATTATGGAGAAAAAGTAAAGGCTTGTGTAGTTTTAAAGCCTAACAATTCGGCCACAGAAAAAGAATTGATTGATTTTTGTATAGATAAATTATCTCCGCATAAAGTTCCTAAAATGATAGAATTTTTTAAAGAATTACCAAAATCAAACCTCGGAAAAATTTTGCACTATAAGCTAAGACAAAAATAACAAAAAAATAAAATTTTAAAATAAAGTTTATTTGAAAAAATAATAAAAATCTTTTAAAATACTATTAATATTAATAATTTAATAAAAAAAGAATGGCCATTGAAACAAATTACTCTGTTGAAGAATTCGTAGAAAAATTCAATTTTGATAAATGTGTTTTTGATTTGCTAAAATCAATCGAACAAGACAATCAAAAAATAAAAAATATTGTTATTCATAAATATCAGGGGAATGTTATTTCAGAAAGCGAAGAAGAAGATGTTTTGAATTATTTTATTAATAATAGTGTTTTTAGCGCGGCCACTGTTGCCAATCCTGCAACATCGGTCGTTACAGAGTTTTTATATGCTCGTCCAAAACAGCTTCATTTTATTGATCAATATTTTTTTGAATCAAAGGGTGGTAAAGCAATAAATTCAAGACTTGCTCGAGTGGAAGAAAATATTTTTGAATTAATAGAAACTATTCAAAAAACAAAAAAGGGTAAAATAATGATTGCAAATTTAGGAGGAGGACTAAATCGAGATATTTGCAACGTTCTTTCAAATCATTATCAGGGAAACGAAAATATTCAAGTTATTAGCGTGGATAAAGATAAAATGGCGATTAAAAGAGGGAAAAGAATAACTAAAACAGCAAAAATAGAAAATCAAATAGAGTTTATTCAAAATAGCTTTACAAGATATCGACCCAAAAAAAAATTTGATCTTATAATTTTAGTAGGAATTTTATGCGGTTTGCCCCCAGAAGTATGCATTAAAATTTTAAAAAACACAAGAAAATTTTTAAATAAGGGTGGGTATATTATGACTAGCAATGTTGCTCCCGAAATGCTGGAAAAAGATCCGTTTACTTATTTTATAATGGATAAAATTACTGGCTGGGAATTAATTTTTAAATCAGAAAAAACCCTGCAAGAAATAATTAAAAAATCTGGCTTTAAGTGGCAAAGAAGCTTTACCGATGATTTTGGTTTTCATATTATGCCAATTGGCTTGAAATAAAAATATTTTTTCAAGTTTTAATTTATGGATATATATATCATAATAAGTTTTATCAATGGGCTGGTTGCTTTAATTTTTGGCTTTTTGATTTTTTCAAAAAACTGGAAAAATAAAATAAACTACACATTTTTTTTAATGAGTGTTAGTTTTGCTATTTGGAGCTTTTCCTATTCTCGTTGGCTTTCTGTTAATACTTTTACCGAAGCCTTGTTTTGGTCTAAAATGCTTAATTTCGGTGCCACCTTTATTCCAATATTTTACCTTCATTGGATTTTAAGTATTTTAGGGATTACAAAAGAAAAAAAGGGTATTTTAATTTTTGGTTATTTTATTACCCTGTTTTTTTCTTTTTTTAGTTTTACTCCGGCCTATATTTCTTCGGTCGCACAGGTTCGTGACTTTCTTTACTGGCCCCAAGCTGGATTTCTTTACGTTATTTTTTTAGTAGTAGGATATTTTGGTTTGGTTGGTTATGGTTTGAAAGAATTACTAAAAGCGAGAAAAAATAGCGACCCTGAAAAAACTCATCAGATAAATTATGTTATTTTGGGATCGCTTTTTGGTTTTGGTGGCGGAGCCACAAACTTTCCTTTAATGTTTGGTATCGGGTTTGTTCCTCCTATTGGGCAATTATTCGTTGTTTTGTTTGTAATTATTTTTGCTTTAGCTACTTTAAAATATCATTTATTTGAAATCAAGCTTATTTTAACCGAGCTTTTAGTTTTTATAATGGCGGTTATTATAATTATTTTATTTTTCTTGATGCCCACTCAATTTTTAAAAATATTAATCGGAATTATTATAATTTTATTTTCTTTTTTCGGTTATTTTTTAATAAGAGCTATTCATGAAGAGGTTTCTCAAAAAGAAGAAGCGGAAAGAATCAGTAAAATGAAAACTGAATTTATTTCTATTGCCTCGCATCAATTACGAACACCCTTAGCCGCAATCCGGGGATATACTTCAATGCTTGAAGACGGTGATTATGGCGACTTGCCAACACCAGCAAAAACAGCAATTAGATATATCCACGAATCAAGTGTTGGAATGATTAAATTAGTAAATAGTTTATTATCAATTAGCCGACTAGAAAAAGGTCAGGTTGAATTAAAACCTCAAGATGTTTCCGTTGATAGCTTGTTAAAAGAATGTATTAAAGATATCCAATTAGTAGCCAAAGAAAAAGGACTATCTTTAAAATATAAAATTTTAGCAAAAAAGATCCCTTTAATAAAAGCGGATCCAGAAAAATTAAAACAATCATTTAGTAATATTATCAATAATGCTGTTTTGTATACTGTTAAAGGCAAAGTGGAAATATCGCTTAATAAAGAAAATAATGATATAATTATCCAAATCAAGGATACGGGCGTGGGTATTGATCCAGAAGAACAAGAAAAAATGTTCAAAAGTTTTTCCCGAGGCAAAGGTGGCACTGAACTTTATACCCAAGGAACAGGATTAGGATTGTATGTGGCCAAGAATTTTGTAGAAATGCACAATGGCTCAATCAGTGTTTTTTCAGAAGGTAAAAATAAAGGCAGTTTATTTACTATAAAACTACCAATCCAATCAATTTTGGATTCTCGCCATAAATTTAACTTTACCGACAGCCTAAAACATGTTTGAAAAAATAATATATATGTTTAATAATCAGACAATAAAATCAGAATATTACGAAAAAAATAAATGGCCATATTATTTAAGTCTGCCCTTAATGTGGTTTTTAACTATTTATGTAATGCTTAAAAAGCAAATCTATAAACTGCTCGGACTGCCCAAACCAAAAATAAATACTTTCTTTTTTGATGGAATAGGATTAGCTTGTCGCAAGGTTAAAGAATATGCCACAACTTGGAGGGCTATGGAAATAATTTATAATCATATTTTTCCCAAAAAATTAATTTTATGGGGGATATTAGATGAATTTTATTGGCGCGGAATGAATTGTCAGGCACTCCGTAACCGATATAAATTAGTCAAAAAAGAAATTTATAAAGCAATTTCTGAATTTCCAAATGAGAAAGAGATAAAAATAATATCCTTAGCTTCTGGCGCTGGGCAAGCTTTGATTGAAGTTGTTGCCGAGTTTAAAAAGAAAGGTATTTTTATTCGATCAAAATTAGTTGATTTTGATGCTAACGCATTAGAACATGCAAAAGAAATAGCCAGGCAATACGACGTAGAAGATAGAATAGAATATTCCCAAAAAGATATAGACGGTAATGAAGATTATTTTAAAAATTTTAATCCTAATATAGTAGAAATGCTTGGATTTTTAGATTATGCCGATCAAGAAAAAGCTATAAATTTTGTAAAAAAAATTTATAATATCTTGCCAAATAACGGAATTTTAATAACTTGCAATATTGCGCCAAACATAGAACAGTATTTTTTAAAATGGGTAATTGATTGGCCAATGGTATACCGAAAAGAAAAAGATTTATCAGAAATTGCAAAAAAATCAGGATTTAACAATTATCGTGTTATTTACGAACCAATGAAAATACATGGCTTATTAATTGCAAAAAAATAATATTTGTTTTATGAATTTTTATGCAATATCAGCACTTATTAATGCTCTTACTAGCTTGTTTTTGGGATCTTTAGTTTTTATAAAAAATAAAAAAAATACCACAAATAGCGCTTTTGTGTTATTAAGTTTGGCAGTTTTTGCCTGGTCTTTATTTTATGTTTTTTGGCAAACTACAACCGATTATAAAACCGCACTTTTATATACTCGGCTATTATCAATAGGATCGTCCTTTATTCCTATTTTTTATTTACATTGGGTTTTATCATTTTTAGAAATTAAAAACAAAAAAAGTTTTTTAATTTTATTTTTTGGATATATTTTAACTTTATTTTTTTTAACATTTTCTTTTTCTTCATTTTTTATTAAAGACGTAGAAAAAACAATGTTTTTTCAGTTTTGGCCTAAAGCCGGACCTCTTTATACTGCCTATATTTTATCTTATGTTTTTTGGGTGGGCTATGGTCTCAAAAAATTATATGAAAATTATATAACAAACACTGGTATAAAACGCCACCAAATAAGATTTGTTATAATTGGAACTATCATCGGGTTTTTAGGAGGCGCAACAAACTTTTTTTTATGGTATGATATTCCAATTTTGCCATTTGGAAATATTGTTGTTTCGTTATATGTTTTTATGCTTTTTTACGCTATGGTCAAATATCGGTTAATGGACATCAGGATAGTAGCGCGTAAAATTTTTGTATATTTTGGAATATCTATTTTTGCTTATGTATTTTTTTATTTTTTAATCTGGCTTTATAATTATTTTTTTGGAGGCTTATTTACAACAAAAGCATATTTGGTCGGCATTATTGTGGCACCGTTATTTGTATTTTGTTTTTATAAAATGGAATCGGCTGTTAAAAATTTTGCCAATAAGTATTTATTTGTTTCTTTATATAATTATCAAGAAACGATTAATCAATTAATTAATGAATTAAATAATTATATTGATTTAGACAAGCTTATAAATTTAATTATTAAAACCATTAAAAAAGCCATAAGCATAGAATTTGCAAGTGTTTATTTGGCCCATACAGAAGAGCAAAAAATAAAATACAAAAAATTTAAAATTAAAAATTTAAACAATAAATCAAATGAAGAAAAATTTATTTTAATGAATAATTTTTTCTTTAAATATTTATCAAAAAATCAAAAACCTTTAATTATAGAAGAATTATTTTATTTTTCTCAGGAAGAAACAATAACCAAAAAAGAAAAAAATAATTTGATAAAATTATATAATCAGTTGGAAAATATCCATGCTTCGTTATGCCTGCCTTTAATTACTAATAAAAGATTAATTGGAACAATTATTTTAGGTCCCAAAATATCAGGGGAACCTTATACCGATCAAGATGTAAATCTTTTAAATTTATTATCAAAACAAGCTAGTATTGCCATAGAAAACGCCCAACAATATGAAGAAATTGAAAAGTTTGGCGAAACGCTTCAAGAAAAAATAGATAAACAAACAAAAGATATTATAGCCCAAAAAGAAATTGTGGAAAATATTAGTCGTTTAAAATCCGAATTTATTTCTATTGCTTCTCACCAATTAAGAACGCCCATGTCTGCTATTCGAGGATACACTTCAATGCTTGAAGATGGTGATTATGGCGATTTGCCAACACCAGCAAAAACAGCAATTAGATATATCCACGAATCAAGTGTTGGAATGATTAAACTAATAAACAGTTTGTTGTCAATTAGTCGACTAGAAAAAGGTCAAATTGAATTGAATCTAGAAAATATTTCTATTGAAGAAATTATTAAAGACTGTATAAAAGATTTTGAATTTTTAGCAAAAGAAAAAGGATTAACAATTATATATAACAAACCTAAAATAAATTTACCAACAATAAAAGGAGATACTGAAAAACTAAAACAATCATTTAGTAATATTATCAATAATGCTGTTTTATATACCCCTGAAGGAAAAATAGAAGTCTCGCTTAATAAAGAAAATAATGATATAATTATCCAAATCAAGGATACGGGCGTGGGTATTGATCCAGAAGAACAAGAAAAAATGTTCAAAAGTTTTTCCCGAGGCAAGAGTGGCACTGAACTTTATACCCAAGGAACAGGATTAGGATTGTATGTTGCCAAGAATTTTGTGGAAATGCATAATGGCTCAATCAGTGTTTTTTCAGAAGGTAAAAATAAAGGCAGTTTATTTACTATAAAACTACCAATCCAATCAATTTTGGATTCTCGCCATAAATTTAATTTCACAGAAAAATAAATATTAAAAATATGAAAAAAATACTTATTATTGAAGATGAAAAAATACTCTCGGAGATGTACAATTTTAAATTTACCAAAGAAGGTTATAAGGTTTCAACTGGAATGGACGTAGAAGAAGGATTGGAAAAAATAAAAAAAGAACTACCCGATTTAATTATTTTAGATATTCTTTTGCCCAAAGAAAGTGGTTTATATTTTTTGGAAAAAAGAAAAAATATTTCTGGGGCTGAAAATGTGCCGGTAATTGTTTTGTCTAATTTTGACGATAAAGAAACAAAAGAAAAAGCTTTCCAGCTTGGAGCCAAAGATTATATGATTAAATCAAATTATAATCCTAAAGAAATATTGGAAAAAATCCAATCTTATTTAAAATAATATGGCTCAAATACCATTGGCAATTTATTTTTTACTTCCCAGCAGCACCTTTATTTTGATGATTAGCTTGTATTTGATAATTAAAAATCGTAGCAAGGCTACAACCGTGTTTTTTGTTGCTGGAATATTACAATTTTTTTGGACCATTAGTGCTGTTTTAATGTGGCAGCTTTTTTCTTTCGGCCTTAATCCGAGAGCAGAAATGATTACAAAAACGTTATCTTTGGCCGTGTTTTTGATTCCAGTTTTTCTTTATCATTTTTCAATTGAATTTTGCCATATAAAAAATCAAAATTTATTTTTATACTTTTCTTATATTTTTTCAGTTTGGTTAGTAGCAGCTAGCGAAAGCCGGGCAATTATTGAATCTATTTTTTCTTTTCGAGTAAGCCTTAGTCAAGATGGCTATATTTATTATTCTTTCAGCGCCTTTGTTACTGTTTTACTTGTTTTAACTTTAGTGAATTTTGCTAAAGCCTGGATTGATAAACAAGAGCAAGAAGAGCAAAGAAAAGATTTGCTCATGTTTATTTTAATGTCTTTTTCTATTTTTGGATTAGTTTTTATTTATTTTCTTCCAGATTATGGCGTTAATATTTTTCCTTTATACTACTTGACTATTCCCATTTACGCCTTGATTTTATGTTATGTTTTAATCGAAAAGCATCCTTTTGCCACGGTTTTAACTACAGATATTTTAGTTGCTGTAATTTTGGCAATTCTCGCTTCATTTATAATTTTCCCAAAAATGGAGCTAAGCATGTTTATTAGATCTCTTATTTTTATTTTAATCTCTTTTATTTGCTTTTTATTAGTTAGGCGCACCAATACGTTAAACAAGCAGAAAAAAAATATCGAAAAAATAGTAGAGGATAGAACAAAAGAATTGCAAGAAAAAACTTGGCGATTAAATGAAGCAAACGAAAAGCTAGAAGAATCAAACGCTGTTTTGGAAATCATGGTAAAGGCCAGAACTTTAGCCCTAAAAGAATTAAACGAAAATTTAGAAGCTCAAATTCAAGACAGAACCAAAGAGTTAAACAGAAAAACCGAAGAATTGCAAGAAAAAATAAATGAACTTGTTCAAATTAGTAATGTTTTTATCAATCGAGAGAATAAAATGGTAGAGCTAAAAGAAAAGATAAAAGAATTGCAGTTTAAATTGAAAGAAAAGTAGATAAATTAAAATGCTTATTTCGAAAAAACCAAATATTTTTTTCTTTATTGTTTTTTGTTTTGCTTTTTTTGTTTCAATTTTTTTTATTAATTCAAATAGTCGTGATTTGAAAACAATTCCTGCGGTCCAGGCATCTTTAATTCCTGGAGATTCTTTGTTTCGACCCTTAAAAAAAAATAATGCTTTTGATCTTCAAATAAATGCCACGCAAGCTTTGTCGGTTTTAGTAATTCCAGAAACAGGAGAAGAAAAAATTCTTTTTCAAAAAAATGCATATAATTCTGATCCAATCGCCTCAATGAGTAAATTAATGACGGCGATTGTTGCTGCAGAACAATATGATTTAGAGAAAAAAATATTTTTAAATCCAGAGCAAACTTCGGCAATTATGGCCACTGGGGGCAGAATTCAATCAGGTCCAATTTCTATTAAAGATCTTTTAACAATCATGCTGATAGAATCAAATAACGCAGCTGCTGATATTTTAAGCGAACAAATGCCTTCTGGAAGATTCGTTTCTTTAATGAACCAAAAAGCCAAAGATTTAAATCTTAAAAAAGCTGTTTTTTTCAATCCCAGCGGGTTAACCGAAGATGATTTTAAAATGAATCAGGCCTCAGCTGATGATTTGAAAAGAATTATTATTTATATTATAAAAAATAATTCTTTGATTGCTGATATTTGCTCTATCCAATCTGTTGATTATTATATTAATGGCCATTATTTTAAAAAACTAGAAAATACCAATGCTTTATTAAAAAAAGGACCAGAATATCTTTGGGGTAAAACTGGCTATACAAAAGAAGCAAACGGGTGTATTATTTCAGTATCAAAAAAGCCATTTTTCTCTCCTTTTCAAAGCAAAACCGCTTATATAATAAATATTATTATGGGTGCTGATGGAAAGACAAGCCGTTTTATTGAAGCAGAAAAGTTGGAAAATTGGATAACAGATTCTTTTATTTGGTAATATGTCTTTGCTTACTTTTAATGTAATAAAAATTTTAATCTTAGCTTTTTCGGCATCAATTATTGCTTTGATTATTGGAAATTTTTTAACAAAATATTTATATCAGATAAAATTTTGGAAAAAAAGCGCTCGAGCAAAAACCATAGACGGAAAAGATGCAGAAGTGTTTTTATCACTTCATAAAGAAAAAGAAACTACGGTTCCTCGGGGCGGAGGTATTGTCATTTGGGCTACGGTTTTAATTCTTTCTTTTATTTGTCTTTTTTGGGCTAATTTTGTTGATATTTGGTGGCTTGAAAAGCTTAATTTTTTTAGTCGAGAACAAACCTGGATTCCAATTTTTGCTTTAATTTCGGCTTCTTTAATCGGATTAGTTGACGATATTTTTGTAGTTTATGGAAAAGGAAAATATATTGGTGGAGGATTAAAATTTAGGGTCCGCTTAATTTTGGTTATTTTAATTGGGTTGATTGGCGGATCTTGGCTTTATTTCAAGCTTGGCTGGAATTCAATCAATATTCCTCTTTTTTTTAATTTTCCAGAAGGAATTGTATGGGAATTAGGGCTTTGGTATATAGTTTTATATATTATTGTAAGCTTGGCTTCTTGGGCTAGCGGAGTAGTTGATGGTTTAGACGGATTAGCTGGAGGGGTTTTTGCTTCTATTTTTGGAGGGTTTACGGTTATTGCTTTGGCCCAAGGCCAAGCTGATTTAGCTGCTTTTTGCGCTATTATTCTTGGTACTATTTTTAGTTTTCTATGGTTTAACATTCCACCAGCTAAATTTTATATGGGCGAAACAGGAATTTTGGGTTTAACTATGACCATGACTGCGATTGCTTTTTTAACTAATTCTGTAGCAATTCTGCCGATAATCGGAGGTGTTTTGGTTTTAGAAACCGGGTCAGTAATCGTCCAGCTTTTGTCAAAAAAAATACGCAAAAGAAAAATTTGGCTATCCACACCTATTCATCACCATTTTGAAGCAATTGGCTGGACTAGCCAGCAAATCGTAATGCGTTTTTGGATTATTTCCGTTGTTTTAGCTATTTTAGGAGTTTGCTTGCAATTATTAATTTTAAAACAATGAAAAAAAAGCTTCCCAAATTTCTTCCTAAAAATTTAAGGAAAACATTTCCGGAATTTTTTTACAATCGATACGCCTGGTCTTTTAAAAATAAAGACCTTTTAGTTTCTTTTGATTTTAGTGCGGGAAAAAATAAATTTATTGCCAAAGTAAAGCTTAAAAATATCCCTGCTTCGGCAAAAAAAATAAAAAAAGAAATTATTGATAATTTTGTTTTTAATTTAGGAATGATTGAAAGTTTTAGTTATTGGAAGGCTTTTTGTTCTCCCAAAATAATCGTTAAATGCGGGGGAATGAAAAAAGAGCAAATTGATTGGTGGCACAATCTTTTAATCAAGGGGATGGGTCAATATTTTTTTGAAAATAAAATAAATTTTAAAACAAAAAATTTTGTTCAAATAATTTCAGAAAAAAATCCCATCAAGCCAATGCTATTTAAAGCGTCTAAAAAGGATTTTCTTTTGCCAATTGGAGGAGGAAAGGATTCTTTAACTTCTTATTATCTTCTTAACAAGAAAAAAAATAATTCAACGTTTTTTTTTCTTAACCTCACAAAGGCTGGAGATAATACAAATAATATTTTTGGAAATAAAAATTCTATTATTTGCGAAAGAGAAATTGATCCAACGCTTCTTTCTTTAAATAAAAAAGGGTATTTGAACGGCCACACCCCTTTTGTGGCTTATCTTTCTTTTTTAACCGCGTTGTCAGCTGTAATTTTTAATAAAAAATATATTATTTTTAGCAATGAAAAAAGTAGCAATGAGGGGAATATTGAGTACTTAGAAGAAGAAATAAATCATCAATATAGTAAAACATTTGATTTTGAAAACAAATTTCGCGATTATTTGAAAAAATATTTAAGCTCTAATATCGAATATTTCAGTTTGCTCCGCCCGCTTTATGAATTGCAAATTGCAAAAATATTTTCCGAACGCCGAGATTTTCTGCCAATATTTTTAAGCTGTAATGAATCCCAAAAAACTTATTCTGGCACCAAAGAAAAAACTGGCGCTTGGTGCGGTTCTTGTGCAAAGTGTCTTTTTGTTTATTCTATTTTATATCCTTTTGTTTCGAGCGCTGATTTAAAAAATATTTTTGGAAAAGATTTATTTACAAAAAAAGAATTATTACCATTATTGTTTGAATTGGTTGAAGAAAAAGAAATAAAACCATGGGAATGCGTCGGCACGCGCCGGGAAGCTCGGGTTGCCTTATATTTAGGATGGAAAAGAAATGTTATCAGAGACTTAGAACAGCCTTACTTATTAGAATTTTTTGCTGAAAATTTAATGTCTCAATGTAAAGACTGGGAAAAAGAAGCAGAAACAATAATGAATAATTGGGATAATAAAAATAATATCCCTAGTAAATTTAAATACCAAAAACAGATAAAGCTTTAAAGCTTGATTAGGGTTAAAATAATCTTTAATTTATTAAAAAAAGAACTATCTTCTTTTTCTGGCCATCTGGCCATAAATCGATTCTAGCTCTTGTTGGTTTGCCTCTTGGATTCTTTTTTCTTTTTCTCTTTTTTGTTTTTTTGTCAGGCCATTGGTCTGACTTTTGTATTGATGGGAACCATAAGACAACTCTATTGATCGGGAAACTTGTCCCTTCTTGGATCCGTTTTTAATGGGCATAAATTTTATATACAATAAAACAATATAAATGTCAATTTTAAAAAATTTTCATTATAACTTAAAAAAATGTATAATGTAGTCAATGAAAAAAGCAGCTATTGTTATTGCCTTTAAAGAATTTCGGGATGAAGAATATTTTTATCCAAAAGAAATTTTAGAATCAAATGGAATAAAAATTGATACTTTTAGCAATGAAAGCGGTTTGGCGATTGGAAGATTTGGAGGCGAAGCAAAATCAAAAAATTTGGATGATTTGGATATTAATGATTATGATGCGATTATTTTTGTCGGAGGAAGCGGAGCAATTCGTTTTTTAGACAACGAAAAATCATATGATCTTATCAAAAAAGCTGAAAATAAAAACAAGATAATTGCCGCTATTTGTATTGCCCCAATAATTTTAGCAAAAGCTGGAGTATTAAAAAACAAAAAAGCAGTTGCTTGGTCTTCTTCGCTAGATAAATCAAGCATTGAAATTATTAAAAAAAATCAAGGAATTTATGAAGAAAATCAAGTGGTGGTTGATGGAAATATTATTACCGGCAAAGATTATGAAGCTGCCAAGCTTTTCGGGCAAACAATTTCCAGTCTTTTAAAACAAAAAGATATCAATGAAAAAAATTGAAATATATGCTAAATTGAATGTATGAATTTAGAAAAATTAAAAAATAAAAATTTAATAATTTTAGGAATTGGGCGCGAAGGCGCTGATTCTTTAGCTTTTTTTAGAAAATTATTTCCTAAAAAAGTTTTGGCAATCGCTGATCAAAGAACATTTTCAAATTTTGAAGATTCTTTAAAAAAAACACTAGCAAAAGACAAAAATTTAAAATTGTTCCTAGGTAAAAATTATTTAACCGCCCTAAAAGATTATGATGTTGTGATAAAGTCTCCAGGAATAAAGTATAAAGATATTAAAAAATATTTAAAAAAGAATGCTCAAGTTACCAGTCAAACCCAATTGTTTTTTGAAAATTGCCCGGCAAAAATTATAGGCATTACGGGTACAAAGGGCAAAAGCACCACCTCTTCTTTAATTTATCATATTTTAAAAACAAACAAATTCAAAACTTATCTTTTGGGAAATATTGAAACTCCATCCCTTTCTTTTCTTCTAAAAATAAAGAAAAAAGATTTTGTGGTTTATGAACTTTCTTCCCATCAGCTCCAATTTTTAAACAAAAGTCCTGAAATAGGTTTATTTTTAAACATCTATCCCGAACACTTGGATTATTATAAAAACTTTAAAGAATATTTTAAAGCCAAAGAAAACATTGCTAAATATCAGAAAAAAACAGATTATTTTATTTATAATTCGAAATTCCCATTGATTAAAAATTTAGCCCAAAAATCAAAATCAAAAAAAATATTAATTAATCCTGAAAAAATTGAAAAAATAATCACTCAAAATCAATTTTTAAAAAAGATTACCCATTCCGATAATTTAAGTGCGGTTTTTGAAACAGCAAAAATTCTAAAAATTCCAACAGAAAAAACCATTAAAAGTTTAAAAACTTTCAAACCACTAGACCATCGTTTAGAATTTATCGGAGAATATAAAAAAATAAAGTTTTATGATGATTCTATTGCGACAATTCCAGAGGCTACTATTTTTGCCCTTGATTCTTTAGGTGAATCTGTAGAAACATTGATTGCTGGCGGATTTGATCGAGGAATTGATTTTTCAAAAATTTCAAAAGCTATTCCAAAAACAAAAATAAAAAATATAATTCTTTTTCCCACTTCTGGCCAAAAAATCTGGGCTGGAATACCCTTGGAGCAAAAAAAGAAATTAAATCGTTTTTTTATTAATGATATGGCCAGTGCCGTAAAAATAGCTTTTGAAAAAACCAATCCAAACAAAATCTGTCTTTTATCCTGCGCTTCGCCTAGTTTTGGAATTTTTAAGGATTTTAAAGAAAGAGGAGATCAATTCAAAAAATTTGTTAAACAATATGGTGCTCAAAAAAAGAAATAATCCAAACATTACGCTTTTAGTTTCCATTTTTTTGCTTATTTTAATAGGTATTTTAGCCTTAACAACTGCTTCAGCTCCTTTGTCGGTAAAAGCAGGAAATTCTCCAGCTCATTTTCTTTTTAACCAGCTAATTCGCGGATTGATTCCTGGACTAATTTTAGGATTTATTGCTTTTAAAATTCCTCTTAAATTTTACAAAAAATACAGCTTGCTTTTTTTTATTTTTACAATTGTGTTAATGTTTGCTGTTTTTATTCCTGAAATTTCCAAAACCGAAGGAGGAGCAACGCGCTGGCTTGATCTGGGTTTTATTTCTTTCCAGCCGTCAGAATTTTTAAAGCTTTCCACCATCTTATATCTTTCAGCCATTCTAAGCGCTGGTCGAAATGCGAAAAAAAAATTAGGTCCATTTTTACTGGTCTTGGGAATAATTGCCCTTGCCCTGTACTTACAGTCAAATTTAAGCACTCTAGTTATTATTGGTTCGATTGCTTGTATTATTTTTTTCTGTGCCGAAACTCCTTTTTTATATAATTTTTTAATCTGGCTTTCTGGATTTTTAATTGTTGGCGCAATGATTTTTTTCGAACCATATCGAATGAAAAGATTTATTACTTATCTTGATCCCAATATTGATCCCTTGTCTACCGGGTATCACATAAATCAATCTTTGACTGCTATTGGAGCCGGGGGATTATTGGGCTCTGGCCTTGGTTTCAGTTCTCAAAAAACATTTTTACCCGAAGCAAGTTCAGATTCTATTTTTGCTATTTTTGCCGAAGAAACAGGGTTTATCGGGTGCTTTCTTTTAATCGCTTGTTTTTTTGCTTTCACAATTACAGCTTTTGTTATTTCTAAAAAAAGTTTAGAAGGTTTTAACCGATTAGTGGCAGTGGGGATTGGGTTTTGGCTTACTATCCAGGCAATGGTAAACATCGGAGCCATGACCGGTTTAATGCCATTAAGCGGAACACCTCTTCCATTTATAACTGCCGGAGGAACTCATTTAATTATAGAATTGATTGCATGCGGAATTCTTTTAAAAGTTTCTACGGAAATTAAAGAATAGTTTAAAAATGATTTTGTTTAAAAAACTTGCTCCAAGGCTTTTAATTTTGTATAGTTAATTTATGAAAATATTATTTACTGGGGGAGGATCTGGAGGTCATATTTTTCCGATAATTGCTATCAGTCGAGAACTGAAAAAACGTTGCGCTCAAAAAATAGAATTATCATATATGGGTCCGGAAGATGAATTTTCCTCAAAATTATTTTTTAAAGAAAGCCTAAAAACTTATTTTATTTTTTCGGGAAAAGCGCGAAGATATTTTAATATTAAATCTTTTTTTCAAAACATTATTGATCTTTTTATTAAAATTCCTTTGGGAATAATCCAAGCATTTTTAATTCTTTTTTTTACTGCTCCAGATTTAATTTTTAGCAAAGGGGGATATGGCTCATTTCCAGCAGTAATTGCTGGTTGGTGTTTAGGAATTCCAATAATAATGCATGAGTCAGATGTTGCCCCTGGCCTGGCCAATAAAATTCTTAGCCGTTTTAGCCAAATTATTTTTGTTTCTTTTCCAACAAAACAAACTGAATATTTTCCAACTCGAAAAATGATTTATACTGGCAATCCTGTCCGATCTGATTTATTAAAAATCAATCAAGAAATTGCTAAAAAAGAGCTAGGAATTGCTTCTAGCAAGCCGATTCTTTTGATTTTAGGAGGATCTCAAGGAAGTATCAGAATTAATAGTTTAATTTATCAAATCCTGCCCCAGTTAATCAAAAAATTTGAAATAATTCATCAAACAGGATATGCTGATTTTGAAAGAGCTCGAGAAAATTTGATTGCTTTTATTTCTAAGGAATTGCAAGCCCATTGTCATATATATCCTTTCTTAAACGAAATTCAGCTTAAAAGCGGGCTTTGCCTAGCTCAATGTGTAATTAGCCGAGCGGGCGCAGGGGTTATTTTCGAAATCGTTGCTTTTAAAAAGCCAAGCATTTTAATTCCTTTGCCAGAATCTGCACAAAACCATCAAGTAAAAAATGCTTATGCCTATGCTGAATCAGGCGCTGCTGTTGTAATCGAAGAAAGCAATTTAACTCCTAATTTTTTTCTAGAAACAGTGCTTAATTTATATACCTTTGGAAATTTTGAAATTATGAGCCGAGCGGCTGAAAAAATAAGCCCTCAAAATGCAGTTAATAATATTGTTGATTATTTAATTAGTTTCTCTCAAAAAAAATGATTGCAAAAAAAGAAAATACCATTATTAGAACAAGATTCGCCCCGTCTCCAACGGGCCATGTTCATATTGGCAGTTTGCGAACCGCGCTTTTTAATTATTTATTAGCCCGGCAAAAAAGGGGGCAGTTTATATTAAGGATTGAGGATACAGATGTAGAAAGGTCAAAAACTGAATGGGAATACGAATTAATAAAAGTTTTTGAATGGCTTCAAATTAATTGGGATGAAGGCCCTGTTTTACCAAACGATCCAAACATCAATCCAGCCAATTATCAGCCTGATTATCTTGGTGAATTTGCTCCTTATCGCCAAAGCGAAAGAAAAAATATTTACCGAAAATATCTTCAAAAAATGATAGACGAGGGCACGGCCTATTATTGTTTTTGCAACAAAGAAGACGTAGAATCGGAAAAACAATATCTAATGTCTATTGGCGAAGCTCCTGTTTATCGAGGAAAGTGCCGGGATTTAAAATCCGAACAAGTGGCTGAATATTTAAATCAAGGCAAGCCTAGTGTTATTAGGTTTAAATGTCCAACCAATCAAAAAATATCTTTCAATGATTTAATTAAAGGTCCGATTGAATTTAATTCCAATATTCTAGGAGATTTTGTAATTGCCAAAGACCTGGATAATGCTTTATATAATTTTACTGTTGTTGTAGATGATTCGGAAATGAAAATTAGCCATGTTATTCGAGGAGACGAGCATTTAAGCAATGCCCCAAAGCAAATTCTTTTGATTCAGGCTCTTGGCTTAAATCAGCCAGAATACGCGCATATTCCTTTAATTCTTAGTGCTAATAAAAAAAAATTAAGCAAGCGCGATGGAAAAACTTCGGTTGTTGATTATAAAGAAGAAGGATATCTTCCCGAAGCTTTGATTAATTTTATTGCTTTTTTGGGTTGGAACCCGGGAACAGAAAAAGAAATTTATTCTTTAGAAGAATTAATCCATGATTTTTCTTTAGAAAAAATTCAAAAAGCTGGAGCAATTTTCAATTTGGAAAAATTAGACTGGATTAATGGTTTTTATATTCGTCATAAGCCCTTGGCCGATCTTACGCAAATGCTAGTTCCATATTTGGAAAAAGCCGGGCTAATTATAGAAAAAGCCCCGGAATTTTATGAAATTAAAGAAACAGGAGAAGAAATATCTTTTAAATATCTTTGTCAAATTATTTCTCTTTATCAAGAAAGATTAAAAAAACTTTCCGAAATTATTGAACTTGTTGATTTATTTTTTAAACAATCTTTATTATATGAAAAAAGCCTTTTGTTCTGGAAACAAATGACTGAATCAGAATTAATTTTTTCTTTAAATAAGTGTTTAGAAATATTGTCTCCAGTTGAACAACAAAATTTTAATAAAACAAACTTAGAACAAATTTTATTATTAGAAGCGGAAAAAATGCCAAATCGAGGAAATCTATTATGGCCGTTAAGAATAGCTTTAAGCGGTAAGAAAAATTCTGCTGGGCCAATGGAAATTGCTGAAATTTTAGGAAAAGAAAAAACTCTTTTTCGAATAAAAAAAGCTATCGAATTACTTTCTTAAAGCATGATTATAAATAAAAAATTTATTATTTTCTTTTTCTTAACTTGTTTTCTGGGATTTTTTTGCTTGAACACGCAGGTTTTAGGCGAAGAAATACAGCAAGAAAATCAAACAAAAATAGAAGATCAAGAAACAAAAATTAATAATCCAATAGATTTAGAAAAAACAAAAAAAACAATTGATGATAATTTGCCCGAAATAATCAAAAAATTTAAAGAATGGGTCGGTCCTTTTACGGAAAGCGCGATTCAAAAAATTGAAGCTTGGATGACAGAAAATATGCCAGCGGCGAAAAAAGAATTTTTAGAAGATATTAAAACCCTGCCCGGCGAACTTTGGAATTCCGCTGGCGCAATCTGGTCTTGGCTGGCTGATTTTTTTAAAAAATAATTTGCTCTAAATTGCCTAATAAGATATTATAAAATTATGATTTCTGAAGAAATTGTTAAAAAAATAGCCGAGTTGTCTTATCTAAAAATAGAAGAAAATGAATTAAAGAAATTTAAACAAGATTTTTCTTCGATTTTGGAATATGTAAATAAGTTAAAAGAATTAGATACTCAAACTATCGAAGAAACAGCTGTGATGGCTCATAGCAATAATGTTTTTCGTGCTGACCAAGCCGAAACCTTCCCAAATCAAGATTTATTAAATTTAATGCCGCACCAAAAGGACAATTATCTAGAAGTTAAAAAAATATTAAACAATGATTGATCTCCAAAAACTAACTATTAGTCAAGCAAAGAAAAGCTTGAAAAATAAAGAATATTCAGCCGTTGAATTAACCACGGCTTATTTGGAAAGAATTAAAGAAATTGATCCGGAAATAAAATCTTATCTTTGGCTCACCGAAGAATTAGCTAAAAAACAAGCCGTTGAGGCAGATGAAATGATTGCTAAAAATATTGATCTTCCCTTGACTGGAATTCCTTGCGCTATTAAAGACAATATTATGATTAAGGGCGAAAAATGTACTGCGGCTTCAAAATTTTTAGAAAATTACATTGCTCCTTATGATGCAACAGTGATTGAAAAACTAAAAAATCAAGGCGCAATTTTCTTGGGAAAAACAAATATGGACGAATTTGCTATGGGTTCATCTTGCGAAAATTCTGCTTATTTTCCTACAAAAAATCCCCACGACCTAGAACGTATCCCTGGAGGAAGCTCGGGTGGCTCAGCTGCCGCTGTGGGTGCTAATTTATGCCTTTTTGCTTTAGGTTCAGACACTGGGGGGTCAATTAGACAGCCTGCTTCTTTTTGTGGCGTTTCCGGAATGAAGCCAACTTATGGCACTGTTTCCCGATATGGAGTGATTGCTTTTGCTTCTTCGTTGGATCAGGTTGGCCCAATCGCAAAAAATTCAGAAGATTGTCAAATGGTTTTTGAGGCTATTCGAGGAAAATGTAAAAATGATTCTACAACCATTGATTTTCCTGATTCAAAAAAAGAATGGTCAATAAAGGGGTTAAAAATCGGAGTTCCTAAAGAATATTTTGGACAAGGACTTGATCCTCAAATTGAAAAATCAGTAAAACAGGCCCTTGATTTTTATAAGCAAAACGGGGCAGAAATAATTGATATCAGCTTGCCGCATACTGATTATGCTTTGGCTTGTTATTATATTATTGCTCCCTCAGAAGCTAGTGCCAATTTAGCCAAATTTGATGGAATTAGATTTAGTGAAGTTAAAAAAATGTCTGAAACAGAAAACTTGCTTGATTTTTATCTTCAAAATCGATCGCTTGGCTTTGGAAAAGAAGTTAAAAAAAGAATAATGCTTGGTACCTATACTTTATCGGCCGGATATTATGATGCGTATTATAAAAAAGCCCTTCAAGTAAGAACCTTGATTAAAAATGATTTTGAAAAAGCTTTTGAAAAAGTGGATTTAATTATGGGGCCGACTTCTCCAGTTTTACCATTTAAAATAAACGAAAAAGCAGACGATCCTTTGGCAATGTATCTTTCTGATGTTTATACTGTAGCTGTGCCTTTGGCTGGATTGCCAGGAATGTCAATTCCTTGCGGTTGGGCCGAAAAACTTCCAATTGGGCATCAATTAATTGCTCCGGCTTTTGAAGAAAATTTAATTTTTAAAACCGCTGATTTTTTTGAAAAAAATTATGAGCTTAGAACAAATTAACAATTTTTTATCTTCAGCTGAATTAAACAGTGCTTTGCTTCCGTTTAAGATAGTTTTTATTTTAATTACTATCGCTTTTATAATTTTATACGCTTATTATTTAATCAAGCAGTTTTTCTTGCTTGCAAACCAAAGAAGAATGTTTAAAGATTTTATGCATCCGTCTTTTGACCAAACCACTTATATTTATAATCGCTGGCAGCAAATTCTTGAATTTTTAAAAAAGAAAAACGACCTTGATTATAAATTAGCTGTTATTAATATGGAGGGAATGCTTTATGATATTTTTAAAGCTTTTAAATACCAAGGCAAAGATTTAAAAGAATTATTGCCTGAAATCAGGGAAAAAAATAAATTTAAAAGCGCGGAAACTATTGAAGCAATAGTTTATCTATCTGGAAAATTAAAAAATGATCCCACTTATAAAATTGATCCCGAGATTGCAGAAAGGCTAGCTATTGATATTAAAGACATTTTAACTAAGCTAAAAATAATTAATTAAATATCTTTTTTCTTAAAAAAAATAAAAGAGTTTTAAAAGCTCTTGCTTTTATTTGTTTTTTTGCTAAAATACATTTACTTATAGCGGTTTAGAGGAGTAGTACCTCGCCAGTCTCATAAGCTGGAGACCCTGGTGCAATTCCAGGAACCGCAACATATATTTTTGCCTGAGTAGCTCAGTGGCAGAGCACTCGTTTCATAAGCGAGAGTGCGTGAGTTCAATCCTCACCTCAGGCACTTAATTCGCTTGAAAAGAATATTGGATCCGTAGCGAAATTGGTTATCGCGCCTCCCTGTCACGGAGGAGACTGCCGGTTCGAGCCCGGTCGGGTCCGCCAAATATTAATATTGGAAAAATCAATATTAAAAAACAATACTTAATTTGCAGTTCTAATCCAGGGCTCGAACCAAGGAAGGGGTCGGGAAACCTGTGGTTTCCCGTATCGGAAAGACTTGAAAACCGAGGGTTTTCAAAAGTTTTGACAAAGTCAAAACGCGTGAGATGCCCGGTCGGGTCCGCCAAATATTAATATTGGAAAAATCAATATTAAAAAACAATACTTAATTTGCAGTTCTAATCCAGGGCTCGAACCAAGGAAGGTTTAATTTATTTGCTAAATATTAACGATTGGCCTATAATTTACAAATCAATATGTATTTATTTTTCGACACAGAAACCACCGGGCTTCCTTTGCGCTGGAATGCCCCTATTGAAGATTTTGATAATTGGCCCAGAATGGTTCAAATTGCTTGGATTTTTTTTGACAAAAAAGGAAAAGAAATACTTGCCAAAGATTATCTTATTAAACCAGATAACTTTTTAATTCCCAAAGAAGCAGCCAAGCTTCATGGCATTACTACAGAAATTGCTCAAGCCAATGGCTCTGATTTATCATTAGTTTTAATAGAGCTAAAAAAAATTATTAATGACTCTTGTTTTCTTGTTGGCCATAATATTGGATTTGATGAAAAAATAGTCGGGGCAGAATTTTTAAGATGCGGATTGGAAAATAATCTGAAAAATAAAAATAAAATTTGTACCATGCAAGCTTCGACTCAATTTTGCGCAATTTCCAGCCAATATGGTTATAAATGGCCAAAACTTTCAGAATTGCATTACAAGCTTTTTGAGCAAGATTTTTGCGAAGCTCATAACGCCCGGGCAGATATACAAGCAACTGCCAAATGTTTTTGGGAAATGAAAAAAAGAGGTATGGTTTAATTTCAAAAAAATTTAATAAAAAGAATATAAAAATTTTCTTGTAATTATTTTCTAATTAAGATATAATTTTTTAAAATATAAATTAATTTAATAAATAACAATATGGTCAATATTAAAAAAGAACGAACCTTTGTAATAATCAAACCAGATGGAGTTCAAAGATCTTTAATCGGAGACATAATCCATCGAATTGAAAGAACTGGATTAAAGTTGGTTGCTATGAAAATGGCTTTTGCTACTGAAGACCAGTGCTGGAAGCATTACAATAAAGATGATGCTTGGTATGAATCAAAAGGGCAGATTACATTAAAAAACAGGGAAGCCTTGGGTTTACCTATAGAAAAACCAGCTATTGAATATGGAAAAGATATTATGAGAGGAAACGTATCTTTTATGACTGCTGGTCCATTAGTTCAAATGGTTTGGGAAGGAAATAAGGCTGTGGGTATTGTAAAAAAAATTGTTGGCGGAACCGAGCCATTAACTTCTGACGTTGGAACAATTAGGGGAGACCTTACAGTTGATTCTTATGAGCTGGCTAATATGGATGGCCGAGCTGTTAGAAATTTAATCCATTGTTCTGACCAAACCGAAGAAGCAGAACGGGAAATAAAAATCTGGTTTACCGAAGAAGAACAATTAAAATATCGCTTAGTAAACGAAGAAATTCTTTACGATGTAAACTTGGATAAATTAAAAGATTAATAAAAAAAAGACGCCGACTAAGGCGTTTTTTTGTTGGTTTTAAAATATTCTTTTAAAAATTGAAAAATTGGCGGAAGAAGCGAAATAAAAATTATTGAAAAAATAATCAAGGTTAAATTCTTTTCGGCTTGAGGAAATATTTTGGGCAAAAAATATCCAGCAAAAGTAACACCAAAAGACCAAAAAAATCCTCCAAAAATATTAAAAAACAAAAATTTCTTATAATTCATTTTTCCAATTCCAGCCACAATTGGTGCAAAAGTTCTAATAATAGGAATAAACCTGGCCAGCACAATTGTTAGGGCTCCATATTTTTCATAAAAATCTTGGGCTCTAATAAGGTTTTTTTTATGAAATAATAAAGAGTCTTGTTTTTTAAAAATCATTGGCCCAGTTTTATTTCCAAAAGCATAACCAACGCTATCTCCTAAAACAGCAAATAAAAAAATTCCAATTGCCATCAGCCAAACATTAAAAAAACCTTGGGATGCTAAAAACCCAGAAAGAAAAAGCAAGCTATCTCCGGGCAAAAAAAATCCGATTAATAGTCCTGTTTCGGAAAAAATAATGGCCCAAACCCCGAAATAGCCAGTTAATTTTATTAAAGCGGTAATGCTTTCAGTGCTAAAAATATCACTAATCATAATGGTTGAATTTTATCACATAAACCGCTTAATCGCAATTAAAAATCATTTGCTATTTATTAAATTTTAAGGTAAAATAAATTATAATCTTAGGGATTATTTTTTGTATGAATTTTGAAGAACTAAAAGAAACGATTAAAAAAGATCTGGAAAAAATTCAAGACTCAAGCCAATTGAGAGAATTTTCCTCTGTTTATTTAGGTAAAAAAGGAAAAATTAGAAATCTTTTTTTAGAATTAAAAGGCATTTCTTTGGAACAAAGAAAGGTTTTAGGAAAAGAAATAAACGAATTTGCTTCTTTGGTCCAAACTGAAGCCCAAAATTTAGAAAAAACCTTAAAAGAAAAAGAGCAAGAATACAAAGAAAAAAAAAATAAACTAGATCTTGATTTTCCAGGTGAAAAAATTGAAACTGGACATTTGCACCCCTTAAGCACAATCAGAAGGGAAATAGAACAAATATTTCAATTAATGGGTTTTGCTGTTGTTGAAGGGCCAGAAATAGAAGACGAATGGCATAATTTTGATTCTTTGAATATTCCCGAAGGCCATCCCGCTCGCGATGCTTTATCTTTAGGAAAAACATTATATTTGAAAACTAATGAAATATTAAGAAGCCATACTTCGGCCGCTCAAACCAGATTTATGGAAAAAATTAATCCTCCGATTAGAATTGTTATCCCAGGCCGAACTTATCGTTCCGACAAAGTAGATGCTTCTCATGAAGTTAATTTTTATCAAATTGAAGGGCTAATGATTGACGAAAATGTTTCCGTGGCCAACTTGAAAGCAATTCTTCAAAGATTTTTAAAAGAATTTTTCCGAGAAGATGTAAAAATCAGATTAAGGCCAAGTTATTTTCCTTTTACTGAGCCAAGTTTTGAAATTGATATGAATTGCGCAGTTTGCAACGGCAAGGGCTGCGGAGCTTGTAAAAAAACAGGATGGGTAGAAATTTTAGGCGGAGGAATGGTTCATCCAAAAGTAATAGAAAACGGAGGCTTAGATCAAAATAAATATAAAGGGCTAGCTTTTGGAATGTCTATCGACCGACTAACAATGATGAAATACAAAATCAATGATATTCGCTGGTTTCATAGCGGAAATCTTAAATTTTTAAAACAATTTTAAAAAATGAACGCATCTTATAATTGGCTTAAAACTTTTTTTGAAAAACCCTTACCTTTGCCTCAAAAATTGGCCGATATTTTAACATTGCATAGTTTTGAAAACGAATCTTTGGTAAAAAAGGGCAATGATTATATTCTTGGCCTTGATGTTTTGCCAGATCGCGCCGGAGATTGTCTTAGCCATTTGGGAATTGCCCGAGAATGTTCTGCAATTTTAAACTTAAAATTATCAGAACCAAAAATAAAAATCAAAGAAGAGAAAAAAATCAAAACTAAAAATTTCCTCCAAGTGGAAATAAAAAATAAAAAAGACTGCCGCCGTTATACAGCCAGAGTTTTATTTGATGTAAAAATAAAGCCTTCTCCCAAATGGGTTCAAGATCGGCTGATTGCTTGCGGATTATCGCCCATAAATAATGTCGTAGATGCTACAAATTATGTAATGCTTGAAATGGGCCAGCCTTTGCATGCTTTTGATTACGAAAACATTTCTCAAAAAAAAATAATAATCAGAAGGGCTTTTGACAAAGAAAAATTAACCTCTTTGTCTGGCTTGGAATATAAGCTTAATAATGAAATTCTTGTAATTGCCGATCCAGAAAAACCATTGGCTTTGGCTGGTATAAAAGGAGGGCAAAAAGCAGAAATCAATTCAAAAACAAAAACAATTATTTTAGAATCAGCAAATTTTAACCCTAAACTAATCAGCCAAACTGCTCGAAAAATAAACTTAAGAACTGATGCCTCAATCCGCTTTGAACAAAACCTTGATCCCAATCTTACCGAAAAAGCAATCAATAGATTAGCAATGTTAATTCAAGAGTTTGCTGATGCAAAAATTGCTCAAGGCCTAATTGATATTTATCCAGAAAAAACATTGCCCAAAAAATTAACGCTTGATTTTCAAAAATTAAACAATGTTTTAGGTCTTGAAATCCAGCCCAGCCAAGTTTTTACAATTTTAAAAAGATTGAATATGGGCGTGTTGCAAAAAGATACTAAAAAATTTACTGTTCAAATTCCAACTTTTCGCCAAGACATTACAATTTCAGAAAATCTGATTGAAGAAATTGGCAGAATTCATGGCTATGAAAAAATAATTCCTTGCTTGCCTTGCGATTTTCTTGCTCCAGTAAAAAGAAATAATGATCTTTTTTGGCAAAATCAAGCAAAAGATATTTTAAAAGAGCTTGGTTATATCGAAATTTATAATTATTCGTTTATTTCTCAAAAAGAAAAAGATATTTTTAAGGCCGATGCCCGAAAAATAAAAAATCCGGTAAGTTCTGATTTTGAATATCTGCGTCCAAGCTTGGTTTTCCAATTATTTAGCAATGCCAAAGAAAATTTAAAAACATTCAAACAATTTAAAATATTTGAACTGAATAAGGTGTTTTTGAAAGAAAAAAACAAAACCAAGGAAGTTAGAAAAATAGCTGGACTGGTTATTGATACGGAAAAAGATCCGCAAGCTGTTTTTTCAAAAATACGAGGGGAAATAAATTACTTGCTCAATAAGCTTGGTTGCGATAAAATTAATTATCTTAAAAATTCTGATGAAATTTTTTGGGACAAACAAAACACCCTCTCTTTGATTTCTAAAAATAAAAATCTTGGATTTTTTGGCCAAGTTTCTCCGGAATTTGCAGAAAATTTTGGAATCAAAGAAAAAATATTTGTTTTTGATTTTGATTTTGAAAAATTACAATCTTGTTGTTCAGAAGAAAAAACTTTTGAACCAATCTCTTTCCATCCGCCAGCCCTGCGCGATATTTCTGGGCTAGTTGATGAAAATATCAGCCTAGAAGAAATTATAAATGCCTTATCCAGTTCGATTAAAGAAATTGAAAAACCAAATTTAAAAATCAAAGCTGAATTAGCAGATATTTATAAAAACAAATCATTGATTAATAAAAAAAGCGTCACAATAAATATCAAACTTCAACATTTAGATAAAACGCTTTCTTCAGAAGAAATAAACAAAGCTGTAAATCATATAATTAAAAACTTTTCCCAAAAATTAGGATGGGAAGAAAGAAAATAATTTAATCGCTAATAGTAAAAATATGGCAAAAGAAAAAAAACAATCATATAGCGCAAAGGATATTTATGTTTTAGAAGGATTGGATCCGGTTCGAAAAAGGCCGGGTATGTATATTGGTTCCACTGGAACTCAGGGCTTGCATCATTTAATCTACGAAGTAGTTGATAATTCTTTGGATGAAGCTTTGGGCGGATATTGCGATAGAATAGAATTATTTTTGCTTCCTGATAATTATGTAAAAATTACTGATAATGGAAGGGGAATTCCGGTTGATATTCACGAAAAAACAAAAAAATCAGCCCTGGAAACAATTATGACCACCCTTCATGCTGGAGGAAAATTTGGCGGAGATGCTTATAAGATATCAGGAGGATTGCACGGCGTGGGTGTTTCTGTTGTTTGTGCTTTATCTATTGATATGCGCGCCGAAGTTTGTCGAGATGGACACAAATACATGCAAGAATATAAACAGGGCAAACCAAAGGCAGCTGTTAAAAAAATAGGCGATTGCCGACAAGGTGGCACAACTATTATTTTTAAACCAGATAAAGAAATTTTTAACGATATTAATTTTGACTCAAAAAAAATATTAAGTCATCTTCGTCAGCAAGCCTATCTTACCAAAGGGATAAGGGTTGATTTTTACGATCAAAGAATAGAAGGTGCGCACTCAGAATATCATTTTTATTTTGAAGGCGGAATAAAATCTTATTTAAGATATTTATCTCGAAATGCTGATCCTATTCATCAAAATCCTTTTTATACTATTGCCGAAAAAGATAATATTCTAATTGAATCTGCTTTTTTGTATACTGATGAATATGAAATCTGCGAAGAAAGCTTTACTAATAATATTTTCACTATTGAAGGCGGAACTCATTTAACTGGTTTTCGATCTGCTTTAACCAGATTAATTAATGAATATGCGCGAAAAAATAATTTTATCAAAGAATCAGAGCCTAATCTTACTGGAGACGATATTCGGGAAGGATTGACTGCTATTGTTTCTGTAAAAATCAGAGAACCACAATTTGAAGGCCAAACCAAAACCAAATTAGGAAATCCCGAAGCCAGGCCTGCAACCGAAGCAGTGGTTGTCGATGGTTTGGCTGACTATTTGGAAAAATTCCCGCAAGACATGAAACTAATAATTGAAAAAGCAGTTTTGTCTTACAAGGCCAGAAAAGCAGCTAAAGCAGCTAAAGAAACCGTGCTTCGCAAAGGAGTGTTAGAGGGCTTGTCTTTGCCTGGAAAATTGGCTGATTGTACCAGCCGAAATCCTGAAGAATCTGAAATATATATTGTAGAGGGAGAATCTGCTGGAGGCAGCAGCCGCCAAGCCCGCAATCGAAGATTTCAAGCTATCTTACCTTTAAAAGGAAAGATTTTAAACGTAGAAAGGGTAAGATTAGATAAAATGCTTTCTTCAGACGAAGTAAAAGCTTTGATTATTGCCTTGGGCACAGCTATTGCCGATGATTTTAATTTAGAAAAATTACGCTATCAAAGAATTATTATTATGTGTGATGCAGATAGCGATGGAAACCATATCCGCACCCTACTAATGACTTTATTTTTCCGCCACTTCAAGCCTTTGCTTGAAAAAGGATATATTTATTTGGCTCAACCGCCGCTTTATAAAATCACGGTTGGAAAAGAATTCCATTATGCCTATTCAGATGATGAAAAAGAAAAAATTCTCTCTGGTTTAAAAGATAATCGGGGAAAAGCAAGTATTCAAAGGTATAAAGGTTTGGGAGAAATGAATCCAGAACAACTTTGGGAAACCACCATGAATCCAGATAATCGAGTTTTGTTAAGGGTGACTATTGACGATGCTATTGAGGCAGATAAAACCTTTGACATGCTTATGGGAAAAGAAGTTTTACCAAGAAAAAGATTTATTCAAGCTTCGGCTAAACATGTGAAAAATCTAGACGTTTAAGCGTTTTTAAAAACGCATAAAAAATTGACTTTTTATCGTTATTTTGTTATTCTACAACCATGAAATCGCAAAATCCAATAATTAATTTTTTCAGAGAAGTGGGCATGGAGATCAAAAAAATAACTTGGCCCACCAGAAAAGAGGCAATCAAATACACTTTTACAGTTATTGTAATTACCTTAATTGTGGCCTTATTTTTAGGATTTTTTGATTTTGGATTCCAACAACTTTTGGAAAAATTTGTATTTAAAAAATAGTTAAAATATGGCAAAACAGCAAACTTCAACAGAAAAAAGATGGTATGTTCTGCATACTTATTCAGGATATGAAGACGCAGTCGCAAAAAACTTGAAACAAAGAGTTGAGTCTTTGGGAATGGAAGATAAAATTTTTAATGTTGTTGTTCCAAAAGAAAAAAAGATTAAAATCAGAAACGGAAAAAAAAGAACTATTGAAGAAAAAATCTATCCCGGATATGTTTTAGTGGAAATGATTGTTACCGACGACTCTTGGTATGTTGTTAGAAACACGCCAAATGTTACGGGGTTTGTCGGATCTGGCACTATTCCTTTGCCAGTTTCTCCAACTGAAATAGATTCTTTGAAAAAAAGAATGGTTGAAGAAGAGCCAAAATATAATGTTGATTTTGTCGAAGGCGATACAGTTACCATTATCGATGGCCCATTCAAAGATTCTGAAGGAAAGGTTTTCGGAGTAGATGGAGAAAAAGGAAAAGTAAAAATAATGATCAATATGTTCGGCCGAGACACTCCGCTAGAACTTGATTCGCTTCAAATTAAAAAGATAGGATAAAAAAATTATGGCAAAAGAAATCAAAGCAATAATAAAACTTCATATTCAAGCCGGAAAAGCAAATCCTGCTCCTCCAGTTGGTCCGGCTTTAGCATCTCAACAAGTTAATATCGCAGAATTCTGTAAAGCTTTTAATGATGCCACTAAAGATATGGGTGATTTTAAAATCCCTGTTGACATTACTGTTTTTACAGACAAATCATACAATTTTAAACTTCACCAGCCTCCAGCTGCCCAATTAATCAAAAAGGCGATTGGAATAGAAAAAGGATCGGGCACTCCGAACAAGAAAAAGGTGGGAAAAATTACAACTGCTCAATTACAAGAGATTGCCAAACAAAAAATGTCTGATTTAAATACAGATGATATGGATGCAGCTTTAAAAATATTATCTGGTACCGCTCGAGCATTGGGCGTTGAAGTAGTTGACTAATCTTATAATTCAAATAATTTTTATCAATCGTGATATTATCCGATCGAGAAATAAAAAAACTCCTTGAAGAAAAAAGGATTCAAATTTCTCCTGAACCAATTTTAGAAGAACAGCTTGGTTCTGCTTCTTTGGATTTGAGATTGGGAAATGAGTTTATGATTTTTGAACACACCAAAAATCCCTATATCGACACTCGTAAACCAGAAACATTCAACAATATTACTCGCTTAGTTAAAATATCAGAAAACGAACCATTTGTTTTTCATCCTGGTGAATTTGTTTTAAGCAGCACCCTAGAAGAGGTCTGCTTACCAGATGATGTTGCTGCTCGAATTGATGGCCGATCCAGCATGGGGCGATTAGGAATCGTGATTCATTCTACTGCTGGGCATATTGATCCAGGATTCCAAGGAAAAATTGTTTTAGAAATGGAAAACATTGGCATGATTCCAATTCTTCTATATCCTAAAACCAGAATCTGCCAATTAGTTTTTGAAGTTCTTTCTTCACCGACAACTACTCCTTATTATAAAAAGAAAAATGCTAAATATGTTGGTGCGAAAAGTCCCCAAGAAAGCAAATTAGAAACTAATTAAATTTATTCAAATGGCAACCCTTATTGGAAAATTTATCGTATTAGACGGAATTGACGGTTGCGGAAAGGGAACTCAGACAAAGCTATTGTCTGATTTTTTGACCAAAAAAGGATATAATGTTGTTAATAAAAAATATCCGGAATATGGCCAGCCCATTGGAGATTTGATTCACAATTTTCTATATAAAAAATTCAATCCTAATTTAAGTGCCGAATTATTGCTTTACTCGGCTGATCACCTGAAAGATAAAGAATATATACAAGATTGCTTAAAAAATGGTAAAATAGTTTTAGCCGATCGCTATTTTACTTCAACTTTGGCTTATCAATTTTTAAAAGGCGTACCCAAGGAAAAAATACTGAAAATCACTGAATTAATGGAAGCGCCTTGCCCAGACTTATGCCTGCTGATTAAAATTTCACCCGAAACATCTTTGGCTAGAAAATCAAAAGAAAAAAGCGGAAACCTTGATCGCCACGAAGAAAATTTACAATTTCAAAAAAATTTAGCCGAAACTTTTGAAAAAATGGCTCAAGAAAAAACTTATTGCGACTGGGAAGTAGTTGATGGCGAACAATCTATTGAAAATGTTTTTTTCCAAATAACCGAAATTTTAAATAAACGATTTAATAATTAAATAAATTAAAAATATGGCCAAACCAATCAACCAATATATTGATCATACCAACATTGATTTAAAAGCAAAAAAACAAGACATTCTTAAAACTTGCAGCGAAGCTAAAGAATATAAATTTCGCGGAGTTTGCGTTCGCACCCAATGGGTAAAAACTGCGGCCTTGGCTCTAAAAAATACGGGCGTAAAAACAGTAGTTTTAATTGACGACCCAATTGGAGATTCAGAATTTAAAAAAAGGCTAGCTCTTGCAAAAAAAGCAGTAAAAGATGGCGCTGATGATTTAGATATTGTTGTTAATATTCCAGATGTAAAACACGAACGCTGGCTAAAAATTGAAAAAGACTTAAAACAAATTTGTAAACTAAAAGATACAAAAGTAATTATTGGAAGTGGTTATCTAACAGACCAAGAAATTGCTAAAGTTTCTGAAATTGTTAGAAAAGCCGGGGCTATTTGCGTAAAAACAGCCACCGAAAAAGATCCTTTAGAGAATAGGGAACTAAAAGAAAAAGCCGAACATTTAAAAATTATGCGAAAAAATGCGCCTGGATTGTTAATAAAAGCCTCGGGTAAGGTTAAAACATTGTCTGATGTAAAAATGATGATTAAGGCCGGGGCTGATATTATTGGAAGCTCTAGTGGCGTAAAAATAATGAAAGATTTAAAAAAATAAAATGTACAAGCCGACTATTGGATTAGAGATTCATTTTGAATCAAATACAAAATCAAAAATGTTTTGTTCGTGTCCGAACGAAGCCAGCACCTCTTTGGATGAAAAACCAAATACTAATGTTTGTCCAATTTGTTTGGGCCATCCTGGTACTTTGCCAACAATAAACGAAGAAGCAATCAATAAAATAATTATGACTGGCTTGGCTTTGAATTGCGAAATTGCTTCCAAATCAAAATTTGATCGAAAAAATTATTTTTATCCAGATTTGCCAAAAGGCTATCAAATTTCCCAATATGATCTGCCTTTATGCACTAAAGGTTTTCTGGAAATAACCTTAGACAATGGCCAAAAAAAGAAAATCGGGATTACCAGAATTCATATGGAGGAAGACACTGGCAAGCTTTTACACACCAAAGATCAAACCAGTTTGGTAGACTATAACCGCTCTGGAGTGCCTTTAATGGAATTGGTTACCGAACCAGATATAAACAGCGCCGAAGAAGCAAAAAAATTCTGCCAAGAGCTGCAAATGATTTTAAAATATCTAAATGTCAGCAATGCGGATATGGAAAAAGGCCAAATGAGGTGCGAAGTAAATATTTCTTTAAATAAAGAAGGGGATACCCAATTAGGAACAAAAGTAGAAATTAAAAACCTTAATTCTTTTAAATCTGTCGAAAAATCGATTGAGTACGAAATTAAAAGACAATCCCAGGTATTAGACAAGGGCGAGCCTATTATCCAAGAAACCCGAGGCTGGCACGACGACAAACAAATTACTTTTAGTCAACGAACCAAAGAAAATGCCCACGAATACCGCTATTTCCCAGAGCCAGATTTGCCTTTAATGGAAATTTCTCAAGAAAAAATTAAAATAATAAAAAAACTTATGCCAGAAACACCTGCTCAAAAAAGAGAAAGATTCAAAACAGAGTACGGCTTAGAGCCAAAAGAAATAGATTTTTTTATTAAAGAAAAAGCTTTCGGAGATTATTTTGAAAAAACTATTTCCGAACTTGTCTGTTGGAAAAATGATTCTGAACGTGCCGAGGTTACAGAAAATAATTTTACTGATTTGGCCAAGCTTTGCACTAATTATATGATTACTGATTTTCAGGCTTTATTAAAAAACGAAGAAAATTCTTTAATTGAATATAAAATCGATTACTTAGAAAATAAAATCACTCCGGAAAACTTCGCTGAATTAATGTGTTTGATTTCTACCAAAGTTATTTCCAGTAAAATTGCAAAAATTGTTCTTGAAGAAATGTTTAAAACCAAAGGTGATCCATCTCAAATAATTGAAGCAAAAGGATTATCTCAAATCAGTGATGATAGTGAAATTGAAAAAATAATCGATGAAGTTCTGGCTAAAAACCAAAAAGCAGTTGAAGATTATAAAAAGGGCAAAGAGAATAGCTTTGCGTTTCTAATCGGCCAGATTATGGCCGCTTCTCGAGGCAAAGCCAATCCTCAAAAAACCGGCGAATTATTAAAATCAAAGTTAAAATAAATTAAAACGGGCCTAGCCCGTTTTTTTATTTTAAAAATTTTCTAATTTCTTTTTCCGCTTCAGTTAAATTCGCAATCCATTTTATTGTTTTTTCTTTCTTAAACCAAGTAATTTGCCTTTTATAAAAAGCAATTGTATTTTTAACAATGTTTTGCTCAACTTCAGATTTAGATATTTTTCCTTTGAAAAAATCTGACCATTCCTGATATCCGATTGTTTGCATTGGCTTGATCTTAAATCCGTATTGTTTAGATAAATTCCGCACCTCTTTTTCAAAGCCAAGCTTAATCATTTTCTTTGTTCTTTCCTGTATTCTTTGCTCAGCCATGTCCAAACTCTTAGGCTTCAAGCCTAATTCTAAAACATTATAAATCAAATCTTTTGTTTTTCTTTCCTGCCAAAAAGGTTGACCGGTAATCTGGCAAACTTCAATGGCTCGCACTAATCTTCTTTTATTGTGTTGATCTATTTTTAAAGCCCCTTGAGAATCTAATTTTTTATATATCTCAAATAATTCTTCGGCGTCTTTTTTCTCTAATTCTTTTCTTAATTTTTTATCTGGCTGAATTTTAGGAAAATCAAGATTTTGAATTATTGCTTTAAGATAAAGCCCAGTTCCGCCAACCAAAAAAGGTGTTTTTCCTTTTTCAATTATTTCGTTTATTGCTTGTTCGGCTTTTTCTTTAAACAAAGCAACATTAAATTCTTGTTTTAAATCGACAATATCAACTAAATGATGTTTGATTTTTCTAACCCGATAATCTTTTTGTCCTTTATCTTTGATGGGTTTGGCAGTGCCAATATCCATTTTTTTATAAACCAAGCGCGAATCAGCGGAAACAATTTCTCCGTTAAATTTTTTGGCTAATTTAATAGCCAGCTCTGTTTTTCCGCTGGCTGTCGGTCCGGCCAAAACAATAATTTTTGGTTTTATAATTTCTCCTTCTAAAGACCAGGCCGAAACTTTAGTTATTTTTACATCAATAAATTGCCCAACTAAATCAGGAAGAACTGCTTTTATTCTAATTGCTTTATTTTGTCTGGTACGGCCTAGATAATATCCATTCTCACAACTAAAAATTAAAACTGAAACAATTTTATTTAAAAATATTTTATTTTTTTCCAAAGCCGTAGCTTTAAGAATTTGATTGAGAATTTTATCCCTTTGTTTTTTCTCTTTTTTCAAAACATCGTCTTTCATATTTTGATAAGAAAAAGAGCTTGGTCGGGGGGAATATTGGGAAATAAAAGCCAAATCAAATTTTATCTTTTTCATCATTTTGGCGGTATTTTGAAATTGAGCTTTTGTTTCCGTCGGAAAACCCACGATCAAATCAGTGGAAAGGCCAACAATTTTATCCAAATCCTGGCGATGCTGAAAAAAAGATTTTCTTATTTTCTGAACCAATTTTTCATAAATTTCTGCAGTGTAGGGTCGGTTCATTTTTCGTAAAATAATATTGTCCCCGGACTGCAAGGGCAAATTAAGATAAGGAGTAAACTTTTTTGATTTTGCCAAAACATTAATCAATTTATCAGAAAAATCTTTTGGGTGCGGGCTGGTAAAACGAAGCCAAAAATCCCCTTTTATTTTTTCTATTTCTTGAATTAAATCCGCAAAATCCTTTTTTTCTTTCCCTGGCGACAAATAACTGTTTACATTTTCTCCTAAAAGCCAAATTTCTTTATATCCGCTGTCTGCTAATGTTTTTATTTCTTTTAAAATATTTTTATAATTTCTGGAAACAAGGCGGCCCCGTGTATAGGGAACCGCACAATAAGTACAAAAATTATCGCAACCATTGCTAATGGGAACAAAAGCTTGGATTTTGCTGGTATAAATAGGGTTGATTTCCAGATAATTTTTAAATTTCTTTTTGATTTTTTTAGAATTGATAATTTCTGGCCAAGACGATAATTCTTTTTTGTCTAAAACAAAATCAAAAATTTGTTCCATTTTCTTTTTATCCGCCCCCAAGATACAGCCGGTTAAAATCGTTTTTAAGCCCTTATTTCGCCTTTTTAAGCGGCGCAAACGGTTAGCTTGTCCATAAACTCGATCAACTGCTGTCTGCCTCACCGAGCACATATTAAAAACAATCAAATCAGCCTGATTTATATCAACTGTTTTTGTGTATCCGATTTTTTCCAAAACCCAAGCAATCCTTTCCGAGTCAGAAATATTCATCTGGCATCCAAAAGTAATAATCCAATATTTTTTCATATATTGCTATCCTACAAGAAAAAAACAGCTCTTTCAAGCTGTTTGTTTTAATTTTTATTTTAAATATTCCAAGCCGCATTCTTGGCGAAAAAATTTCCATTCCTCGCATTCTTGCTTGTCGGGAAAAATACAAACCCCAAATTGATTTCCTTCTTCATCAGCTCTAATTTCCAACTCATAGCCTTGATCTTTGCAAAAAACCGAAGCTGGATTAGGTAATCCAATTATAGGGATATTTTTTGAATTATCTATTTCAGGTTGTTTTGAAATAAGGCTAGAAACAATTTTATTAATTGCTTCTTTGGCTTGATCCGAAACATCTAAAGAATTAAATTTTTCTATTGCTTGGTTAAAATCAACATTTTTTTCTGCCAAGATGCTTTCAGCAAATAACTTTATTTTTTCTTGATCTGGTTCAGGAATAGATTCAAAAATTTCAATCGGTTCAGAATTTTGGGCAATAATTTGATTGGCTAAATCTTCAAGCGCAATTTGTTTATATTCTGGTTTTGCTTTTATTTCTTCAAGATATTGATTTAATTTCAATTTTTGCGCCTCGCTTAATAAGTATGATTGACTGGCCTGTTTTGTAATATTTTCTTGAATTTTTACGACTTGTTTTTTAAGGTCTTCGGATACTGCCTGATCCATTTGGTTTATCAATTCTATTTTTTCAATTCTGCCAGATAAAGAAGAAAAATTTTTATTTAAATTATTTTCAATTATTGTTTGCACTTTTTCTGAAGAGGCCAGTTCAAAAAATGAATTGGTAAAATTATTCAAACCTGATTTTTGAGTTTTTCCTAAAATCCCCGGATCTGCTGATTTAATGGTGCTTAAAATTTGGTGATGGATAAAACTTTGCTCCACAATTTTATTCAATAATTTTTCATTATTCGGGTTGTCTTTTTTTAAAACTTCGACTGCTTGTTTTAATTTTTCAGTTTCTTTTTCATAACCTTGTAATGCTTTATTTAAAGCGTTTTCGTTGCCCCCGCCTAATTGATTTAATTTTTGAATTTCCACAATTTTCTGATTGGTAAAATCAAGACGCAATTCTGCTTTTTTATCAGGACTAAATACAAAAAATGCCTGGATGCTTCGGCCAATATCTTTTAAAAAATATAACGGGCTATTTGGCAAAAGAACAGGGTTGGCAATTTCATTTAAATCTTCCGCAGCCAAAACATTACTATTAATACTAGTCAAAGAAAACATTATTAAAAATCCTAAAATAAAAATTTGTTTTAATTTATTTTTCATATTTTATTATAAAATAGCCGGAAAAATGGCTATTTTAAAATTATTTATTCTCAGCTTTTAATTTCAAAATTAAATCTTCTAATTTCATTGCCCCAAGATCAATTTTTCCTCTTTGTCTGACGCTAACAGTTTGATTTTCAATTTCTTTTTCTCCAACTACCAAAAGATAGGGGATTTTTTCAATTTCTCCAGCTCTTATTTTTTTTCCAATTGTTTCATTAGCATCATCTATTTTCACTCTAAATTGGCTTAATTTTTCAGCCACTTGATTAGCATAATCACGATGCGCTTCGCCAACTGGTAATATTTTAATCTGAACAGGGGATAGCCAAAATGGGAAAGCTCCGGCATAATGTTCAATTAATAAACCAATAAACCTTTCAAACGATCCAAATAACGCTCTATGCAACATAAATGGTTGTTCTTTTTCACCTTTTTCGTTTGTGAATTCCATTTGAAATCTTTCCGATAAATTAAAATCAAACTGCAAAGTAGAACATTGCCACTCTCGCTGAAGCACGTCTTTAATTTTAAAATCAAGCTTGGGTCCGTAAAAAGCTGCCTCTCCTTGTTCTTCTTTAAAATTCAATCCTTTTTCAAAAGCTACTTTTCTTAATATTGATTCTGTAAATTCCCAGCCCTCATCATTGCCGGCATATTCTTGTTTTTTATTCGGATCGCGCAAAGACAAATAAACATTCACCGAACTTTCTTCAAACCCAAAAGATTTATAAATAAATAAAATAAAATCAATTACTTTTTTTAATTCTTCTTCGGTCTGATCTTTGCGACAAAAAATATGGGCATCATCTTGGGTAAATCCACGCACCCGGGTCAAGCCGGACAATTCTCCTTTTTTTTCAAAACGATAAACTGTGCCAGTTTCTGCCCAGCGCAAAGGAAGATCGCGATATGAGCGAGGAGAATTATTATAAATAGCCACGTGAAACGGACAATTCATTGGCTTTAACAAAAATTGTTCCGATTCTTTAATTTTATCTTTATTTTTTAATTCTTCCAAAGATTGTCCAACCTCTAATGGAGGATACATGCTTCCGGAATAATAACCCCAATGCCCGGAACGCTCCCACAAAGAACGATTACCAATATGAGGAGTTCGCACTAAATCATAGCCATTTTCCAAATGTTTTTTATACCAAAAATCTTCAATCAGCCTCCATAACATTGCGCCCTTTGGGTGCCACAAAATCAAACCGATTCCAACCTCTTCTTCAGAATGAAATAGGTCTAACTCTTTTCCCAATTTACGATGATCCCTTTTTTCAGCCTCAATCATCATTGTTTCATAATTTTCCAAGTCTGCTTTAGTTTCAAATGCTAATCCATAAATCCTGGTAAGCATTTTGTTTTTTTCATCTCCCCGCCAATAAGCTCCGGCCAATTTTTGTAATTTAAAAGCTTCAGTATTTATTTCTTTGGTTGTTTCTATGTGTGGGCCCTTGCATAAATCAACAAATCCAGCCGAAGAATAAATAGAAACCATATCTTCTGGTATTTCTTTAATCAGCTCCAGCTTATAAGGCTGATCTTTAAAAATATCTTCAGCTTGTTTTTTGGTAATTTCTTTTTTTTCAAAAACAATTCCTTGATTGATTAATTGCTTTATTTTTTTCTCAATAGTCTTCAATTCTTCTTCTTTAATCACTGCTTCAAAATCATAATAAAATCCGTTTTGAATAGCTGGTCCGATTCCGAATTTTGTATTTGGATACAATTCTTTTACGCTGGCGGCTAAAAGATGCGCCAAAGAATGTCTTATTTTTTCTAATTTTTCTTCCATATTTTTTTAATTAGGCTTCTAATATTTCTTCGATTGAATTAGCAATTATTTTTGGCTGGTGATCACGATAATCAGCTTTGCCTATTACTGATATTATTTTATTTTCTTCGATCACTATTCCATTTTCCAAAAGTGATGGGAAAATAACTACTTCAATCCTGTCCGTTAAATCTTGAAGTTTTACAAACATCATGGGCTGGCCTTTTTTGGTGATTATTTTTTTAATATTTGAAACAATTCCACCAACCGTTACCGTTTCTCCAGAAATAATGTATTTGTTATAAGGATTGGAATAATCACGAACCATATTCAAATCCATATTTACTTTTTTGATTGGTGTTGTTTGCTGATTCAGCATTTCCCGATATTTTTCCAAAGGATGGCCAGTAATAAATAATCCCAAAAGCTCTTTTTCCCACATCAATTTTTCGTTTTCGTCCACTGGAATAGCTTTGTCTAGGGAAATAGAACCATTAAAACTTACTGACGTGCAATTATCAAACAGTCCTCTTTGCCCGCTTTCTTTTATTTTTTGATTTTTTCGCGACCAATCCAATAATTTTTCTAAATTAGTAAGCATCTGGTTTCTTTCAATCAAAGAGTCAAAACATCCAGCCTTAACCATGCTTTCCATTGATTTTTTATTTAAAACTTTTCCATCTACTCGGCCAACAAAATCATGAATATCTTTAAAGCTACCATTTTTTTTCCTTTCGTCAATAATTAATTCCACAATATTGTAGCCAACATTTTTAATAGCCGAAAGCCCAAACCTGATTTGATTTTTATTTGGCACCACACTAAAATTACTAAACGATTCATTAATATCAGGAGCCAAAACTTCAATTTCCATTTTTTTACACTCTTCAATCAATTCAGCAATTCTTTCTACGTCTGAACCTTCAGCCGTTAAAAGGGCAGCCATATATTCTACTGGAAAATTAGCTTTTAAATAGGCTGTTTGATAAGCAATCACAGCATAACAAGCAGCATGGCTTTTATTAAAAGAATACATGGCAAAAGGTTCAATCCATTGCCAGATTTCCTGTCCAATTTTTTCGCTAATGCCATTATTTTTTACGCCCTCAATAAACTTATCTTTTTGCTCTAATAAAAGTTTTTCAATTTTTTTACCAATTGCTTTTCTCAAAATATCAGCCTCGGATAAAGTAAATCCTGCAATTTCCTGAGCGATTCTCATAATCTGCTCTTGATATAAAGGAATTCCATAACTTGATTCCAAAATTGGTTTTAATTTGGGGTGCAAATAACGCACTTCTTTAGTTTTGTTTTTCCCAGCAATATAATTAGGAATATGTTGCATTGGCCCAGGACGATATAGGGCCACCATAGCAATAATATCTTCCAATTCAGTTGGCTTTAGTTGTTTTAAATAACGCCTCATGCCATCACTTTCTAATTGAAAAATTCCTTTACATTCTCCTTTTTGTAAGAGATCAAAAGTTTTTTTATCATCCAAAGGAATAGTATCAATATCCAAATTTATTCCCCGAATCACATAAATTCTTTTTAATGTTTCTTCAATTGTGGTTAGGTTTTTTAATCCCAAGAAATCCATTTTTAATAATCCCAAACTTTCAATGCCATGCATTTCATATTGAGTTACAATAGCATTAGCATCTTGGCTAGGATGCTGAATTGGCACCAATTCATCTAAAGGATTAGCGGAAATCACTACTCCGCAGGCATGAGTCGAAGCATGTCTGGCACATCCTTCAATCTTAAAAGCCAAATCAATTAGTCTTTGAGCCCGTTCATCAGAATTATATAAATCCGAAAATTCATCCACTGTTTCCATTGTTTCTTTCAGATTAAAACCTAAAGGAACAATTTTGGCAATGCGATCGCAAAAGCTGTATTCATAGCCCAAAGCCCGGCCTACATCTCTGATTGCTGCTTTGGCCGCCATGGTTCCAAAAGTAATAATTTGCGCCACTTTGTTTCGGCCATATTTTTGCGCCACATATTCAATCACTTCATCTCGGCGCTTGTCTGTAAAATCAAGATCAATATCTGGAGGAGAAATTCTGTCTGGATTTAAAAATCTTTGAAAATAAAGATTATATTTCAAAGGATCAACGTTAGTGATATTCAAAAGATAAGCCACAATCGATCCTCCAGCCGAACCTCGACCAGGGCCAACAACAATCCTGTTTGTTTTTGCCCAGTTTACATAATCCTGCACAATTAAAAAATAATCTACAAACCCGGCTTTTTCAATTACTCCAAGCTCATATTCCATGCGTTCAACAATTGGCTTTAATTTTTCATCTTTTATTTTTTGAGAGTCAATATCTTTTCCGTCTTTGGCTTCCAAAACTAAATTAGTCAATTCATCAGAATCAAGATTATATTTCTTTTTAATTCCCAAATAGCAAAGCTCGCGCAAATACTTAAAATGGTTTTTATTCTCTGGAGTTTCAAAATAGGGAAGTTTTGTTTCTCCTAGTTTTAATTCCAAATTGCACATTTCTAGAATTTTTTGAGTATTTTCAATGGCTTCTGGAATATGTTTAAAACTTTCAATCATTTCTTCCGAAGATTTAATAGAAAAATCTTCTCCAATCATACTTAAACGTTCTTTGTCATTAATATCCGCTCCAGTATTAATCAGCATTAAAATATCTTGTGCTTCAGCATCATCTTTATTGATATAGTGGCTGTCGTTAGTTGCCACTAAGGGAATCCCTGTTTTTTTGGACAGATCAATCATTAATTGGTTTGCTTTTTCTTGGTCTGGTAAGTTTGGATGAGGTTGAATTTCTAAATAATAATTTTCCTTGCCAAACAATTCTTGATATTGCTTGGCTGTTTGTTCAGCTTCTTCTATTTTTCCAGCCAAAAGCATGGCCGGGATTCGGCCTTGCAAACATCCAGACAAACAAATTAATCCTTGAGAATGGTCCTTTAATAATTCAAAATCAATTCTGGGCTTATAATAAAATCCTCTTAAGTGGGCCTGGGTTACTAATTTTACAAGATTATTATATCCATTTTGATTTTTCGCTAATAAAATCAAATGATATCTTCTGCCTCCAGTTTGCGGAGTTTTGTCATCCATACTAGCGGCTGCTTCATAAACTTCGCATCCGATTATCGGTTTAATACCTTTGGCTTTGGCTTTTTGATAAAATTCAATCGCTCCATACATTACTCCATGATCAGTTAAAGCAACCGAATCCATACCCAAATCTTTTACTTTGGTTAAAATATCATCAATTTTAGACAACCCGTCCAAAAGAGAATAATGCGAGTGCAGGTGTAAGTGAGTAAATTTTTTCATTTTGATTAAGAAACCTTTTTGCCAATTACTTCCATTGTTCCTTCTTCCATTTTTTTGTATTTCGTACCAGCTAAAATCAAATCTTGACCAACGCTGATTCCGTCTAAATCAAGCAATCCCTCAATCTCTGCATCTTCTATTACAACATTTCCCATTGTTTTGGCATTTTCCAAAATAAGATCTCCGCTAATAGTCATTCCATCAAACTGGGCTTTGGTGTTTTGAATTCTGGCTTTATCTAAAATAATACTTCCGCCAATTTCAGTTTTCGCCAAGCTTAAAAATCCTTTGGTTTTTAATTTTTTCGCTAAAACATTTTTACCTATTTCTGCCCCAACCAAATTAATTGCTCCCTCGGAATACAAAGATTCTAAATTAATATCTCCATTTACTTTAATTTTGGCTAGATAAATCGAACCATTAACTTTTGTATTTTTTAAAATCAAATCTCCATCAATAATTATTTCTCCTAAAAAAAATTGGCCCTTAATTTCACTATTTTCAAAAGTAACGCCGTGTTTGATTTTATCTTTTAAAATAAAAAAAGAAGTAATAATCACATTGCTAAAATCAACCATTCGGTTTTGAGCTTCGGCATCTTTAATTTCCTGGTCAATTTCTTCTTGAGTAATTGTTTTTTTATTAACAACTTCGTCTAATTTCATAGTTTTAATTTCATTGTTAAAAATAGATATGCTAATATATTTATATACTATCTCAAATCTTATGACTATTCAAGCGGAAAAAAAATTATGGCGCCAAGGGTATAAAATAATTGTTGGAATCGATGAAGCTGGCCGAGGGCCTCTGGCCGGGCCAGTGGTTGCTGGCGCTGTAGCCATAATTGATAAAAAAATAAATAAAAATATTTTTAGCCTAATAAAAGACTCGAAAAAGCTTTCTGAAAAACAAAGAGAAAAAGCCTATCAAGCAATTTTAGAACAATCATGGCTGGCTTTTGGAGTTGGCAAGGTTTCAGAAAAAATAATTGATAAAATTAATATCTTTGAAGCCACCAAACTGGCGATGATTAAAGCTGTGGCTGATTTGGAAAAAAAAATAAAGATTTCTCCTGATTATTTAATTTTGGATGGAAATCAAAAAATAAATTTACCAATCAAACAACAGGCCATTGTCAAAGCTGATGCAAAAATATTTTCTTGTTCCGCGTCTAGTATTGTTGCCAAGGTTACTCGAGACAGGCTAATGTGCCAATTTGATAAAAAATACCCAATTTATGGATTTGCCAAACACAAAGGTTATGGCACCAAAGATCACATTAGAGCAATTAAAAAAAACGGACCTTGTTTTATCCATCGATTTTCGTTTGCCCCCATAAAAGATGCTTAAAATCCAAATTCTCTGAGTTGGGGATAAAACTATTGACATCTTTTTATTATTATATTATAGTATAAAAGCCAAGATAAATGGGGGATACTGTTGAGAATTATTACCTGGCATACAGCATCCTTTAACCTTTATTTTGACAAATCAAATATTAACCTGAGCAGGCATTCTTGCCTGCTCTTGTTTTATTTTTTTCTTCTTAAAACCAATTGACAAATAATAATTTAAATGATTTAATAAGCTATGAAGCACAAGAGTTTTTCTCCTCTTGCTTGTCTTCACAGTTCCTCCTGCCGAACAAATTTTAAAAACGCTCTTAGAGCAAAAACTGTTCGGATGTCCTACCATATGGCAAATGATTTATTAAAAATTATTTGCCTTATTTTTTTAATTAAATGCTGGACAAATAAAATAAAAAATGTATAATAAGGGCATTAGTATTCTAAACAAATAATTTAGAATCATAAATCAAGAATGAATTAAGCCTAAAGCCTAATTCTTTATTTTTGCTTCTAAGTTTTTAATAATAATAAAAATATGTCAGCTGTCCCAAAACAAAGGCATAATCAATCACGAAGAGATAAAAGAAGGGGAAATATTTATATTTCTGCCCCAACTTTGATTAAATGTCCCAAATGCTCAAAGCCGGTTTTGCCCCACACTATTTGTGGTTATTGCGGATTTTATAAAGGTAAGGAATATATCAATGTCTTGGCCAAGTTAGAAAAAAAAGAACAAAAGAAAAGAGCCAAAGAAATAGAATCTGCTGAAACAGAAACAAAAAAAGAAGAAACCGCAAAAAAATAATATAATCAAGTATGGCTTCCAGGCACCTCTCTAGATCAATAGCTATGCAAAGCTTATACGAATGGGATTTTAACGGCGCAACCGATCCGAACGCGCTTATTTCTATTACCGCAAGAAATGTAGAAGAATTTGGGGGTGGACTAGAAAGCACTACTTTTATCTGGGATTTAGTAAATGGAGTAAAAGAAAATCAAAGCGTTATTGATAAAATAATTGAAAAAACTGCTCCAGAATGGCCATTAGCTCAAATTAATATTCTTGATCGAAATATTCTGCGCTTGGGAATATTTGAACTGCTCTACAGCAACAAAGAACATGTTCCGCCAAAAGTAGCTATCAATGAATCAATCGAATTGGCAAAAAACTTTGGAGGCGAAAGTTCCCGCCGATTCATTAATGGAGTTTTGGGCACGGTTTACCGCGGAATCGAAGAACAAGAAAAAACAGAAACTTCTCTTCCTTCAGCCTCAAAAGAAGAAAAAGAAACTAAAAATTAAAACGCATTTTGGTTTAAAATTTTTTTGAACCATGATTCGTTTTCATTTTTTAAAAATATGCAAGATTTTTCAAAACTAGAAAATGAACTAAAAATCACCTTTAAATCAAAGGATTTACTTATTCAGGCATTTTGCCACCGATCTTATATCAACGAAAACCCTAATTTTGAACTTTCTCACAATGAACGTTTAGAATTTTTAGGCGATGCGGTTTTGGAATTAATTACCACAGAAAATCTTTATCATCGCTATCCTAATAAGCCAGAAGGAGAATTAACTGGCTGGAGGGCTTCGCTTGTTAATTCTAATATTCTTTCTGATTTAGCCAAAGAACTTGATTTTGAAAATTATCTTTTATTGTCCCAGGGCGAACAAAAAGAAAAGGGTCGAGCCAGAAAATTTATTTTAGCCGACACTTTTGAAGCTTTTATTGGCGCGCTTTATCTTGACCAAGGATACGAAGTTTGCAAACATTTTATTGAAAAAAACTTAATAAGTAACAAGCTTCCGGAAATTATTGAAAAAAAACTATACAAAGATCCAAAATCATTATTTCAAGAAAAATCCCAAGAAATAGTCGGAATTACTCCAACCTATAAAGTAATCCAAGAATCAGGACCAGACCATCAGAAAGACTTTGTTGTCGGAGTATTTTTAGAACAAGAATTAATTGGCGAAGGCCATGGGCTGTCAAAACACGAAGCAGAATTAAATGCTGCGGAAAAAGCATTATTGCATAAAGGTTGGGAATAATTTATTTTCAATAGCTAAAACATTAAAATTAATATTGTCAATATTGAAATAAGTTCAATCTTATTCTATTATAGGCAAGTAATAAATAACAGTAAAAATAAGAAATGCTTACTATCAGATTATTAAGAACAGGAAAGAAGAATCAGCCATCTTACAAAGTTGTCGTTACAGACAAGAAAAATCCACCCCAAGGTGGAAGATTTGTTGAAGAAGTTGGTTTTTATAATCCCAAAACAAAAGAAAAGAATTTTGCTAAAGATCGAATCACTTATTGGCTCAGCGTAGGCGCTCAAGCTTCAGACACTGTCCACAATATGCTTGTTAATGAAAAAATCATTGATCAGCCAAAAAGACAAATAATCTTTACTAAAAAACAAGAAGTAGAAGAGCCAAAAGCACAAACCCAGGCTCCTGCCGAAGAACCAAAGACTGAAGAGCCAGCTCCAGCCGAAGAAACAAAAACCGAAGAGCCAGCTCCAGCCGAAGAAACAAAAACCGAAGAGCCAGCTCCAGCCGAAGAACCAGCTGCTTAAATTATTGACATTTGATTTTTCTGCCTTCATAATTAAGGCAGAGTAAAAAATACACACGACAAGAAAGGTCGACTACTCCGAATTAATTTAAAATTTAAAAAAGAACATGACAGACGCACCAATAGATAGAGATTTTCTTGAATATATTGTAAAAACATTGGCCGACCACCCAGATGATGTAAGGGTGGAAAGAAAAGTTGACGAAATGGGAGTTTTACTTTCTGTAAAAGTAAACCCAGAAGATATGGGCCAACTAATTGGCAGACAAGGTTCTACTGCCAGAGCAATCAGAAACTTGGTCAGAATTATTGGTTTAAAAAACCACGCCCGAGTCAATCTAAAAATCGAAGAGCCAGAAGGTGGTTCTCGAAAGAAAGAATCAGCTCCTGCAGAAGAAAAAGCTGCTGAGCCAATTGCTGATGACTTCGACGATTTCAAAATTTAATTTTTATATCAAATCAAAATTGCGCCTTCCGGCGCTTTTTTGATTCTAATAAACCATCTTGGTTTCTTTTTTAATTTATGTTAAATTTATTATATGCAATTCAATGTTATTACAATTTTCCCGCATATTTTCGACTCTTATCTAAAAGAGTCTTTTATCAAAAAAGCAATTGATAAAAAAATCTTAAAAATTAATATTCACAATTTAAGAGATTTTGCCAATGATGAAAGAAAAACAGTTGATGATCGGCCTTATGGCGGAGGATTAGGAATGGTTTTAAAATTAGAACCAATTTATAAAGCAGTTCAAAATTTAAAGAAAAAATCAAAAAAGAAAACCAAAGTTATTTTATTCACTCCCCGCGGAAAAAAATTCAACCAAAAAAAAGCTTTTGAATTAAGCCAATGCGACAATTTGATTATGATTTGCGGCCGCTACGAGGGCGTGGACGAACGAGTGGCAAAATATTTAGCTGATGAAAAAATATCCCTTGGCAATTATGATTTAATGGGTGGGGAATTGCCAGCCATGATTTTAATCGAAACCATTGCCCGCCTAATTCCTAATGTTTTAGGCAAGCCAAATTTTCTCTCGGAACGAATGACAAAAACCGGTGGCTTCAAAGAATTTCCCCAATATACCCGGCCAGACATATTTTCTCCCAAAAAAGGCCAAGAATGGAAAGTTCCCAAAGTGCTTTTATCTGGCAATCAAAAAAAAATTATCAATTGGAAAGAAAAAAAAGGAAAGGTTATTGAAAAATAATCATTAGTTTGCTAATATCAAATAGTTAATCGGGTGAATACCAAAGTAGTCAAATGGGCCTGACTGTAAATCAGGTGGCTACGGCCTTCGGGGGTGCAAATCCCTCTTCGCCCACCAAAAGCCTTTGGTGTAGGTGCCGATGTAGTTCAGTGGCAGAACATCCCCTTGGTAAGGGGAAGGTCGAGGGTCCGATTCTCTCCATCGGCTCAGGGATAATGATATTATAAGAATAATAAAAAAATGGCAACAAAAAAGAAAAAACCAACCAGAATGGTTTGCACTGATTGCAAAAAATCAGTTTATTTCACAAACAAAACAAAAGCTGTGGAAGAAAAATTGGAATTGGCAAAATTCTGCAAATTCTGTAAAAAGCGAACTATTCACAAAGAAGCAAAAAGATAATTTAATAATTCCCGAGCCCGCGCTTCGGGTTTTATTTCCCGAAACAATCCTCGGGACATAGGGGCGTAAGCTCAACGGCAAACTGCCTGTCTCCAAAACAGGCTTTGAGGGTTCGAATCCTTCCGCCCCTGCAATATTAAACACCCTAAAAAGGGTGTTTTAATATTGCAGCTGCTTGGCAGGAGGATGAGAAGGCGGAGCTGTGACGACAGCGAGCCCGGCCTTGAGGATTTTTCAACAGAAAAATACCGAAAGGCGAATCCTTCGCCAAGATTGGAAGGATTCGAACGCGGAGGGTGCTCCGCCAACTGGCAGAGGCGCCGAGCGGGGCCAGAGTGCAGCTTCAACAGAAACTGACAACTCTGGCGAATCCTTCGCGACAGATAAGGTTCAGCCAAAAAATTTTTACAAACTTGAATAATTTTCAGATAATGATACTATTTAACTAATGAAAAACGTTTCCAAATTAATACTTTAATATAAACATCTCTTTTTTTGAGGTGTTTTAAATTTTAAAAAATCGTTTAATATGGCAAGAAAAAAACAAAATGGTTTGTTCGAAATAATAATACCTTGTATATCTATTTATGCCTTTTATCTTCTAATATTGTGGTTTTCTAATAAACAAGAATTCTGGAAGTGGCTTTTTATAGGTCTTGGCATTATAATTTTAATAATTTTTATATATCAAACAATACTAAGTATTATTAGACAAAAGAAAAAAAAATTAATTATTGAAATTAATAGACTTGACTTAAATATTGATATAAATAATTTTATTAATAGGGCAGGTAAAGAAAAGGGCAAAGAAAGTTGGAGATATATGGATTATGGTTTTAACACAGATAAAATGAATATCTTTATTAAAACTTTAGCGGAAAAAGGATTAAAAATTAAAAATATTGACGATTTAGAATTTGTCTTAAAGAGGTTTATTGACACTAAAGAAGAAGCGATTATTAAAAACGGCTTCGAGTCAACTCAATATAAATTTTCTTCTTTAAGTGGCACTGAATTTGAAAACTTATTAGTAAGACTTTATGAGTCAATGGGTTATCTTGTTGAACATCCAGGGAGCACAGGAGACCAAGGTGGAGATTTAATTCTGAATAAAAACGGGCAAAGAATTTTGGTTCAAGCAAAACGATATAAAGGTAGTATTGGAAACGGAGCCGTACAAGAAGCTGTGGCGGCTAAAAAATATTACGACTGCAATAGAACAATGTTAATTGGATCAGCAAGTTTTACTAGGGGCGCTTTAGATTTAGCAAACTATAATGAAGTTGAATTGGTTGAAATAAATGAATTACGAGGATTATTATTATCTCATCTTGGGGAAAATTGGAATTAAAAAAACAAACAATCTTTCTATCAAGCCTGACACCTCAAATTGACTATCGTCAAGACCTCCAAAGAACCCTTACACTGCTTGGAGGGTGGGGGTTCTAGACCTTCCTTGCCTGCAAAATTAGGCCGACACTTCTGTCGGCTTCTGTTTTATGATAAAATTATTTAATATAATAAAACTTATTAAATAATATGAATCCGGAAAAATTTAATTTTGAAAGGGAAAAAAATGATTCAGAAATAAAAGAAGCTTTTACCAGAGAGCAAGCTGATGTTTTTTTGGAAAATATTGATTTCGTTAAAGACGAAGAAATATTTGAAATTAATCCAGAAAATCCCAAAGATGAGATTCCCGTATTTTTTTCTCCAGGTTGGGGCGTTGAAAAAGCTGATCAATCAATGAAAGAAACTTTAGAAACAATAGCCAATGAAAATAGAAAAGTTATTACCAGCTCTTTTAGTAGAGAAGAAAAAATTATTGAAAATAAAGATACAGAAGATATTCCAATAGCTGAATTACAAAAAGCTTTAACTATTATTGATAGTATTGAAAAAAAAGGAATAGAAAAAATTGATGCTATTGGGCATTCTGAGGGGGGATTAAATTTAGCAATAGCTGCTAGTCTTTTTCCAGAAAAATTTAGAAATATTGTTTTTATTGCTCCAGCTGGAATGATGGGAAAAAATAATTCGTATTTGGATTTAATTAAAAGATTTACTATTGACGAAGGAATTAATGAAATAAAACATAGAAAAGATTCAAATATTAATTCTCTTTATAATTATCTAAAAAACATTGTTAAATATACAATTAAAAATCCTTCTCTTGCCTATAAAGAAACTCGAGAAGTAAATAATGCAGATATTTTTGAAATAACAAAATCCTTAAAAAAACAAGGAGTTGGCGTGGGCTTGGTTTGTGGAGCAAACGATAAAGTGTTTCCAATAGAAGAAATTATGAAAAATGCTAATGAAGATAATATAGATTATTTTGTTTCTACTAAGGGGCACCATGGATCTTTTGCTACAAATAAGGAACACGTTTTACTAGCCGAAGATTTATTAACAAATATGGCTCGAAAAAAAGAATCAAAACCTATTTAATTAAAAATATTAAATAATTTTAAACATAGATCAATAAAATCTAAATTTTAAATTATTCTACAAACTCATTCTGTTGACATAATAATATAATATGTTATTATATTATTATGTGCTAAAGCACAGGAGGAACTTATAATGGACATAATGCCGTTCTTTGTAGTTATTGGTATTGTTGGACTCTGGGTCCTTAACTTTACCGTCAGCTTTGTTAACGCTGTAGGCGTTGGGCTGGCATGGACAGAAATGTCGATTATTGGCGGGTGGCAGAAGATTGTTACTTATGCCGCCGCAATCATGAGTGGTGCCGGTTTTACCTGGTGCTACTTAATAGTAGCTATGTTAATCACGAGTTACTTCAATCTGCTTCCAATAGAATACATTGAAGCCATGGTTTCCTTGGGATATCTCATTATTGTTTTCCCAGTATTAGGAGCAGGTCTGGCGATTATGATAAATTCATGGGCTTATGCCATAAAAAACAAGTCTTTCGTCGGTTTTGGTATAGGTGCCTACAACACCTTTGCTCAGACCTACAACATGTTTTCGGCATTAAATGCCATACCTGACGCACTCGAAAATGTAATGGAAACGCTGTTTAGGAGCCACGACTCCGACGACAACGGAAAGGGATTCATGGGATTAATCGTAATCTTAGTTGTCGTCGTCGTAACCGTTCTCGGGGCTCTTACGACGATCACCATAGTCAAGTGGGTGGCAAATATGGACAAAGACAAATCAGTCCAAAAAATTAGAAATGTCTACCAATCATCATAATCCTATTGTTCTTTTTTAAAAGCCAAGCTTAATCGTCTTGGTATTTTTTTATAAAAAACCAGTATAGGTCTCTTTTTTCTGTTTTCATTATTTATATTTCTTGGTATAATATTTTTAATAAGAAAGTTAATAAAAAAATATATGAAAATAAAATATTTTTTAATAATTACTCTTTGTCTTTTTTTTGGAGGAATTGCTTCGGTTCAAGCAACAGTTTCTTCAAGCTCAACCAATTCTGGATATGAACCTGTAATTTATGATAGCTCCATTGACTTTGAGGCGGTTTTAAACAGCCAAGGAAAAGTAGAGGCCAAATGGAGTAAATATAATAAAAGCGATGATTTTACTTTTTATAAATTAGTAAGGTCTTCTTCTGTCTCTAATCCGGTTTATCCAGACAATGGCTATATTTTTTATTCTTCTGATATTAATAATCTTTCCTATCTTGATGCTAATGTTTCTTTGGGAACAAATTATTATCGAATTTGCCAAATAGCCCAAACAAAAAGATATTGTTCTCAAAAAGTAGTTGCCATTACAAAAACATCTTCAACTAATTCTCAAGGCGCCCTTTCCGAAATTAAATTAAACGGATCAGTTTCTGACAATGCCATTAATCTTTCTTGGGCAATCTCAAATGATGATCTATCGCTTAAATCTTTTAAAATCCTTTGGAGTAAAAACCAAAATCCAACTTATCCTTTAAGAGAATTTGATAACTATCATTATTTAACTTCTGGGGCCATGAATCATAAAATTTCTAACCTGGCCAATGGAAAATATTTTGTTCGTGTTTGTTTATATAATAACGGCTGCACTGCTTATAGCAATGAATTGTCCTTTGAAATCAGCAGCTCTAATTCAATCGGTTGCGATGATATCTATTCTCCTGTTTGCGGTTCAGATAAAAAGACTTATTCAAATTCTTGTTATGCCAAAAAAAATGGAATTGTTGATTATACAATTGGCGAATGCGAAAAAATACAACCAACAACAAGCAACGAGCTTAAGGTTGGATCAATCACAATCGACAAACCTCTCTCAGAGATGAATCGAGATGAACTAATCAGAGTTTTAATTCAAATTCTTTTAGCTTTAATCAATAAATAGGCATTGATAATTTTTAAAAACTTAATTATTTTCTATTAGGAATCAAAATTTTATTTATGCTATTTTTTGATTTTTCAAAAATTTTAGATTATTTCCTAAAAGATGTCCGAATTTTTGCTTTGGAATTTATCCAGCCAAAACCAAATGAAAAAATATTGGATGTTTGTTGTGGAACAGGGGAACAGGTTTTTTATTACTCAAAAAAACAAGCGCTTTGTTTTGGAATTGATTATGATGAAAAATCAATCTTAAAAGCAAAAAACAGATTAAAAAATAAAAAAAATGTTTTCTTAAAGAAAGCTGATTCTACTAGTCTGCCTTTTGAGGATAATTATTTTGATTGTGCCTCAATCTGCCTTGCTTTGCACGAAAAAACAAATGATTTTCAAAATAAAACAATCGCGGAAATGAAAAGGGTAGTGAAAAATAAAGGAAAGTTGATTTTTATTGATTTTTCCGCTCCTTTACCAAATAATTTTACAACCAAAACAATTAAAATTATAGAATATCTTGCTGGAAAAAATCATTTTTCCTGTTTTAAAAATTACCTACGCCAAGAAGGGTTGACTAGGCTATTAAATGATAATTGTCTTAAAAAACAAAGGCAAACGTTTCTAAAAAATGATAATCTGGTTATAATAGAGGTGATAAATAATAAGTCCGACCAAAAAAAATGAATAATTCTACTTTGAATAAAATTTTAATTTTTTTGATAATAATCGCCTTGGCCGGAAATGTTTATGTTTTCAGAAACGAAATCGCTTATTATTTTCCTTTGTTTGAAAATCAAAAACCATGCGAACAGCCAATCACTTATTCAATTGGCACTATTGACCAGCGTTTTGGAATTTCCAAAAAAGAATTATTAGAAATTCTTGAACAAGCAACTTCGGTTTGGAGTGATTCTATTAATAAGCAGCTTTTTGTTTATGATGAAAATAATGGGGAATTAAAGATAAACTTGTTATACGATGATCGCCAACATTCTACTGATCGTTTAAAAACCCTTGGCATTACAATAAATAATAATTTAAGCGGATATGAAGCTTTAAAAGCAAAGTATGATTCAGCAATAATTATTTATAATCAACAAACCGCCGAGCTTCAAGCTAGAAATAAAGCCTACAGTGAAAAATTGTCTGCCTATAATTCCCAGGTAAATTATTGGAATAGTAGAGGCGGAGCGCCAAAAGATAAGGCCAATCAGTTGGAAAAAGAAAAAATCGCCCTGGAAAACGAAAGAAAGGCAATTATCCAACTTAGCGCTCAAGTAAATTCCCAAGTTGACGATATTAATGCTATGGGCACGGCTCTAAATCAGATGGCCGCTGATTTAAATATTAATGCCCAAATTTATAATGGAATTGTAGCCGGCCAAGAAGATGAATTTCAAGAAGGCCATTATCGCAAAAATAATTTAATCCAAGAAATAAATATTTATCAATTCAATGACCGCAATATGCTTACCAGGGTTTTGATGCACGAACTTGGACATGCGCTAGGTTTAGAACACTTAGAAAATCCCGAAGCAATTATGTATCGGCTAAATCAAGCAACTAATCTTTATTTAACCGAAGATGATCTTTCTGCTTTAAAAACAGCCTGCCAAATTAAATAAATATTAAAAGTAAAACCCCTTAAAAATAAGGGGCTTTATCTTTAAAAGACAAATTACTTTCTTCCAATACTTGAAGAAACAATAGCGAGATAAACAGCTGATATTCCTACTAAAATATAGATAATTTTAGCAATTATTGCTATTGAACCAAAGATAACAGCTACCAAATCATATCCCCAAATTCCATAAATACCCCAGTTTATACCGCCAATAATAACAAGAATCAAAGCGAGCCAATCGAAAGAATTTAATTTATTCATTTTGTTTAAAATAAATTTATTTTTAACGACCTTTAATTAATTTTATCACTCTAAACTGAAAAGCAATATAATTTTGTCCACACCTGAATTTTACGGCTTTTTTCCTGTTTTCAGGCCAATCAGTTGACATTTTTTAAAAAATAGGCAATAATCATTTTGTAAATAAGTCCACAGACAGCGGGCAATTAAATAAGACCTGCCGAGGATAAAATAATTTTAAATTATTTTTTTCGCTATATAATCTGTGGGCATCCGCAGTTTTTTAATAATAAAAATAATATGCCTTTAACAAAACAAAAAAAACAAAGCGTTGTTAAAGACCTTGAAGAAAAGCTGGCTAAACAAAAATCATTGGTTTTTATGGATTTTGCTGGCACTAACGTCAAAGAGCTTACAGAAGTAAGAAATGCTCTTAAAAAAGACGGTAGTGAAATGAAAATTGCCAAAAAAAGCTTATTGAATATTGCTTTCCAGAACAAAGGGATAAACGCTGATGTTAAAAACTTATCAGGAGAAACAGCAATCATCTTTGGATATGAAGATGAAATAGCTCCAAGTAAAATAATTCATCAATTTACCAAAACAAATAAAAATGCAAAAATGGTTGGCGGATTGGTAAATAATGTTTTTTACGGAGCAGAGGATATGGTTAAATTGGCCCAATTGCCAAGCAAAAAACAATTATTGGGAATGTTAGTAGGAACAATCAATGCTCCAGTTTCCAATTTTGTTAGCGTCCTTCATGGCAATCTAAGAGGACTAGTTTATGCCTTATCAGCAATTAAAGATAAAAAATAATAATTAAAAAGCAAAAAATAGTTACAATATTCAAAATAAAAATTTAGATTATTGCAATTATTAAATGCAAAAATAAAATGGCAGAAGAAATAGAAACAAAAGAAGTTCCGGAAAAATTTAAAAAAATCGTCGAAGAAATAGAAAAAATGTCGGTTTTGGATTTATCCGAATTAGTAAAAGTTTTAGAAAATAAATTTGGCGTTTCCGCAGCTCCACAAATGGTTGCCGCTGGCGCTGCTCCTGCTGCTGCAGGTGGAAGCGAATCGGGTGAAGAAAAAACATCATTTAATATTGTTTTAACTTCAGCTGGTGAGAAAAAGATAGAAGTAATTAAAGTAGTAAGAGATCTTACTGCAAAAGGATTAAAAGAAGCTAAAGATTTAGTAGATGCTATCGCTACTGAGCCTCAAACAATTAAAGAAGAGGTAAAGAAAGAAGAAGCCGAAGAAATAAAGAAAAAATTTGTTGAAGCTGGTGCAACCGTAGAACTAAAATAAAATATAAAACCGCCTTAAAAGGGCGGTTTTAAATAACAAAAAACCGCTTTAAGAGCGGTTTTTGATTTGCTTTATTGGCAAACTCCAGCAGGCTGATTATTGGTAAGCTTACAGATTAATTTTGTTAAATTTTCTTTTTCTGCTGCTTCGCCACTATTTTCTCCAGAGCCAAGACGATAATATTTGCATCCTAAAACAAGAACCGGAATGGAGCCTTCGCTATATTGAAGCAAAACATCTTGATCGGTAGCAGTATCAATATTTTTATGGAAAGAAATATTATTACCAAACAAAGATGCTACTTCGGAGATTATAGGCTTTTCCCAAACACAGTGAGGACAGCCCTCTGATCCAAAGAAATAAACCAAAGGCTTTCCATTTTCAAGACAAACTTCGCCATCAGTAATTTCTTTAAAATTACCTTCAACCAATGTGCTAGGTTTTTTCTGCATTTCCGGAAGATTAGCCGTTGATCCTTGAGTTGGATCGTTTGGATTTTTAGTCATATCCAATGGTTCAGAAGGAAAAAGAAGTTTTCCGTCAACTGAAACATAAGAAGGAACTACTTGACCATTGAAATTCATGCTTAAGCTATAAAAACAAGTTTTACCTTCTTCAATCTTATTTAAGGTGGTCTTTTTTGTGGAGTCAAAATATTCATTCACAAAATTAACAGTCATTTTTGCTACTTCATCTGGCTTTAAAACAGTGCCAGCGCTTTTTGCCCCATTTATCAACAACCCGCCCAAAACTATTGTTGAAATTAAAAATAAGAACGTAAGAATCATCCAAACATTAAATTTCTTTTTAGCTTTTTGCTGATTTTCGTTTTTTTCTGTTGTATTTTCCATAGGATAATGTATTTATTATATTTAACCCCGTATTTTTTACGGGGTTATTTTTAAAAACTTCCTTCGCTGTCATCGTCGAGATCATCATCGTCGTCTTCTGTTTCATCGAGATCATCATCGTCGTCTGCGAAATCATCGTCTTCTTCTTCTTCAAGATCGTCGTTTTTGCTGAAATCGTCGTCGTCATCATTATCAAATTCATCAAAATCGTCTTCGCCATAAAAACCGGCTGATTCAGCTTCTTCTTCTAATTGGTTTTTTACTTCGTTTAATTCTTCGTTGATCATAAGATTTTTTAAATTAATAAATTAAATAATAGTTTTTTATTTTTAACTGAAAATTTTTTTAAATAATTTTTATTTGGAAAATATTATTAAAATTTTAATGATTTTCGACCTTTTTCTTCCAATTATGTTATTATTATAATAGTAGAAATATTATTGTCAAGACTTAAAAGCATAGACAGATTTATAGATAAATATTATAATTTATTCAAACAATAAAACAATAAAAAATGTCATTTTTTCTCTCAATTACTATTGCCTCCTTTGGAGGGGGAATCGTCCGAAGTTTGATGGGTTTTTTAAAAAAAGAAAGCACTTATTCTTATAAAAATCCTTCTTTTAATATTCCTTATTTCTTTTTAACTGTTTTTATTTCCGGCATTATCGGATTATTATCTGCTATTGCAATCAAAGAATCGGCTATTGTTATCAGTGGGTTATCTTCAATCTCTCCGGCAATTGCTTTTATTATTGGTTATGCTGGTGGAGATTTTTTAGAAGGGATTTATAAAATAATTCTAAAGAAAAATCAATAATCAACGCATGGCTAGTCATCGTTTAAAATATCTTTCCTGGCATTGTCTTAAAAAACCAAAACAGATATTAATGGTTGTAAAAAATTTTCTTGCTTTTGGGGCTTACTTTTTTTCTGCTAAAGAACTTTTGTTTTCATTATTTGCTCCTTGGAAAAGACAAATTGAAGATTATGGAAAAGGATTTGATTTTGAAGTTTATTTTCGTGTTTTTTCCGGAAATCTTATTTCTCGAGTTATTGGCTGTATTGTTCGAATTATCTTTTTAATCGCTTTTTTAATTTTTGAAATAATTGTTTTTGTTTTGGGGATAATTTCTTTAATTATCTGGTTTTTTTTACCATTAATTTTAATCGCCGGATTCGCTTATGGAATAAAATTAATTTTTGCTTATGTTTAATTTGAAACAAACAGATTTATATCGGGCAATCGAATCGGAAAAAGATTTTAAAACTTTTGCTATTCTTAGAAAAATATTTTTTATTATTTTTGTTATTTTTTTTATTCTTCTTGTTCTTGATTTCTTTACCAAATCCAATCAAAGTTTATCACCATTGCTTGAAGGCCTTGCTTTAATTTTTTTAATGCCTTATTTCTGGCTTCGAACAATGCATACTTTTTTTGAAGAAGAAATAAAAATTCCAAATCCTTTTTATCAAAACTTGGCTTCGGCAGTTACAGACCAAAATGCAAATTTAGCAGAATGGCTCAATTTTAATTCTGCCAAATATTTAACCCAAGCTTTTAAATTAGCAGAAAAAGTAAAATTGCCAGCTCCACCCTCTGCTTTTTTGCTTTACAGTTTGCTTGACGAAAAAAATCCGAAAATAATATTTTTATTCTCCCGGCTAGGAATCCCACTTAATGATTTTAAAAAACAAATAAGCAGTTTAATCGCCGAAGGCAATATTGTAAATGATTCTAATGATTTTGGTTCTATTATTTACGAAGCCTCTCAATCTGCACTAAAAAGACAAGGCACACGCATAAAAGAAGGGGATTTGCTTTCTGCTTTAGCAGAATCAGAATTAAATTTCAAAAAAATTATTACTGATATGGAAATGGGAAGGGAAGATTTGGAAAATATTTCCTGGTGGATTGAGTCTACTAACAAAAAAATAAGAAACGTCAAAATTTTTGGAAATTACGAAAATTTAATAAAGAAAGGAACGCTTGGCCATGATTTAACTTATGGCTATACGCCTACACTTGATCAATTTTCTATTGATTGGACTAATATTATCGGCCGTCGAGGATATGAAGAAATAATTGGAAACACAAATGAAATTGAATTAACAGAAAAAATTTTAGGAAGAAAAGGGCCACGCAATGTTTTAATTGTAGGGGAAATCGGCTCTGGTCGAAAAAGCATTATTCATTCGGTAATAAAAAAATCTTTATTACAACAATCAAGCCCAGAAGTAAATAATAAAAGATTTGTCCAGTTGGATATTGTTTCTTTATCATCAAATATCGATTCCTACGAAAAAACAGAGGCAATTATTAATAAGTGTTTAAATGAAGCGATAAGCGCTGGAAATATTGTTTTAATAATAAATGATTTACATGATTTTCTGGGCGCAGAAAAAAAAGCTGGAATTATGGATGTTTCTGGAATTTTATTGCCATATTTAACTGACCCGCGAATGCAATCAATCTGCTTAACTACTTTTCAGGGATTGCATAAATATATTGAAGCCAAACCAGCTATTTTAAGTGTATTTGAAAAAATAGAAATTCCAGAAATCTCAGCTAAAGAAACAATGCTTATTTTGGAAAATATGGTTTTTCGACTAGAAAAAGAATATGGAAAATTTATTGTTTATGAATCTTTAAAAGAAATTATTGATTTATCTGGAAAATATGTTTCTACGCCTTTTCCGCAAAAAGCTATTTCATTGTTACAAGATGCTTTTACTTATAGTTCTCAATTTTCCGAAAATGATTTAATTCTTCCAGAACATATTGATCAAATTTTATCGCAAAAAACAAAAATTCCTTTAGGAAGAATAAAAAGCCAAGAAAAAGAAACTTTGCTCAATTTAGAATCTTCTTTACATAAAAGAGTTATTAGCCAAGACGATGCTATTAAAGAAATATCATCTGCTATGAGACGCGCTCGATCAGGAGTTCAAACTAAAAAAGGGCCAATGGGAGGATTTTTATTCCTTGGCCCAACCGGAGTTGGAAAAACTGAAACCGCCAAAGCTTTGGCTGAAATTTATTTTGGATCTGAAGATAAGATGATTCGCTTAGATATGTCTGAATTTCAAAGAAGAGAAGATATCGCCCGATTGCTTGGCACAGAAACTCAACCCGGAATTCTCACTACTAAAGTAAGGGAAAATCCATTTTCTCTTGTTCTGTTAGATGAAATAGAAAAATCATATCCTGATATTTTAAATATTTTTCTTCAAGTTTTAGATGAGGGTTATGTAAATGATAATTTTGGCAATAAAGTTAATTTTAGTAATACAATTATTATTGCTACTTCCAATGCTGGATATAAAATAATCTTGCAAGCCTTGCAAGAAAATAAAGAAATGCCGGAAATTAAAAAAGAATTGCTTGACTATGTTTTTGCAAACAATCTTTTCCGTCCAGAATTTGTAAATAGGTTTGATGGAGTAGTGGTTTTTAAATCCTTAACTGAATCTGATTTAAAACAAATTGCCACGCTTCAATTAAATAAAATCGCTAATAATCTAAAAAAGAAAAAGATCTCAATGCTAATTACAGACGAACTTAAAGAAAAAATAGTAAAACTTGGATTTCATCCTATTTTTGGCGCCAGGGAAATGAAGCGGGTAATTCAGGATAATGTAGAAAATGCCATTGCCAAAGCCCTGTTAAGCGATAAAATATCTCCTGGAGACACATTTGAGATAAAACCTATTGATTTTGAAGTAAAAATACTTAAAAAATAACAAAATCTTTACTTAAATTATAAACCGCTGAAAAAGCGGTTTTTTGTTTATTTTTTACTTATTTTAATAATAAATGGGGAAAAATGATCCAAGGGGGTTGACAAGGATATTTGAGTGGGATAAAATGGTGGCATAGTGTTAACAAGTGGGGAAAAGTGTGGATAAATAAATTTTATGATTATTGGGCAATACAGCTATATAATTGACGAAAAGAAAAGAATTTCCATTCCTGCTAAATTCAGGGATTCTTTGGCTTTAGGCGCGGTTTTAACAAAAGGATTTGAAGGTTGCCTTTATTTATATCCTCAAGCAGAATGGCAAAAATTTTTAGACATGATTAACAAACTTCCATATTTTGATCCAGCAACTAGAGAAATGAAAAGAACTATTGTGGGATCAGCAATGGATGTAAAGCTTGATTCAGCTGGCCGAATTTTAGTGCCTGACTATTTAAAAGATTATGCTGGTTTGGAAAAACAATTAATTATTGTGGGATTAAATGATCACATCGAAATTTGGGATGAAAATAAATGGAATAAATATAGCCCAAATTTAAATGAAATTTCAGACAGATTAAAAGATTTCGGACTATAATGCACATTTCTGTTTTATTAAAAGAAACAATAGAGGGGCTTTGTCCAGGAAAAAATGAAAATTTTATTGATTGTACTTTAAACGGGGGCGGACATACCAAAGAAATTTTAAAACACAACGGACCAAAGGGAAAAGTATTAGGCATAGAATGGGACAAAGAAATTTTTGAAAATATAAAAAAAGAAAACATTGATCGCTTAATTCCTGTAAACGATTCTTACACAAACTTAAAAACAATAGCCCAAAACAATGATTTTCATAATATCTCCGGAATTTTATTCGACTTAGGAATGTCTTCTTACCAGATAGATGAAGAAAAAAAGGGATTCAGTTTTAAAAAAGATGAACCATTAATAATGGCTTATGGAGAAGGGGATCAAAGCGCGGAAAAAATTATAAATGAATATCCAGAATCAGAATTGGAAAGAATAATAAGAGAATATGGGGAAGAAAAATTCAGCAAAAAAATAGCCAAAAAAATAATCGAAGAAAGAAAAAATAAAAGAATAAAAACAACCTTTCAACTGACGGAAATAATCAAAAAAGCAATTCCGAAAACATATCAATACACAAAAATACATTTTGCGACAAGAACTTTTCAAGCCATCCGAATTGAAACAAATCAAGAATTAGAAAATATTAAAAAAACCCTGCCTGAAGCAATTGATTTGCTTGCTCCTGGAGGAAAAATAGCAATTATTTCATTTCATTCATTAGAAGACCGAATTGTTAAAAATTATTTTAAAGACCAGGAACAAAAAAAAATTATAAAAATATCAACCGAAAAACCGATTGCGCCGACTGAAGAAGAAATAAAAATAAATCCACGCGCTCGGTCAGCAAAATTAAGAATAGCAATAAAATTATAAACATGGCAAAAAAAAGAAAAATTAAAAACATTTTCAACCTTCTTCCAATTATGGTTGTTGTTTCTGCTTGTTTTTATATTTTTCAAATAGCCCAATTAACCCAATCAGGATATTTAATTACCGAAAAAGAAAAAGAAATAACTTCTCTTAAAAAAGAAACTGCCACCCTCCAATTAAATATTTCCCAAAGCAAAAATCTAGTAAATTTTGAAAATCGAATCACTGAAAAAGGATATGATAAAATAGAAAAAATAGATTATCTTATTATTCCTAACAATTCAGTGGCCACGAAATAATTCATTTAGATTATGCTAAAAAATTGGAGAATTAATTTTATTTTAGCGCTAATTTTTCTTGCGGGAGGGCTTGTCCTTTTCCGCCTTTTCGTTTTACAAGTTCAAAATGGCGAAGAATATAAGGCTCTTGCCCAAGGCCGACAAACCTCAACTAACAATATCCAAGGGGAAAGGGGAGCAATCTATTTTATTAATGGTGAACCGCTGGCTTTAACCGAAAAACAGCCCTATATTTTTATTTCCCCAAAAGAATTAGCAAGTGAAAATAAAGAAAAAATCGCCGAAGATTTAGAAAAAATAATTAATATTCCAAAACAAGATATTTTGGCAAAAACCGAAAACACTAATAGCCAGTATGAGGTTTTAAAAGAAAAATTAACTGAAGAAGAAACAGAATCAGTTAAAAAATTAGGAGCAAAGGGTGTTTATTTGGATTATAAACAGGCAAGGGTTTATCCAAATAATAAAATGGCTGGCCAATTATCTGGATATCTTAATAAAGACAAAAAAGGCCAATACGGGTTAGAAGAATATTATGACAATATTCTTCAAGAAAAAAATTTAGCAAAACAAACCGAAAATAATATTTGGAATTTTTTTAGTTCTCAAAAAAATGAAGGTTCAGAAAACGGAGAATCAATCAAGTTGACCATTGATTACAATATTCAATATATGGCGGAAAAAATTTTAGCGGACAAAGCCAAAGAATTTGAATATAAAAGCGGGCAAATAATTGTAATGGAACCATATACCGGAGCAATCGTGGCCATGGCTCAATATCCTCTTTTTGATCCCAATAATTATTGGGATGAAAAAAATTTTAATATTTTTCAAAATGATTCCATTCAAAAAATATTTGAACCAGGTTCTATTTTTAAATCAATAACAATGGCAGCAGCAATTAATGAAAAAGTAATTACTCCAGAAACAACTTATAACGACGATAAGGGTTATATTATGTATGGAACCTATAAAGTTACTAATTATAACGAAAAAATATGGGGCCTGGTTACAATGACAAACGCCCTAGAGCACTCTATTAATACCGCCCTGATGGAAGCGGAAAAAAGACTTGGTCATACAAAATTTCTTGAATATTTAGAAAATTTCGGTTTTTTTGAAAAAACCGGAATTGATTTAAGCGGAGAAGTGGCTTCAAAAAATAAAGAATTGGAAAAAGCAATAAAACAAAATATTGCTGTTAATCCAGCCAATGTTTCTTTTGGTCAAGGAATTGGAATTAATCCTCTTCATATTACTTCGGCATATTGCGCGATTGCTAATGGCGGAAATTTAATAAAACCACATATTGTTAAAGAAACAGATAATGGGATAAAAAAACAAGAAACCGAATCAAAAGTAATAAAAAGAGTTTTATCAGCCGAAACTTCAAATACTATGAAAAAAATGCTCGTCAGTGTTATTGAAAACGGATACGGGCATCAAGCTAAAATCCCAGGATATTATATTGCTGGAAAAACAGGAACAGCTCAAATTCCTTGGACATCATTAGGTGAAAGCAAGTCTGGATATTCTCCTCAAACTTGGCAAACTTTTTTAGGATTTGCCCCGGCTTATGATCCAAAATTCGTGGCTTTGGTAAAATTAGATAATCCTGAAGCTATAAAAACATCAGAGTATTCAGCTACGCCAATGTTCCACGATTTAGCAAAATATATTTTAGATTATTGGCAAATTCCACCAGATTACAGCACTGCCGAAGAATAATATCTTTTGGACAAATAATAATTTTTGTGCTAGTTTTTGAAATGCCAAACTTTGGTCCCATCGTCTAGAGGCCTAGGACATTAGATTCTCAATCTAAGAACACCGGTTCGAATCCGGTTGGGACCGCTTTAAAATATCTGGAATAATCAAATGTTTAAAAATTAAACATAGTTTTTTAAATATTCAAATTTGATAGAATATTAAAGGGAATGTTTGGGGGCTTGATTGTAATCAATCAAGGGCGGAGCTGTGACGACAGCGAGCCGAGCCTGAACAAAGCTTTAACAAAATGTTTGGAGGCTTGATTATAATCAATCAAGGGCGGAGGGGTTCCGCCGGCTGGCGGAGACAGCGAGCCAGGCCTGAGAAAAATATCACCAGAGATTTATTCGAAGGTAACCCCCAAACATGAGTCTTAAAAGAATGTTTAGGGGGTTACCCCCTAAACATTTTAATTCCAAGTCTTTCCATTTTTTATCTTGCTTGGTATAATGTCTTTAAGAAAAAAGAAAAATAATCTTAAACAAATGAAATCCAAGCGTCTTATTGCTTTTACTCTAATCGAACTCTTAGTAGTTATTGCTATTGTTGGTATTCTTTCAGGCTTTGTCTTGGTTTCTTTGAATTCAGCCACTGATTCTGCCAAAAATGTGAAAACAAAGAATGACTTGGCAGCTATCTCTCGAGCAATCCTCACTTATCATGCCTTGAACAATGCTTATCCAATTGAAGAAACTCCTTGCAGTATTGGCGACGGAACTTGCTTAAACGAGCTTGTTCCTAACCATATCCAATCTTTTCCCCTTGATTTCAACAACAGCCGATATCAGTATTCTTCAGACGGAACCAGCTATACGCTCACCGGAAACCTAACCAATGAACGAGTCTTGACTTATGATTCAGAAACCGGATTCAGCGAATCAGACGCTGAACAAGGCTTACCTGGATATGCCAAAAGACAGCCAATAACTATTTCGAATAATGCTGAAGAAATTCTTACAGATTATCAAATAATGATAGATTTGGCCTATGATTCTGATATGCAAGTTGATTTTGACGATATAAGATTTGCATCTTCTACTGGACAATTGTTTTCATATTATTTAGAATCAAAAACAGATGGAGTTTCCGCAACATTCTGGGTAAAAATTCCTGAAATACCAACAAGCGGAAATACGATTTATGTTTATTATGGAAATGAATCTTCTTCTTCCGAGTCAAATGGAGAAAATACTTTTCTTTTATATGAAAATTTTTCTGAATCAACGCTTAATACAGAAAAATGGTTCACTGCTTCTTTGAGGGGAAATTACACAATCAGTTCAAATAGAATTGTTTTTAATGGAACTAGTTGGTGGGGATGTTATATCGCCTCGGTTGAAAAATTTGATAAGACAAAACAATATTTATTAAGCTATAGTGCTTATGATCCAAGCAATGGAGGGAGTGGCTGCTGCCAAAGAAACGAAGTATCAGCCTGTTCTTATTCAAATACCGTAACAAGGGATACAACCTATTATTATTTGCCAGAAAATGGATTTCATAATAGTTATAACGGTTATGAAACTTGCGTAATTTTAGATGCTTTTTCCGCTTATTCAACGCCAGTAGACAAAAGAGAAAGAAAAATTATAAACGTAGCCACCAGCCCCTTAATAACTCAGCCAACTTTTAATATTGAACTTCATGGAGCCGACTATTACTCTAAACCAACTTATTATTCCCATATTTTTTTAAGCAAATATGTTTCTTCTCCTCCAACAGTATCCTTAGGGGTCGAAGAAGTGCTATAATAAAAATGTTTAAAACAAAATAATAAATAAAAATATGAAAAATTTTTTATATTATGTTCCTAGGGCCTTAGCAATTATAATCGTTGCTTTTTTCGGAATTTTTATTCTTGAGGGATTTAGTCCTGAATTTGGCTGGATGGATTCCTTTATGCATCTAATGCTAGCGCTGGCGGCCTTGGGAGCGACAATTATTGCCTGGAAAAAACCCAAAATAGGATGTTGGATTTTTATTCTTTTCGGAGCCTGGTTTTTAATAACTAATTTCGATAACCATTGGCGAGACGGTTTAATAATCGGAGGCGTTCCTTTGTTGACCGGGATCTTATTTTTGATTGAAGGTTTTAAAAAAAATAAATGAAACATAAAGACAGGGTTTATGGAGAAATAGAAATCCGCGATTCAATTATTTTAGATTTGATAAATTGCCCAACCATTCAAAGATTAAAACAAATAGACCAGGCCGGATACCTTGAGCCATTTTTTCCTGGAACTGCTCAATCGCGTTTTGAACATTCCTTGGGTGTATATTATCTTTTAAAAATATATAATGCGCCATTGGAAGAACAAATTGCTGGATTAATCCATGATGTTTCTCATTCAATATTTTCTCATTGTATTGATTATATTTTAGATGTTGGTTCGGAAACAGATCACAGCCATCAGGATAATATTTTTGATGAATTTGTCAGAAAATCCGAAATTCCTGAAATACTCAAAAAATACAACTTAGATTTAAATTATATTTTAAATGATAAAAATTTTCCGCTAAAAGAAAAAAATCTGCCGGATTTATGCGCTGACCGAATTGATTATGCCCTAAGAACAGCTATTGTTTTTAAAGATATTGAAAATGGAAAATATTTTTTAGACAACCTTGTTGTAAAAGATAGAAATTGGATTTTTAAAAATTTTGAAAGCGCAAAAAAATTTGCAGAATTATTTTATAAGCTTAATAGTGAATATTTTGCCGGGCTTCCTTCGGCCATTATGTTTCGCACCGTAGGGGATTGTCTTCGATTGGCGCTTTCTAAGCAATATATTTCCGAGAAAGATCTTTATACTACCGACAAAGAGGTTGTTGAAAAAATAAAATCTTATTTAGAGAAAGACTTTGATTTAAAAATATTATTCGATCGAATGAATAATAAAATAAAAATTGAAAATAATCCCGATAATTATGAAAAAAAAGTATTTTGTAAATCTCGAATTATTAACCCTCTATGTTATTACAATAAAGAAATAAAAAAGGTTTCGGAAGTAGATTCTGAATGGAAAAAAATTATAATTCAAGAGTCTCAACCCAAAGAATATTTTTTAAAATTCGAAAAATAGGTTTCCTTTTTTTGATTTTTTTGCTAAAATATTTAAAATAATAAAATAAATAAAAATGTTTGAATTAATTTTTTATATCTTTATTTTCCTAGTCTCCTGCGGAGCTTTTTATTTTTCCGGAGAATTGGTTGTTAACAGCTTAACGCATTTGGCTAAATTTTTAAAATGGAAAGAATTCGCTGTTTCTTTTTTGATTATGGCAGTTGTGGCTGCTTTCCCAAATTTATTTGTTGGTATTATTTCCGCCCTAAATGGTATTCCGCAATTGTCTTTTGCCGATGTTTTGGGCGGAAATGTAGTTGATCTTACTTTGGCGGTTGCTTTAGCTGCCCTTTTTTCCCAAAATGGAATTCCGGCCCAAAGCCGAACAATTCAAATCACTCTTTCTTTTACAGCGATTGCTGCGGTTTTGCCGGTTCTTTTAGCTTGGGACGGACTGGTTTCTAGGGCAGACGGCATTATCTTAATTCTGTTTTACGTCCTTTATTTAATTTGGCTATTTTCCAAAAAAGAAAACTTCAGTAAAGTTTGCGAAGAAACTCCGACTCAAACTAAATTGCACAAAAAATCAAATTATTATCTCCTTAATGCCTTAAAAGTAACGGGCGCAATTATAATTTTTCTTTTCGCTGCCCAGGGAATTGTTAGTTCGGCTCAATATTTTGCCGAAACATTTAATTGGTCTTTAATTTTAATCGGATTATTTATTGTTAGTCTTGGTAACGCGGCTCCGGAAATATTTTTTGCTATTACCTGTGCCAAGAAAAATAATGGCTGGATGATTTTGGGTGATTTAATGGGGGCGGTAATCGGATCCGCAACCTTTGTTTTGGGAATTGTCGCCCTTATCAATCCCATTGAAATAAAAGATTTTTCTCCTTTTGCCGTGGCCAGATTTTTTACAGTTTTTGGCATTTTCTTCTTTTTTATTTTTACTAAAAGCGATCAAAGAATCAGCAAAAAAGAAGCCGCTTTTCTTCTATTTTTATATATTGCTTTTATTGTTGCCGAGCTTTTTGCCCAAAGTCACAAATTATTATAAATCAATTTCTGTTGACTATTAAACAAGAAAATGCTATATTTTATGCTGTATTAATTAACTGAAAAATTATGTTAGCAGTAATAAAAACAGGCGGAAAGCAATACAAAGTTGCCCCAGGCCAAAAAATAAAAATTGAAAAATTGAAAGAACAAGAGGGAAATGAGGTTATTTTCAATGAAGTGCTTTTGATTGAAAACGATAAAAATATAACTATTGGAACCCCTTTAATCGAAAAGGCAAAAGTAACCGGCAAAGTTTTAAAACAAGATCGTCACGAAAAAGTGGTTATCTTTAAATATAAGCCTAAAAAAAGATACAAAGTGAAAAAAGGCCATCGACAGCCTTATACTGAAATAGAAATTTTAAAAATCGAGGCCTAGGCTTAAAAATCAATTTCTTGTTCGTATCCACTCATGCCAGTTTCCAAGTTTCGGAAGCTGGCTCTTTGTTTGTCAAAAACAAGCTCTACTCGGCCAACTGGCCCGTTTCTATGTTTAGCAATAAGAATATCAGCAATTCCTTTACGAGGAGAGTCTTCGTTATAAGCATCTTCTCGATAAATCAAAAGAACAACATCTGCATCTTGCTCTAAAGATCCTGATTCTCGTAAATCTGATAAGCGGGGAATTTTGGGTGTTCTTTGTTCTACTGCCCGAGACAACTGAGACAATGCTAAAACCGGGACGTTTAATTCTCGAGCCAGACCTTTTAAGGCTCGGGATATTTCTGTAATTTGTTGAACACTATTATCGATTCTAGTATTAGGAGTAATAAGCTGCAAATAATCAATCACAATCAAGCCCAAGCCTCGACTAGATTGCAATCTTCTGGCCATGGCTCTCATTTGTAATACTCCGCAACTTGAAGCATCGTCGATATAAATCGGAGCATCAGATAAGGTTCCTAGGGCATGCTGAATACAAGCAAAATCACTATCCTCTCCATCTGAAGATAAATGGCCTTGCCTGATTTTCCAAGAATCAATATTTGATTCAGAGCTAATCAAGCGATCAATTAGTTGATCTTTAGACATTTCTAAAGAAAAAATTCCTACTGGTTTTTTTTCTTTAATTGCCACGTTTTTAGCAATATCCAAAGCCAAACTACTTTTACCCATAGATGGGCGAGCTGCTAAAATAATCAAATCAGAATTTTGCAATCCCGACAGAATAGAGTCTAATCCATAAAAACCAGTTGATACTCCCCGCAAAACTCCTTTTTGTTGAGAAAGCTTTTCCATTCTTTGGTATGCTTCTTCCAAACAAGGTTTGATGGGTAAAAAAGATTGGGTTAAACTTTTTTGGGTAATGCTAAAAATTCTTTTTTCTGCCTGATCAAGCAAATCATCAGATTCTTCAGATTCTTCATATCCCATTAAAGCAATATCTTGGCCAGCAGAAATAAGATCACGTAAAATTCTTTTCTTTTGAACTATTTTAGCATAAGAAATTATATGGCTGGCTGTAGGAACGGTATTAATTAAATCAGTTAAATAAGCCACTCCACCTATTTCTTCCAAATGATTATTAGCTTTTAAAACAGAAGAAACGGAAATTAAATCAATTGCATCTCCTTTAGCAAAAAGCGATTCAATAGCTTGATAAATCAATTGATGGCTTCGCTTATAAAAATCTTCAGCCCGCAAAAAATCAGCCACTTTTATAATCGCATCTTTATCCATCATTAAAGAGCCAAGAGTACTTTTTTCGGCTTCAATATCTTGAGGCGGAATCTTTGTGCCCGGTTTTAAGTTTGAAACTTCTTTTACCATTAGGTATAATATAGCAAGCCAGACCATTGGCGTCAATTGCGCTAATTATCCCCATTGTTTATAAATTATCAGCCCTAAAATACAAATAATCATTATTTTAAATGAAAGTCGGTTTTATTTCTTTTCATTCTTTTGCTAATCCTGGAGGCGTAAAAAGCCATATTTTAGGGCTGTCTAAAGAGTTTGAAAAAATGGGCGTGGAAAATAAAATAATAGTTCCACGTCGAAATTTTTTTGAAAATTATGGAAAAAATGTAATTATTTTAGGCACTTCAATTCCAATAAATATTGCTGGCACCCAAGGCGATCTTTGTTTTAATTTTAATCCATTTGCTATTAAAAAAATATTAGAAAAAGAAAAATTTGATGTTTTGCATTTTCATAATTTTATTGTCCCTTCGGGGTGGCAAATATTAAACAAGTCAAAATCTTTAAACGTTCTTACTTTTCACGCCAATTTAGATTCTTTGGGAAGACTAATGAAAACTTTTTATTTCTCAAATCGATTTTTTAAGGAACTAGGAGAAAAAGTTGATGGATTAATCGGAGTAGCAAAGCTTAATTTAGAAAACTTTCAAGAATCTTCAAAACCAAAGATTGTCATTCCAAATGGAATAGACCTAAATGATTTCCACCCTAATTATCCAAAAATAAAAAGATTTTTAGATAAAAAAATAAATATTCTTTTTGTTGGCCGAATAGAAGAAAGAAAAGGATTAATTTATTTATTAGAAGCATATAATTTATTAAAGCCTCTTTATGATAATATTCGGCTAATAATCGTGGGCGATGGAATTTTAAAACAATCCTGCTTAAATTATGCTCGCGCTAATCGTTTAAAAGATGTTCATTTTGAAGGAATAAAAAACAATTTTGAGTTAAAAAAATATTTTTCTACTTGTGATATTTATTGCAGTCCGGCAATTTTCGGAGAAAGTTTTGGAATCGTGCTTTTAGAAGCAATGGCCATGGGTAAGCCGGTTTGCGGATTTGCTAATAGTGGCTATCAAGAGCTATTAGAAGGAACAAGGGCAAGTGATTTTTTGGCCAACCCAAAAGATTCCTCTGGCTTGGCAGAAAAATTAGAAATTCTAATTAAAAATAAAACCTTGCGCCAAGAAATGGGGAGTTGGGGATTGGAGCATGTCAAACAATATTCCTGGGAAAAAATCGCGAAACAGGTTTTAGATTTTTATCAATCTTGCCAAAAAACCAAAACCAACATTATTGACAAAAAATAGTTTTTATTTTAAACTTTAAAAAACACTAAGTTAGGTGATTATTTGAAAAAGTTCTTTGTTTATGTCAAAAGCGGATGCTTTCTTGTTGTTATCGACAAGGAAATTTCGCAATGCACTATTGTGGAGTTAAACGGCGAGCACAAGATTTCGCATAGCGGAGATTTGATCTCTATTGTTGCCGAAGGGCCTAAAAAAAATAGTAAAGACAATTCAAAAAATTCAAAATCCAAGCCTGGCGAAATAGTAAAAGTAAATCTTTTACTATTAAAAAAAGGGGAGGTTATCTTTGAAATCAAAGATGTTGAAGGAGGAATCTACGGAAAAACCAACACCAACGAATTACTTTATTAAAAAAAGACATTTATTTTATGCCTTTTTTTGTTTCTTGAATTAAATTTTTTTTAAAAGAATTTTCTCATCATCCATATCTTCAATAATCCATCCTAATTCTTTTAATTGGTCTCTTATTTTATCTGCTTGCTCCCAATCTTTATTTTCTCGGTATTGTTTTCTTTGGTCTAATTTTTCAATTACTTCTTGGGGGACAATTTTTAAATCATCTGTCCAAAGAGGCATTCCATTTTCATCTTTAGTTTCAATTACATAATCATGCTTGCCTTGGCCAAAACTATATCCAACTTCAGACAATCTTAATCCTAAAACTTTATCAAAATCAATTAATAATTCGTATTTTTCGCTTTTGTTTATTTTTTTATCTTTAATTAATTCCCACATTAAAGCCAAAATAGCAGGCATGTCTAAATCGTTGTTTAAGTTGTTTAAAAATTGATCTTGGTATTTTTTTATTTCTTCTGCTCGAACAGGCGCAGAATCATTTTTAAATTCTGCTGTTTTTTCATAAAACTTGTCTAAACTGTTCTGGGCAAAATCCATGGCTTCGTCACTAAAATTCAATTTTGATCGATAATGGCTGGTTAAGCATAAATAACGATAAGCAAGGGGATTATATCCTTTATCTTTTAAAATGGAGACTGTTGTAATATTGTTTGCAGATTTGCTCATTTTTGCATCTTTCAAAACCAAAAAGTCTCCATGAAGCCAATAATTGGCCAGCTTTAGTCCATAAGCAGCTTCGGCTTGAGCAATTTCATTAGTATGATGAATAGAAATATGGTCAATTCCTCCGCAATGGATATCAAAAGGAATTCCTAAGTTTTTTGCTCCCATTACCACGCACTCTGTGTGCCAGCCTGGAAATCCAATTCCCCAAGGAGAATTCCATTCCATTTGTCTTTGTTCGTTTTTCGGACTAAATTTCCAAAGAGCAAAATCAGCTGGATTTTTCTTTTCTTTATTTTCTTCAATTCTTGCTCTTAATTCTTTTCTTTCTGCTTCACTCCAAAGTCGGCCATAATTATCTCCTAATTTTGTTGTATCAAAATAAACACCATCATTAATGATATAGGTATATCCTTTTTCTTCTAAAAGCTTGATTAATTCAATTTGATCAGTAATTGTATCTGTGGCTCGCACCCATACTTCTGGTTCTTTAATGTTTAAAGCTTTCATGTCTTTAATAAAAGCTTCGGTATAGAATTCTGCAATTTCCCAAACGGTTTTATGTTCTCGAGCTGCCCCTTTTTCTAATTTATCCTGGCCTTGGTCCGAATCAGAGGTTAAATGACCCACATCAGTAATATTCATTACTCGCTTTACTTGATAACCATTATAACGCAAAGCCCGATCTAAAATATCTTCAAAAATATAGGTTCTAAAGTTTCCAATATGAGCATACCAATAAACAGTTGGACCACAAGTATAAATTCCAGCCTCTTTTGATTTAATTGGAATAAATTCTTCTAATTTTTTTGTTATAGAATTATATAGTTTCATAAAAATAAAAATTATATGTTCTTGCTCGCATTATATCAAAACCTCTCTTAGCGAGCAATTAATTATAAATAACGTTCGCCTCGATCTGGAAAAATTGTAACAATAGTTTTGCCTGGATTTTTTTTGGCCACCATTTTAGACACGCAAAAAGAAGCGCCAGAACTCGGACCGCCCAAAATTCCTTTTTTAATTGCTAATTCTTTTTTAGCTTGAAAAGCTTTTTCTCTTTCCAATTCAATCACTTGATCCACTAATTTTAAATTTGTTACCGGAGGCACATAATCTCTTAAAGATCTCAAACCTTCAATAATTTCTCCAGGTCGAGGCTGAACCCCAATAATTTTAATATCAGGATATTTTTCTTTTAATTTGCTTCCAATCCCAGTAATTGTTCCGCCTGTTCCCATTCCAGTTACAAAAAAATCTATTTTTTTTCCTTGCATTTGATTAATAATTTCTTCTGCAGTTTTAAAATAATGAGCCAAAGGGTTCATTTTATTTTCGTATTGATTCAAGAAAACTAAATGTTCATTTTCTTTTGTTCTTTTTTTAATTGTTTCAATAGCAATTTTTCCAAACTTATCATTTTCAATTAAAATTATACTGCCGCCAAAAGCAGTAATCATTTTAATTTTGTCTGGACTAGTAGTTTTAGGCATTACTACTTTTACTTTATATCCCTTCATTGCTCCTACCATAGCTAAAGCCACCCCTGTATTTCCGCTAGTTGGCTCGACAATTGTGTCTCCAGGTTTTAAAACACCTTTTGCTTCAGCATCATTAATCATATTCAAAGCAATCCGATCTTTAATCGAACCTCCTGGGTTCATGCCTTCAATTTTGGCAAAAATATTAGCTGGATCATTATCTTCAACGCTTTCCACTTTTACCAATGGCGTATTGCCGATATAGCTTAAAATATTATTCATATTATTTATTTTATTATTACATAAAAAAACCTCTTCTGAGAAGAGATTGCTTTAAATTAAATCTTTAAACAAAACCAATCTCTTCTTTAAGAGGCACAACAACAGCAACAAGAAAAAATTAAGTTTTGTTTGTAAATCATGTTTTAATGTTTTTAGTTTATCACTCTTTTTATGAGTGTCAAGACAATCTTGATTTGAATCACAAAATATGCTATAAAATATTTGTCATCTTCGGTTGGGCTTTCAGAGTAGCCAGCTGTTAAGATGGCAGGTACGGAATAGGTGTTTGCCATATAAATCCTCCTAAATCCTTTGGAGATATATTTCGGAAAAGCTGCTTTTCTTCTGCATTTGAAAAGCATGATTTTTCCGATTTTTTTATTTGCTTTTTTGATTAAAAAATAATAGAATAAATTATCTATGGCAAATCAAGTTTTATATCGCAAATACAGGCCTCAATCTTTCAAGGATTTTATTGGCCAGGAAAACATTGTTAAAATCATTGAAAATGAAATTATTTCAGGCGATATTTCCCATGCTTATCTTTTTTCCGGACACAGGGGAACAGGAAAAACAACATTGGCCAGGCTTTTTGCCAAGGCTATTAATTGTCTTGATCGCAAAGGATCCGAGCCATGCAATAAATGTTCTGCTTGTTTGGAAATAAACAATAATCGCGCCATGGATATTATTGAAATTGATGCTGCTAGCAATAGAGGAATCGATGAAATCCGAGGAATAAAAGAAAGTATAAAATTTTCTCCCACATTTTTAAAATACAAAGTTTTAATTTTGGACGAAGCTCATCAATTAAGTAAAGACGCTGCCAATGCGCTTTTAAAAATGTTAGAAGAACCTCCTTCGTACGCAGTTTTTATTCTCGCCACCACTGAAGCGCATAAAATGATTCCTACAATTGCTTCACGTTGCCAAAAATTTGAATTTCATAAATTAGCATTTGAAGAAATGGCAAAAAAACTTTCTTTTATTTGTAAAAAAGAAGGATTAGATTGTGAGACCGAAGCCATTAATTCAATTATCACTGCTTCAGACGGAAGCATGAGAGACGCAGAAGCAAAATTAAACCAAATCGTTAGCTTTTTTTCTGGACAGAAAATAAAAGCTGATGATGTAAAGCCGCTTTTGGGCATGGTTGATATTAATCTTTTATTTGAACTTTGCGAAATTTTAAATAAAAAAAATAAACCTGGGGCTTTAAAGTTTTTACAAGATAATTTAGAAAAAGGATTAGATTTATCAGAATTTACCAGAGCCATAGTTGACTATTTACGAAAATTGCTTATCCTAAAGATTGACCCAGGCTTGGTTGAATCAATTATGCCAGGGGAAACTAAAAACTTGAAAGAAAGAGCCATCAGCCAAGCAGAAAGTTTTGATGAAAAATATCTAAAAAAACTTTTAGATTTAACTCTTGAAGCGGAAGGCAAAAGCAAATATGCTTCTATTCAACAACTGCCATTAGAATTGGCAATAATTGAATCAATGGAAGAATAAATATTATTGCGGGATCGTCTAATGGTAGGACCGTGGCCTTTGAAGCCATTAATCTTGGTTCGAATCCAAGTCCCGCAGCCATTTAATTCAAAAACCACCTTTTAAGAGGTGGTTTTTGAATTAAACTCATTTCGTGAAATTGGATTCGAACGCGCAGGCCTGACGAGGCCGAGCGGGGCCCGCGCGCGGTTTCAGCAGAAACCAACGACGCGGGCGAATCCAAGTTAAAACTTTTGATGGCGAATCCAACATCCATTACTCCGTGAGTTTGGATTCGAAGCCAAAAGGAAACAAGATAAGCAAAATTAAATTATAAACATTTTTTAATTTCTTTTTTAAAATTTTTTTGATATAATAAATAGTAGTTGAAATAAATAATTTTAACTATTAAAAATTAGAAAATTAATAAAATAAAAAATATGAAAATAGAATGGAATAAGGTTACTAGTCTTTCAAGAATATTAGCTATTATTATTTATGGTGGAACTTTTGGTTTTGCTTTTTATCTTGGCCAACAATGCGGAGAATTAAAAGCCGAACTGAAACACGCCCCAATAATACCGCTTTCAATTCCTGTCCAAGAAAATAATATCATTAATGCCGTCACTTTTGTTTGCGACAATAATAAAACTATCAATGCTTTATTTTTTAGTGAAAAAGTAGAGCTAACATTAAGCGACGGCAGGAACATGCTTTTGATGCAGGCAATTTCCGCCTCGGGTGCACGCTACGCAAACACGAACGAATCATTTGTTTTTTGGAGCAAAGGGGACGCCGCATTTATTGAAGAAGAGGATAACATGACTTATGAAAATTGCCTAGTAAAACCAGAGGAATAAAATGCAAAAAAAAGATTTTGAACTTTTGGTGAAAAAGGGCATTGATGCTATTCCAAAAGAATTTTTGGAAAAACTAGATAATGTAGAAATTGTAATTGAAGATGATCCTACCGTAGAACAATTAAAAAAATTAAAAATAAAAAACAACTCTCTTATTTTTGGACTATACGAAGGCGTGCCAAAAACAAAAAGATGGGGCTATGCTCAAATTTTACCAGACAAAATCACAATTTTTAAAAATCAAATCGAAAAATCCTGCCAAGACGAAAATAAAATAAAAGAAATTGTTAAAGACACTGTCTGGCATGAAATTGCGCATCATTTTGGAATGGACGAACAAAGAGTAAGAAAAGCTGAATGCCAACGAAAAAAAATAAAAAATAAATAAATATTCTTATTTGTTTTTTATTTGACTCTTTTTAAAAACAAGGTATTATTAAGTTAGCAAACATTGTTCTTTGCAAAAAAAGAGAGGCGATAAAATGTCTGATTTTTGCTCAAAAGAGGCGTCAACAGATCAAGCGCCATCTTGTTCCTGTAAGGAACAAGTCCGCAAGATAGTTGAACATTGTCGGAAGAAAAAATTATTATTCTGGCAAACCATGCTCTCGCACTCCCAAGACTATGTAGAAATTTTGGGATTAACCGAAAGCGATATTATTGCTTTGGTTGCTCAGGAATTTGACAATAATAAAAAATTCAAAAAAGGATTTTATAGTCTTACTATTGAAAATAAAAAATTCTTTTTAATTCCAGGATGTGATTGCGCCACGAATTATAGCTTTGAGCCAGTGTTCACAAAAGCAGACCTAAGGGTCCGCTGGATTATAATGGCTTATTGCACCAAACCTCTTAATTTAAACGAGGATAATGGCCAAAAAAAACCATGGCGAATAGCGCCCTACGAAAGAGAGCAACTTTTAAATGTAAGTTGTGGTCTTGATTCTTGCGATGATATAGAAGAAGACCAAGAAATTCCTTGGGCAAATATTATTCCCGAAAATTGGCATCAAAAAATTCTTGTTGAACTTAAAAAATAGCCCCTGGGGCTCTTTTTTTATTTATCCCTTGACAGATTTTTTCAAATTGATAAAATAATCTCAGAACCTTAAAATATAATATAGATTAATCCTCTTAAAGCAATTAAATATTCAGCGTCAATCTGCTTTAATGATTAATCTTTCCTCTCTATAAGGCCGCTACTTAAATTGTATCGGCCATTTTCTTTTTTTAATTATTATCTTGACTTTTTTAATTTCTCAGAATAAAATAATTTCAGTAAAGGAGTTTGAATAATATGTCAGCAGATGGAATAATCTATGACTCGCGCATTGCCAAAAGTCTTTGGAGAACTGAAGAAAAAATTCACGGACGAGTGCAAGGAGTGCCAACGTACATATATTAATAGGCCGGCCAAACCGCGCCTTTTTATTTTAATAAATACAATCTTATGATATTATTTCATTAATAAATAAATTTATTATTTTATGAAAAAATTAATCATTGGCAATTGGAAATGCAATCCGTTAAAACCAAGCGAAGCTTTAAAAATTTTTAATGGAATAAAAAAATCTGCAGAAAATTCAAAATTTGCAGAAACAATTATTTGCCCGCCGAATATTTTTTTAAAAGATCTGCTTAATCTTAAAACCAAAATAAAAATAGGAGCGCAAAACTGCTCGGCCACAGAAGAGGGAGCTTATACTGGAGAAATTTCAGCAAAAATGCTTAAAGAAATAGGCTGCCAATATGTTATTATCGGACACTCAGAAAGAAGAAATTTAAACCACGAAACAAATCAAGAAATAAATCAAAAATTAATTTTAGCCCTTAAGAATAATTTAAGACCAATTTTTTGTCTTGGAGAGAACAAAAAACAACGAATTGACAGATTAACTTTTGATGTTATAAAAAACCAATTTCAAGAGGGGATTAAAAATATTCCCGAATCCCAGTTTAAAAAAATAATCATTGCTTATGAGCCAATTTGGTCTATTGGAAGTGGTAATTTTGCTGATCCAAAACAAATTCAAGAAGTAAAAATTTTTCTTCTTGATTTAATAAAGAAAAAAAATAAAAAAACATCAGTAAAAATAATTTATGGAGGGAGTGTAAATTCTGAAAATATTTCTGATTATTTTTTAAAAGCCGAAATGGACGGCGTGTTGGTTGGAGGAGCTTCTTTAAACCCGCTTGAATTTTCAAAAATTATAAATAAAGCTAAAAACTAAAAAAACCGCCTGTCGCGGAAGTTAGAAAATTATCTTAAAGAGACGAATATCTTTCTTATCTCATTCTAATGAAAAGGTGTGATGATTACCGCCAGACTGGCGAAATCATTTTTCTCCGATACTCAATCTTTGTCAGCAATAAGCAGACAAGTATTTTTGGTATGTTTGCTTCCATAAAACACCTCCTTGTAAATTTACTATAAATACAATATAACAGATTTATTTAAAAATGCAAGCCCTAAAATTCCTAATTTTTAAATTTTTGTTATTAATTTTTTAAATCTTTGCCACTATGAAATTGGCGATGAATATCTCCAAGACGCTTGTTTGTAACGTGAGTATAAATTTGAGTAGTAGCAATATTCCGATGTCCCAAAAATTCTTGAATAATTCTTATATCCACCCCTTGATTTAACAAATCAGTAGCCATGCTGTGCCTTAAAGTGTGCGGAGTGGTAAAATAAGGAATATTGGCCAAAGTAGCGTATTTTTTCACAATTCTTTCTATAGAACGAGCCGTTAAACGGCCATCTAGGGACCTTCTAGATCGATGAGCGGTAAATAGAGCTTTTTCTTGTCCAGAACGCGTTTTAAGGTACTTTTTAAGCCAATCTAAAGCTCTTTCTGAGAAATAAACTGTTCTTGGATGGTTTCCTTTGCCAATAACGCCTAATTCCAAATCATTCTTATTTTCAATGTTTTTAAACTGTTCTAAATTTAAACTAACCAATTCAGAAATACGCAAACCAGTAGAAAACAAAACCTCTAAAATTGCTCGATCCCGCAAGCCTTCTAAGGTTTCTGTTTTGGGCGCTAAAAGCAATTTTTCAATTTGTTCCAAAGATAAAAATTTTACTGTTTTTTCTTTACGAGAATCTTTGGGTAGTTGGATTTTATCAGCTGGCAAAGAAATAATATCTTTATCTGCAAAATAAGTTAAAAGCGAACGCAAAGCAATCAAATAATAGTTTTGAGTCAGCTTAGATAAAACTTTATTAGTTTCCGGATCTTTAAACCTAGCCAAGAACAAACGATAGTTCCAGATATCCTCAGGCGTAAATTCATGAGGCTTTAAATCCTGCTTATGGACCGATTTCAGCCAAAACCTGAATTTATTCAAATAGTGGCTATAATTCTGCTGGGTTCGCTCAGAAAGGCCTTTTTCGATTTCACAATAATCAAGAAAGTCTGGAAGATGTTTTAAAATTGGTTTATCGGATTTATTCATAAATTAATTATAAAATAATAAATATAAAAAGGGAATTAAAATAAAAAAATATTTTATAAATTATTTTTAAAATAAATTAAATAAAAATAATAAAATATATTTCTTTCTAAAATTTTCAAAAAATCAGCAGGTAATAGGTTTTGCTAAGCAATACCGTTGAAAAGCCCTATTTTATGTCGCTTAACCTACATTGTGCGACATTAATTAATATGATCCTATCGGGCCTACCAGCCCTCTCTCTTTTAATAAAATCATGCTTTTTATGGGTTAATTATAAATTCTAAAATTTCTTTTGTCAATAAAATAAAATTACAAAAAAAACAACACCCTATTTATTATTAAAAATAAAATTAAAAACTTTTTTATTTCTTAAAAAAGATTTTGACAAAAATTTATAATATTTTATATCAAATTTTACAAAGGGATAATTCCATGCTTTCGCATAACTTTATCTTCTCTTTTGGCAGAAATCGAATCCAAAGATTTAATTAAAATATTTCTTGTTTCTCTAGGATCAATAATCATATCAATCTGTCCAAGTTTGGCTGCTCGAAAAGGGTCTAAAAAGTTTTCCTTCAACTCCCCTATTTTTTCCGCTTCTGCTTTTTGCGAATCAGAGCTATTGGCTATTTCTTTTCCAAAAATTATTTTTACCGCTTGTTCTGGACCCATAACTGCTATTTGTGCTCCAGGCCAAGCAATAACTCGATCATAGCCAAGCTGGCGAGACGAAAGCGCAATATAAGCCCCTCCAAAAGCTTTTCTTAAAATAACACTGATTTTAGGAACTGTAGCTTCAGCATAAGCATATAAAATTTTTGCCCCATGCCTGATAATACCCTGATATTCCTGACCTGTTCCAGGCAAATATCCTGGAGTATCTACTAAGTTTATAATAGGAATATTAAAAGCATCGCAAAACCTTACAAAACGAGCTATTTTATCTGATGAATCAATATCCAAAACCCCAGCCATTTTATTTGTTTGATTTGCTACTATTCCCACTGTTCCTCCCGAAAGCTTGGCAAATCCAATAATTGCATTTTCAGCAAAATTATTTTGGATTTCAAAAAAAGAATTTTTATCAAAAATTTCCGCAACTACTTTTTTCATATCATATCCTTTATTAAAATCATCAGGCACTAATTCCAAAAGATTTTCATTTTTTTCTGCTTGTTTAAAATTAAAGTCAAAAGAACGATCTTCTAAATTATTTTGGGGCAAATAAGAAACAAGTTTTTTAACTCCAACAAAACAGTCTTGTTCATTTGGAAAAACAAAATGAGCACAACCACTTTTTTGAGAATGGATTGAAGCGCCTCCTAAAGATTCAAAATCAACATCTTCTCCTGTTACTTTTTTAATTACTTCCGGTCCGGTAATATACATCTGTGAAACCTTATCAACCATAAAAATAAAATCAGACAATCCGGGAGCATAGCACGCCCCCCCGGCTGAAGGGCCGGCAATAATGCTAATTTGCGGAACAACGCCCGAAGCTTTAACCATGTTTTTAAAAATAGAAGCATAACCATCAAGACTGGCAATTCCTTCTTGGATTCTGGCCCCGCCTGAATCAATTATTCCAATAATCGGACAACCATTTTTTTCCGCTAGCTCGATAACTTCAGCTATTTTTTGGCCATGCATCTCTCCTAACGATCCACCCATCTTCGTAAAATCCTGGCTATAAACATAAACCAAACGATTATTTATTTTTCCCGATCCTGTAATAACAGAATCGTTAACAAATTTATTTTTTCCTAACTCTTGTTCGGTGAATCTGCTTTCTACAAAACCTTTAATTTCTAAAAAACTATTTTCGTCTAAAAGTATATCCAAACGTTCTCGGGCTGTTAGTTTCCCTTTTTGACGCTGTTTTTGATCAAGTTCAAAATTTATCGAATCTTGTTTTTTTTGGTTTAATTTTTTAATTTCTTTTTCAAAATTCATATTTTTTTCTTTTTTTATTGGCTAATTATTTCTAATTGCTTTTTTAAACCGATTAATATTTTTTCCAAAATTTTATTATTATTAAATTCTTGATTTAGTTCAATTTGTAAAGATGTTGCTTTATCTTCTAATTCTTCTGAAAAAATTTTAATATTAGTATTCAGCCCAATTCCAATTATGGAAAAAACCGGACTTTGGCCAATAATTACATTTTCTGTTAAAATGCCGCACACTTTTTTTTCTTTAATTAAAATATCATTCGGAAGTTTTATTAAAGGATGAAGGCCAAAATCATCTTTTAATATTTGGGCTACAACAAAAGCGGCTAAATTAGTAATGGTTTGTAAATCGTCGATATTACTTTTGGGTAATATTACTGAAAAATAAAGACCTCCAACAGGAGAAAACCAGCTCTCCCCTTTTCGGCCATGCCCCAAAGATTGCTCTTTGGCAACAACTACTGTCCAAGGTTCAAATTTTTCAACAACAAGCTCTTTTGCTTTTTGGCTGGTAGAAGCAATATTTTCAAAATTAATTATTTTAAAATTATTTTTCATATATTTATTATTCTAAAATTATTAAAATTTCTCCTTCTCTTACTTTTTGGTCTTTAATTACTAATATTTTTTTTATCGTTCCCCTGGCTTCAGATAAAATATCGTTTTCCATTTTCATGGCCGATAATGTCATTAATTTTTGCCCTGGCTTAATCTCTTCTCCTTGTTTTACAAAAATCTCAGAAATGCTACCAGCCAAAGGAGTTTTAATCTCTTTTAATTTTTTATTTTCAAAAATATTTTTTTCATTTTCTTCAAATTTTTCTTGATTGGTTGAATTGTTAGAATCAAAGAAATATTTTTGGCCGTTGATAGTTATTTCTGTTTTTTCTTGCAATTCTTTTATTTCTATCGAGTATTCTTTGTCTTTAATTTTAATTTTAAAATTCATAAATTTATCTCATCATCTTAAAGCGATTATTCAATTTCCAAGAATCGGAATTGCCTTTGGATAAGGTTTCATTATTTTTAAAATTACAATAAACTTGAAAAATAGTTTCCGCTAATTCTGTTTCACTAATATCTTTAACAAGACTGGCTTCTAATTGCTTCTGCGCTTCTGGATTATACATCAAGTTTTTCAAAATTCCGGTTTTTTCAATAAAATTAGAATCATATTCTCCTTTTAAAAAATCTTGGTGTCTTAAAAGAATTTTAAAAAACGGAATTGTTGTTGACACCCCCTCAATAATAATTTCATCCAAGGCTCTTTTTAATTTTCCAATCGCCTCGTTTCTTGTTTTTCCATAAGCAATTACTTTAGCAATTAACGAGTCAAAACAAGGAGAAATTTCTTGGCCTTGCTGTAAAAAACTATGAACAAAAATTCCCTGGCCTCCAGCGGAAACATATTTTTTAATTACACCCGGAGTGGGTAAAAAATTCTTTTGGGGATCTTCGGCATTAATTCTGGCTTCAATCGCCCAACCGGAAAAATGAATATCTTTTTGAGAAAAAGGAATTTGCTCTCCTCTAGCAATTCTTATTTGTTGCTCAACAATATCAATTCCTGTGATCGCTTCAGTAACCGGATGCTCCACTTGAATTCTAGGGTTAACTTCCATGAAATAATAATTACCATCTTGATCCATTAAAAATTCTACTGTTGCCGCACCTTGATATTTCATATCTTCGCATATTTTTTTTGCCCAAAAACCCATTTCTTCTCTTTGTTTTTCAGAAAGAAAAGAAGAAGGAGACTCTTCGATTAATTTTTGGAATCTTCTTTGAATAGTACAATCCCTTTCTCCTAAATGAACTGCTTTTCGCCCGTCTCCCAAAACTTGAAATTCAATGTGTCTTGAATTAGGAAGATATTTTTCCAAGAAAAAATCTAAATCAGAAAATCCAGCGGCCATTTGTTTTTGAATACTAGCCGTAACATTTAAAAAATCAGCCCCGCTAAGATCATGGTCAATTACTCTTATCCCCATTCCCCCACCTCCACGCTGGGCTTTGAAAATAAAAGGGGGCTTGATTCTTTTTGCTGTCGCAAACAAATCTTTGGTAGTTCTAATCGGTCGGTCACTTGCTGGCAACGTAGGCACTCCTAATTTTTTCGCAATTTTTTTTGCTTCTACCTTATCTTCAAATCTTCTCAAGATATTATAATGAGGACCAATAAATTTAATTTTATTTTTAGCGCAGAGAAGGGAAAATTTCCAATTTTCCGCCAAAAAACCATATCCAGGATGAATCGCATCTGCTTCGGCCCGCTTTGCAATTTCGATTATTTTTTGCTTATCTAAATATCCCGACGATCCTTCTTTTTCTAAAAAATAATATTCATCTGCTAATTTAGTTTCTAAAAAATTTTTTTCATCGCCAGCTCGTGGACACAAAGCAATGGTTTTTATTCCCATTTCTTTGCAAGTTCTTATGATTCTAATCGCGATTTCTCCACGATTGGCAATTAAAAGTTTTTTAATTTTCATAAGTTAATTTTTTTATTTCCGCCATAATTTTATCAGTAATTGTGGCGCAAATATTTTTATATTCTTCGGAATCAGAATTTAAATTTTTTGCTTGCTGAAAAAATTCAGGAAAATCAAGCGGCTGGCCAATATTCAAACGAATATTTTTTTTAATTTTCGGTTTTGCCCCTGGCGGAAAAACTTCAAATGCTCCGCTAATTCCCATAGGAACAATTGGGACCTTAGTCTTTAAATAAATTTTTGCAACTCCCCATTTTCCAGACTGAATTTCTCCGGTTCTAGTTCTAGTCCCTTCGGGATAAACATTCAAAATATATCCTTTTTGTATATACTGAATAGCTTTTTCAAAAGCTTGCTTTTTCGATTGACTGTCGTTTCGATTAACTGGAATCACTTCTGTTAAATCGTAAACTGCATTTCTTATAAATCCCCAGCCCTTATTTTCCCTATCTATTTGTCCGATATAAGTAAATCGACGGGGCACGCAGATACATCCGGAAAGCACAATATCTAAATAGCTTTGATGATTGCTCGCTAAAATAAAATTATTTGATGGAATATTTTCTTTTCCTTTTATTTCTTTAATAAATATTATTTTTATCAAAGGAGCTAAAAAAATATTACAAAAAATAGAAAGTAATTTATTCATTTTTATTCAAAAAATTTTGAACTATTTTTAAATAATTCATTTGCTCCGTTAACCATTTCTTCGATTATTTCTTGGCATGATTTTATTTGGGTTATTCCACCAGCACAAATTCCGCACAACATAGGCGTCAAATCAATATTGGTTGATCCTTTATTGCCCGCAAATCTTTCTGAATTTATTTCTTCAGGAAAAGGATTTTTGCTTTCTATTTTTTTAAGATTTTCTGTCAGTTGATTTTTTAAAGCCCGAATCGGATGTCCAGTAAATCTGGCTACTACAGTCACGTCTTCGTCAGTAGCGCTTAAAATTGCTTTTTTATAATTTTCATGAATTTGACATTCAACGCTAGCCATAAATCTAGTTCCAGTCTGTACCCCATCTGCGCCCAATAACAAAGCAGCTGCAAAAGTCTGGGCATCATAAATTCCGCCCGCAGCAATAAGCGGAATATTTTTTATAACTTTTCTGGCTTGGGGCAAAAGACAAAAAGTAGAATTTTCACCAATGTGCCCGCCTGATTCCATTCCTTCAACCACTACTGCATCGGCTCCGCTTTGCTCCATTTTTTCTGCCAATCTTACCAAAGGGACAACCGGGACAACTTTTATATTTTTGTTTTTTAAAATCGGCAAAATTGGTAAAGGATTTCCTCCGCCAGTAAAAACAACAGGAACTTTTTCCTGGATTATTACTCGAATTAAATCACTGACTTTTGGATTTTGCATCAATAAATTAACCCCAAATGGTTTGTCGGTTAAAGATTTGGTTTTTTTAATTTCTTGTTCCAACCATTCTGGAGAAGCAAACCCCGATCCAATGATTCCGAGACCGCCAGCATTACTTACCGCGGCAGTTAAAATTGATTCCGAAACTCCCGCCATCCCGCCTTGGATAATTGGATATTTAATATTTAAAAGTTTTGTCAGCTTATTTTTTTCAAACATCTTTATTCAAATTTATAAATTATTTATTTATAATAAGAGGCTGTTTTTCTAAAATTGCATTGGCCTCGGTAACTAATTCATTGATTAATTCTTTGACGCTGACTATTTTTTTTATCTTTCCCGCGCTTGTCCCAGCAAAAACCAAACCATTTTCTAAATCTCCTTTTCGGGCACTTTCCAATGCTTTTAAAATACAATAGCTTTTATCACAAACCGGACCAATACATCCCACACATTCGGTTAAATCAACTTTGGGCACAATATTATTTAAAAGCCTTTCCACAAAAGGAGTTTTAATCGCCCGCCCAGGCAAGCCTACCGGGGATTTAATTATCACCAAATCTTCATCTTTGGCATCAATATAAGCTTGTTTAAATTTTATATCTGCATCACATTCATTAGTCGCAACAAATCTTGTTGCCATTTGCACTCCCTTAGCTCCGGCGCGCAACATTTCCACAATATCCTGCCCATTAAAAATTCCACCCGCAGCAATAATTGGTATTTTTATTAAACTTGATGCTTCTTTGACAATATCAATTGTTTTTCGAAATTCATGCCCCTCAGGAAAACCCAAATGCCCCCCAGCATCACACCCTTCGATGACTACAGCTGCTGCTCCAGCCTTTTCGGCCTTTTCGGCAACTTTTACTGAAGAAGCTATGGCTAAAACCGGTATGTTATATTTGTTAGCAATTTCAAAAGTATCTTCTCGGAAACCAGCTCCTTGAATTATTAAATCAACGCCCTCTTCGGCAGCCGCCTTAACAAATTCTTTAAAATGTCCAACCACTCCCATGATATTTACACCGATTACGCCTTCGGGCCCGGCAATTTCCCGAGCTTGTTTGATTTCACTTTTTACTTCTTCAATATTTTGCATTCCAGAAATAGCCACGATTCCAATTCCCCCCTCTTTGGCTACTGCTCCAGCTAAATTATGCAAGGAAACTCGAACCGCCATCCCGCCTTGGATAATCGGAATTCTCGCGACTGTTTTTCCTATTTTTAAAGGTGGTAAACTTGAATATTCTTGAAACTCGAATTTTTTAAATTCTTTTTCTTGTTTTGCTTCAGCTAATTTTTCCTCCATTTCTTTTTTTTCTACAATCGCTACGCTAAATCTAACTTCACATTTTTTTTTATTATTAACAAAAGCTTGTCCTAAAAAATTAGCAATTTTTTCTTGATATATCCCAAGCATCTTTACTTGATATTCTATTTTATCTCCTGGCCAAATTGGTTCGTAAAAAAATGCACTTCTCACTTGATAGGCTAAGAGATGCTTGTTTTTACTTTGCTGTTTCAGTTTTTCTCGAAGCAATAAAGTCCCGGTCTGGGCAATTCCTTCTACTACTAGCACTCCTGGCATTATTGGAAAATCAACAAAATGACCCTTAAAAAAATCATTATCAGGGCTAGTATATTTATATCCTACAATAGTTTCATTTTCTATTTTTTCAATTTCATCAACCCATAAAAAGGGATCATTGTATGGGATTATATTTTTAATTTGTTCTCTTGAATAAAGCATAAATCAGCTCTTTTATATTTTTTATAAAGACAATCCCCCATCAATGCTCAAAACCGCACCAGTAATAAATCCTGCTTCTGGTGAAGCTAAAAAAACAACAGCTTCGGCAACTTCTTCTGGCTTTCCAAAACGGCCCAAAGCAGTTAGCTGTTTAACGGTTGCTTTTAATTGTTCTGGAATAGCTTCAGCCATTTTTGTTTCAATAAATCCCGGAGCAACAGCATTGATTCTTACTCCGGTTTTACCTACTTCTTTGGCTAATGATTTTGTAAAAGCAATAATTCCGGCCTTACTAGCCGCATAATTAGTTTGGCCAAAATTTCCTCGCAAACCAACAATCGAAGCGATGCTAACAATGTTTCCTTGGTTGGGAACAATTAAGGGCAAGCAAGATTTAGAACAATTAAAAACTCCGGTTAAATTAACATCAATAACTTTTTGCCATTCTTCGGACGTCATTTTTACTAAAGTCCTGTCTTTAGTTATTCCGGCATTATTAATTAAAATATCCAGACCTCCTAATTTTACTTGAATGTCTTGCATCATTTTTTCAACTTCTTGTATTTTAGAAACATCTGCCAAAAAATATTCTGCCAAACCTTTATTGTCTTCAATTTCTTTTTTTAAAATTTTTAGATTTTCTTCTTGAGCAGCAATATCATTTAAAGCTGTTTTTGCACCCAAAGAAGCAAATTTTAAGGCAATAACCCGACCAATTCCTTGCGACGCTCCAGTAATTAAAACCGTTTTATTTTGAAACATATTTTTAAAAAATTATTATAATTATATTTTATTTAAATCAAATTGAACTTCTTTGAGATCACGACCCACAAGAGAAATTTCTTTAAAATCTATATCCGCGACCAAGTCAAGATTTTCTCGATTCATTATAATTTCATTAAAAACTCTATCTAATTTTAAATAGCTTTTTCCGGCTAAAATTATTCCTAAATAAAAAATATATCCCTCTTTGTCCCTTATGTAATCAGCCTCGCTTAAATTAATAAGATTATTAATATTTTTTTCTAAATTTTGAGCGATTTCTTTTTCTGAAAAAAGATATTTTAATCCAAGATAATTTTCTTTTTTTAAAATTCGAAAAATATTTTCTGTTGTTTTTGCCCGACCAGACTGACTAATCCCTAAATTAATTACTAAATCAGCCTTCAGTGCTTCTTCAGAAATTTCCCAATCTCCTTGCTTAACAAAATTTGATTTATTTAAATCAAAAGGTGTAATTTTATTTTTTAAACAAATTTTTAAAAGCCCAGATCGTTCAGCCATGGCTTCTATTGGAATTTCATTAAATGATTGGGAGGCTATCTTTATATTTTCGATTTTTACTTTATTTTTAAGCAAATATTCAATAACTGCTTGTAAAAATTCGGGAGATGTATTTTCTCGAAGATAATTTTGACTAGCAGAAAAAAGACTAGGCAAAATTAAAATTTTTGAATTTTCATTTAATTCAACTCCTTGAATTAATTGAATTGCTTTTTTAATTGCTTGCAAATAATCATATTTAATCCGCCAAACAGCAATAGCTTCGGAATCTGAATCGCAAGAAAGAAAATCTCCCTGATTTAATTCTTTAATTGATTTATAAACCCATTTATTTTTGTTTTCATCTTCTATTAAAAAAACGAAATAAGGAACAAAAGGATGTCGAAGAGTAGGAATCATTACTTTTGAAATTGAAGAAACTTTTGCTTTTTCTGAAACCAATTGTTTTAATTCCACTAAACAATATGGACATTCACTCAAAGGATATTGCCAAATTCTTCCACATTTTAAACATTTATAAAAAGGCATAGTATTATTAATTATTTTTTTCAAAAATATGAACTGTCACGCTTCCTCCAGCTCCGCCAATATTATGGGTTAATCCATACTTAGGAAAAGGATTGGTTTGTCTTTCTTTTTCACATCGACCCTTCAACTGGTTAGTAATTTCATATATTTGCGCTAGCCCAGTTGCAGAAATAGGATGACCCTTAGCCTTTAATCCTCCAGAGGGATTAATAGGCAAAGCTCCGCCTAAATTTATTTTCCCAGACCTGATTAATTCTGCGCCTTTCCCAAAATCAGCAAATCCTAAATCTTCATATGAGATAAGCTCCACCGAAGTAAAAGCATCATGAATTTCAGCAACATTAATATCAGCCGGAGTTATTCCTGATTGATCAAAGGCCTGTTTAGCAGCTAGTTGAGTGGCTTTAAAATGGGTTAAATCTTGACGCTGAAAAGTCATTAAATAATCTGTTGCAAATCCAGATCCAATTACTTTTATTTCTGTTTCTTCTTGACTTAAAATAACAGCCGCACCTCCGTTTACAGACAAAGAACAATCCATTAAACGAAAAGGAGAAGCTACGATTGGAGAATTTTTTATTTTTTCCAAATCAATTGGTTTTTTATAAAAATAAGCCTTGGGATTAAAAGAAGCATTCGTATGATTTTTAAAAGCAACCAAGGAAAGATCATCCATGGTTGCCTTGTATTTTTCCATATATTGCTGCCAAATCAAAGCATTTTGAACCGGAAAAAGCATTCCTTCTGGCTGCTCAATTGTTTTTTCTGCAGCCGAAAGAATCCAATCAACTGTTGTTTCGCTTTTATTGTCAGCATATTTTTCCGAAGCTAAAACCAAAATATTTTTAAACCCTTGCAAATGCAAAGCAGTCCAAAAAGCAACTCCGCCTCCACCACAAACTGAAGGAATTTCAATAATCGGAATGTTTGTCTTAAAAAGATCGGAAAGAAAAGAAACTTTATGAGATTGATGCTCTCCGCCGGCAGCGGTCGAAATACTCGAAAAAACAATCGCGTCAAGGTCAGCTGGAGTCATTTGAGCATCTTTTAGGGCTTCCAAAGACGCCTCAAAAGCAAATTGCCACCAAGGCTTGGTTGAATAATCAAACCTTGTCATTCCCACTCCTTTTATATACATAAATTATTTTTTTTAAAAACAAACTAATTAAAAAGGCTCTATTGTCTTTCAGAGCCACAAGAATATTTTACCTTGGTGTTTTTTAAATAGCAATGCTTCTATCCACAGGCAAGTTTTAGTTTTTTTAAAAAAACAAGCCGAAGCTTGTTTTTAAAAAATTTAAGATCCTTTCCTTCTTTGTCTTTCAAAATAATCGAGTATGCATTTTTCAAATTCCTTTTTCTTAAAATCAGGAAAAAAGGTTTTTGTAAAATAAAGCTGGGCATAAGCTGAATCCCACATCATAAATCCAGCTGATAAATGAGGGTCATCTTCGTTCCCGGTTCTGATAATCAAATCAACAGCCGGAAGGTTTTTTGTCCAAAGATTATTTTTAATTGTTTTTTCAGTAATGTTTTTTTCTTTGCTTTGTTTAATTTTTTGGCAACAATCAATCATTTCGTCCGTGCCATTATAAGCTAAAAGAAAAGTTAAATGATAATGATTATGATTTTTTGTTTTTTCAACAATTTCCGCTATTATTTTTTTGGTTTTTTCTGGAAAATAGTCTTGATAACGGCCAAGAACAACCACCTTTACCTTGTTTTCATAAATTCGAGAATCAAGAATCATTTTTTGAAACTGACTTTCAATAATTTTATAAATATAGCTTATTTCGGTTTTTGACCTTTTTAAAACATTATCCAAAGACAATCCCCAAAAAGTAAGGTAAGGTATTTTTAAATCTAAGCTTTTTTCCAATATTTGTTCAAAAGCAGAAGACCCTTTTTCGTGACCAATCATTGAGGGCAATCCTTTTTTTTTGGCCCAACGCCTGTTTCCATCTGGAATCAAGGCAACATGCTGGAGTGATTTATTCATTTTTAATTTTGCTCTATTATTATTTCTTTTTTATTATCATTTTCAGAACTTAAGTAGCCCAAAGAAAAAGATAGTAATGAAATTAAAATAACTGCCAAAACCAAAATTATCTCTGCCTGATTGGCTTTGACAAATCTAGTTATTTTTGCTAACATTTCATTACTTGATTATAATAATACACTGATAATATTATATATATATTAAATCAGTAAAGAAAAAAAATGTCAAAAACAAAGGCCGCGGGGACAAGTCGTCTTGGTAGAGATTCCCAACCAAAATATTTAGGAATAAAATTATTTGCTGGAGAAAAAGCAAAAATCGGCTCTATTATCGTAAGACAAAGAGGCAGCAAATTTATTCCTGGAGAAAATACTAGAAAAGGCAAAGACGATACTGTTTATGCCGTAAAAGAAGGAGTAGTTTCTTTTTCTACTAAGCAGAAAAAACACTTTGACGGATCTTCAAAAAAAGTCAAACTAGTTCACGTTAAAAACAAATAATAAAAAACAGGGCCTGGCCCTGTTTTTTTATTTCGAAGCTATTTTAATAAATTCCTTAAATAAAGGATGGGGATCCAATGGTCGTGATTTAAATTCTGGATGGAATTGCGTAGCAACAAAAAATGGATGATTTTTTAATTCTATTATCTCAACTAAATCTTTTTCTGGATTAACTCCAGACATAACCAATCCTTTTTTTTCAAGCAATTTTCGATAATCATTATTTAATTCATAACGATGGCGATGTCTTTCGGAAATCATTTTTTGCTTATAAGTCCGAGCGCTGATTGTTTTCGGTTTTATCTCGCACCCCCAAGAACCTAAACGCATTGTAGCCCCATAATTTTTATTTTTCATCAATTCAATCTGTTCTTTCATTAAATTGATAACCAGGTCTTTTGCCTTGGGATCAAATTCTGCCGAAGTAGCATTTTTTAATCCGCAAACATTGCGGGCAAATTCAATTGTTGCCAATTGCATTCCTAAGCAAAGGCCTAAAAAAGGAATTTTATTTTTTCGCAGATATTCGATTACTTTTATTTTCCCTTCAATTCCCCTTTTTCCAAATCCTCCTGGGACAATTATTCCATCAAATTTTTTCAATTTCTTAAACTCTTCTTTGTTTCCAATCTCAAATTTTTGGGCAGATAGCCATTGAATTTCTGGACGTTTATTATTTGCCCAGCATGCATGTTTTACTGCTTCAATTACAGAAATATAAGAATCCATTAAAGAAAATTCTCCGGTTTCAAAATATTTTCCCACAATTCCTATTTTTACAACTGGGTTATCTTTTCTAATAGAATTAATCAATTGTTGCCATTTTCGACCGTCTTGTTTTTTCTTTCGCACTCCCAATTTATTTAAAATTCTATTCCCCATTTCTTCTTGTTCAAAAATCAAAGGAATGGCATAAATAGAATCAACATCTGGAGTGGAAATTACATCTTTTGGATCTAAATTACAAAAAATAGAAATTTTCTTTTTTCGCGGAGCATCAAGTGGCACCGAAGCTCGACCCAAAATAAAATCAGGCTGAATTCCAGATTCATTTAATAACCGACAAGCTGTTTGTGTGGGTTTGGTTTTCATTTCTCCAATTATTTTTAAAGTTGGAAGATAAGAAACCAAAACAAATAAAACTTTTTTTGGATTTTGTAATTTCATCATTCTGGCCGCTTCCAAAAACAAAAGATTTTGGTATTCTCCAACAGTGCCCCCTATTTCAATCAACACAAAATCAGCCTTAGTTTTTGCTCCTACTTTTTTAATCCGGCTAATTACTTCATTTGGAATATCGGGGACAACTTCAACGCATTTTCCTTCAAATTCCAAATTTCTTTCTTTGGCGATTACTGTTTGATAAACTCGGCCAGTAGTTAAATAATTTTCTGTTGACAGGCTTTCGCCTAAAAATCTTTCGTAATTTCCTACGTCTTGATCGCATTCAGTTCCGTCATCTGTCACAAAAACTTCTCCATGTTCAATCGGATTCATGGTGCCGGCATCAATATTAATATAAGGGTCTATTTTTAAAGCTGTTACTTTAAAACCTTTATTCTGGAGTATTTTTCCAATTGAGGCAGTTGATGCACCCTTGCCTACGCTAGACATCACCCCTCCGCCAACAAAAATATAATAAGGCATATTTAAAAAATTATTTTAATAATTTAAAAAAAGAGGGCACTACTCCTCTTCTTTTTCAGTGATAATTATTTTTATTTCTGCTTCTAAATTATGATCAAATTCAATCCCCACATCAAATTCTCCTAATTCTTTAATCGGATTTTCAAGCTTTATCTGACTTTTCTCTATTTTAAAGTTTTGGGCTTTTAATTTTTCAGAAATTTTCTGCTTGGTAATTGATTCATAAACTTGGCCTTCTTTCCCTACTTTTACTCCAATAATTATTTCTCGGCCATCTAATTTAGCCACCAAAGCTTCTGTTTCTTTTAAGGCTGCTTCTGCTTTTTCTTCTTCTTGTTTAATTATATTTTCAAGTTGGGCAAGCTTTTCTTCTGTGGCTGCCAAAGCTAATTTTTTAGGAAATAAAAAATTATTAGCATAGCCAACTGAAACTTCTTTAATTTCATTTTTTTTCCCCAGCTTGGGAATATTTTTTAATAAAATAACTTTCATGAAATTTTATTTAATTAAGCTATCTAATCTTTCTAAAGATTTTTCCATTTGCGGATCTTTTTTATTTTCTATATCTTCTTGAGTAAGCTTGATTTCTATGTTTGGCTGAATTCCTTTTCCCTGAATCAACTCTCCACCTGGAGTATACCATTTTGCGACTGTTATTTTCAAGGAGGAACCATTATCCAAATTTAATAATTTTTGAACCAGGCCCTTGCCAAAAGTTTTTTCTCCGATCAAATCAATTTGGCGATTATCCCTTAACGCCCCGGAAAGAATTTCAGCTGCCGAAGCAGTTCCTTGATTAATTAAAACAACTGTTGGAATTTCCGCTAAAATTCCCGGGCCCTTTGATTTATGTTCGACGATGTTTCCATTCTTGTCCTGTTCTGACAAAATAATATCACCTTGTTTTAAAAACCAACCAGCAACTTGATCTGTTTGGTCTAATAGCCCTCCTGGATTATTACGTAAATCAAGAACAATTCCATTGATGTTTTGAGAAAGCATTTCATTGATCGTTGATTTAAAAGACTGAATTGTGTTTTCTGAAAAATGATAAATTGTTAAAAGCGCTATTTTTTTTCCGCTAGAAGTTGTTTTTATTTCTAAATCAACTGATGGCATTATAATTTCATCTCTGATTATCTCAAAACTTTTAATTTGGCTTTCCCCTCTTAAAATTCCGATTTTAACTTTTGTTCCTTTTGGACCCTTAATCAAGCTTATCACTTGTTCAATTGATAAATCAGAAATAGGCTCATCGTTAACTTCAAAAATAGTATCTCCAGCTAAAATTCCAGCCCGATAAGCCGGAGTGTTTTTGATTGGAGCAACAACTTTTATTTTTCCATCTTTGGCATCGATTTGAACGCCGATTCCGTTAAAAGTACCCGAAAGATCTTCTCTAAATTCTTTTGATTCTTGAGGATTAAAAAAAACAGTATAAGGATCGCCGAGAGCTTTTACCATTCCAGAAATGGCTCCATAACTAAGCTTTTCTTTATCAATAGTTTGAGGGTCTACGTAATTATTAATAATTGCATCTAAGGTTTTTTTCATTAACCCCAAATCAATTCCATTGAAAGCTTCCTCTAAAGTTAATGATTGTTTTTGATCAAGATAGTCATTAAAATAAAAACCGCCGAAAAAAGCTGCTCCAATTAAAACAACACTAATAATATTTTTTGTCAAAAATTTCATATTAAATTTATAAACTAAGAATACCACAAATTCTTATGCCCTGACAAGCATTAATTTTTGGTCATTTTTTCTTTTTTTCTAAACTTTCTCCGATTAAATAATTCCATTTATAACCAATTATTTTTACTGTTATTTTTTCCCCTAATTTTCCATTTTTTAAAACAATTGCTCGGCCAAAATCATTTCTAGCTAAATATCCATCCTGATTTTTTTGAATAATTAAAACGTTCTGTTTAGTTTTTAAAAATTTTTTATTTTTTTGGAAATTATAATCTTTAAAAATCTTTGTTAGGATTCTAGACCTTTCTTTTTTAATTCGATCCGGATAATCGGGTAAAGAAAAATCTTCGGTGTTTTTTCTTCGAGAATATTTAAAAATATGCAAAACATCTGGCTTTATTTTTTTAATTATCATGGTCGTCTTTGCAAAATCTTCTTCGGTTTCAGAAGGGTGGCCAATAATAATATCTGTTGCCAATACGCCTTGGGGAAATTTTTTTTTAAATTTCTTAGCTAATAATACAAAATCTTCAGCCTGGTATCCCCTTTTCATTTGCTTTAATACTTTATTGCTTCCTGATTGGATTGGCAGATGTAAAAATTTATAAAATTTTTTTGATTCCAGTTTGATCAATAAATCATCGAATATCATTTTTGCATAGCCAGGATTCATCATTCCAAGCTTTACCTTAAAATCATTTTCTATTTTTTCAATTTTTTCCATTAAATCGGGCAATAAATATTTTTTTTGGTCTAATCCATAAATAATCAAATCTTGGGAAGTTAATTGAATTTCTTTGAATCCTGATTCTAAATTTGTTTTTATTTCATTAATAATATTTTCAATGCTAAATGATTGAAGTTTTTTTCGAGCCAATTTACTCGCACAATAAGTACAATTCCCTAAACATCCTTCGGCAATTGCCACCACCGCGGAAACATTTTTAAAATCCGGTTGGCTTTTTTTAAGAAACAAAGATTTATCTATCTTTTGGTTTTCAATGGCTTGAAATTTTTTATTCTTTAAAATATTTTTTGCAGCTTCAACAACTGAATCAAGATTACTTGTCCCTAAAACAGCGTCTGCGATTTTTAAACATTCTTTTGGAGAGATAGCAATCAAACACCCGGTAAGAATAATTTTTTTGCCGGCTTTTTTTAATTCTTCAGCTTTTTTAAATATTTTTATTTCTGTTTTTTCCACCACTCCGCAGGTATTAATAATTACAAAATCAGCCTCAGCAAGAGAAGATTCTTTAAATTTATTATTCAGAAGCAATGTTCTCATTATTTCTGAATCAGCTTGATTCAGCTTACAACCATAAGTAATTAGAAAAAATTTTGACATAAAAAATGAGCGAGATACCGGAATCGAACCGGCGTCTTCTGCTTGGGAAGCAGATGTGCTACCACTGTACCAATCTCGCTTGTTTGAAATCTTACCTTAAAAGCAAATGTTTTTCAATAAAAAATCCGATATCAAAAGATATGGATAATGGTGAATGAGCTAATCGTTTAGCAAGTTGGAGAGTTAGGGGGGTTGGGTTAAGAGTGATTCCAACTTGCTTTTGCAAAGCAGACAATCAAGGTGGCAATAAACTGCTTTGCAATTAAATATATAACAAAATAAATTATGATTGTCAATTTTCAAAAAAGCTTATTTGATTTTTTAAACAAAATTATTATTGTAAAATAATTTTCGTTTCGTTAGGAAATTCCACGCCTTTAAAAATAAATCAACAAACTTCGATTCCTGTTTGGACTAATTAAAAAAACCACCAAAAGGTGGTCTTTGAATTAGTGCCCCAAACAGGACTCGAACCTGTGACCTTCAACTTAAAAGGTTGTTGCTCTACCAACTGAGCTATTGGGGCAAAAATAAGAATTATAATCCTTGCTTTTTCAATTCTTCTAATAAATCTTTCTGTTTTTTATTTATTTTTTTCGGAGTTTCAATGTTCATTTTAATATAAAGATTCCCCCTTCCCATTCCTGAAAAGTGAGGCACTCCTTTTTTGGAAACTTTTAAAACATCTCCGGAAACTGTTCCATTAGGAATTTTAAAAATCAAATTTTCGCCTTCTAGGGTGCGAATTTTAATTTTATCTCCCAGAACAGCTTGAGAAAAAGAAATAGCTTGATTTAAATAAAGATCATCGCCTTTTCTCATAAACAAAGCATGGGGCTTGATAAAAATCCTGACATAAAGATCGCCTTCTTCACCGCCTCGCCTTCCAGCATCACCTTTTCGTTTTACCTTAATTATTTGCTCATTGTCAACACCTGCTGGGATTTTAATAACTATTTTTTCTTGTTTTTTAATTCTTCCCTCTCCATGACAAACATTACAAGGAGTTTCTGGACGCGAACCTTCTCCCCGACATTCTGGACAAATTGTAAATTGAGTAAAAGTTCCTAAGATCGTTTTTTTCATTTGCTGAACTCTGCCAGTTCCCCGACAAGTGAAACATTCTTTTATTTTTGTTCCTGGCTCTGCCCCTGTTCCATCACAACGATAACATTTTACATTTTTTAAAATATTTATCTCTCTTTCTTGTTCTTTTAAAACTGATTCTAAAGGAATTTCCATTTCTACTTCAATATCGCTGCCTCTTTTTATATCTTTTTCTTTTTGGTGGCGCTGAGGACCAAAACCGCCACCAAACATATCAAAAATATCCTCTATATCGCCAAAATTACCCATTATATCCTCCCAATTGACATTGGCACCGTTAAATCCCTGGAACCCGCCTCCAGGTCCATTTTGAGGGGCATTATTAAAATTAAAAGCACTTCCAAATTTATCATATTGGGCTCGTTTTTCCTTATCAGATAAAACCTGATAGGCTTCGTTTATTTCTTTGAATTTCTCTTCGTCTCCCCCTTTTTTATCAGGATGAAATTGATGAGCTAATTTATAATAAGCTTTTTTAATTTCTTCGGGTCCAGATTCTTTAGAAACTCCTAAAATTTTATAATAATCTTTTTGCATTGTGAAAAAAGAACAGCAAAATCAATTGATTCTGCTATTCGGAAAAATTAATTTGCTTTTTCTTCTGTTTCTGTTTCTGCCTCCGGAGGCTCTTTCCCAGAATCTTGACTAGCTTGATTTCCAGTTTCTGGCTGTTTATAAACCTGTTCTCCTATTTTTTGAATAATCCCGGAAAGCTCTTCGCTTTTTGCTTTAATGTCATTTATATTATCACTATCTTTCACTTTTTTCAAATTGCTTATTTTTTCCTCAATTTCTTTTTTTAAGTCTTCGGTAATTTTTCCTTCCGCGTCTTTAATTGCTTTTTCTGAAGCATAAATCAAATTATCAGACATATTCCTTGCTTCAATTAATTCTTTCTTTTTTTGATCTTCAACAGCATTTATTTCTGCTTCTTTTTTCATTTTTTCAATTTCTTCTTTTGATAATCCAATCGATCCTTCTACTTTTATAGACTGGCTTTTATTGGTTGCTTTATCGATTGCCACAACTGTCAAAATTCCACTAGCATCAATATCAAATTTCACTTCTATTTGGGGCAACCCTCTTGGCGCTGGAGCAATTCCATCTAAGATAAAGCGCCCCAAAGAACGATTATCTTTAGCCATTGGTCTTTCTCCTTGAAGAATATTAATTTCCACAGATGTTTGACTGTCAGCAGCAGTTGAAAATATTTGCGATCCAGAAGTAGGAACAGTAGTATTTTTAGGAATCATTACTGTATCAACCCCCCCAAAAGTTTCTATCCCCAAAGACAATGACAAAACATCTAAAAGCAAAACGCTTTTTATATCTCCCTCTGGAGTTCTGCCTTCTTCTTTAGCTGTTAAAATTTCTGCTTGAATAGCTGCTCCAACTGCTACTACTTCTTCGGGATTGATTGATTTATTTGGCTCTTTTCCAAAAAATTCTTTAACAGCCGTTCTAATTGCCGGAATTAAAGTTGTTCCTCCAACCAAAACAACTTCATTGATTTGATTTTTATCAAGCTTAATTTCTTCCATTGTTTTTTTAACCCTTTCGATTGATTTTTCAATCAAATCTTTGGTCATTCCTTCAAATTGAGCTCTAGTAATTTTATATTCTAAATGTTTAGGGCCATTGGCATCTGATGAAATAAAGGGCAAATTAAGATTAGTTTCTAAAGCGCTTGATAGTTCTGTTTTTGCTTTTTCTGCAGCTTCTTTTAATCTTTGCAAGGCTAAAGTGTCTTTTGATAAATCAATGCCTTGATCTTTTTTAAATTCTGTTAAAAGCCAATTAATAATTCTTTGATCAAAATCATTTCCTCCTAAATGCACCTCGCCTCCAGTAGCTAAAACCTCTACTACTTCTGGAGAAACATCAAGAATTGTTACATCAAAAGTTCCTCCCCCAAAATCATAAACTAATATTTTTTGCGCTTCTTTTTTTCCAAAACCATAAGCCAAAGCAGCGGCTGTTGGTTCATTAATTACCCGAAGCACATTAAAACCAGCGATTTCTCCAGCAGCAACCGTAGCTTTTCTTTGAGAATCATCAAAATTAGCCGGACAAGTAATAACAACGTTTTTAATGTCTTCTCCGATTTTTTCTTTAGCGTCAGCTTTTACTTTTTGAAGAATTATAGCTGAAATCTCAATAGGAGTGTACCATTTATCTCCCATTTTCACTTCCACCCCCCCATCGCTTCTTTCCCGGCTTTCATAAGGTAAAAGAGCTAACTCTTTTTGCACCTCTGAATCGGAAAATCTTCGACCAATAAATCGTTTCACCCCAGAAATAGTATTTTGAGGATTGGTAATTGCTTGTCTTTGGGCTAAAATTCCTACTACTTTTTCCCCGCCTTTAGTATGGGCAACAACTGAAGGGGTTAAAATAGACCCCTCTCTATTTTCTAAAGCTTTTGGTTCTCCGTTTATAATTGAAGCTGATTTTGTAATTGCTGTTCCAAGGTCAATTCCTAAAATTTTTGCCATAATGATTTTATTTTTATTATCTGATTATAAAATTATCTTATTAGATTAGCACTCAGCTGTCAAGACTGCTAATATTGTTTTCTTTAATTATTTTTACTTTGGCTGGCCTAATTAATTGATTATTAAAACAATATCCTTTTTCAAATTCTTCGATTATTGTTCCTGGAAGATTATCCCCCATTTCAACTGCTTCTATTACTTCGTCAAAAGCTGGATCAAATTTTTTATTCAAACGTTCTAATGCTTCTAGCCCTTGATCTTTTAAAAATTGTTCTAATTGAATCTTGATCATTAAAAAACCTTTTATGTTTTGATCTTGTTTTTTTTCCGAATCAATAGCTTTTTCGGCTCGATTTAAATTATCAATAATAGGCAATATTTTTTTAAAAAAGTTTATTTTTTGAAAAATCAATAAATCATTTAACCGTTCACTCTCTTTATTTTTATAATTAATAAAATCTGCTTTTTCCCTTTGCCATCCAGAAAAATATTCTTGTTTTTCTTTTTCAATTTGAGAAATTATTTTTTTAAAGTCCTCGGCTGGTTCTTTTAAAGAATCTTCTTTGTTCGTAATATTCTTATCTTTTTTCGGCATATTTTTATAATCCCCTTAAGGCTTTATTTAAAGAATAAAGCAAATTAATATTTTTATCATAATCCATTCGACGCGGCCCGATTATAGAAATAAAAGCTGTTTGATTTTTTGAAATCGGGCAAGCCGAACAAATCAAGCTTAAATTTTCGGCTCGAGAAATCGGAATCTCGTGACCAATATAAATATTTATTTCTTGAATTTCTAATTTTTTAATTTTTTGCTCAAAATCATTTAAAAAATTAAAAAAATCAAATATAAATCCTTGATCGGAAAATTCCGGCTCTTTAGATATCTCATCCCAACCTTCTTTCCAAGAAATATTATCATCAATAAAATGAACCACTGTTAAATTGTTGGAAGTATCAGCTAAAAATTTTGCCAAATGAGAAGCTAACTCAAATTGATTTTTTGATTTTTGGCTTAAAAGATCTTCTAGTTCATTTTCAATTTTCTTTTTTCGGCCTGCTTCATAACTTCTGATAATGCTATCGACAAAAAAACGATAAGCCTGATCTGTAGGAATTCGGCCAGCTGAAGTGTGGGGCTGTTCTAAAAAACCTGCTTTAATTAAATTCTGCATTTCGATTCTAATAGCCGAAGAACAAAGGCCAAAATCATATTTTTTTGCCAAAAAATCAGAACTGATTGGTTCAGCTGTTTTGATATATTCTCCAATTAAAACTTTTAATATTTCGTTTTGACGCTGAGTAAGCATTGTTTTCGATTATAGCACTATTATTTTATCAGTCAATAAAGCCAAGTGCCAATAAGCTCTTTTCTTTTTTATTCTAATAGTTCTATAAATAAAACTTTTTAATAAGATCTAAATCCTGATTAAACTCATAAACAAATGGCTGGCCAAGCGGAATTTCTAAATTTGGAATTTCTTGATCGCTTATTTTTTCTATATTTTTTGCTAAGGCTCGAATACTATTTCCATGAGCACAAATAATGATTTTTTGACCTTGGAAAATTTTGGGGATAATCTGTTTTTTCCAATAAGGCATTACCCTTTTTTCAGTGTCTTTTAAGCTTTCTGTTCTTGGTAATTGTTCGTCGGATAAACCAGCATATTGCGGATCATGGCCTGAATACCTTGAATCGGTTTTTTCTAAGGCTGGCGGACGAACATCATAACTTCTTCTCCATTGCTTAAATAATTCTTCGCCATATTTTTCTTTTATTTCATCTTTATTCAATCCCTGAAGTGCTCCATAATGGCGCTCGTTCAACTGCCAAGCCCTTTCAATAGGAATTTTTAAATCAAGTTCTTTTAAAATTAAACTTAAAGTATCTTCCGCTCTTTTTAAAACCGAAACAAAAGCCAAGTCAAAATCATAATTTGCCTGCTTAAGGATCTTTCCGGCTTTTTGCGCTTGTTTCCGTCCTAAATCAGATAATTCTATATCAGTCCAACCAGTAAAAATATTTTCTTTGTTCCAAACGCTCTCTCCGTGTCTAACAATAACTAATTTATACATTTTAAAAAATAATAATTATTTTAAATTAATTATATTATATATTTTTTAATTAAAAAAGAAAAAATTATTCTGTTAAAACAATGGATCCATTTTCAGTAATAGCAACCATGTCTTCAAAATGAGCAGAAAGGGATCCGTCTTCGGTAACAAAAGAAAATCCTTTCTTTTTTATTTTTTCGCTTCCCATAGTTAGCATCGGTTCCAAACAAAAAACCATTCCTGGTTTTATTTTTTGCCCAGAATGCCTAAATCCATAATTAAGGATATCCGGGTCTTCGTGTAAATCTTTTCCGATTCCATGCCCGCATAATTCTCGAACAATGCCAAAATTCTGACTTTCGATATAACGCCCGATTGTTTCTCCTAAATCTCCAAAAGTAATTCCAGGCTTAGACTTTTTTATGCCTCTTTTTAAAGCCTTTTTTGCTGCCCGAACTAAACGTTGGGCTTCAGGATCAACTTCTCCAACTAAAAAAGTTCGAGCCATATCAGTATGAAATCCATTTTTTAAATTAGGGTATTTTGTTAAATCTATTTTTTCTTTTAAAAAAACTTCGAGCGGAAAAAATATTCCTAAATCAAGAGAAACAATATCTCCTTGTTTTAATACTTTTCCCTGAGGAAGCCCATGAACAATTTCCTGGTTAACTGAAAAACAAAGACAAGACGGAAAACCGTCTTGGTCTTTAAAACTGCATTTTCCTCCTGATTGCTTAATTAGTTTTTCGGCTTGGCTTTCTATGTCTTCTCCCCTAGTTCCAGGAACAGCCATTTGCCCCAAAAAATTAATTATTTGGGCTAAAACAGAACCGCCCTTTTTCATTACTTTTATTTCTTCCAAAGTTTTAATAGGAATCATAAAAAATCAATTTTCTTGAATAGCCTTAATAATATCTTGGAAAACATCCTCAATGCTCTGTTCACCATTTACTTTAATTAACTGCCCTGATTCTTCATAATAATCTATCACTGGTTGAACTTCTTTTTGAAACCATTCTAATCTTTTCCTAACTCCAGCTTCAGTATCTTCTGGCCTTCTTTCTAATTTATTTCCGCACTTTGAACAAATAATTTCTTCGACTTCATCAGGGGCATCGATAATAATATTTCCGCAATGAGAACAAATCTTTCGCAAAGCAATTCTTTTTACTACTTCTTCATCAGAAATATCCAATAAAATTACTTTTATGTTTTTATCCCATTCGTACCACTCTAAAGCTTCTTTCATTAAATAAGCCTCTTTTATTTTTCGAGGAGAGCCATCAAAAATTAATCCCTGAAAATCAGTATTTTTTTTATAATCCTCTAGTTTTTCCATCCAAAGCTTAAAAATTACAGGCGTTAAGACTATTCCTCCATTGTCAATAGTTTTTGAAATTTTTTCTCCAGTAAAATCAGATATTTTTTTTCTTTCTCGTAAAAGGTCTCCGCTAGATATCTTTTCTAAATTATATTTTTCCTTAATCAAATTAACCTGTGTTCCTTTACCAGCTCCTGATTTTCCTAAAAAAATAATAATAAGAGGATTTTTTTGCATGAATAAATTAAATTAACAATTATTAAAAAGCAAAATAAAAGGGCTGGATTTTATTATCATCCAACCCCAAACGAAAATCAAGTTAAATTTCGTAATGCATCATTTCCAGCTGGGCATCAATTTGTTTCATTGTTTCTAAGGCAACTGAGACTAGAATCAAAAGCGATGTTCCTCCGATTAAAAATTGAAATTGTTTTACATCGGTTAATCCTTGGATAATTGATGGTAAAATAGCAATCAAGCCAAGAAAAACAGCCCCAATAACTAAAATTCTGTTTAAAATATTTCTAATAAATAAAGTGGTCGCTTCTCCAGGCCTGATTCCAGGAACAAATCCTCCTGTTTTTTGTAAATTAGTAGCAATATTTTTTGGATCAAAGGTTACAGCGGTATAGAAAAAAGTAAAAATAAATACTAAAACAAAATACAAAATTCCATAAATAAGCTGGTTTTCTAAAATATTGCTCAATGTTGTCCAATTAAAAGCCGTAGCTAACATTCCAGGAATCATTAAAAGAGAAATAGCAAAGATTAATGGAATTACTCCAGCTGGATTAATGTTCAAAGGTAAAAAAGTAGAAGCGCCTCCATACATTTTATTTCCTCGCACTCTTTTTGCATAAGAAACCGGAATATTTCGGCGACCTTCATTAACAAAAACAACCAAAAGAATAACAAATAAAGCAGCTAAAAAGAAAATAATGTAATACATAATTTGAGACTCTACAAAACTAGCACCAAGCATTCTCACGTTGCTTGGAAAATCGCAAACAATTCCTGCAAAAATCAAAAGTGATACTCCGTTACCAATTCCTTTTTCAGAAATCAATTCTCCAAGCCACATCATAATCATTGAACCAGCAGTAATAGTCAAAGTTGAAATAATAATTGTTAAAAATGAAAGGTCTCCCACTAAAAGATCTTGGCTTTTCAAAAGCATAATCATGGCATAACCCTGAATCATGGCTAAAGGAGCGGCGGCAATTCGGCAATATTGATTGAATTTTTGTCTTCCTTGTTCGCCTTCTTCTTTGTAAAGTTTTTCAAATTGAGGGAAAATCAAAGTTAAAAGTTGAAGAATAATAGTAGCCGTAATGTAGGGTCCTAAACCAAGCATCACTAAAGACATTCTATCTAAAGCTCCTCCGGTAAAAACATTTAATAATCCGAAATATTGGTTACTAGCAAAAAAATTAGAAATTTTCACTACGTCCACACCTAAAACTGGAATATTAGCCATCATTCTAAAAACCAAAAAAACTCCCAAAACGAAAAGAATTTTATTCCTAATTTCTTTGGTTTTGATAATTTCAATAAGTTTATCGAAAATCATGAATAAATTTATTTAGCAGATTCTTTTATTTTTTTGGAAGCTGGTTTTTTAAATTCTTTTTTTAATTTTATATCTTTAATTTCTCCACCAGCTTTCTCTATTTTCTCTTTGGCGGTTTTCGAAACAGCACAGCCATTCACAATTACTGATTTTGTTAAATTTCCCAAGCCAGTTATTTTTACTAAAGGCAATTTTCCATTTTTTGAGCTAATAATTTTTTTCAAAGCCAAGGTCTTCGGACTGATCACCTCTTTATTTTCAAATTGTTTTTCTATTTTATTTAAATCAACTGGAGTAAATGGCTCTGCGATTATATTAAAATTATAACCTTTTAATTTGGGATATTTTTTTAACCATTCTCTTATCAACGGCTTAAATCTAGAACCAGCTCTTCCTTTTTGTCCCTTGCCTCCAGTCCCAGAATAAGTTCCCTTTTTTCCTCCTCGGCCAACTCTTTTTTTTCTTTTAAAGCTGTTTTTTGGTTGTAATTCGTGTAATTGCATATTTTTATTCAGCCAAAACAGATTCTTTCGGCACTGTTACAATAACTTTCTTTTTTGTTTTTAATTGTTCTAATGCTTTAATGGTTGCTCGAGCATTATTAAGCTTGTTTGTAGTCTGACTTAATATTTTTGAAGAAATATCTTGAATTCCAGCTAAAGCGCAAATTATTCTAACTGTACCCCCAGCAACCAAACCTTTTCCTTTTTGTTGAGGCTTTAATAAAATTTTAGAAGGCCCGAATTTTGCCTCTACTTCATGAGGAATTGTCCCTTGAAAAATTGGAACTTCAATCAGATTTTTTTTAGCAAATCTAGTTGCCTTATCAATAGCCTGAGAAACATCTAATCCTTTGGCAACTCCTAATCCTACTTTTCCTTCTTTATTGCCTACTACTATTACTGCTCTAAATCTCATTGTTTTTCCTCCACCAGTAACCTTAGTAACACGAGCCAAATCCAAAAGCTTTGAATCAAATCCATCTTTAACTACTTCTTTTTCTTTTTTTTCAAATTTTCTTTTTGGATGTTCTTTGTTCATAAAATATTAAAATTTTAAACCCCCTTCTCGGGCGCCTTCGGCCAAAGATTTTACTCGGCCATGATATTTATATCCTCCACGATCAAAAACTGCTTCTTTTATTTTTTTCTCAATTGCTTTTTTTGCTAAAAGCAATCCCACTTCTTTAGCAATAGATGTTTTATCTTTTTTCTTTAAATCAATTTCATTATCTTTTACGGAAATAATTGTTTTTTTCTGAGAATCATCTATTAATTGAGCGTAAATATGAGTATTGCTACGAAAAACGCACAAACGAGGCTTTTCTGCTGTGCCTGAAATTTTCGCTCTAATGCTTTTATGTCTTTTAATTCTTTTTTCTTGTTTTGCCAACATATATTTTCTTTAAAATTAACCTGCTCCGGCTGCTTTTTTGCCTAATTTCTTTCTGATTATTTCTGTTGTATATTTAATCCCTTTTCCTTTATATGGTTCTGGAGGCCTGATTCTTCTAATAGAAGCGGAAATTTGACCAACCAATTCTTTATCTATTCCAGAAACAGTAATAATATTTTTTTCTACTAAAAAAGAAATATTTTCTGGAGCAGATATTTTTACTGGATGACTGAATCCTACATCTAAAATTAAATCCTTGCCTTCTACTCTAGCTTTAAAACCAACTCCATTGATTTCCATCTTTTTTTCAAATCCTTTGGTTACCCCTTCAATCATATTGGCAATCAAAGTTCTGGTTAATCCCCATAAAGCTCTGGATTTATTATCATCGTTAATTTTAGGATTAATTTTTATTTCTTTTTCTTCAATTACAACTTCCACCTCAGAAACAGGGTTCATTTTTAAAAAGCCTTTCGGTCCTTTTACTTCAATTATCCCGTTCAAAAATTTTACTTCTACTCCCGGTGTTATTTGAATTGATTTTTTTCCTATTCTTGACATAAATATTTATTCATCAAATTACCATAATTCACAAATTACTTCTCCTCCAGATTTTTTTTGTTTTGCTTCTTTATTAGTCATTAAGCCCTTAGAGGTAGAAACAATTGAAATTCCATACCCTGATCTTATAGCTTTTAACTTTGAAAAAGGAGAATAAATTCTTTGTCCTTGTTTTGATATTTTTCTTATTTTTGCAATTGCCGGCTTTCCTTGATCGTCGTATTTTAATTCAACCACAATTCTTTTTCCCGATAATCTTCCTTTTTTTTGAACATCTGTAATAAAACCCTCTCTTTTTAATAATTCTAAAATATTAAATTTAAAATTAGAATAAGGAAAAATAACAATTTCTTTTTTTGAAACTGCTTGGGCATTATTAATTGTAGAAATCATATCTGCGATTGGATCCATAGTATTTTTATTTTACCAGCTACTTTTTTTAACTCCAGGAATTTCTCCTCGATTAGCCATTTCTCTAAAACAAATTCGACATAAATCAAATTTTCTCATATATCCTCTTTTTCGTCCGCAACGAAAACATCTTCTAACAATTCGAGAAGAAAATTTCGGTTTTTCTGCTGATTTAACTATTTGTGATAATTTTGGCATAAATTTATTAAGACAATATTATGACTTTAACTTTTCTTCAAAGGAAAGTCAAGTAAACGGAATAATTCTAATCCTTGCTCTTTATTTTTAGCACTAGTAGTGATATTTACTTGCAATCCTAAAATAATTACTGACTTTTCTGGAGAAATTTCCGGGAAAATAATGTGTTCTTTTATTCCTAAATTCAATTTTCCAGAGTTATCTATAGAAGACAAAGAAATTCCTCGAAAATCCCTTGATCGGGGCAAAACAATGTTAACTAGTTTTTCTAAAAAATCATACATTCTTTTTCCTCGAAGCGTTACTTTGGCTCCAACTGGACTTCCTTCTCTTAATTTAAAACTGGAAATCGATTTTCTGGCCATTGTTAAAACAGGCTTTTGTCCAGTAATTTGAGATAAGTTATTCAAAATATAATCAGAATATTTTTTCTGTTCATCTTTTGTTTTTGGCCCCATGGCTTTTCCAAAACCAATATTTACGGTTGCTTTCAAAATTTTCGGAATCGCCATCCTATTTTTATATCCGAATTTTTCTTTCATTTTTGGAATCGCAATTTTTTCGTATTTCTCCTTAATGGTTTTCATAAAATTATCCTTATATTTTTTCTCCGCATTTTTTACAAATGCGAGTTTTTACTTTTTCTCCAATTTCAAATCCAATTCGCGAACTTTTTCCGCATTTTGGACAAATAATTTTTGTCTTAGCAACAGATAAAAAATTAGGCGTTTGAACGGTTTGTCCTTTTTGTCCTGATTTTTTTGGTTTAATATGTTTTTTTACTAAATTTACACCTTCAACCAAAATTCGGCCAGTTTTTGAAGACACTTTTAAAACCTTTCCCTTTTTTCCTTTATCGTCTCCAGATATTATTAAAACTTGATCGTTTTTCTTAATTTTCATAATCTGTTTTTTATACTAATTCTTTAGTCATGGTTCCTATTTTTTCAAATCCTTTTTCCCTAACTTCTCGAGCCACTGGTCCCAAAATTCTTGTTCCTTTTGGTTCCTTTGTTTGTCCGTCTAAAATTACAACCGCATTATCATCAAATCTGATATAAGTGCCGTTTTTTCTTCGGCGAGCTTGTTTTTGTCGAATAACAACAGCTCGAACCACTTGATGTTTTTTCACATTTTTTCTTGGTTCAGCTGTTTTTACTGCCACCACAATAATGTCTCCCAAAAAAGCATATCTCTTTCTTGTTCCACCTAAAATTCGAATGCATTTTACAGTTTTTGCTCCAGAATTATCAGCTACTTTTAATAATGTTTCTGTTTGAATCATATCTTTTTATTTAACCATTTTTTCCACAATCTCCCATTTTTTGTCTTTGCTTATTGGTTTTATTTCTCGAATTATAACTACATCTCCAGTTTTATATTCACCCTGATTTTCAAAATGGGCTTTGTATTTTTTATGAGTTTTATATCTTCGACGATATAAAGGATGCTCTTTAATTGTTTCAACCCTAACCACTGCAGTTTTCTGCATCTTGTCTGAAACTATTATTCCGATAAGTTGTTTCTTAGGCATGATTGTTGTGGTTAAGCTTTATTATTAATAATGGTTAAAATTCGGGCAACTTGTTTTTTGCTTTCTTTAAATTCTTTAACGTTTTTTAAGCTTCCGGAAGAAGCCTTAAAGCGCATTTCTTTAATTTTATTTCTTAAATCTTCTAATTCTTTAGAAAGCTCTTCTATTGTATTTTTAGTTAAATCTTTTCTTTTCATGGTCCTTATTGCTTTTTAACAAATCTTGTTTTAATTGGCAATTTATCTCCTGCTTTTCGAAGAGCCTCTTTGGCATCTGCTTCGCTGATTCCTTCTAGCTCAAAAATCATTCGGCCCGGTCTTATTGGACAGACATAATGATCAGGAGATCCTTTTCCTCCTCCCATAGGAACTTCTTGCCCCTTTTTAGTTATTACTTTATCGGGGAAAACTCTAATCCACAATTTTCCTCCTTTTCTTAAATATCTAATAATTGCTCTTCTTCCAGCTTCGATTTGATTTCCAGTTATCCATTTTGCTCCCATTGCTTTTAATCCAAAACTGCCAAAACTTATTTTTGTTCCTCGGCTCTCAAACGTTCTCTCTGTTTTCCTCCCTTTTTGATGTTTTCTATGTTTTAATTTTTTTGGAGCTAACATATTTTTTATTCAAATTTATCACCTTTATAAATCCAAACCTTAATTCCGATTGTTCCATAAGTGCAGCGTGCTTCTTCCAGGGCATAATCAATATCAGCTCTAATTGTTTGTCTTGGTAATCGTCCTTTTTCTAGCCATTCTTTTCTAGCAATTTGTGCTCCATCAAGACGTCCGGATACTTCCACTCGGATTCCTTTTACTGTTTTGTTGCCCATTACTTTTTCAATCGCTTGTTTAATGGTTTTTCGAAAAGGAGTTCTTTTTTCTATTCTTTGAGCAATCCATTGGGCTACTAATTCCGAAGATGTCCAGGGGTTAGAAACTTCTTTAATCTCTATCTTCATTTTTTTCCCCCATTCATTTAATTCTTTCAAGGTTAGTTTATTTTTTTTAAAAAGATTTTTTAACAATTCCAATCTTAATTTTTCCACTCCTTCTCCTCCTCGGCCAATAATTATTCCCGGCCTGGCTGAACTAATAATAGCAATAATTTTATTTCCCGATCTTTCAATTTCAATTTTTTCTACACTACTCTCTTTTAATTTTTTATTTAAAAATTCACGAATCACAAAATCCTCTCTTAGATATTTTCTAGGTTCAGATCCATAAAAGCTGTGCGACAACCAATCGGCAACTCCTTTAATTCTAAAAATTTTCGGGTGGACTTTGTGGCTCATAATTATTTTTTCTTTTCTTTTTTAATTTCTTTTTTTCCAGAAGCTTTTTTCGTTTCTGTTTTTATTATTTTTTTTGCTTTTTTATTTCTTTTTTCATCTAAGACAAGGGTGACATGAGAGGATCTTTTCATAATCCTGTCTCCTCTCCCTTTCGCTCTAGGCATTATTCTTTTTGAGATCGGACCTTCATCAACGGTAATTTTACTAATAAACAAATCGGTAATTTCTTTTTTTCCAGTATTTTTAACATTTGCTACGGCAGAATTTAAAAGTTTTAAAATTGGATCGCCTCCTTTTTTTACAACAAAACCTAAAATGGCCTGAGCTTCATCAATTTTTTTCCCTCTAATCATGTCTGCCACTAATCTTACTTTTCGAGGGGATATTTTTAAATGTCTTAATTTTACTTCAAAAGCCATATTATTTTTTCTTTATTTTATTTGGCGGGTTTTGTTTTTTCTTGTTCTTTTTGCATTTTCCCTCCATGTCTTACAAATTTAGTTGTCGGAGAAAATTCCCCTAATTTATGACCAACCATTTCTTCTGTTACTCTTACCTGAATAAAATCTTTTCCATTGTGCACTGCAAAAATAAATCCAATCATTTCTGGAACAATAATCGCTGCTCGAGACCAGGTTTTAATGGCAGGAGCACTATCAACTTTTAAATTCTTTATTTTATTAAGAAGAATTTGATCAATATTTGGACCTTTTTTTAAACTTTTTGACATGTTTTTTTATTTTCTTTTCTTTTTAATTCTGCGAGAAACAATTAATTTATTTGTCCACTTATTCTTGCTTCTAGTTTTCACCCCTAAAGCATGTTTTCCCCAGGGAGTTTTTGGATAAGCCATACCAATTGGTGATCCACACTCTCCTCCACCATGAGGATGATCGCAAGGGTTCATAGCAGTTCCTCGAACATGAGGCCTGATTCCTTTCTTTCGGCTTTTGCCGGCTTTTTCCCATCTGATAAATCTGTATTCTTCGTTAGAAACTGAGCCAATAGAAGCAAAACATTCTCCTGATATTTTTCTTATTTCTGAAGAAGGCATTTTAATATTACAATATCCTGAATCTGGATCATAATTAAGAATAACCGCTCCAGCCCCCGCTGATCTTACCAGCTTTCCTCCTCGATCAGGCTCTAATTCCAAATTATAAATCATCAAACCTTCTGGAATATTTTTTAAGCGCATTCGGTTTCCTAATTTTGCTTCAGCCTTATCAGCAACAATAATTTTATCACCAACTTTTAATCCTTGAGGGGCTAAAATATATTTTTTAACATTATCTTCATATTTCAATAAAGCAATAAATCCTGTTCGATTGGGATCATATTCCAAAGAAATAACTTCCGCTGGAATATCCTTTTTGGGTTGTTTAAAATCAACCAAACGATATAATTTTCTGGCTCCACCGCCTCTATGTCTAGAGGTAATCCTTCCATCGCTCCCTCGGCCTCCGGTATTTTTAATCCTAATTAAAAGGGATTTTTCCGGTTTTTTGCCTTTGGTTAAAACTTTTAAATTGTCCATTCTTTGCTTTCTGATCATATTATTGCGCTATTATATCAATCTTTTGGCCTGACTTTATTTTTACGCAAGCCTTTTTATATCCGTTTTTAAATCCTGGGATTCTTCCTTTTTGAACAGCTTTTCGCGGTATGTTTATTATTTTAATATCTGTCACGTTCACTTTGTATTCGCTCTCTATTGCTTTCTTAATTTCAACTTTATTTGCTTTTGGCATTACTTGAAAAACATAAAAATTATCGGATGCCATTAATCCTGATTTTTCTGTAACATGCGGAAATTTCAATACTTTCCAAGCTTGATTATTTTTTTGAGCCAAAACTTTTTCTCCTTTTGTTTCATCAGAAATTTTTGTTTCAGCCTTAACCGTCAGTTCTTTTTTTATAGACTTTCTTTCCTTATTTGATTTTTTAAAAATATTTATTGCCATAATATTTATTCACCTCTTTTAAAAGTTTTTTTTATTTCTTCAATCCCTTTCTTGTCTAAAATTAAATAGCGGTGAGATAATAGATCGAGACAATTTAAATCTTTAGCCTGAATAGTTTCTACTCGAGGAATATTTCTCATGGCTAAAATAATATTTTTATCCATTTTACTCAAAGCAATCAAACAACTTTCACCATTAATCGAATTTTTATTTAAAAATTCAATGGCTTTTTTTGTTTTTGGTTCATCAATTTTTATTTCTTCCAAAAGAACCAAATAACCATCTTGGGCTTTTGAACTCAAAACCATCATCAAAGCTTTTCTTTTCATCTTTTGAGGAATTGTTTTGCTTAAAATTTTATCATTTCTTGGACCCAAAGCAACTCCTCCACCAATCCACAATGGAGAACGAATTGATCCATGTCTGGCTCGGCCAGTTCCTTTTTGTCTCCAAGGCTTTATTCCTCCTCCGCTTACTTCTGCCCGGCTTTTTGCGTGAGCAATATTTTGCCTGCGATTAGCTAATTGAGAAGTGATTATCTGGTGGACTAAATTAGCATTCATTGGAACATTAAAAATTCCCTTCGGCAAATCAGAAGCAATCGCTTTGTTTCCCTCCTTGGCTGGACTTTCTTTTTTAGCAATTGTTTTTTTCATACTATTTTGCGCTTACGATTTCTAAAAGCGTGCCTCTCCTTCCGGGAACCGCTCCTTTTAAAGCAATAATTTTATTTTTTTTATCAATTCCAACAATGGTTAAGTTTTTAACAGTTATTCTATCGCTTCCCATTCGGCCAGGCATTCTTTTTCCTTTTATAACTCGGCAAGGGGTAGCACATCCAGTTGATCCAATTGTACGATGCTCATGTTTATTGCCATGAGTAGCAGTATGTTTTCCGCTAAAACCATGTCTTTTTACTCCTCCTTGGAATCCTTTTCCTTTAGAAATCCCGGAAACCTTTACGATTTCTCCTAAATCAAAAATTGAATTCTGGATAATATCACCAACTTTATAATTAGAAATATCGGTTCGAAATTCTTTAACAAATCGAAAAGGTGTTCCAGTTTTTTTAATTTTTCTTTCTGGAAGATTCTCTGTTCCAACTTTTATTGCTTCATATCCGTCTTTTTCTTTTGTTTTTACCTGTAAAATATTGCAATCATCAGCCAAAACCAAAGTCACGGGAACAACGTTTCCTTGCTCATCAAAGACTTGGGTCATTTCAATTTTTTTCGCAAGAATGCATTTCATATTTTTTTATTCGGTAATAAAAAACTGGGCACCAGCCCAGTAAGCTAGTTAACGGATATTAATTTTTATTTAGCTTTTTTTAAATAATCTTAAAGTATGCTTTTTATCTCAGTGTCAACTCCAGCCGGCAACGTAAGCGATTTTAATGATTCCACTACTTTCTGGTTCGGATTAAGAATATCAATAATCCTTTTATGGATTCTCATTTCAAACTGTTCCCGCGCGCTTTTATGAACAAAGGTTGATCGATTAACAGTGAATTTGCTAATTTCAATCGGCAAAGGCACTGGCCCAGCAATTTTTACGCCGTTTCGCAAGGCCATATCAATAATCTGCTGAGCGCTTTTATCAATCACTTTATGATCATAAGCTCGCAATTTAATCCTTAGGCGTGCTGTTTTTTCTTTATTTTCTGTTTTTTTCGCTGTGGCCATCTTTCAAGCTTACTTTATTATTTTTGTAATTGTTCCAGCACCAACTGTCTTCCCTCCTTCTCGAATAGCAAAACCAAATTTTTCTTCTAAGGCTACGGGCACAATTAATTTTACGCTTACATCAACTGTGTCTCCAGGCATTACCATTTCTGTTCCAGGCTTTAAAACTACGTCTCCAGTAACATCGGCTGTTCTAATGAAAAATTGAGGTTTGTAGCCAGAAAAGAAAGGAGTGTGTCGTCCGCCTTCATCTTTATTTAAAACATATATTTTTGCTTCAAATTCAGTGTGAGGAGTAATTGTTCCTGATTTAGCCAAAACTTGACCTCTTTCAATGTCTTCTTTTTTCAATCCTCTTAAAAGAATACCAACATTATCTCCAGCTTGGCCAGTATTTAAAGATTTATTAAACATTTCTACAGAAACAGCTGTTGTTTTTCCAGTTGGCCTGATTCCAACAACTTCAATTTCTTCGTTAGCGTTAATAATTCCTCTTTCAATTCTGCCAGTAGCAACAGTACCTCGGCCTTCAATTGAAAATACATCTTCGACAGCCATTAAGAATGGTTTTTCTGTATCGCGAACAGGCTCTGGAAAATAAGTGTCTAATTGATTTGATAATTCAATTACTTTTTGAGCCCAAGGGTCATCTAAGCTAGTTGCTTCCAAAGCTTTTAAAGCTGATCCGCGGATAATCGGAACTGTGTCGCCCGGGAATTCATATTTTTTTAAAAGATCTCTAACCTCAGCTTCAACCAAATCAATCATTTCTGGGTCATCAACCATGTCGCATTTATTTAAAAATACAACAATAGAAGGCAAACCAACTTGCTTAGCTAATAAAATATGTTCTCTAGTTTGAGGCATAGGGCCATCAGTAGCAGCAACAACTAAAATTGCTCCATCCATTTGAGCAGCACCGGTAATCATATTTTTAATATAATCAGCGTGGCCAGGACAATCAATGTGAGCATAGTGCCTTTTCTCTGTTTCATATTCCAAGTGAGAAATATTAATAGTTACTCCTCTAGCTTTTTCTTCAGGAGCAGAATCAATTTGATCAACTGATTTTGCTTTAATGTTCTTGTCACCTTTTAATGACAAGCAGTGCAAGATAGCTGCACTTAATGTTGTTTTCCCATGATCAACGTGCCCGATGGTACCAACGTTAAGATGGGGCTTGGTTCTTTCAAAAGTTTCTGCCATAATTTTTTTTATTTATTTTATTTATTTTCAACAGTTTTAAGAACTGCTGATAAATTTGATATTTTTAAAAAATTATCAAATTTTAATTTATAATACTTATTAATCGGCAACTAAAATAGTAGCCGTTAAGATTAACAAATCTATTCTAACTAAATTTTCGAAAAAGTCAATATTTTGCCTTGTTTTTTAATAATCTTCAACCTTCTAAAAAGGCAAATCTTCTATTTTTAACGGCTCAGTTTCAATAACTTCATTAACTTCTTTTTGTCTTGGTTCTGGATTTTGAATATTTTTTCTTATTGGTTCTATCTTGCTTTCAGGAGTTTTCAATGCTTGATAATCTTCGTAACTCATCACTACTAAAGCTGGGGCTTCTTGATCAGTAATAATAATCTTGACTTTATCTTCTTTGATTATTTTTTTTATTTCATTGATATCCATAGCTTTAAGATTGTTTTTATGATCTTTTGCCTTCAATTATTTCCTGAGAAATATTTCCTGGAACTTTTTCATAATGACTAAACTCCATTGTCGAAGTTCCTCGGCCTTCGGTTAGCGACCTTAAATTGGTCACATATCCAAACATTTCCGCTAAAGGAACTTTTACATTAATAACTTTCAATCCGACACGATCCATTGTTTCGTCTATCTGTCCGCGCCTAGCTGACAAGTCGCCGATTACATCTCCCAAATAATTTGGCGGAACAACCACTTCTACTTTCATAATCGGTTCAAGTAAATGAGCGCCAGCTTTTTTACTAGCATCTTGAAGAGCCATAGAGGCTGCAATTTTAAAAGCAATTTCCGAAGAATCAACTTCATGAAAAGATCCGTCATAAAGAGTTGCTTTCATATCAATCATTGGATAACCAGCAACAACCCCTTTAGCCATTGCTTCTTTAATTCCTTTTTCTATGGCTGGAATATATTCACGTGGAATTGTTCCTCCTTTAATTTCATCAACAAATTCAAATCCTTGTCCTCTTTCTTGAGGTGCAACTTTTATTTTAACATGGCCATATTGACCACGGCCTCCTGATTGCTTGATATATTTTGCCTCAGCTTCGGCATTAGAGTTAATAGTTTCTTTATAAGAAACTTGCGGCTTACCGACAACGGTTTCAACATTAAATTCTCTTTTTAATCGATCCACAATAATATCTAGATGTAATTCTCCCATTCCAGATAAAATAGTTTCTCCTGTTTCCGAGTTTGTTTCAATTCTAAAAGTAGGATCTTCGTCTCTTAATTTTTTCAAAGAAGCTCCCATTTTTTCTTGGTCTGCTTTTAGTTTTGGCTCAACCTTAATATTAATTACTGGTTCTGGGAAAACAATTTTTTCTAAAATAATTTCTTGGCCTTTTTCTTCGCAAAGAGTGTGTCCAGTAGAGGTATTTTTTAAGCCAACAATAGCCACAATATCTCCGGTATAAATTTCCTCCACTTCTTCTCTTTCATTTGAGTGCATTCTTAATATTCTGCCGATTCTTTCTTTTTCTCCATTAGTTGTATTAATTAGATAATTTCCTTTTTTAAATTGGCCGGAATAAGCTCGAAGATAAGTCAAGGTTCCCACAAAAGGATCAGTAGCCACCTTAAAAGCTAAAGCGCAAAAAGGCTCGCTATCGCTGGCCAATCTTTCAATTTTTATATTTTCATCCTTAGGGTCTGAACCAATAACAGCTGGTAAATCCAATGGACTTGGCAAATAATAGATTACTCCATCAAGCACTAATTGCACGCCTTTATTTTTTAGAGAGCTTCCACAAAAAACTGGAACCAAACGGCAAGCAATGGTTGCTTTTCGCAAACCCTGTCTTAATTCTTCAAGAGAAATTTCTTTTCCTTCTAAATATTTTTCCATTAAAACTTCATCTTCGGAAACTATTTTCTCTACCATTTTATTTCTCCATTCTTCAGCTTTGGCCCTTAATTCTTCAGGAAGATCTGTTTTTATTACTTCTTTTCCCATTTCGCCCTGGAAATCAACTAATTTCATTTCCATTAAATCTATTACTGATTTAAAATTAGCTTCTTCTCCTACTGCTAATTGAACGGCCACGGCATTTGGAGTAAGCTTGTCCCAAATTGATTTTAAGCTTTTTTCAAAAGATGCTCCTAATCTATCTAATTTATTAATAAAACAAATTCTGGGAACATTATATTTATCAGCTTGTCTCCATACTGTTTCTGATTGAGCCTCAACCCCAGCTACTCCATCAAAAACAACCACGGCTCCATCCAAAACCCTTAAACTTCTTTGAACTTCAGCTGTAAAATCAATGTGTCCAGGGGTATCAATTAAGTTTATTCTATGTTCATTAGTTTTGTCTTTTTTAAAATAATCTCCAGGAACCCAAAAACAAGTAGTGGCAGCAGAAGTAATAGTAATTCCCCTTTCTCTTTCTTGTTCCATCCAATCCATGGTAGCTGCTCCCTCATGAACCTCCCCAATTTTATGAGAAACTCCGGTATAATACAAAACTCGCTCACTAGTTGTGGTTTTTCCAGCATCAATATGGGCAATAATACCAATGTTTCTATATTTTTCAAGTTGATATTGTCGGGGCATGTTTTTAGTATTCTTTATTTTTTAAATTAATTTTATTTACAAACTTAAAACCTATTTTAAAAAATAGGCTTTAAATAGAAATTACCAAGCAAAATGAGCAAAAGCTCGATTAGCTTCAGCCATTTTATGGGCGGTTTCTCTTTTGCGAACCGAAGCGCCTTTATTTTCAGAAGCTTCAATTAATTCTTCGGCTAATTTTTCTTTCATGGCTTTTCCTTTTTTTGAACGAGAAGTAGTAATAATCCATTTCATAGCCAAACTTAATTTTCTATTTCCTTTTACTTCCATAGGTACCTGATAAGTTGCTCCTCCAACTCTTTTTGGTTTTACTTCCAACATAGGAGAAACATTTTGAATGGCCAATCGAAAAACATCCAAAGGTTCTTGTTTTGTTTTTTCTTTAACAATCTCCAAACTATCATACATTATTTTTTGAGCAATTGTTTTTTTCCCGTTTAACATTAATTGGTTGATAAACTTAGCCAACATTATATCGTTATAAACAGGATCTGGCATTGTTGCCATTTTTTTAAATGTTTTCTTATTTGCCATAGTTTTCTATTTTTTTTGTTTTTTAGCTCCGTATTTGCTTCTTTCTTTCTTTCGTCCCTCTACGCCAGAACAATCAAAAGATCCTCTAATAATATGATAACGAACACCTGGTAAGTCTTTTACCCTTCCCCCTCTAATCAAAACAATTGAGTGTTCTTGTAAATTGTGACCTTCTCCTGGAATATAAGCAGTTACTTCCATACCATTGCTTAATTTTACTCTAGCTACTTTTCTTAAAGCAGAGTTCGGCTTTTTAGGGGTTGCTGTAAAAACTTTTAAACAAACTCCTTTTTTAAAAGGCGATTCATAAGTTTTTGGACGATTTTTCAAAGGATTAAATCCAAAAGCCATTGCCGGACTGGCTGTTTTTTTCTTGATTGGTTTTCTATTTTTCTTAATTAATTGATGTATGGTTGGCATAAAAATTAACAATGCTTATCTGTAATATAATGTAATAAAGTTAGCAAATAAAAAGAAAAATGTCAACTTTTTAGGCTTAAAAATAGTTTTTTCTTTTTCTAAATTTTTAATTTTTTTAAAAAATATGTTTTTTCCAGTTATTTTACGTTTATTTTTTCTATTTTTCCAATAAAAAATCGATTACTTAATAATCGATAAAAAAATAATTTTTATTCGACAAAGAACTGATTGCCGAATCTTTGGTACCAAGCTGCTTCGTGCAGTTTGTCTAGTCGGTCTTCGTAGCAATGAAGAGAGGCACAATTGTCAATCCACCTTACCACCTTGCATTCATTTGGCTCAAAAACATGACGTTTAAAAGCCCGATTCAAGCAGATAAGATTTGATTGCCAGGCATTAATATCTCGCGAACGCCAATCGGTTCGAATATCAAGACATCTTGTACCTTCTTCGTCTTTGCCAAGATAAATAACTTGGACTCTCTGCAGGCATGGCGGTTCTTCATTAAAGGCATCTTCATTCGGACGCCAGGTTATGGCTTGAACGCGATTAGAGCTTAAATCGTGCTTAATCAATTCAGCCAGGTTCAGTTTCAAAGCTTCAATTTGGTCATACGGAAAAAGAAAACGCTCCCAATAAAGATACCTGAATTTATGGACATCAGCATTTGACATTTTCTGCCATTTTTCCACGTATTCAGGAGTCATTTGAAGGCAATATTCTTCTAACTGCTTTGGACCAAAAGGAAATTTAGGATGCATTTCCCCTTTGTTCAGCTGATCAATAGCCTTGCCAAACAATTCTATTATCTGGCAAGTGTCTTTGATCTTTTTTCTTTCAACTTCTGATCCGTTTTCTTTTGGCCCGCCAATAACTCGCTCAGCTCCCTTGTCATCAATAAAAGCAGCTGCTTCTTGCCAAGAACGGACAAAGGTTTTATTTTGAATCAGATTTACTGGAACCGGTTTCACTTTCTCCCTCTGTTTATTTTAAAAGGACAAGCAGTCCTTGTCCTTAAATTAGCAACCAAAGAAAGAATTGTCAATTTTAAACAAATGGCTGGCCAGCAAAAAAAAGAAAAATTCTTTCTGCTAAAACAAAAATCCAGCTAATTCCAGGATAAATAAAAATAGAAAAGATTAAAATCAAAAATCCATATTGAGTTAAAAATTTCTTGGCTTCATAAAACCATTTTTCTTGGGGTAAAAGATCAAATAAAATATGAGATCCATCTAAAGGAGGAATGGGAATAAGATTAAAAATCGCTAAAACCAAATTATAAATTACTACTAATTCAAAAACTAAATATAAATCCGAGCTTAAAACCGGAACCGCCCTAATGATTAAGGCAAAAATAATGGCCACAAAAAAATTTGCCATTGGTCCAGCCAAAGATACTTTTAGGGCTCCCCATCTTTTATCTTTAATATTATTAAAATTTACTGGAACTGGCTTGGCCCATCCCACAATTACTGGACTGGCTACGGCTAATAAAAAAATTGGAAGCATAATCGTCCCGATAAAATCTAAATGATTAATGGGATTAAGATTTAATCTTCCTTGGTCTTTAGAAGTATCATCTCCAAGATAATAAGCCATGCTTCCATGGGAAATCTCATGAATTATTATTGAAAAAATTAAAATTACAAAACCAATGATTGTTTCTAAAATTGTTAATTCCATATTGTAAAATATAACATAAGATAAAAATTTTGAAAATAGTAAAAAATAAATATCCCTAATTAGCTTGGGGGTTGATTTTATTTATTTTTTTGATAAGATACTTTTATATGGAAAAAATATGTACAATTTGTGGCAAATCTTCTCACTTGGGCGGAAAATATAAGAAATTAATTTCTCGATATAATCCTTCTCCTCTGAAAAGAAAATATCCCAATTTACAATGGGTAACTGTTCCTGTTGGGACAACAAAGAAAAAATACAAAGACTTTGCCGGAAAAAGAATCTTGGCTTGCGCAAAATGCATCAAAGCTTTAGCAAAATAATTTGATATTACAATCAACAGGCCTGTCTGCCAAGCTCTTAATAGCAACGGCGGGCTGTCGTATAACGGTATTATTTGCGCATGGGGTGCGTAAGACCTGGGTTCAATTCCCAGCAGCCCGACTTAGAAATAAAAACATTCTTTTAGGAAGAGTGTTTTTAATTTTAAAATTTTTATTGGGGATTGAACGCGCAGGCCTGACGAGGCCGAGCGGGGCCCGAGCGCGATTTCAACAGAAATCGACGACGAGGGCAATTCCCAGCAGCCCGACTTAGAAATAAAAACATTCTTTTAGGAAGAGTGTTTTTAATTTTAAAATTTTTATTGGGGATTGAACGCGCAGGCCTGACGAGGCCGAGCGGGGCCCGAGCGCGATTTCAACAGAAATCGACGACGAGGGCAATTCCCAGCAGCCCGACTTAGAAATAAAAACATTCTTTTAGGAAGAGTGTTTTTAATTTTAAAATTTTTATTGGGGATTGAACGCGCAGGCCTGACGAGGCCGAGCGGGGCCCGAGCGCGATTTCAACAGAAATCGACGACGAGGGCAATTCCCAGCAGCCCGACTTAGAAATAAAAACATTCTTTTAGGAAGAGTGTTTTTAATTTACAACTATATAATTTTTTTGATCAAAAAATTTTACTCTTAAGTTTTCATAATTTCCTTTTTCGCTTCGCCATTCATTTTGAAACCCCCATTCATGCCATTTCCAAACAGCCAAATATTGGCCTTGGCATTTTTGATTATTATAATCCCCTTCTAAAACAATCAATTCATTTTCTTGATCATTATTAACATCAGCAATTACTATTTCACAATTAGGTTTTGGAAGAGCAGAAGACTGCCAAACCGGCTCTATTGCAAAATTATTGATTTTAAAAACAAATAAATGATTTCTAATATTAAAATCATTTTTTTCAATCCAAATCGGTTTCTGCGACCCATAACTACCAGTTTTCCAAACTAAAAGATTAAGATAATCTTCTTCTTTGTTGGTTGAATCTGCAAAAATAAAATCTTCAACTCTCCAGTCTTCGGGCGAAGACCAAATAATTTTATCGTCTTTGCTTATTTCTATTTTTTTATTTTTAAGCTTTATTTCTAAAAAATAAGATTCGCTGGTTTTTATTTTTTCGGTTTTGTTCTTGTTGAAAAATTTTTCAGATTCCGAAAAAAATTCCATTTGGTCTTTTTCAAAGTTGGAAATATCTTTATCCCAAAAAAAACAAACTTGATTTTTAGAAAAATATAAATAAGAAATTTTTGGAAAAATAAAAAAAGAAAAAATAAATATTAATAAAAATATTAAAAAAAATTTAAAATTTTTTTGGTGCATTAATTTCCTTTTTCAGAAAAAGAATTAGCAATAAAAGCTTTAGTCCAATTCGGGGCTGTGGGCTCGTTTTCTTCACACATTTCTCTCCATTCTTTATCAGTTAGCCGATCAGATAAGGGCCAAGGAAATTCATAATAAGAATAAGTTCCACCTTTAGTAATTTTTAATTTTCCATTAATTGGCACCACTACATAAATTTCGGAAACAAACCCCACCCCTTGTTCTAAAACAAAACCATTTGGATCAGTTGCCACGTCTGTAATAATAACAGCTGATTCAACATTTAAATTTCCTTCGCTTGTTTTTATCCAAAATTCTTCCAATTGTCCGCCATACGAATCAATTAGATCATATTCTTCTTTTGTTAAGGCTTGATTGTTTAATTCTTTTTCTGAAATCGTTTTTAAAGATAAGGCTAATTTTTCCATTATTTCTAAATTTTCTTTCAATCCAGAGGGCATTAAATCTCTATTTTCTAAACCAACAATAGTCATACGTAAAAGTGATGCTAGGCGCGAATAAACATAAACATTTGGCTCAACATAACCTTGAGTATCCTCTTCTATCGGTCCACCGCCCATTTCTGCATATACTTGTTTTGCATAAAGAACAGTATCATGTTTTAATTCAGTCCAGCTTCCCAAAAAAGTGTTCAAATCTTTTCTAATCCAAGCTTGATTTTGCATAAAAGAAGGATATCCATTTGATTTTTTTTCTAATAGCGGCTTTAACGCATTAAGCCATCCCCAATATAAATTTTGAGTCCACGCACTTTTTGGCAGTTGCAAAAGATGGGATTGAATTTTAGACATATTTGCCTGATAAGTTGGATATTTTTTTACTTCTCCTGCTTCTAATAAAAGATTTAAAGCTTCTTCTGATCCAAAAGCAGCTGGAATATCCAAACTTTTCGGAAGCATTCGATCTGGAACTTCGCGATCAATCAATCTTTGAAAAATAGAAGCATCGATTGTAAATCTTTGCCCTAAAAATCGAAAACCTTTAATCACTTCTTCCCTATTTGGCTCTATATCAGAATTAAAAATAGGCATTGAATTTATTTGCGGAGGATCCATTTTTTGAGCCAAAGAAATTAGTTCTGAAAATTTATTCGAATCAGAAGCCAGTTCGGATAATTTTATTTCTTGGCTATAAATTTGAGTAATTGTTTTTTTGAATTCATAGTAATTAATATCATCTGTTTTGCCAACGAAAAAATTAATTGGCTCATAAATTTTATCCCAAGATTGTTGATTATCGTTTTTATCAAGAGCGGCCACGACTAAAACAGCTGATTTAATCGCTTCTTGGTCTTTAAAAACAAAAGTTAATCGGCCATACCACATCATAGTTTGAAAATAATCTTTTAGCGATTGACTCTGGTCATAATGGCCTCGAGGAATATATTGGGAATAATCTTCTTTAATTCCCATAATCGGAGAAATTTCAATGCCTTGATGGTCATTAATAAGCGATATTTCTTGCTCAACTTTTTTTTCTCCCAATTCAGGAATAATAGCGTTTTTATCTAAAAGTTTACTTCCCGCGCTAAAAAACTCTACATTTCTTTCAGCGGCAGATTCCCACTCAGTGTCTTTTAATAATTGATATTGATTAAGAGATTCGGAAAGCATTAAGGCATTAAGATTTTTCAATTCTGGAATTAATTTTTCTTGTTCCACTTTTTTCAAAGCATAATCAAAAAGCAAATGATAATTATGCAACATTGAGTCTGTAGTAATAAAATTAGGAATCTGCTGATAGCGCGATTGTTCATAAAGAGAATAAAATTCGCCATACTTGGCTGGAATTACAACAAAATTATTTTTTTTCAATAAAGATTCTGCCTCAGAAGAAAAATTAAAGTTATCTTTATTAATTACATTACTAAAATCGTCTTCAATTGAATAATCTGGAACCTGGGGATTAAATATTGCTGGCAATTCTTCATAAGCTGCAAATTTATTTATCTCTTGGTTTAAATGTTGATTGATATTCTGATCTTGTTCTTTTTCTAAAGAAGGTGTTGATAAATAAAATTTAAAAAAATAAAATCCGCCAGCCGCTAAAACAGCCAACAAAAATAAACCGACCGCAAAAGGTGAAACAGATTTTTTTTCTTTTAGTTTTTCAATCTGTTGAATCTCTGTTTCTTCTTCGAAAACATATTTGTGAGGAAAATCCATATTTTTTAAAAAATATTGTTTTATCTATTTTAATACTTAATTTTAAAAAATACAAACCACCGCTTTGGCGGTGGATTATTTTTAATTGCCCCGGACTTTTCAAATGGAATCCGAAGAGTCCAAGTGGGCGCCTCATTTAACAGCCAAGGCGGTTAAAAATTATGGCTCCCTTTGAAAAGGTGTTCGGAATTTTTGAATTCCGGGGCTCTTTTATTATAGCAAAAATTCCATAATTTTAAAATCATTTATCAACTATTGTTTTTAAATTCCAACCATCAGAAATTATTTTAATACTTCCGTTTAAATCGTTTCGGTAGGTTTTAATTTTGTTTTTTTCCAGCCGAAATAATGTTTCTTCGGCCGGATGTCCATAAGAATTTTCTCCTGTTTGGATAACGCTTATTTTAGGAGAAACTTGTAATAAAAATTCATCAGATGTTGAATATTTAGATCCATGATGTCCAATTTTTAAAACATCAGCTCCTATGTTTTGCCCGCTTTCAATAATTAATTTTTCTTCTTCTGATCCAATATCAGCTGGAAATAAAAAATTATTTTCATCAAAAGACATTTTTAAAACAATTGCGGAAGAATTAGTTTTTTTCGAATTTTTATCAGTTGAATCAAAAGGGAAAAGGACAAACATTTCTGTTCTGCCGGCAATAATTTTGTCTCCAGCCGACAATTCAAAAACTTGACATCCTTCTTGCTTTTCTTGATCAACAGCAATTTTAAAATTTTCAAAAGATTGGGTTTGTTTTTCTGCTCCACTCCAAACTATATTTTTTACCCGATAAGAATTTAAAATTCTAAATAATCCGATAAAGTGGTCTTGCTCCGGATGGGTTATAATCATTAAATCTATTTCCCTATCCCAAAAAGGAATTTCCTGATTTATTTCTTCAATTGCCTTATGATAATCAGGCCCACCATCAATTATTATTTTATATCCTTCAGAGGTTTTAATAAAACAAGAATCCCCTTGTCCAACATCTATAAAATCAAGCATTAATTCGTTATTTACAGAAAACAAAGGAATACAAATTGACCAAGTAAAAATATTCGCAACAATCAAAAAAACAAAAATGAAAAAGACCGGCTTATTCATCCGGCCCGTTTAAATCATTATTTAAATCTTTTAAAAGCTCTTCGCAATCAAGTCCGTAATTTTCACAAATTTGACCAATAGTCAATTCATGCATTTCTAATTTGGCAAAAGGACAAGACAAACAAGGAACTTGATGTTTTTCTAGGGCTGATTCTGCTTTCTCCTGATTAATTATATCTGCTAGAAAAGTATCTTTAGTAATTTTCATATTTTTATTCTTCTTCATCGTCCTCAATTGCTCCGTTTATTTCTATAATTGCGCCATAGGGGCAAAGCTCGATTCCGCCACATTCTTCAACTTTTGAAGAGCTAACTACTTCTGCTTTACCATCATCTTTCATTTCCGTGCCTCCGGGGCAAACCATAGCACAGCTTCCGCAACCAATGCATTTTTCTTTATCAACTTGATATTTTTTCTCTTCCATGTTTTTATTTATTATTTTTTATTAAAAAAATCTTTAAAACAATTAATATTTTATCCTGGATTAATATTTTTTTCAATATTTTTATTCAGGCTTTCTTTTTCGAGTCATTAATTCTTTTAGGGCTGTTTGCGGAGATTTATTTTTATACAAAACCTGATAAACCTGATCTGTAATCGGCATTTCCACTTTATATCTTTTACTTAGCTGATAAACCGCTTCCGCAGTCGTGGCTCCTTCAATAATACTATCGGTTGATTCAATAATCTTGGCCATTTTTTCACCTTTGGCAATTCTTTCTCCAAAGGTTCTGTTTCTACTTTCCGGACTAATACAAGTAGTAGATAAGTCCCCTAGACCAGCCAAGCCGGAAAATGTTTTCTTTTTTGCCCCCATCTTTATTCCCAAGCGCTGAATTTCCGCTAATCCTCGGGATAAAATCGCCGCCTTGGCATTACTGCCAAAACCAAGCCCATCAGAAATTCCAGCCACAACAGCAATAATGTTTTTTAAAGGACCTCCTAATTCTACGCCAATAACATCTGTTGAAGTATAAACCCGAAAATAATTATTGCTGAAAATATGCTGAATTTCTTTAGCAATTTCATGATTTTTTGAAGCAACTACAACCAAAACCGGCAATTCTTTCGCAACCTCGATAGCAATGGACGGACCGCTTAAAACCGCTACTGCCACTTTTCCTAATTCGCTTTTAATAATCTCAGTCATTCTCATTAAAGTTTTTTGCTCTAATCCTTTGGCAACATTAATAAAAACTTTTCCTTTTAAATTACTTTTACTGGCTTTTATTTTTTGAGCCACGCTACGAAAAAACTTTGAAGGAATAGCAAAAATAATCCAGCTTGATTTTTCAATCACTGTTTTTAAATCTTTTTCAAAAATAATATTTTCCGGAATTTTAATTCCTGGTAAATATTTCTTATTTTCTCTTTTTTTATTTAATTCTTCCAAATGCTCTGGAAAAGCACTCCAAATAAAAACATTGTGCCCATTTTTAGACAAAACAATTGCCAAAGTAGTTGCCCAAGCGCCATCGCCCAGAATAGTTATGTTTGTTTTTTGAATTTTATCCATAAAATAATCATATTGGAAAAATCAAAAAAATCAATAGTAAATTTAAGGGGTAAGATATTTTAAAATTACTATTCCGCTTCCGCCAGCACCGCCAGCGTAAGTCTCTCCCGCTGCAGACCCTCCACCGCCAAGACCATTTGTTCCTGGCTGACCTACATATCCTGATGGAGAACCTCCACCGCCAAGACCACCAACCGTATTAACTCCGCTTGCGCAATGAAAAGGACCTCCTCCGCCTCCACCGCCATAATAAGTACTTGTGCCTGTTATTGAAGAGGTTTTTCCATTTCCGCCATTCGCAGAAGTACTATTATTAGCGGCAATCGAATATCCAGCTTGACCAGCTCCGCCGCCGCCTCCTCCGCCCCTATAATTTGTATTATCAGATCCTCCTGTTCCTCCAGCATAACCTTGACCAGAGATACCTGTTCCTCCAGCCTGATAGCCACTCGATGAATTAGCTCCGCCGCCGCCGCCAGAAGCTCCATTTTTTCCAACATTAAACCCATTGGCTCCGCCGCCGCCGCCAGAAGCTGTTACTGATCCAAAAACACTATTGCCGCCATTTCCTCCACCAGCTGCTCCACCAGCACCAACAGTTAAAGTTTTATTCCCTGATACTGATATTGTTCCTGTTAAAAATCCGCCACCACCACCGCCACCACCTCGATAACCTGAAGCTGTACCATTTCCCCCTCCGCCTCCACCCCCAATCACAAGATATTCAACAGAAGTAACTCCAACAGGGGTTGTCCAAGTTCTTGTTCCTGCACCAGTAAATTGATCAATGGTATAAAGACCACTTGTTGTTCTAGTACAGGTTATTCCTCCAGAAGCTGTACAAGCACTTAAAGCAGGGTTTCTGGTGGCCGTACAACTAGCATTAGTTCCAGTGTGTAAACCTTGGCAAGTCCAGGTTGTGGAACTTCCTTGAGCTGGGAAAGCAGGAGTGGTTGGAACAGCTGTGCCAGCGGAACAAAAAGTATTTGAACCATAAGTCGTGGCACTAGATAAATAGGTTTTCGCCGCGGTTCCACAAGCACCATTAACCGGAACTCCGGTGGCTGGGAAAGCAGCAGTCACGACTCCGGAATTAATTGGATTTGAATCAGAAGTTGCTCCGGAAACAGTAAAGAAATTAGCGCTCACGCCCGTAAACGTGTAGCCAGATTTAGCAGTTAAAGTAATCGTGG